>JBFMAL010000007.1:0-74047 GCA_040755615.1 Bacillota bacterium
TAAATACTCTGTTGGCAGAGATACTTTTAAGGCATCTTACAATTTCTGTGGGAACAACGGTTGGCGGGGCTGAAAGAAAGACGTGCAGGTGATCCGGCATCGCTTCCATCTGAATCAGGGTATACCCGTAAGAATCGCAGGTTTCCTCAATGCTACTTTTAATCACTTCCTCGATTTTACCCAGTATCACCCTATAACGGTACTTAGGACAAAATACGATGTGGTAATTGATGTTGTAGACGCAATGGTTTGTTTTCCGTTCCATGGCAAATTATATCACGAGAACAAGTGTTTGGGTATCTCATTGAGCCGCCCTAACGGGCGACGCCCCTTTCATCCCACCCCACAAGGGGGTGGGTTTTCAGGGGCGGGTTTCTATAAACAGGCCTTTTGAGCCAAACGGCAAGGAGAGCTCGAGACTGACATCAGAAGAACAAGAGCCACACACCTGCTACAATGACTAGTGACGCCCAGAGCCTGTTGCCCACTTGTTCACGAAAGAAATGCCTGCCAAGGATTACCGCCAGCGGAAGTGAAAGCGACGTGGCAGGTTCCGCTACGGACACCTCTATTCCCTTCATCGCCACGAGTAGTAGTACGTATGAGTAGGCGTTGATAAGCCCGCTGGTGATTGCAGCGCCGGGGCGTTCCCGGAACAGCTGCCACAGCGCGCCGAATCTTCCCCGTAGAGCGATGTAACAGGCGATAACCAGCGAGATGGTAGCATAGAGAAACGTCGCGTACACGACGGGAGGCAGGTCAGCCGAAGCCCACTTATCAATCGTTCTGCCTACAGCCATAAGCAGCGTCGCCCCGACCATCATCCGGGCGGCGGGGTTTTTCACAGTGGCTGCGAGCGCTTGGACAATCCCTTTGCCCTTTCTTGCCTCAAGCAGCGAAGAGCCGAGCAGCACAAGAAGAACGCCAGATACCTTCGCCGGGGTGACGCGTTCGCCAAGCACTGGAACGGAGATGAGCAGAAGGAACACCCCACTCAATCCCGCAAGCGGTGTAACCAGCGATACATCACCTTCGCCAAGCGCCCTTACGTACAGCACGAACGCCACGCTGTAAACGGCGCCTGCCGCCAGGATAACGGGCACGAAAGAGACGTCCCGGAGGGAGTAAAACAACGCGACCGGGAACAGAAAGATAGTGGCCAAACCAAAAAACAGCAACGTGGCTTCAGGACCGCTCGATGCGCGTCCCAGTTTCTTGACAACCACCCTTTCAGCTCCCATGAGTACGATTCGTCCGACCAGTGCTGCTGCCATGACTACTGGCATAGGCTCCAACCCAAGACGCCCCCATCCTAACCCGCCCGTTTGATGCTTCCCTCTATTCGGCGCGCTGGCGCATTTCTCCTGTCAGTCCCGCACGCACTTTCTGCTCCTCAGCAGGAAAGCTTGGTCATGCGGGCGAATAGCACTCTCTGGGGGGTGAGAACATGCCTGGATATGGCGTAAGTGATGAGTACTCTCCGCTGAAACGGGTGCTTGTAAGAAGACCCGGATCTGAGTTTGAAAACCCGGAGGAATACGCGAAGTGGGGATATCCCGGAAGACCGGATCTTGCCCGGGCACAGGATGAGCACGACAAATTTGTGAGCGTCCTTCAGCGCGAAGGCGTCCTGGTGGAATACCTAGAAGAGGTCCATCCGGGAAAGCGGGAACCGCTGTTCGTTCACGATTCATCCATCATGACTCCAGCCGGTGCCATCATGTGCAGGTCGGGAAACCCGCTGCGTCAGGGCGAAGAGGTATACGTTGCGAAGAAGCTAACGTCTATGGAGATACCCATCCTCTTTTCCGTACACGGCAACGCGACCATAGACGGTGGAGACACGCTTTGGCTTGACTCTGACACCTTCCTCGTGGGCCACTCCTACCGCACCAACCACGAGGCGTTCAGGCAGCTCTCTGCAGTGATGGAGGGCTTCGTGACTGAAAAGGTCATCCAGATTTCAATGCCGCACTACAAAGGGCGCGGCCACGTGCTGCACCTCATGTCCGTGATCTCGCCGGTAGACAAGGACCTGGCTGTCGTTTACCCGCCCCTTATGCCCCTTTCGCTCGTTGAGCTGCTTGAGGCACGAAACATCAGGATGGTACCGGTTCCGGAGGAGGAATTTGATACCCTCGGCTCGAACGTGCTGGCCATCGCCCCCAGAGTAGTGGTGATCCACGCCGGTAACCCTGTAACCAAGAGTTTGCTCGAGGAACACGGGTGCAAGGTCTGCGAGTATGAAGGGGAACAGATTTCCTTAATCCCGACGGGCGGGCCCACGTGCCTCACCCGTCCACTGTATCGAGCACCATGATGCTCAAGTGAAGCATAAGTGATGGGCATGCTCCATTCGCATGCCCCTTTACTTCGCTCCCTTTTATACTTCAAAAAGCGCTTTCCTGATCAGCGCGGGCGGCAGCGTACCGTGAGACAGGAGCTGATTGTGAAACTGCTTCAGATTAAAGCGGTCGCCTGCCCTTTTCTTATACTCTGCAGCTATATCCAGGATCTCGAGCTTGCCTATCAGGTAGGACATGGGCTGTGTGGGGGATTCCGTGTACCGCTTCACTTCGGCCACCGCGTTACTCTCCTCAAGCCGCGCCCGGTTGACGAGGAAACTGACCGCTTCGTCAAAGCTCATCCTGCCCGTGTGCAGGCTCGCGTCGATTACCACCCTCGCGGCTCTCCACAGCTGGTCGGCAAGCCGCGCGAGTTTTGTCTCGGGCTGGTTTATGTACCCCAGCTGATCCATCAGTTCCTCGCAGTAAAACGCCCATCCTTCCGCAAACAGGGTGCTCACCTGTGCCTTCCGGATCCGCGTCGGCGCCCTGTTCGCCCATACCAGCTGTAGGTGATGGCCCGGGTATGCTTCATGAAGCGTTGTTATGGGGATGCCGTACTTGTTGTGACCCTTCAGTTTCTCAATCTGGACTTCTTTGGGCGCGCTAAGATCAACAGGCGTCACCAGGAATTGCCCTGCCTGCTCTTTTTCAAACGGAGCAGGTTTCATGTACGCAGCGTAGGGAATCAAGTGCCTCAAAAACTCGGGCGTTTCCACCACCCGCAGTTCCTCACCTTCCGGTATATCAACGATGTCATGATCGATCACATACTGCTTCACCCTGCCGATTTCCGCCCTGTAGCAATTAAGCAGCCCGGCGGGATCCTCGAGGTGGTGCTCTTTCAACCCGTCGAGCACCTCGCGCCAGTCTCTGCCCGGGTAGACCGCAGCGGCGGCCGCCTTCAGCTCCTCTTCCGTCTCCCGTAGGAGCTCCTGGCCCTTTGCCAGGAGAGCGTCGGCGTCATAGGGAAGAAAGTGCGTCTTCTTCATCTTCTGATTGAACAGTTGGTACCCCAGGGCGAAATCCCCTCGCGCTGCGGGCAGGATATCCTTCAGGAAACCCGAGAAGCGTTCAAGCGCTGAGATGGCGTCCGCATTCGCTTTCAGAAGGTCTGTCTCTAAAGCAGGCACCTGGCTTGCGTAAAGCGGTATCATGTTCTTGAAGAACGCGACGCCTCCTGCGGTAGATTCCAGGGCGATCCTGGTACTTACCTCCGACGGTGTCTTTATGTTCCTCCTTGCCCGTTCAAGATACTCGGGAACCTGACGGAGCCTTGAGAGCGCGCTGGCCATCCGTTCAGGGAGTGGAGCGAATTCCCTCACAAGCAGGAGATATATCGAATGTACGCATGCGTCCGGATAATTGGAAGGCCTGGTCTCGTGCACCCGGGCGCCCTCAAGCTCCAGCAGCTCCGATTCAAGGTTGCTGCGGATGAGGAGATAGTCTATCTGGTCACTTCTATCCAGCTCGGCCAGGTCGATCCGCCCGAGCGCGTCGAGGTATCTGTGGGCACGCGAAATGTTACCTTCGATCGCCTCGGGAGACATATCCCCGAGTTCCCCGTCGTAATCGTGAATGCCCAGAAAAGTGGCAGTCATGGGGCTGACCTGCATGAACCAGTCGAAGGCTTCTTCCGACAGTTGCTTGAACCGAGTACCGGCGTCCAACGCATTCCCTCCCGTGAGTTCTTTGCTTTTGTACTTCGCCAGATGGAAGCGGCATACCTTCCAACAGGTTGAGGGAGGGCCCGTCCGACCCTCCCTCTCCTGGTTCAAGATCTACCCTTGATGACTCCCCCAGGCCTTTATCCGTTCCTTCAAGGTACCGAAGTGGCTTATGAGATAGACAAGCAGCATAAGGCCGATACCTATCAGGTCCGTACTCGAGCCCGGACGTATCAGTGACAGTGCCGCAGCGAACATGAGAAGCCTCGGCACGATGCCGATCCTCCCTCCGAGCCACCCCTCCATGGCCGATGCCAGCGCATATATCCCTACAAGTCCTGTGGCAACAGCCAGGAGGATCCTCTGGAGATCTCCCGCGAACAGGAGGGACTTCCCGTAAACGAACATATACGGGACGATGAATGCCGCGATACCCAGTTTGAAGGCCATGGTGCCGACTTCCGTTGGACGCGCCTTGGCAATGGCAGCAGATACACGCGAAGTAGAAAACAAACTTGTGCGCCTGGATCGGCAGCAACGAAAGCGGAGGCCTGGTGAGAGCGGGCGCGATTACTGAGGCCGCGATGGCGTACGCCGCAGTCGTGGGCATGCCCATCCCGAGTATGATAGCAACTATCATGGACAAAAAGAGCGCGACAGGAAGCACGCCCCGGCCGTACGTGAGCAGGATGGCAGCGAACTTCATGCCGAGCCCAGTCTGGCATACGACGCCGATGATAATGCCGGCTTCCGCACAGGTACCGATGATGTTGAGACAGCCCCTGGCTCCGGCCACCATGGCGTCTACCACCTTGCGGAACCCCATGCGGTTCCCCGGGTTCACAAGGATGACGAGGTAGCACGTGATGATCCCGTAAAGGCCCGCCCTGATGATAGAAACACGGGCCACTACTAGCATGTATATAAGCACAATCACGGGTAGGAAAAGGTAGGCCTCCTTCAACACAGCGCGCAGCTCGGGCAGCCGACCGTGGAAGCCCCCTGAGCCCAGTCTTTTGCGCCTCGAAGTCTACCATGAAGTAGGCTGCTGTGAAGTACAGGATAGCGGGTATGGCCGCCGCCAGGCAGATGGAGAGGTACGGCACGCCCAGGATCTCAGCCATGATGAAGGCCCCCGCACTCATGATCGAGGGCATGATCTGCCCTCCGGTCGAAGCGACTGCCTCCACCGCACCGGCAAACCTCGCGTCGTACCCGGTTTCCTTCATGAGAAGTATGGTGAAGCTGCCGGTAGTCACCACGTTGCCCGCTGAACTGCCACCGATCGGGCCGAAAAGCGCCGATGCCATGATCGCGACCTTAGCAGGTCCTCCCCGGGCCCGCCCCGCAATTGCAAACGCAAGGTCAATGAATGTGGATAGATAGTTGCCATATATCCCCAGATCCATGTTATTCTATGGGTCTAATGTAACTTTTCTATCAAGTCATTCCATTCACTACTTGGAGAGTTATTGCTCTTCATCGCATAGACTTAATGAAGAGCCTGGAGTGGGGAGGGGTTGAAAATGCGCTTTGTGATAACTGTATGCGTTATGCTATGTCTTTTTGCGCTCCCTGCCAAGTCGTCGCCGGAGCAATGGAACGAATGGCTCTACCGACGTCCCATCCTGGTGTCAAGTCCTGCAGGGCCCATGGTCGCTCTCCGGCTACCCAACGATGTCTGGGGCATCTGCCTCCCTGACCTTGCTGATGTCCGGATCGTGACAGCAGCAGGAGAGGAAGTGCCGTACGAGCTGGTGACGGAAGGCTCAACGGAGCAGGAGAAGCGCAGGGAAGCAAGGATCGTGGCCAGGTTTTTCGTGCCCCGGTCACACCAGTCGCTCACCATCGATCTGGGATCGAACGTGTACCACAACCGGGTGACTATTCACACATCGCATGGAGACTTCGTCCACAGGGTCAGCGTTTCAAGCGGCAATGACGGACTGCACTGGACAGTACGCGAGGAGCAGTCCATTATTGCCGATCTCCGGTCCGACAGCGGCCGCCTCAGGCTCTGTACCATCTCGTACCCCGAGACAGATGACCGCTATCTCAGGTTGGTCATATACGAAAATGAGGGTCTTGAGTTGCCCGTTGATTCAGTCACAGTCTCTTATCTCACCGGCCGCCCACCGGTGGATGTGGATATGCCGTTTGTACTCCGCTCGCAGCAGGATGACCCTGACTCGCAGCGGCAGATCTTCGTGCTAGACCTGGGGTTTGAAGGACTTCCGAGCTACCGGATCCGCCTTACCAGCAAGGACGAAAACTTCCACAGGATCGTC
The DNA here is from genome assembly GCA_040755615.1 of Bacillota bacterium. GTDB lineage: Bacteria > Bacillota > Sulfobacillia > DUSP01 > DYEP01 > DYEP01. The sequence continues at coordinate 6,301 of JBFMAL010000007.1, forward strand.
GAGGTATTCAAGGGGGATGACCTTGAGAACTGGTTCTTCTGCGGGAGCGCCATGGTCCATAAGTATGATACCGGAACGTTTAAGTCCGCCTGCATGGACGTGATCCACCCGGAGATGCCCGGCCGTTATGTGAAGATCGTGATGCACGGCTCCGCAAACCTCTCGAGTATGGATATACTCGGCGTCAGCAGGGTGCAAAGGACGCTTTTGTTTGAATACGACCCTGCTCAACCATATTTTCTCTACTGCGGTAACGATGAAGCCCCGCCGCCCAGATACGGTTACAAGCAGTATACTCTCGGCCTCAGGCCTGATGGTCTACCCTCCGCCACGCTCGGTCCTCCCGAGCCTAACCCCCACTACGCTCTGGAAGCTCAGAGCGCTATCCAAGCGAGCCTCCGGCTCTGGTACCTGCTGGCAGGTGGGGTTGGACTACTGGTAGTACTCGGCGGTGCGATCAGGAAAACAAAAGAGGTGATGCGCGGCCCCGGGCGGTGTGCAGGCAGGACTGCGCGCTCCTAATGAATCATCGTTCTTTCTTCTTCATGGCAATCAGCACAACTTCTTCGTAGCCGTGACTGCGGCGATACTCGTTGAACTCTTGCTCTTTGCGTTTTAGTTCCTCGATATCTGCACTGTCCAGCCTGGCCAGCCTTTCTTCTTCCATGATCTTCACCTCCTAGGAAAGAGTGCCATAATGCGGGCTTTTACGAGTCTCGGCAGCAAGCACGCAGCGAAGTCTTCCCATTCCCGGAGGTAACCTGCATCACCTCGCATAAGGCGGGCGAAACCATCTATGATCGAGTCATCCTCCAGTACCAGCGCAGAGAGGCTCCACCTCTTTCTCCAGCACAGTACAGCAGTGAGCCACGACAGGGCAAAGACCCTGCCAAACTCGCTCCTTGCCCATTGCACGTAGCCACGGACTGGGTCGGAGCAGCCTCCCCTGAGAAACACGTCCAAATAGTGGGCCGCCCTTTTTCCGCTCCGTACAGCCCCATAAATTCCTTCGCCGGTAAACGGGTCGACGAATCCCCCTGCATCCCCCACGAGAAGCACCCTGCCGCAGGCTGGTCTTCTCCCCGGGAACCCTCCCGGCATAGGCCATACGGTGGCTCCGCAGATCATGAGACCTGCTTGTTCTGCCAGCTCAGCCAGCTCGCGTGTTAGTGTTCCGCGCGTCAATACGGAGCATCCCACTCCGGCATGCGCTCGCCCCCGGCCGGGAAAGACCCAACCGAGACCGGCCACTCCACCGGTCAGATAAAACTCCACCCCATCGAGGCTTTTCGGCGCAGGCGAGTAGGCTACGACACCCAACCCCAGGGACAGCGGGGACCACGGCACATGACGCTTGCCCCGGATTGGCAAAGCACCTGCGCCGGTCGCGCAGATTGCCACCCTGGCAGAGAGCGTGCCAGAAGCCGAGATCACGCGAAGTATGCCGTCGTTCTCAAAAATCCCCGTTACTTCCTGCCCCTCCATAAACGTGCAGCCTGCGTCTATCGCCCGGTCTACCAGCCACCGGTCAAAGTGCGCGCGTTCCACTGTCACACCCAAAAGCGCCGGGTAGGATTTTGATGCGCTGTAGCCGTTTCCACGTATTGAAATGCGAAAGATGGGTTGGCCTGCCACATCGTCGGGCAGCTCGCGCAGCGCCTTGTATGAAATAAGGCCGCCGCAGGGTTTGTCCCTCGGAAAGCATGCCCTGTCCATGAGCAAGACCGTGTGTCCGCGAAGTGCCAGCTCACGGCCCGCGGTAGAACCGGCCGGCCCCGCCCCTATCACGATTGCATCATAATCGGCCTTTATCCCCGTCGTCTCCCACCACCTTCCGCACTACCTCCACGACCCGGTTAACCAGGTCCGGGATGCGCTGTCTCACGCGTTCTGAGAGCTCGGTGGAAGCCCCCGTAAAGGCAGGCTCCATCCCAACCACCACTAAGTCGGGCCCGATCCCCGCAGCATGTTTGAGGTGTGACAGAAGATCGATCCCCCGCGTGGATAGTCTGCCGGGCAGATCGTCGCACCCATTCGGCCGGAACACGTAGATGGTACCGGGAGGCTGACCTCCGTTAACTGCGTCAATAAGTATGAGGTAGTCGTACCCCACCGACGCGAGCCAGAGGGATAGGGGATCGGTAGTGGCCTCGACCACACTTACATCCGGCCCGAGTCTCGTACTTGCCAGGTGCCTCACTGCCACAAGACCCAGGGCGTCATCTCCCCGCACCGGGTTACCAGCCCCTGCCACTCGCACGCGCGCCATCCAGTCCCCTCCGACAAGAGTATTTTCTCCCGCTTTTCACCTGCAATTCGCACCTTGGGAGCACAAAAAAACGGGAATCCGTAGAGGACTCCCGTTGATGCTCCTTCTGGTGAGCTTAGGCAGACATCGATCTGATCACTCTGCGTATGGTCCTGGCCAGCTCGTCCGCGTAAGTCCCGAACACCACCTGCCACACCCCCTGCGAACCCTTGACCAACCCCAGGGCGCCGCTAGCCCGGAGCTCGGCCTCGTCTACTGACGCCGTGTCCTTCAGTACCACCCTGAGCCGGGTTAGGCAGGAATCCAGCGAGACGACGTTTTGTATACCGCCGAGCGCTTTCAGCACACGCAGTGCCCTTTCATACATATCCATATCCGCCGCGGGCACCTGCGTCATCTCAGCTTCTTCTCTCAGTCGCCCCGGCGTTTTAAGGTCGAGTTTACGGATGAGCACATTGAAACAGAAGAAGTATATGAGGGCAAACATGGCGCCGAGCGGCAGGATGAGCCAGGCCTTCTCCGCCAGGTGCCAGTTCACGACGAATTCAAGTAGCCCCGCGGAAGACCCGAACCCATGCCTGATCCCCAAGAGGTGACAAAGAGCGAAGGAAAGCCCGGTGAACAGGATGTGCAGCACGAACAGGATGGGCGCGGTAAACAAGAAGGTAAACTCCACGGGCTCGGTTATACCTGTAAGAATGCTCGTGAGGGCCGCCGTGATCATGAGCCCTTTGATCGCTCTCTTTTGTGCCTCGCCCGCGTTCACGTACATGGCATAAGCCGCCGCCGGCAGCCCGAAGAGCTTTACCGCGTACGCGCCTGCCATGAAGTACCCGGCGGTGACATCACCGGCGAAGAACCTCCCGAGGTCCCCGGTGACCCCCTGGTATTCACCCATCATAAGGAGGATGATTCCATTTAGAAAATGGTGAAGACCTGTGGGTATAAGGAGGCGTTCAAGTCCCCCGTACACAAACACGCCCAGCGTACCCGCCCGGCCCATCCAGAGGCCGAGCGAGGAGATGGCTCCCTGCAAAGCCGGCCACACGTTCCCCATGACTAGCCCGATGGGCACGGAAAACAGCGACGCAATGATGGGCACGCTGCGCCGGCCCCCGAAGAAGCTCAGGTACTCCGGGAGCCTCAGGTCATGGTATCGCGAGTATACCCAGGACGACGCAAGCCCTGCAACCAGCCCTGCCACCACTCCCATGTTTGTGCCGGGCACAAGACCGTCAGCCACACCGTTTATTATGATGTAGCTGACCGCGGCGGAGAGCGCGGCCATGCCCTCTCCCCCGGTAAGACCGACTGACAGGCCCACCGCGAAAATCAGCCCGAGGTAGCGGAACAGGGTTGCTCCCGCGCTAGATAACGCCAGGGCGACAACGGGGATGGGCATCACGTGGCCCAGTGCGAGAATGATGGCGGCCGCAGGCAGGACAGAAATAGGTGTCAGAGCCGCCGCCCCGAATCTCTCGAAGAACCGCCTCATGTGCTGGTACCCCCCTTATTTAAACTGAGGGAGAAACTCTCTGTGTGCTTCGAGGTAATCCTTTAGAATTCTCTCGGCAGTAGGAATCGACGGGACCAGGGGATGAGTAATGAGCGCAAGCAGCGCCTTACGCTGTGAACCCTCGAGTGCAGCCTCGATAGTGAGCCTCTCGTACTGACTTACCACCTGCATGAGCCCGAGCATCCAGGGTTCCGGCTCATCTACGGGAAGGGGAGTTGCACCCTGCCGCCCCAGCTTGCACGGTATCTCAACGATAGCGCCGGGATCCATCCCGCGAATGCTGTTTCCGTTCGGGACGTTTACCACGAACTCCTCCTGCGTATCGTTGGCGATGGCGGACAGGACAGATACCATCATATCCGCATGCCAGTCACCGCCCCTGTGTTTCCACAGGTCGGGGTCATGCTCTTTTGACACGGCTGCATAGTGTGACAGCAATTCTTCTTCTATTTCCATGACCTCTTCGGCCCGGGTCTTGGAGAGCCGGCTCTGCTCCTTGACAATTTCGTCGGTGAGGTAGTAGTACTGGAGGTAAGGAGAAGGCAGCACTCCCAGCCCCTCCGCAAGCCGGAGGACTTTCAGGATCTCATTCACGTCCTTCTGACTCACTCCTACTACTCCGGAGGAGATCAGTTGCTGCGGTATCCCGTTTAAGAGCTTCGCCATGCTCAGGAGCCTCGGAAGTATGTCTGTGCCTCCGTGAAGTATACGGCGTACCCATCCGAGATGGTTCAGTCCCACGTAGTCAAGACGCAACGAGTTTACAGGCACCCTTTGTACCTGGGCAACCAGGTATGAAATAGCCGCGGGAATATCACAAATGCTCAGCACGCGGATGCCCGATCGCGCTTTGATCCCCCCTTCAACCATCCCTGTGGGGTTGGTGTAGTTGATGAGCCACGCCTCGGGGCACAACTCCTCCATATCCCTCGCCACATCTACCATGACAGGTATGGTCCGAAGCGCCATCGCGAATCCGCCGGGTCCCGTGGTCTCCTGGCCGATCACCCCGTATTTCATCGGTATCCTCTCATCAAGATGCCTTGCAGCCAGCCCGCCCACCCGGATCTGGCAGAGAACGAAGTCCGCCCCGGCCAGAGACTCCCGCCTGTCCGTAGTCAGCGCCACCGTGGTGCCAGGGGATTTCTTGTTCATCATCGCCACGACCAGCTCGCCCACGATATCCAGTTTGCGCTTATCCACATCCATCAGTACAAGCTTGTCGACAGGTACCCGTTCCTTCAACCTTATGAGGGCTTCTATGAGGCCGGGCGTATAAGCGCTGCCCCCGCCCAAAATCGTAATGTTCAATGCGCTCACTCCCCGAAAAGTTTCATCGGTAAGGCTGGGATGAAGCCGCCGCAGTAGATTTTTTCTTGTTCCAGTGGTTCGACGCCAGATAGCTTTTATCCTTTGCCGCGCCCCAGTACGTAGTTCGGATCGTGGTCTCTGAAACCGCCGAGGTCGGCGCTGGGCGCATCGAATACGGCCGCATAACCCACGCGCGGCGGGGCTGTGCCCTCCGCCCCGCACTTCCACCTCGATCAGGTAGGCTCGCCGCTCCATCTCGGGTATGCCAGACCGCTTGAGTTCAGGCGGCTCCACGTCCGTGTCCCTCAGATGAGCCGCAAGGTGCTCGTATACACCCGGCTTGTCTGAATCCGGAATGGTTGTGCCGCCACGGGCTCCGTTGCGAACCGCTATGCCGGTACGGCAGGCGGTTACGTTAACAGCGCCGATATTGCCGTCGGCATCCACCTCGATGGTGGATGAACCGGTACGCCGCCTTAATCTTCGGGGGGATCCCGCCAAGCGTAAGCCTTGCAGTGATAGGTTTCATCTTGGTCCAACTTAAGACGGACCTCATTCGCAGGCCCGTCCCAGGATGCGTTGCTTGTCGGCGCATGGTGTATCGGAAGCGCTTTCCGGAATTCCATGCACAGTCACCTCGAAAAGGTCAAACCCTACCGGTCGGTAGGGTTTCGATGGGCCTGAGCGCCCATAGGATATGTCTTGGGCCTACCGTGGTTCGTGGTATCCACGTCCAACCTTGGTAAACCGTCCCCGCCATAGCATCTCCTAGTGAGAATGTACTCATAAGGCCCTGTCGGTCATATACTGAGTTCGGTTCGGCTCTAATGGGCAAAGAACGCGCCTGCGCCACCTTATGGTACCACTGCCGGCATCTGAAGTCACCATCCCACTCGCACCACCGATGCGCCGGCGGGTGCTTCACGTCGTGCCCTGGGATGAGTGGAGGTCTCTTCGCCCGCTGTTCTTCCCCGTCCGCTTCGAACGCCACGCCCTTCGGGATGTACGGAGTGTTGATGCCGACTGCTTTTCCGTCGAGTCTGCGGCAGTAAGGGCAACTTTGGCTGCCTGCAACCCATTGCACTCGGGTTATGCCGCCCGCCATGTACGCCATCATCGCAACCGCGTTTCCCGCGCGGATGGCTTCTTCCTGTGCAATCCCGGACGGTCAGGCTTGTCGCCACTCGTCAAACGTCTCCTGTAGCGCTTCCAGCCGGTTACACCCCTCGGCGACCAGCCGCAGCCTGCACCGCCTCCGCATAAGCCACAAAATCAGTCGGTTCTGCGGACTTCGCCACCATGTCCGCAGGCACCGTGTTGAGAGGTACTTACCTTGGCCGTCAGGTAAAGGATTCATGTTTTCGAGTTCCCTTATGTGATCGGCGTTAAACCATCCCCATTGCCGGAGGCACGCTGCTGTCTTTAGTATCTCGACCTTAGGATGTCTTAGGAATGGTTCCTGCTGGTTCTTGACTTTCGCCCGGGATTATATTACTCTGTAAATAGGTTTATGCTATAAACAACTTTATGATGATGTCGGAGGTGTACCCATGAATGCCAGGGAGGACCTAAGAAAACTTGTCGACGACCTGGAAAACATTAAGGCCGCCATCGACAAGAGTAACAGCATATGGAAGTACGTCGACTTAACCCGTAGAATCAGTCTTATCTTGCTCCTCAGCGGGGTCGCGATCACCTTGTTCTCAGCGGTAATCTACGCCCTGATACAGCGATACGGCGAATATGAAGCTGTCCCGGCTCATCTAAGAATTGCACTCTATGTATCTGTGGCAGTGGTCGCCGCGGCAATCGCGCTGGGCAAGATCAAGGGCGTGATGGATGAAACACGGACCATACACCGGGATATGACTGTAATCCGGCTGGTCAAAGAGATCTATACCCCGCAGACGCTCTGCGTCTTGATCCCCTATATAACGGTCATTGCTCTGGTGGCGGTGTTCCTGAATAAGGGCGGTCATACCGCTTATGTCGTCCCGGCACTCTCCATCCTGTTTGGCCTGTTTCTCCTCGCCTTCGCGAATATATTTTTCATGAAGGAACTGCTGGTGGTGGGCGACTGGCTTTTGGGTACAGGTCTTCTAACGCTGTTCATGGCGGGTACACTGCACCCGTTAATCGCCCTCATCCTCACCTTTGGTCTGGGTCTACCCACGATGTACGTGGTCAACAGACTTTGGGGGAACTGACATGGCTGACCGAAATGCACCTGATTTCTCAGTCAACAAGATCGTACACGAGCAGGCTCGCCTAGCGATCCTGACCTACCTGGCCGGCAACAGGCAGAAGAAAGTCGCCTTTACGGATCTCAGAAAGAACCTGGACATGACGGCTGGGAACCTTTCCGTGCAGCTCCGGAATCTGGAAGATGCAGGTTACGTTAAGATCACCAAGACCTTCGAAGGCCGAAAGCCTCAGACAAGCGTATCCCTTACGCTTTCGGGGCTCTCCGCATTGAAAACCTATATCGAGCAGATGGAGGCCATCATAAAGGCTATCAAGAACGGAGGTGCGGAAGACGTGTGCACAGATGAACAGAAAACGGATACCTAACCGCAGCGGCACCACGATACAAAAGCCTGCATCAACCGCGCCTTGGCGTTCACGGATCCTAAGGCCCGACCCAATAGCAAAGATTGGCAAATTCAGCACCGGGCAACCTGGGCTGAACCGGAGGTGGCATGCGTGATCGAAGTGAATGACCTGATCTTTACCTACCCCAGAGCACACCGGCCAGCGGTGAGAGGTATATCGTTTAGAATCGAAAGGGGCCAAATCTTCGGCTTCCTCGGACCGAGTGGCGCCGGCAAAAGCACAGTACAAAACCTGATGATCGGTCTTTTGCCGACGCAGAAAGGCTCCATTCTCTACGATGGTAAGACCCTCTCGGACATGGGGAAGAGTTTCTTCAACCGGGTGGGGGTTTCGTTCGAACACCCGAACCTGTACGAGAAGCTGACCGGAATAGAAAACCTGAGGTATTACGGCGGGCTCTTTGACAGGCCCGTTATCCCGCCGGAACAGCTGCTCGATATGGTCGGGCTGGGAGAGGCAAAGAACAAGAGAGCCGGAGCATACTCAAAGGGCATGAAGCAGCGACTTGTGTTTGCCCGCGCCATCATGAACAGACCGGATATCCTGTTCCTTGACGAGCCCACAAGCGGGCTTGACCCCGGTACGGCACAGAGAATCAAGGAGATCATTCTAAAGGAAAGGGACCGGGGAGCGACTATCTTCCTGACAACCCATAACATGTTCGCTGCGGATGAGCTGTGCGACGAAGTGGCCTTCATCAACGAAGGACAGCTGGTCGCCCAGGACAGCCCAAGAAACCTGAAACTCAAGTACGGGCAGAAGGCGATTAAGGTAGAGTACAGAAGCAACGGGCAAATCAAGTCAGAGATTCTGTTTGTTGAGCGGGATGAAGACAGGCACCGCCTCGGCCAGCTCTTGGACACCGGCACGGTCGAGACCCTGCACTCCCAGGAAGCCACTCTTGAACAGGTCTTTGTCAAACTGACCGGAAGGGGGCTTTCCTAGAGTGACCGCGACACGAGGGTTTTACTCTTTACTCAAACAAGACCTTGTGGTAGCTCAAAGGAACGGCTTCTTCCTCGTGGTGCTGTGCCTCGCGGTAATCTTCGCCATCTTGGTCCGCTTCGTTATACCCGCCGAAGTGAAAGTGACTGCAAGAGAGTATGTAGTGGATCTCACGGAGGGGCAGGTCATCTCCGACCTTTTGGTGAGGAAGGGACTTGCAGACATATTGCTGCCCTCCGAGGAAGAACTGCTATCCCTCATGCAAGAGGACCGGAACACCCTTGGTATCGTGTTCCAAGGAAGCCGGGAGAAACCAGGCGCCGTGATACACTATCAGGGATACGAACCGAAAAAGGCACTGGCTGCACTTTCTGCGGCGGTGTCATCACTGTGGAACGAGGCGGGCGCGTTGGGGCGGCCGAGCTTCTCCACACCAGTACTGCTCCGTCCTGAAAGCAGCAAACTGCCGTTTAACCTGAGCATGATCCCGCTGCTTATGGTAACCGAAGTAGTGTTCCTGGGGTTTTTGTTCGTAGCGGTCATGGTGTTCCAGGAAAAAGCGGAAGGTAGCATCAGGGCTTACCGCGTGAGCCCTCGTGGGACCTGGACCTACATCCTGTCAAAGTCGGTGACCAACGTCATCCTGGCGTTGTGCTACGGGCTGCTTATTTTCCTGCCCACCATCGGGCCAACGTCGAATCTTATCGCGGTGCTGCCTCTCATCATCCTGGCGAGCTTTTTAATGACTGTCGCAGGCCTGTCAATCAGCGTGTTCTTTGACAGCCTGTCGGACTTTATCTACGCGGCACTGCCTATTTTCGTGCTCTTTTGCCTACCCGTCGCATCCTACTTCTTCCCAGCATTCAAAATGCCCGTGTTTGAGCTAATACCGTCTTACCCGCTGATGTTCGGGATACGGGAAATCCTGTTCCCAACGGGTAAGGCAGGGTTTTATGCGCCCATGCTGCTTCGTTTAGCCGCTGAGTCGGCCGTGGTGCTGCTCGTTGCAGGGTGGGCTGTGAACAGGAACCTCTTGAAGGAGGTACAATGATGCTACGCAGGATCGGAAACATGATTGCCAGAGACCTAAGGTATGCTTCAAAAGAGAACATCCTGATTTACGTGATCGTGTTTCCCATCGTAATTACGGTGCTCCTTAGCCTGTTCCTTCCATCCCTTGAGGACATGGAGCTGACGTTTGCGCTAGATCCAGCAGTACCCCGGGAGGTGGCGGAGGGGCTTAGAACCTACGGACGAGTGCAGTACCATGATGGCCTCGCCCGGCTCAGCGAGAGGGTGCTTGAGTTCGATGACGTGCCAGGGATCTACGTAAGTGAGGGTAAGTATCGTGTGCTGCTCGAGGGAAACGAAGCGAGCTACGTCAGGGAGCTCCCCGGCGCCATCTTGGACCAGCTGCTATATGGTCGGGAGCTGGTAGAGGTGAAGATGCAGAGCCTCGGCGTAGGATCTTCGCTCACTCGGGAATTTGTAGTGATTCTGACCGTACTCGGGTCGGTGATCACCGGCGGGCTTGTCATAGCGCTCAGTATCGTGGAGGACCGGGAATCGCGGAGCCTTCAGGCGCTCGCAGTCAGCCCTCTGAACACCCTGGAATACCTGCTAGCCAAGAGCGCCCTCGGGTCACTGATTGCAGTGTTCCTCTCTCTGGCAAGCGCGCTCGTGCTCATGGGGACTGCAATCAACTATGTGAGGCTAACCGCAGCCACGCTATCCTCATTGGGCATTGGGCTTCTGTTCGGGTTACTCATCGGACATGTCGCACATAACCAACTCACTGCCATTGCAGCGATCAAAATATTGATATTGCCTTTTACCGGGGTTCCGGTCGCCCTCTTATTCATACCGCAGAGCATTGAAAGGATGTTCTACCCCTTGCCGATGTACTGGTCATTTGAGTCGCTGTACAGGGTAGTCGTGGCTACAGACCTGCCGATTGTAACGACAAACCTGCTTTCCATCTGCCTTTCCCTAGCTATGATTTCTCTGCTGGTCCCAGGACTCAGACGGGCGTTTAGATTGTAACTGAGACGAGAGGTGAACCGGATGTCCAATATTCCGACACGGGTGTGAGTGATCATCGTACTTGGAGTGGTCGCGTTACCGCTTAAGATCAAGGTCTGGAAGAAGATGCTAAAAAGGACGAGTGACTTCAAGGATCCTGTTTCAATGTGGCTGGCCGGTGTTGCAGAAACTCACCGTCACTGACAGCTACGACAGGGTCGGCAGGGTGACGAGCGAGCGGAGGAACTTTCGCGAACGTCACCTGAAATATCAGCCTCTTATGAACCCCCTAGCCCGGTGTTCGCGTACAACGCCGCAGTTCCACCTTTGTACAGGGTGCTTGCGAGCGGGATTGTGCTGGTGGATGTGTTGATGAACCAAGAAGTGCAGGAGCGAACCATACTGCCCTGTCGCATGACTTCGGGAACCGCAGGGAGCCCTGGTACTGGGCATAATCAGCGCTGGATAACCAGACATTGGCTTTGTCCGTCAAGCTCGCAATGCCGTACTCCCTACTCTGCTTTCTGTTTTTGTCCGAGAGGATCCGGCTTCTGTCTTGGGCTGTCCCGCTGCAGCGCACGATTTCATCGGCGGAGGCGAGTCAGGGCGGCCGGCGCTTCTCACGCTCAGCCCCAGTGATATGCCAGTAACAATACGAAACTCAAATTACGCTGAAAGGAGGTCTTGCCGGTGGAATGGTACTGGTGGGTGATCATCGTTGCCGCAGTGGTGATGGGGGGTTATATCAAGATAAAGGTCTTGAAGGGGATGTTTAGCAAAAAAAACGTACGCGAGGAAGAATAGGGGTAAAGAAGGGGCTGACCGAAAATGCGGGCCGGCCCCTTTCCCCGCGCGGCCCGTGAAGGTGCCGTCGCATCCGGTGCACCACCAGGGGATACCTTGCGGGTTCCATGCGAAACGGTATTGGTACCCCTGGGTTTGCATGCTACAATTGGTAGTACAGATATGGTTCCCGAGAGGGCCACGGCTACTGGACAGCCCGGTTTTCGCGTGAAGTTCGCTTTCGCGGACGGCTGGGAGACGCAACCGCGGCGCTGCCTGGAGATGAGCAGAGGTAGAAGACATGGTGAAAGAACATGCGGGTCTGATAGATGGAATAGCGCTTACGGTTATGGAGGCGTGCAGGGCTAATACCAATACATTTGGGTACGGTATCTGGACTCACCATATTCAGCATGTCGCTGACTACGCAAGAGACCTGGCCCGGCTACTGGGCGCCGATCAAGAAGTGGTCATCATCGCGGCATTACTCCGCGACTACGCTGCGATCAAGGACCCGGGCTTCATAGAGCAACATCATATCCACGGCGCAGCAGAAGCGGAAAGGATACTCCAAGCAGCAGGTTATCCAGAGGATCGTATCGACCTCGTGAAGAAATGCATCCTGTCTCACCGGAGCAGCGTGCGGGGCAGAATGGAAACGAAAGAAGAAGCGTGCCTGGCCAGCGCAGATGCTATGGCGCACATAGAACAGCTGGCTTCGCTGTTTTATGCTGTTTACAGAGAACTCGGGATGGACATCGATGCGGGCCGGGCATGGGTCCTGGCGAAGGTGGAACGGGATTGGGAGAAGATGTGCGCCGAGGCAAAAGCGCTGATGAGGGAGAAGTATGAAGCGATTAGACTGCTCTTTGGCGGGACCTGCTGTAATGCGGGAGAGGGTTAAATTATTTTCAGATCCGAAAGTCAGGAAATGCCCTTTTCTTCGCCAGTTTCCGCAGGATACTGAAAGCGCGCAGAAAGCCATCCGGGAAAGCGTAGCTCACATCAACGCCGGGTGGATTTCTTGTCTTGCAGGTCATATCACGATGCACACAACCGCCCGCTGCACCCTCCTCTCCGAACGGGAGATGCGCAGGATCGCTCCTTTTCTCGACGTCTGCAGCAGAATCCCAGATTGACACCTCCACGTTGCAAAGGGTGCAGGCAATTTAATCAACCAGACCCTTTTGCGTGAATTTCCTGGCATAACCGGATAAACGACAAAAAAGAAAAAGCATAAAAAGATTTACAGCGATGACAATCGTCCAGCGCATGACCAAAGAGGCCTTGTCCTCATGGTGAAAATCGCGGCCGAAGCTCCAGTACTTTTTAAGGTCATTAGAAGTCTTGTTCTCCATATCCCACCTCCTCCCCCCCTCGAAAATAAGCTTTTTCATTGGCGGTGGCGACGATGAAAGCGACTCCCTCGAAAACAAAGAGCAGAGATCAGGCGGCACCAGTTTCCAGATTCTGAAGTTCAACCTCCTCAAGCCTTCTTTTTGAGCCTTCTTGCAAGCGCTTTGCACGCGCTAACATAAAAGTTGACCACCCTGAGCTCGCCGCCCTACGCTGGAGGTGTGAACATCTTCTAGAGTCAGGGAACATTCCCGAACTTGACACCTTGTGCATTGGGTTTTATACTGAACACACTGATAGGCCAAGCACTACATTGGATATTCCCTTTTATTGCCACCCGGTAGCAAGGTGGGTAAAGCAGGTTCGTTACATTACGCTGTAGGGTTAACGGAGATGAAGTTAATGCGTGAAGGGAAGGGTAGCAACCGATACGCAGCCCTTCCAGCCCGAGCGGTTGAGCCAGTGCAGCTGGCCTATTTACGAGAACAGTTCGATTTGGCGGTGCGTTCGCATCTGGCCGAGGAAGTGGTCAGACAAACCAATGCCGTGCTGGCAGCCTATGAGGCTGAGCAGGGTACTTGCCGGGTATTACCGGGTGAACTCCTAGAACGCATGACTGCTGAGGCCTGGCGGCAAGATGGGGTGCTCTCTATGCTGGACTTGGAGTGGTTGCTGAACGTCAACCCAGCGCTGATCCGCGAACTGCTCAATGCCTACCGAGAGCACTTCGGGGTCCTGCTGCCGACAGCCGGCATGGTGCTGGACATAGGGAGAACGCTAACCCACAAGACCATCGTGGTGGAGATGGCGCTATCGGGCCTGACGACCCAGCAGATCGCGCGGAGGATCTACCACACTCCAAAGGCAGTGGACAACTACGCTCCGCCTCTTCGACCGAGTGCTAGCGTTAAGGTACTATCGGGTTCCCTCACGCGTGATGAGCCGGATGACGGGCCACAGTCCGGCTCCCATCGAAGAGTATCTGGCACTGGCGGAGGAACACTTCCTGACCAAGGAGGCCCTAGGCGAGTATCTAGTCACCCGCGGGGTCGAACTGGAGCAGGTCAGTTAGATCATCTGGCGGTTATCCATCATTCGTTTGCGGAACCTCTGTGAATCCATCAGGCAAAACCTAGGCAGGGGGTCCCTCTGCCTACATGAAGGCGCAAAAGCGAAAATGCTCTCGGGTGTCGCGCGTCCGCAGTGCCTATGGCTGGGCAAGCCGCTATCATCTTAGGCGCTCTCTGGTATCGAAGTCATAATGGAGGTCAGCGGAAGACTCGCAGAGAGCTCCTAGGGTAGAAGGATTTGCACGCTACGGCGCGAATGCAATCTATTTGGAGGTGTCAGAATGTTTGAGGTCTTCTGGATATTTCTTTTAATATCTATGGTTTTTCCCATGATCCAAAAGCGTAACCTTGAAGCTACCCGCTATAAGATTATGAAGCAGTTTGAAAACAAACGCAACTCCCGCCTAATCACCATGATCCACCGGCAAGAATCCCTCAGCTGGCTTGGCTTTGCCTTCTCCAGATTCATCGACATAGAAGATTCAGAACAAGTATTGCGGGCGATTCGGATGACTCCTCCCGATATGCCTATAGATCTCATCCTCCACACCCCCGGGGGCCTGGTTCTGGCGGCCGAGCAAATTGCCCGCGCGTTAGTAAGACATAAAGCCAAGGTCACGGTCTTCGTTCCCCATTATGCAATGTCCGGGGGTACCCTCATCGCGCTGGCAGCCGATGAGATCGTGATGGACCCCAATGCAGTGTTGGGGCCGGTTGATCCGCAAATAGGGCGATATCCTGCCGCTTCTATACTTAGCACGGTCGCCCGAAAACCCGTTGAAAGGATCGAAGATGAAACATTGATTTTAGCCGACATTGCACAAAAAGCACAAAATCAAATGCGTTCTTTTGTAAAGGAAATCCTGCAATCTAGAATGGACGCCGAAACTGCCCTGACTTTAGCCACCAGATTGACAGGTGGGGAATGGACGCATGACTATCCCATAACCTGTGAAGTGCTTTCTGGCATGGGGCTTCCGGTTTGCGCCAAGCTTCCAGAAGAACTTTACACGCTGATGGCTTTGTACCCACAACCGGTACAACGACGCCCTTCGGTACAGTTCATCCCCTTCCCTTACCGGAAAGAAACGCATTCAAAGGATGCGCCTTGAGTATGGTCTCCCGCTCATAGCCGCCTGGTCCATGAAGCCAGATATGGGCGACAAGCATCCATCGCCTGAACGTGGTGCTACTCGTCCTCCGCAGGTACAGCTGTCACGAGGCGGCCCGGGTTTACGAAGACTCTCCAAGAAGCGTCCAGCACTGGGTGCACCGTCTTACTTCCCGGGGCCTTACAGCGCTTAGGGAGGCCGACCGCCCGGGACGGCCTCCCCGGCTTTCGGAGTCGGAGCCTGTTACGTAAGCTCGAGCGCACGGCTACCTCGAGTGGCCGCCCCGCCAAGCCCCCCCGGTGGATGGCCCACCCAAGCCGGGGCGGTCCCGGAGGTGCCGCACTCGAAGGACCCCATCACGGACCCCTTGGCTGGCGTCACCCCGGTCACGGTGGTACCGGTAACGGACGCCCCGCAGAAAGCCCTCTTCGCCCATCTGCTCGCCCGCTTTCGGGTTCCACCGCACGGTGCGTGAGAACCTGAAGTACCTAGTCTCCGACCGGATCGGACGGCCCATGCCCTGTCTCTTGTTCGGCGCCGCGGCCTGGCAGTGCGCACCGCGTGACCGGTAGATCGGTTGGACGCCCGCGGCCCGGAGGGCGAATCTGTCCCTTCTGGCCAACAACACCCGCTTTCTCGTCCTGCCCTGGGTCCGCGTTCAACATCTGGCCAGCCACATCCTAGGCCAGGTGGTCCGGCGGCTCGCGGCAGACTGGCAGGTCAAGTACGGGCATCCGATCTGTCTCCTTGAGACTTTTGTAGACACTACCCGCTTCCGCGGGACCTGCTACCGAGCCGCCGACTGGATCTGGGTCGTTGAGACCACATGTCGCAGCCGGAACGCCGCCAGGTCTATGACCTGCCTCGCCTGGCGCTCACGGTGACCGAACACCGGGCGGAACGTAAGTCCTGCCCATGTTGCAGCGCCGCGACCAAAGCGGCCTTTCCGCCCGAGGTGACCCAGCCCACTCAGTACGGGCCTCGGATCCGGGCGGTAGCAACCTACCTGAGCCAGTACCAGCTGCTCCCTTATGAGCGCATCAAGGAGCTTTTCACCGACCTCTTCGAACACACCATCAGCCCGGCTACAGTAGTCGCGGCCTGGCGCCAGTAGAAGAGGCAACCATGGAGCAGATCAGCCAGGCCCCTTTGGTCCATGCGACGAGACCGGCATCCGTATCGGCGACCACGCCGCCAGCACCCCTACAGAGACCATCTATACCCCACACCCCAAACGCGGCCGCCCCGCCCTGGATGAGATGGGCATCCTATCCGGTTCAGTTGGCACGGCTGTCCACGATGCCCCGTCCCCTTACTTCTCCTACCCCGAAGTCCACCACGCACTCTAGAGCGCCCACCACCTCCGGGAGCTCACTGCCCTCGCCGAACAGGGCCAGCGCTGGGCCCAGGAGATGATCGATCTCCTCATTGAGATCAGGCAAATGGTGGAGCAAACCCGTAAGCGTGCCTGCCACCAGGCATTTGAACGACGTTACCAAGAGGTGCTCGCCCCCGGATGGGCCAAGAACCCTTCCGCCTGACCGCCAGATAGGCCAGCACGGGCGACCCAAAAAGACCAAGGCCCAAAACCTCCTTGAGCGGCTAGAAAAACACCGCCCTGCCGTCTTGGCCTTCATGTACGACTTCCGCGTCCCCTTTGACAACAATCTAGTGGAACGCGACCTGCGCATGGTTAAGGTGCAGCAGAAGATCTCCGGTACCTTCCGGAGCTTGGCTGGTGCGCGGGCCTTCTGCCGCATCCGCGGCTACATCTCGACCGTGCGCAAGCGAACGCCACGCAGTCCTGGCGACGCTGGAAGCCGGGTCCGTGGCCAGCCGTTCCTCCAACCCCGCGCCCCCTGAACCGGCGTGACGCCAGACCCGCAAGTCTCCCCACCCGTCGCACCAGGGGATACCTCCCTGCGGACCGTTGCCAAACACTGGACCCGTCGCTCACCCAGTCCCCGAAATGAAGAAATCTGCGCACCCCTACACTGCTGGAAGGAGGATTTCCGGAGAGGGGCAAAAGAAGCACGCAACTGGTTCTTGCCAGGACGGCCTAAATAGTTAAAACGCCTTTAGCTTGAAGCCAGTTCACCATGTCCAGTAAATCTCGGGTCATCATCACGGGGTGATAATGCACGCAGTCACGCTTTTCTTGTGAACGTCCAGCCCGCCACAACGTTCATAGATCACTTACATCGCCCTAACCCTCATCGCTCACGATTGCCGTTCGATCCTCCAGTCGCCTCCAGATAGCCATATCTTAAACGTCGCCCCGCACTTGCCGCACTGGATGGCTTGTCCTTCCTCGGGGCGGGTGCCAAAATACAGCTCCCAACCGCAAAGCGGGCAGAAGAACGCCACCGGGTAGTCGCCTTCTTGAAGCGCCTTCACAAGGTCCCTGAAGATGTTGATGTGCCCCATCTCCGACCTGGCCTGGTCGGCGAACATCGCCCTGAGCTCAGGGTCCTCCACCTCAGCGGCAAATTGCGTATAGGTGGCCCACGCCACTTCCTCAAACTCCAAGTTCATTTTCATGTGAAGGAGGGCAGTGGAAAACCCGTTTCCGTCCTGATGCTTCGAGAGAAGCCAACGCAGGGCGTTTTCCACGTGGTCGCCTTCGGCCCTCTTGATGCCCTCGAGAACCGCCACGAGTCTCGGATTTGGTAAATCCTCGATCTGGTGCTGGTATCTCCTGTTGGCCCCATACTCCAGGTTGAGGGCAGCTATCACGTCAACGCGCTCGACGTCGTCTACCTCCTCCTCCGGCTTGGCTCTGTTAGCCCTGTAGAAATCGTACGTTACGGGCGCTTTCCTCGTAAGCCTTCCTCCTCCAACGACATCGGCAATGAACAAGGTGTGCGTGCCCACGTCAGAGGACATCTCCGGTCTCACCCGACACTCCAGGTACGCCACTCCGGACGGGACGACGGGGCAGCCGATATTCGGAGACAACATGTATTCCCTGCCCGAAAACTTGTCCACCTCCCGACCGGATCTGAAGCCGAACCACTTTATGTCCCTCATGTTTCCCTTTCCGAAGACCGTGACGCACAGGACGTTGCTCGCCCTTATCAACTCATGAGTGAAGTTCTTCTTGTTGATTCCCACCGCCACCCTGGGAGGTTCTCCCGTGACCTGAAACACGGTGTTACAGGTTTGGGCGTTGAGCTTGTCCCCCAACCGGGAGCTGACCACAAACATGCCGTAGGTGAGCGAGTAGAGCCCAGCCGAGACATCCTGGTCTCCCTCGACGACGGGTACTACGGGCGACGAAGATGGCTTTCGGCCCTCGTTGTCTAGTCGGGCTTCATCTTTCACCTCGACAAAGGCATCCCTCGGGGCCTTGCAGACCGGACATGGATCCGGTGGTTCCGGACCCTCGTGGATATAACCGCAGACGGTGCAGCGCCATCGTTTCATGTGAAGCAGCGGGCCCAAGGTCCCGCATCTGACCCCCTTCCGTGGCTGTTGTCTTACTTCGGAGTCCGTCGCGCGTCAGTAGTTTTCACAAAGCGGCTCGTAGAAGGACCTTGGGTGGCTGCAGGCGGGACATACCTTGGGCGCCTCAATTCCCTCGTGGACGTATCCGCAATTCCTGCAGTGCCACTTGATAGGCTCATCTCGTTGGAACACAGTGCCGTTCTTCACTCGCTCTAAGAGCTTTCTGTACCGTATCTCGTGTTGCTCCTCGACCTCGGCGACCTCTCTGAAGAGCCGGGCGAGTTCCTCAAAGCCTTCCTTTTCGGCGGTATCCGCAAATTCCTTGTACATCTTGGTCCACTCGTAGTTCTCCCCGTCAGCTGCATCCACGAGGTTTTGCTGGGTATCACGTATCATCCCTAATGCTTTTGCCCAGAGCTTCGCGTGCTCCTTTTCGTTTTCTGCCGTTTCCTGGAAGATGGCGGCTATCTGCTCGTATCCCTCCTTCCGGGCGACGCTGGCAAAATACGTATACTTGCTTCTGGCTTGAGACTCTCCGGCGAATGCAGCCAAGAGGTTCTTTTCAGTTTGAGTCCCCTTTAGGTTCACTCCGTCACACCTCCAGTTTAGTTGTAGACGCGAGATTATCCGGCAAAGCCGCTGCCCTCGTGGGCCAAGCCTGCATAAACAATACATCCTCCAGCCACCTATTCGGCGCAACACGGCAGATGCCGGGCTACCGCCCACGCTGGTGCTCTTGCTACGGTGCTCCTTCGGCCACCACGATACGACTTTTCCTCGTTGCACTTTTCTGCGCGAGGGACGTTTGTCCTGCCGCATTTTTTCGGCACAACCTAATTGTTCACATCGAGAGGGCTGAACATGAGTATCCACTCGCGTCTTCCGATGGCCGGCTGTTCAGTGGTCTCTGCCTTGAGCTCGCCCCTCCTTAGCAGAACGTACGCCTTGCTTTTGCACCCCGTGGCCGCAGCCGTGCTTAGCGCCGGTCTTGCTCTCGGCCCTCGGGACCTGGGCCACTGCGAACAGCCGCTACAAGAAACCGCTTGCCTGGCAGCCGTCGTGCTCGCTGTGCAGGTTCCCACTCTCGGGGGCGTCGTGCAGGTCTCCAGGGATCCGGTGTGCGCGATTCAAGCCTGTCTGGCCCAAAAAAGTGGCGGAGGCCCTCGTCGTCGGCACTGCCTTGGCGGTAGACGGCTTCGTAGCGGCAAGTCGCCTGATCGTGCAAGTTTTGCAGGCTGCGTTGCACCTTGACCTGGCGCAATTGCAGGCTCGGTGACTTGCAGAGTGTTCGGCTGGGTGTGCGGTTGGCCCGGGCCCTGCGGATCGGCCTGAGAGTTCATATGCCATGTTCGACCACCGCCAGGCGGACCGCTTCTTCGTTGACCTGCTTTAGTCCTTTCTGACAGCCATAGACAAGCGCAGCGGTGGCGAGGTTATTGACAAGGCGCCGCAGTCCCCGGCTGACGGTAGCGATGGCCCCCATGGCAGATTCGGAGAAGACCGGGTAGGTCGCCCCGGCAAGTTTCATATGGTGTTCGATCTAGGCGACTACCTGATCCTTGGTCATGGGCTACATCTTGTATCGGGCGGTAATCTTCTGGCTGAGCGGCTGGTGGTTGACCAATGAGAGTTTGACGACAGTTGAGGCAGCCCATAGAGAACAAGCACAAACGGGTTTACCGAGTCCATTGCGAAGTTAAACAGCAAATGGAGGTCCGAAAGGAAATCGGAATTCCCAGGTGCATTTCGTCGGTGATGATAAACGGTGTGACCTTATCGCCCTGGTGGGTCGTTCGACTTTCCGGTAGGCTGGCTGGAGGTTCAATCCTTTTTGGGGCTTGTTTCAAGACCCCGTGGACCTTCCGGCGGTACGTCACCTCCAGCCACGCCCCGAAGTACTGGTTCAGTTGCTCAAGGGTGGTAGTCTTTCCGGAGGTAATCAGCGCGTAAGCCTACGGTTCGAAGCTGCAGTCCACGAACTGAAAGAACTTCTCGACTTTGCCGCGTTTATGTGAAGCTTCACATAACCGGGGGACATCGAGCGCTTTTTCAAGACGGTTCGGGAACGATTCCTTACCACGATCGGCGAACCAAACTCAATGACGACCCCAACCAGGCGTTCTGGCGGTGGCTCAAAGAGGATTACCACCGCTCATCCACTCATCACTGTGCGTGTCGCCGCCGGACAGCTACCACTCCCAGGCGAACACTCTCAAACTGGTTTCACACCCCGAGGCTGGGACACGGCGTCCTGAAAAATGGAAACTCGCCGGATCGGTTATGCCTTCCCAACTCATCGGCCAGAGACAAACTCATCGGGACTACGATGCCCGTGAGGATCGCCGACAACGCACTGGTCAAGAGGTGCAACAACGCTTCCCAGCCTGAACTGCTCATGCTGTCGTCCCGCGAAGCTCTGAACAGCAAGGGGGCTTGGACGGTGTATAGGGCGTTCTACTCCCTCGCACATTGGCCTTTCATCAAGGAGATCAAGGCCGCTGACATGCGGCCTCGTTCCAAGAATACCAGGCAAGGCTTGCGTACCTGCGGCACAACAGGCGCACGGGCGGGCGCGTAACCCACACGGTTTTACATACAGCTGGACCGGCAAATATGCAGGAAAACGCGCCAGCTGGCGCTGTTACACCGGTTGCGTCTGCGGTATCACCGGGAAATGCACCCGGAAGGCTTCCCACAGGCGGGCGCCACGCACGCTGCGACCATTTCCTCGCTCACCTGGGTCTTGAGGGTCTCTGCAAATGCGAGATGGATGGAGTCAAAGCCCCGAAGACTATGCTTTTCAGATAGGTCTCCAGCAAGCAAGATGACTGCGTCTGATACCTCCATGGCAAGGTAAGTGCGCCAATCGTTCTGCAGGGCAGCCACGATTTCCCGGTAATCCTTGTCCTCCATAACACCCTGGCGCATGGCCCGCGCCACCGAAGCGCCCTCAGAAATCCACACCGGTACAGCCGCGCGGTTTCCTACCACGCCACGAGAGCTACCCCGCGGCTTACCAATTCAAGAACCGCTTGCGGTTCGGCCTCGTCGAGCGGCGCCAACTTGGCGACAGGCATACGACGTTCAGTAATAACCACCTCTCCCCTCGTTTCACGCGCCTCAGATACTGGCTGAAGTGGTTCTTTACGTGTCTCACGCCCGCTTCATGCTGCAACCCCCCACTAGCTACATGGCACCGCAGACCGGGCCACGTGTCAAAAAGTCGCGCGGCCTGGTTTCACAGGGGCCCTCTTTCACAGAAAGAGGGCCCCGTTCGGTCTCACTGATTGCATATCCTCAGCAGCTTGCTCGCGGCACTTCCCGCCCGGTCTTTTCACGTATACTGTCGCCACCTTGCAGCCCGAACCCTGACAACCATGTGCTTTCGATTGCGGCCGCAACCGGATGGCTACTTCGCGCCCGTGATCTGTTTGTGATCTATCGGGTGCTTACTGGCATCAAAAAAGGCCCTCTCTCTGGGCCTCAAATAAAAATGGTGCCGAAGGTGGGATTTGAACCCACACAGGCGTTTCACCTACGGCGCCCTGAACACCGCGTGTCTGCCAGTTCCACCACTTCGGCTCCACTATCGACCATTATAATACCACATCGACGCGAGCCTTTGCAAGAGTTATCTCGCCAGCAAAACTAGTAAGAGGTAGATCAAACCTACCACACCTGCGAAGACTAGGAGTATCGGGAAGAATATCTGGTATGCGGCGATAGTAAACGCGAGAACGTCAGTCCAGCTGAACTGGGTTGGTTCTTCCTCGGATCCCGCATTCTTTGACGACCTGGTTCTATAAACGTAATTCCCCATATATCAGTATCCCCTCTTCTTGTCGACGACGTTAATCAACGGCTCGTTGTTTTTGTATCGCCGCAAGTTTTCGTAGAACACTTCCATCGCCTCTTCCATGTATCCTTCAAATACGCCCGCCACATGGGGAGTAATGAGCACGTTTTGAAGCTGCCACAGCGGCGAGTCAGACGGCAGAGGCTCGGTGGCAAACACGTCAAGGCAGGCACCGCGTATCTGCCCGGATCTTAGTGCCCAAAGCAATGCCTCCTGCTCCACAACGTTTCCTCTCGCGATATTAACGAGGAGGGCGTCTGGCTTCATGAGGGCAAGTTCATCCCTGCCAATATACCCTTTGGTCTCCCCGGTCAGCGGAAGACAGATCACTACGTAATCTGCTGATGGCAGGAAGTGGGACATCTCATCAGGACCATATACCCTATCGGCGTACTCTATTGGCCTCGGGGTTCTCACAGTGCCCACGACGCGCATTTCAAAGGCTCTGGCTATTTTCGCTACCTGGCTCCCGATACTGCCCAGCCCCAGCACAGCCATAGTCTTGTTCCAGAGCATACGGGACTGCTCTCGCTCCCACCTGGCCGCTTCCTTGGACAGCACATACTTGACTATGTGCTTTTCGAAGCTGAGAATCATTGCGAATACGTGCTCTGCAATGGCGCGCGCGTGCATGCCGCGTGTGTTCGTCAGTGTGATATCACTTTCAACCAGCTCAGGGAAGAGGAGCCTGTCCACGCCCGCACTGGTGACCTGGATCCACCTGAGATCCTTTGCTGCTTTCAGAAACCGGGCATCAAAGCGTCCCCCGAAAAGGATTTCTGTACCTTCCGCGTGCTCAGGCATTCTCTCGCGGTCACGTTCGATATGTATGCCGGCACCCGGGCAAATATGCAGTATCTTGTTCTTCTGTTCTTCGGTCAGCTCATGTGTAGAGAGGATCTTCACTTTCCGCCACCTACCCTCTCCCTAAGTTATAAAGCAAAAGATACATCCTGTAATTCCTTTTTACTTTCTGTACGAACTCCCGCGTCTCCTTCAAGGGGATCCAGTCGACCCCCGTGCTGTCTTTACACTCGGCGAGCCATCTCTTCACACGTGTCCGGCCCCCGTTATAAGCGGCGAGCGCGTGGTCGATGTTGCCGTCGAACTCCTCCACGAGAAAACGCAAATACCATGTGCCGATGGTGATGTTTACCTCGGGTTCAAGCAGCAATTCGGCATAAAACGGGCTGACAGGCACCTCAGAAGCCACCCAGCGCGCTGTCTCCGGCATGACCTGCATAAGACCCATGGCGCCCTTCGGTGACACTACGTCATGTCTGAAACGACTTTCCACGTTTATCACCGCGGCGACAAGCATGGGATCAATACCGTTGGCATTGCCCTGGGCAACGATGGCGTGGGAGTACTTGAGCGGGTAGAGCCACCTGAGCACAGCAATGAATAAAAAAAGACCAGAAAGCAGGCACAATACAAGAAAAGCGGCTGCGATCCTGAATATGCGGTTCAAACGAAACCCTCCGATGACTCGATCTCTCTCCACAACGCCCTGACCTGTTTCTCAGTATCCTCTCTGGTACCCGAGTTGTCAATTACCACATCCGCGTACTTTTTCTTTTCATCAAGAGGCATCTGCGCAGAAAGCCGCAAAGTGGCTTCTTTCATACTGTATCTGTCGCGCTCCAGAAGTCGCCTGATCTGGGTGTCGGAGTCAACCCATACCAGCCACACTGTGTCGACCATGTGCGTAAGACCTGCCTCGATAAGAAGCGGCACGTCTACGACAACAACCTTTTCTCCCCGTTCGCGTGCTGCCCGGATAAGCTCAGAGACCATCGCAACAACCCTGGGGTGAACAATCCGGTTGAGCAGGGAAAGCTTGTCCGGATCAGCAAAAGCAATGGAAGCAAGACGCTTCCGATCCACGTCGCCATGGGGAGTCAGGATATGGTCGCCAAAAGCGCGTACGAGCTCGGCAAACCCTGCAGTCCCAGGTGCGATTGCGTCTTTGGCCAGCTCGTCTGCGTCAATGACGTACGCACCCAGTGATGCCAGCATCTTCGAGACGGTGCTTTTTCCGCTCGCAATTCCCCCGGTTAACCCGATAACGATCAAATCGACAAACACCCTTTCACAGAGCAGCTATTCTGAGTACCGCCAGCGCAAGAAGAATGAACCCAGGTACCATCCTGAACGTTCCGAGCACCCTACCGCTGAGCGCTTGGCCGGTGAGCTCCCCTACTCTAACGAGCAGCATCTGTCCGATTCCCACAGTCGCCGGGACCAGCACCAGGTGCGCACCGGTCAATCCCGCACCCAGGCCCGCCCCCATCGCATCTAGCGCCAGCGCGATCCCCAGGAAGAATGCTTCACCAGGGCTTATGGTACCTGAAGCATCCGAATCCGCCGCGACGGGTTCGCGCAGTATTTGCACGACCACGCCGAGTGCAGCGAGCCTGAGGCGAAGCAGCGTTTCCTGCCTTTGCACCGCGTGCCTCTTTGCCAGGGCTTCTTTGATGCTCCATAAGCCAACCAGCACCAGTATGGCGGCGCCTGCCAGCGCGCTGACGCGCGCACCGGCGACCCTGCAAATCAGTTCGCCAGCGGTCATAGTTGCGAGCACCCCGGCGGCCGAGACTGAGTTAATTACTAAAAGTGAAACAAGCGGGATTCTTATGTGGCGCATACCGTAGGTGGCCCCTACGACAAAACCGTCCATGCTCACCGCCAGTGCGAGCATGAACTCAGGTAGCAGTTGCAACATCCTCGCCCCCAAACCTGGATTGACGATAACAATGTATTGGGAGCGAGGACGATAGGTGCCTGTCCGCTGGAAGCGCCACCTCAGTCAGCGGGTTCTCCTATGGAATATGTGACTTGGGCCTGCGAAGTAAGCCCGGCTGATGTGACACCGAGACCTCTGAGTTCGGGTACAACCAGATAGTAAAGGGCTCCGTGGTAGACCGGAATCCATGGCGTATCTGACAGCACCAGAGCCTCCGCCTGCCTGTAGAGCTCTTTACGCACCGCAAGATCCGCCTCCCTTTCCGCGCGTTCAATCAGTTTATCCACTTCAGCGTTGACATAGCGCAGCTCGTTAAACGGGCTCTTTGAGTGAAATGGCATCGCGACAAAAGCGTGCGGGTCGTGATAATCCCCTTCCCAGCCGAGGGAGAAGGCATGCATCTGCCTATCGTAGAGCCGCGACAGGAAATCGGACCACTCCAGCGACTCAAGTCTTATGGAAAGACCAAGGTTTTCCGAGAAGCTCCTGGCGTAGTACTCCCCAAGCAACTGCCCGACGGGAGCATCGGGGATGCAGATTACCAGTTCAGGCATTTCCTCGGGTTTGTATCCCGCGCTGTCCAGCAGCCGCCTGGCCTCTTCCGGGTCGAAGCGTATCGCATCGTTCTCAGCTGGTCCTCCGATTCCCGGCGGGACGTAGCCTCGGGCGGGAATGCGGGTACCCTTCCAGACCTCCTTCACTAGGGTCTCCCTATCCAGCGCGAGCGCCATCGCCCTTCGTACCAGAGGGTCAGCAAACGGCTCATACGCGCCGCCGTTGAGCCCGATGTAGAACACAGTGGGCCCGGCCACCTCAAGCAGCTGGCCTCTTAGTTCCTCCCTGTCCCGTACCCACGGCACGAGCGACGGGGTCACATCTATCACCTGGAAAAACCCTTCCATGTACCTTGTTGCGAGCTCTATCTGATCCTCGTTGTAGTAAACCTCAAGTCTTTCGATCTCCGGGGGGCCCGGTAGGTAACCGGGAAATGCGGCAAAGCCTACCCTGCCGCTTTTCTCCCAAGCCAGGAACGAAAACGGCCCTGACCCGACAGGACGTTCCGGGTCTACGGTCTCGGGGACGATGTACGCCACCGGCTCTGCCAGTTTGGAAAGGAAATGCGCCCTGGGACCGTAAAGAGTGATGCTGATCGTTCTTGCGTCCAACACCTTGATACCCGCCACGCTCTGCACCCGACCCTGGAGGCTCTCTCTTGAGCCTACGATGTCGCTCAGGTATTTCATGGCGTCTGGCGCCCCTGTGTCTTTAAGGAGCGCCCTCGTCAGGCTTCGTTCCACATCCTTTGCAGTCAAAGGCGTGCCATCATGAAAAGTGAGGCCCTCACGAAGCACAAACGTGTATACCTGGCCATCCTGGGATACATTCCATGATTCAGCCAGTTCGGGCACGGGGTAACCTTCAGCGCCTATGGAAACAAGCCCCGAGTAAAGGTTATGCACAGCAAACCTCTCTGCCGAAGTGACAGCATATACCGGGTCCAGCGTGTTGATGCGCTCTGTTAAACCCACCCGCAGAACACCGGTATCAAGCCGGGAAATCCGCGCCACCTCCCCCGTGGTGCCTGAGGGAGCGCGGATGCAACCAGAAAGACCGACGGCTAAAAGCACGACAACAGCTAAGCAGACTCTCCTCAATGCAGCTCCTCCATATCATACCAATTGGGCCCGACCTTCAGATCCGCGCGGAGGGGTACTGCCAGTTCTGCCACCCCTTCCATTTCTGTGCGTACGAGGTCTGCGACGGTGGTCAGCTCGTCAGGCGGTAGCTCAAAGATCAACTCGTCATGCACCTGGAGCACCATGCGGGCCCGCAAGCCCTCTTCCTTTATCCTCCGGTAAATCCTCACCATCGCCATCTTGATTATATCAGCAGCGGTCCCCTGTATGGGCGTGTTCATAGCGGTTCTCTCAGCAAACCTCCTCACCGCGATATTCCCCGCGTGAAGGTCGGGCAACGGCCTTCTCCGTCCAAACAGGGTGGTGACGTAGCCGTCTCGGCGGGCCTGGCTGACCACGTTATCAATATATTGCTTCACGCCGCAGTAGCGAGCGAAGTAGTTTTCGATATACTGCCTTGCCTCCTCCCGGGGCACGCCCAGATCACGCGAAAGTCCAAAATCACTGATCCCGTATACTATACCAAAGTTCACCGCCTTAGCCCTGCGCCTCATCTCGCGGGTCACTTGTTCCATGCTCACGCCGAACACCTCGGAAGCGGTCCTTGTGTGAATATCTTCATTGTTCAAAAAGGAATCTACCAGCGTAGCATCGCCCGAGATGTGTGCCAGCACGCGCAGTTCGATCTGGGAGTAGTCCGCAGCCAGGAGAAGCAACCCGCGACTGGCCCGGAATACTTTCCTGATCCGCCTGCCTAGTTCGGTCCTGATCGGTATGTTCTGCAGGTTAGGTTCAGAACTGGATATCCTCCCGGTGGAGGTCACTGTCTGATTGAAAGTGCTGTGTATGCGGCCTGTAGCGGGGTTTATCACCGCAGTCAGACCTTCCACGTAGGTGCCCAGGAGCTTGAGCACCTGCCGGTACTCGAGTATATCCCTGCAGATCTCGTGGTGCTCGGCCAGCTGCTCGAGCACCTCGGCGTCCGTTGACGGGCCTGTCTTCGTCTTCTTGACTACGGGCAAGCGAAGCCTGGTAAACAGCACCTCGGCAAGTTGTTTCGGAGAGTTGATGTTGAACTCGCCGCCTGCGAGCGTATGGATACGCGCGGCGAGGCGATGAGCAACTGCCCTGAGCTCCTTGCCGATCTCGCGAAGCCCGTCGGGGTCCACCTCCACGCCGGTGATCTCCATCTCTGCAAGCACCCGGCACAGCGGCATCTCAACCTCCCGGAAGAGCCCGGCAAGACCCATATCCTCAAGCCGCCGGGTGAGCACAGGAAGCAGCCTGGCCACCGCGTGAACCCTGCTTCCGAGGTATGTGTTCAGCACGTCATCTTTGATACGGGAAAACGGTACCGCCGCCTTCCCCGTGCCGAGGATGTCCTCCGGCTCCGGAACGGAAAACTCCAGCATTTCCCTGGCCAGGTCAGCCAGCCTGTATCTGTTTCTTGTGGGATCGAGCAGGTATGCAGCAATGATGGGGTCAAACTGGATGTCCCCGGGATCAAGGCCCAGGGATATAAGGTAACGTAGCACGTCCTTGCAGGTCCAGATATTTCTTGAAACCTCAGCCCTGAAAGCGGGACTTAATTGGTCGATCAGGGAAGCTGCCTCGTTTAATACTCCCTTGCCGCAAAAACGGGCCACGTACGTACGCGGGCCTACGGACATTGCCAACCCCGCAGGTTCACCGCCCTCCAACTCAAGAAGCAATGCGAACGCTCCCTCAGCCTTGAGCCGCTCAAGCAGCGCGGGGACGTCGGACGTCTCAATCTTCCTGACCTCCACCTGTTCTGCGGGGGCAACGCTATCCACGGGAAGAGACTCCAACCTCCCCAGCAGGCTATAGAACTCAAGGTCCTTGAGCAGTCCAACAAGCCGAGGCGTGTCAGGTATGTTCATAGTACACGCGGTGACCTCCAGCTCAAGCGGAACATCCACTGATATTGCAGCGAGTCTCCGGCTGAGCTGTGCACTCTCCCAGTGTTCCTTCAGCAGTTGCCTGACCCGTTCTGGGGATATCTCGTCGATATGTGCCCGAATTCCTTCAAGCGACCCGTAATCCTTTATGAGGCGCAACGCCGTCTTTTCCCCAATACCCGGCACACCAGGGATATTGTCCGACTGGTCCCCCATCAATGCCTTAACGTCCACCAGTTGAGCAGGACTTACCCCATATTCCGCTCGCACGGCGTCCTCGTCGAACTTTTTTACCTCCGAGATGCCCTTCTTCGTCAGCACAGCGAGCACCTTGCCGGATACCAGCTGCAGCACGTCCCGGTCACCGGTGAACAGCACCGCCTGCACGCCCTGATCCCCGGCCATCTTCGCCATTGTACCCACCACATCATCCGCCTCGAACCCCTCCACCTCGACAATGGGAATCCCCATGGCAGAAAGCACGTCTTTTAGAACGGGCATCTGTACCCGGAGCTCCTCGGGCATTGCTTTTCTGTGCGCCTTGTAGAGATCAAACTCTCGGTGCCTGAACGTGGGAGCGCTCTTATCAAATGCACACGCGACGTAGTCCGGCTGCTCAGTATCAAGCACTCGAAAAAGCATTGTCAGGAACCCGTAGATGGCGCCTGTTCTCCTGCCGTCGCTCGTTGTGAGAGAAGGCAGCGCATAAAAGGCGCGGTTTGCCAGACTGTTACCGTCGATGAGCACGATTTTCTTCACCGATAGCTCCTCCCCGAGCATACTATGTTCACTTTGATTTAACTGGATACCTTCTGGGAAATGAGCCCAATGTCCTGCTTTGCAAGGGACATACAGCGCCAGTCTTCATCTGCCTCCACGAAAAAAGGGCCGGTTCATCCGGCCCCTCTTGGTAAACCTGCATCCACCTTATCTGAAGAACGTCCGCTTGAGCCTGAACAGGATACCGACTCCGGCCGCGACCGTGATTACTACCGGCAGGATACCCGCAAGGAAGACTAGGATGGCTGAGAACGAGTCCACGATCGCCTCTATGGATTTCCTGAACGCGTCAAGGATCTTATCCCAGAGCCCCGGCTCCTTCGGTGTCTCCTCTGCCGGGGTATCCCTCAGGTTCAGGTTGATCGTCGAAAGGCTGACCAGGTTGTCAAGATACCTGAGACTGCCCTGGTACATCTCCAGCTCGGTTCTCACCCGGGTCAGTTCCATCTCTATGCGCAATATTTCATCAACTGTCTTGGCCTCTCCCAGAATGACCAGGAGCCGCTGTTCCTGGGTCTTAAGCGCTCTCAACCGGCTCTCTGTGTCTACGTACTCCTGAGTAACATCCTGCCCAGCGACTGATTCGTTAATCACCTCGCCTAAGCTCTTGAACTGGTCAAGCGCGACTGCGAAGTTCCTTTCCGGGATTCTCAGGACGTACCTGCCAAACCTTTTGTCTTTGTCCTTCCAGAGCGCTGACTCCTGGACATACCCTCCAAGACTCTCGGCCAAAAGCGGTATCTTCCTGAAGGTGGGCTCAAACTCTTCCTTGTCTACCCGCACCTCCACGTCAGCCCGCTTTATCACCTTGCGGTCAAACGCCTGCTCCATCTCCAGAGCCCCGGAGCGACTTTCAATGCTCTGTAACATGCTCTTCTGCGAGATCTCATCTGGAGCGGCGGTGTCTGCGCTCGAAAATTCCCGGCTCCCATCGGTTTTGGCCGGAGCGCCCGCACCGTAATCAGCGGGAGGAGCGGCGGGAGCGACCATCTTCGTCTGCCCGACTCCTCGGAAAAGGCCGCCTGATGCGGATAGGTAATACGTTATACCTATGATGACGACCAAAAAGGCTGCCGCTATCTGTACCTTCGAGGAAGAGAGGTTGAACCTCCTGGCGACTTTCCGCCACGGGCTTGCCTCTCTAGCTTTTACCTTGGCCATGAGACTCGCCCTGAATCCGGAGGGCACCTCCACGTCTTCCATGGAGCGGCATAAACCTACAACCTCTTTCAAGGCTTCCAGTTCAGCCCTGCATTTCGCACAGGAGGAGAGGTGTTCATCCACTCTTTCTGACTCAGCTTCTGTCAATTCACCGTCGATGTACGGAGACAGCGACTCCATGCACTCACTGCAGTTCACCTCATCTCCCTCCCTTCACACCTTTGGACGCTCTCTTTCTTGAAAAGTTCCAGACCAGACAAACGTTGTTTGAGAGCCGTCCTTGCCCTGTTAAGTCTGGATTTCACCGTGCCTAGGGATATGTTCAAGTATACCGCGATCTCCTCATATGACATCCCCTGAAGGTCTCTTAACACGACGACCATCCTGTAGTCCTCAGACAGCGCGTTAATGCCCTCGATGACTGCCCGCTGCAGTTCTTCGCGTTCAATTATCTCGGAAGGTCCATCCGATGAATCCACAAGTTGCCTGTACGTCTCCCCCTCGTCGGTCACCCTCGGTTGATTCAGGTAAACAGTCTTCTTCCTCCTCTTTCTGCGGATCTCATCCAGGCAAACGTTGCATACTATTCTGTACAACCACGTGGAAAAACTTGAATCAAAGCGAAACGAGGGGAGTGCCGTATAAACGCGCAAAAAGGCCTCCTGGGCCAGATCCTTTGCGTCCTCCGGGTCGTCCGTCATTCGATATGCGATGTTGAACACTTTCTTCTCATAGATGGAGACTAGCTCCGCAAATGCGTCCTGATCTCCACGCTTGCACCGGGCTACGAGAAGTTCCTCTCGCACCTTTTCCAAAGGCAACCTCCCCTTTCAAAAAGCGCAGGGTCCGAAATAGGAATGGATCGTAACGAGCTAACGATCTCATGCTGAAAACATTTCAACAAGACGATCGTTCCTTCCTCCAACGAGTCATCTTCCAGGCTGCTGTTAAAACAAGTCTGAAATGGCTCTGACTTCCCGCAAAAAGATAGCGCGAAAAAGCGGCTTCATTGACAATAAACTCAGGTGCGTGCTAGAATACAGTTGCGCCGAGATGGCGGAACAGGCAGACGCGGCGGTCTCAAAAACCGTTGAGGGCGACCTCATGGGGGTTCGACTCCCCCTCTCGGCACCACCCAATTTGCTCCTGAAAATGGCGTACGAGGCACGACAAAAAGCGGCCAGCCTGTATTTGGATTAGTTTGGGGCTGAAAAAGAACGGCAGATCCTTGGGTAATCTGCTGTTTTGCTTTTCTACCAACCAAAAATCGCACTGACTCATTGTCTAAACCGGACACTGATGTCGCCCTTTATAATAAAGACGGAAGTATACCTTTTCAAGTTCGCACAACGGTGGTTTGACTATCCCCTTCCTTGGCAAGTGAGGACTCCGAAAACACTTTCATCTCATTGCAATAACGCTGCCCATTCTCCGGTGCCTTCTCGGCGCGGGGTAAAAGCAGCGTAAACGTTGTGCCTGTGTTACATCAATGCAGCCCCCCTGTTCCTTCATAAGCTGCCGGCATAGGGGAAGACCGAGGCCCGTACCGTTGGGTTTGGTTGTGTAGAAAGGCTTAAAAATATGTTCTAAGTGCTCTTTTCCAATTCCCGGTCCGTTATCGCTGATGCACACCTTACCGCACCTATCATCGCTGCCCGTACTTACAGAAAGCATCTTTTGCGCCTGGCCTTCCATAGCCTCAAGCGCGTTTTGGACGATATTTAATATCACCTGGCGTATCTTGTCCGGATCACACACCACTTCTACCTCTTGCGCCCCCAGCGAGGTTTCCATCTTCACACCCGCCTCTTCACACCGGTCCCCAACAAAGCGGACCATGTCTCCTACCAGGATATTAAGCGGTACTGGCCAAGCATGCCGGTGGCGTGCCGTTCCAGTATTTGCGCGACCATGTGCAGTTGCTGCTCCCGCTGGGACGTACCGAACCGCACAAGACTCCACTGCACTATAATCCCTAAAAACAACATGGGCAGGACAACCAATGCGGTCAGCCGGAAGTAAATACACCTGGTGAGCTCAAGGGGGAAGAGGAGGCTTCTTAGTGTGCTCATGCGGTCGATCCCCTTTATTACCGGGTCTTCGGGAAAAAGGCTGTGACGAAAAACTCAAGCGTTGTCACCCTGTCCCGTACGGCACGCTGTTGCGGGTTCGATACACAGGATGGGTATTCCTTCTTGAAAAACAAGCCGGAACCCGTGTATTTCCGGGTCCGGCAGGAAGATGAGCTCTCAGGCTGAACGTGTGAGATACATGTTCATAAGATTGTCAAACGTCCTCGAAAGTTGTTGAACCGCCGGATGTTGCATGTCCCCGCCTGGTGATTCCACTATGGCGTAAAGCGCGCGCCTGACCTCCTCCATCACATAAATAAGAAGTTCACATTGATGGTCCGCCCGGTGATGCCTCGCACGGCATCCTTCAAACAACTCCATGGGTGGTGAATACTCCTTTGCTCCGTTGAATAGTGCGATCCCCAACCTGTTATTGATTCGACGTTGAGTTTCATTTTCCTTCATGGCTTCTACACAATAGCAGATTGTAAAAATCTGTCAGCTGTGAAACTCGCTGCCGGGTTACCCGACAACCGGTAGCCGCCTCGGGCAGCCCGGGTCGCTTCAGGCGGTTTCTCCACCGTCAATCGGTATGTACTGGCCCGTGATGTACGCGGCTTCGGATGAAGCCAGGAAGGCAAACAGTGCAGCCACTTCCTCCGGGTCGGCGTGGCGCCGGAGCGGGATGCGTTGGTTTACCTGTTCTATCATTTCCGGTGTATACTCCGCCTTCTGCATGGGTGTGAGCACGTAACCAGGACACACAGCGTTCACCCTGAGCCACGGTGCAAACTCCAGTGCGATGGTCTTGCACAGCAGGATAACGCCTGCCTTCGACGCGTTGTAGTCGGCATAGAGCGGGTGTCCCTCCATACCGTTGGTGGAAGCCGTAAACAGCAGCACTCCTGACCGCTGAGGCAGCATGCGCCTGATCGCCTCCTGGGCGCACAGGAACACACCGCCCAGGTTCACGCCCAGCACTTCCGACCACTGCCTGAAGTCAATCTCGAGAAACGGCCGACGGTAGCTGATCCCCGCGTTGGCGATGAGAACGTCCACACCACCCACCAGCGCGTCCACCTGAACGAATGCGCTGCGGACATCTTCTGGCGAACTGACATCGCACCTCACGCCCCCGGCCAACCCCGGTGTAACCGAGAGTATCTCGTCCAGCGCGCCCATGTTCCTGTCCAAGATCACGACCCTGGCGCCCTCCTGCATGAATCGCCGGGCAGTCGCAAGACCGATCCCGCTCGCCCCGCCCGTGACCACCACTCTCTTGCCCACAAGATCCGGATACCTCGCTGAAACTGACATATCCGCACTCCTTTTCTTCTAGGTTTCTCTCAGTCTGCTTCCCGCGTTGCGTGCTTGAGTTTTCCCGGACGTGTGCTGGCGCTCACCGCGATACAACCGAGAGTTGATACGGCAAGCAGGAACACGCAGGACCACAGCAGGGTAGTCATGCCGTAAAGATCCCCGATGTAGCCCGTGAGCGTAACGCCGAGCCCGCCCAGGCCCCATGCAGTCCCCTGGATTATCCCTGACGCCATGCCTGACCGTTCCGGATAAAGCTCCTGGGCGAGTACCGTAGCGACAGGAAACGCTGCGTGGGTAAACGCGCCTGCAATAAGCCACCACCACCACGAAGCCACACCCCGAGTGAGGAGAAACAGCGCGGTAGCCACTGTAGACAACAAGCCCGAGCCGACAAGAACCATACGCCTGCCTATCCGGTCTGAGGCTGCGCCTGCCAGAATCCCGCCGAGCGCGCCAGCAAACAGGTAGCCGAACAAGAGCCAGCTCACAGCGGTTTCGGAGTACTCCAGCGCGTAGAAGTAAAAGGCCGCGTAGCCTAAAATGGCGCTGGCCGCCCACGCCCGAAGAAAAGCGACAGTACCCAGGACCACGAGCGCAGCGCCCTTCTTGCTCCCGCCCCACGCGCTGCGCTCTGCAACCGGAGCTGCACGAGCGCCATCCCATTTGTGTACGCCCAAACCGACCTGCATGAGCACCACCAGCAGCGCCGGCCAGAGCAGGAACCTGAGGCCGGATACGCCGTGACGCACAACTGCGGGCATGACGAGCAAGGGGCCGAGCGCGTAGCCGGCGGTGCCGAACGCCGAGTACCAGCTCATGGCCGTACCCTTCGTGTTCATCGCCATCCGGTGCACTAGGGTCGCTCCGTAGGGGTGAACGAACGCCGCTCCCAGCGCCGAGAGCACAGTGAGCAAAAGCAGCGTACCGTAGCTGCGGGCGTAAGCGATGGATGACATGGCAAGCGCGGTCCACATTATCGCCGCAGGTAGCATCCAGGGTCGCCCCAGCCGGTCGCCGAGCTGGCCGAATAACGGCTGGGTGGCGCATTCCGTGACAGCGAGCGAGGTCATCAGGAAACCGCTGGCCGTAAGAGAAATCTTCAGTTCCAGAGATAGCTGCGGCAAGATGGGGTAGATGAAGGCCATGTAAAAGTCTACTGCAAAATGGCTCAGGGATATCGCAACAAGGGCGCCAAACACCGATTCGGTGCTCCGGGATGACGACTGGGACATCAAGACAACCGACCTTCTTTCAATACTGGTACCTGAGGACTTCGTCTCGTACGATCCCTTCTAGGTGTGCGAGGGTGTTGCACTCAAACATCTTCACGTGCCGCGAAAACCGCCCCACAGAGGGAATACGGTCCCACTCTTGCCGGGGCAGGGTATTCAGCCAGAGGATATCCCGTGTCATCTCCCCAAGGAGCGTGAGCCTTGCTTCGGCTTCGTCAAGACACAGTGTTTTCGTATCACTTACTATTATAACTACCGTGTCAGAAGTTGCATAGGACCTGTACTCGGCCAAGAAGGTCTGAAGCGATGCCGCTAGGTTCGTGCCCTTCCCCCACTGCGCTGAATGTTCCATGATCTGCTCCGCCGCCTGCCTCATTCCCATTTCGGGCTCAAGCAGCTCGGTCACATGCTCAAGTTCCTCGGCGAACAGGAACACCTCCATCGTATCTACCACCGATGCAAGTCCAAGCAGAAACTGTACGACGAAACCTGAGTACTTGCTCATGGAGCCAGAGATGTCGGCGAAAAGCAACAACCTGGGCTTTTGTACTTTGCGGGCCCGGAACTTCAGGTGAAACGGCACTCCGCCCTGACTGATGCTGGAACGGACCGTCCTCCTTATATCCACCTGTGCGCGCCTTCTGCTCATCCTGTACCGGCGACTGAGCCTGGTAGCAAGCCTGTGCGAGAGCTCGCGCGTCACCCGTTCGAAGTACGGGAGGTCCTCGTCCCTGACCTGCCCCAGATCCCGGTGCAGGAACGAGGAGTCAAGGTCCATCCCGGCAATTTCATCCAATAGCCCGTCTACCAGCAGGTCCCCAGTTTCCGGCACCGGTACCGCTACTTCTATCCCCTCTTCCCTGAGTTTCTGCCTCCAGCGGTCCAGGTGCCCCTGCACGATGCTTTCGATGAGCGGCCGGAAGCTCGGCCCTACCTTCTTGCCGTGGGTGCTCCTGTCCAAGAACTCTTTTATCCGCTCCTGGTCCTCGGGGTCAAGCCGCGCGTATGTGCTCTTTTGCAGGTCAGTCAGGTCCACAGGTTCTCCCAGAAACAAAAGTTCCTCCGATGCCTTCGACAGCTCGGCGCGCTTCTCGGAAAGCGCGCGCGCGTGTTTTCCAGCGTACTCAGCGAGTACCTCGGGTGGTGAAAAAAACAGATCGAAGGCGCGGTTGAAGGCGGGCATCTGCTGGCTGTCCTTCACCATAGCGCTTGCCAGCGCGACCCTGACCCGCTCCCGGTCGGTTACGCCCACTTCGGCCAGCGCGCACGTGGCGTCCAGCAGCTCCGCAGTGGTGACGCGGATGCCGAGTTCCCGGAGCATCATGGCAAACCGGGCCAGCGCGAGGTCGACGCTCAACGCTCCGCCCTCCTCGATGCCTCCATTAACGAACAAAGACACCCTTTTTCCAATACAGCAGAAAGATCGTCCTTGTGCTTTATCACAAGGTTCAGCGTGGAGCGGACGGCGTGAGCGTCAAGCTCGCTTGCTCCCATAGCCAAAAGTCCCCGCGTCCAGTCCAGGCTCTCTGCTATGGAAGGCTTCTTCTTCAGGTTATCCATGGACCTCATCCGGTGAACCGCAGCCGCGACCTGTTCTGCCAGTTTGTCACCGGCCTCGGGAACCTTCGCCTTCAGTATACGGGTTTCCTTCTCCACAGACGGGTAATCAATAAACAGAAAGAGGCATCTTCTCTTCAGCGCATCCGACAGCTCCCTCGAGCGGTTGGAGGTCAGTACCACGATGGGGATGTGCCGTGCGACGAGCGTACCCATTTCCGGTATGGACACCTGGAAATCGCTTAACACTTCAAAGAGAAACGCCTCGAACTGTTCATCAGTCCTGTCCACCTCGTCTATTAAGAGAACGCTTCTCCGGGGCGACCGGATCGCGCGGAGCAGCGGCCGCTCGAGCAAGAACGCGTCCGAAAAGATCTCGTCCTCCACGTGCTGTGTGTCGTCATACCGGTCCTTTACGATCTGTATCCTGATGAGTTGCTTCTGGTAATTCCATTCATAAAGCGCTTTGTTCTCATCCAGACCCTCATAGCACTGGAGCCTGACTAGGGGAAATCCAAACAAGCCTGACAGCACCTTGGCGATCTCCGTCTTCCCTACCCCCGGAGCACCTTCAACGAGCAATGGCTTGCCCAGCTTGAGCGCCAGGTAAACCGGGACGACGATGTCATCATCGGCGATGTAAGATTGGCTTTTGAACCCTTCCCTGAGTCTGGGCAGCGTCAATTCAGCAATATCCACTACTCTTCCTCCTGATCCAGGGCTTGATGTTCAGCCCGACGTATGCGTTCCCTCGTCTTGGCCCACCTTCTCACGTACTGGATCACCCATCGACGGACGCGCGCGCGAAACGCTGGAAACAGGAGGGCAAACCCCAGCGCATCAGTGAGCAGTCCCGGCGTGATGAGCAGCGCGGCGGCGATGATGATCATGACCCCATCCGCGATTAATTCGGAAGGCAGCTCGCCAAGAAACATCTTGGTCCATATCCTCCCGAGGACGGAAAGCCCCTGCATCCGCGCAAAGAAAGCGCCCAGCACGCCCGTAGCCACGATGATGGCTATAACATAGGCTGTGCCGATCCGCCTCCCCACTGCGATAAGAAGGAGCAGATCTACAGTTGGTACCAGCGTAAAGAGGACCAAAAGCCGAGGCAGCAGGGACCTTTGCATTTATACCACCTGCGCCTCGCCCCGGTAGATGAGTCCCCTGGGCGTGTCAATGGTTACGCGCATCCCGTCCTTCAGGATGCCGAGCGCGCCCTCAGCCCCGACGATCACCGGGATCCCCAGGTTCAAGCACACGATGGCGGCGTGCGAGGTCAGCCCGCCTGCTTCCGTGACCACCGCGGAAGCGCGCTGCATGGCGGGGACAAAATCTCTGTCTGTGGCTGCTGTCACCAGGATTTCACCTTCTGACAACTGCCCAGCTTCCTCGGCGCTCCTGATGAGCCTTACAGTGCCGCTCACAGGCCTTGAGCCTATGCCCATCCCACGGACAAGGATTGAGCCGACCGTATGTACTTTGATCATGTTGGTAGTACCAGGCACTCCCACCGGAACCCCAGCGGTGATCACCACGAGATCGCCCTCCTGTATCAGTCCTGCATCAAGCGCAGCCGACCAGGCTTCCCGCATCATGGCATCCGTGTCTTTCGCAGCCGGTTCGACGCAGGAAGTGACGCCCCACACCAGGCTGAGCCTGCGGGCCACCCGCTCGTCTGGAGTGACCGCCACAATGGGCGATCTGGGCCGGTACTTGGCCACCATCCTGGCGGTGTGACCTGACTGGCTCGGTGTGATGATGGCCGCGGCTCGAAGAGACGCGGCTATGCTGGTCGTCGCATAACTGATGGCGTCAGTAGTCGTGGTGGCCTTTGACATCGCGGTTCTCCTTCTGGCCAAGATCTCCTCGTATGCCAGCGCTTCCTCAGTGCGCGCAGCGATTTTCGCCATGATCGTCACAGCTTCAGTAGGGTATGAGCCTACTGCTGTCTCGCCGGACAGCATGACCGCATCGGTGCCGTCGAGTATGGCGTTGGCCACATCAGAGGCCTCGGCGCGCGTGGGCCTCGGCCTGTTGATCATCGACTCAAGCATCTGGGTGGCGGTGATAACAGGTTTTCCCGCCCTGTTGCACCGCTCTATTATGTTCTTTTGGATCAAGGGAACTTCCTCTGCCGGGACTTCCACCCCGAGGTCTCCCCTGGCTACCATGATGCCGTCAGAAACCTTCAGTATTTCTTCTATGTTCTCGCAGGCTTCCTTGTTCTCGATCTTGGCGATGATCAGCTGGTCACCGCCGCGGGACTCAAGTACCTTTCTGACGCTCAGCACATCGTGCACGGAGCGTATGAATGAAGCGGCGACGAACTCAACACGCTCGGATACGGCGAATTCCAGGTCAGCCACGTCTTCCTCCGATACGGCCGGAAGACTCACACGCGTGCCCGGCAGGGTGACCTTCTTCTTATCCGAGACCACCCCTTCGTGCAACACGGTGCATACTACTTCACCACCTTCTACCCGCTCGACCCTCAGGGTCACGTTGCCGTCATCTAGCAGTATGGTAGCACCCGGTG
The DNA here is from genome assembly GCA_040755615.1 of Bacillota bacterium. Classification (GTDB taxonomy): domain Bacteria; phylum Bacillota; class Sulfobacillia; order DUSP01; family DYEP01; genus DYEP01. The sequence continues at coordinate 45,564 of JBFMAL010000007.1, forward strand.
CCACATCAGAGACAATGCCCGCGTACGTGACGTGGCAGATGGTGTCATTGCCCAGCACGGGCTCAATAGTCAGCTTGAAACTTGAGCCCTTCTTAAGTTCAGCCCGCCCGTCCCGGAAGCGTCCGAGACGGATTTCCGGGCCCTTGGTGTCAAACAGCACGCCCACATGCTTGCCTGTGATGTTCTCGGCCTCCCTGAGGGCGCGCAGCCTCCTTCTGTGAATGTCGTGGTCCCCGTGGGACAGGTTGAATCGTGCCACGTCCATGCCGGCCCGAATCAGCGCAGCGATGGTATCCGGGCTTTCCGTAGACGGGCCGAGCGTACAAACGATCTTGGTCCTTCTCAACTGCATCACTCCCAACTTCCACCTTTAAGTCGCCAGCACCCCGGCTAGATCGTACAACTCGCGGTCGATCTGTTTCCTTGCCGAAAGCACTTCATTGTATGGTACGTCCACCACCCTGCCTCCAGCAAAGCCCACCATCACGCCACGCCGACCCGCCAGAGCAAGGTCTACCGCCCTTCCTCCCAGCCTGCTGGCCAGTATGCGGTCAAACCCCGTTGGCGTACCTCCCCTCTGCACATGCCCGAGGACGATAACGCGGGTTTCAAGACCAGTGCGCACTCGTATCTCTTCCGCCACAGAGTAAGCGGAACCGGCACCCTCAGCTACAATGATGATGCTATGGCGCTTACCTCGCCTGTAGCCGCGCATGAGCCTTCCGCAGACGTCTTCCATGTTCACGCCGGACTCCGGAAGCAGGATGGACTCGGCACCCCCCGCAAGCCCCGAATACAGCGCGATGTACCCCGAGTGCCTGCCCATAACCTCAATGATAAACGTACGCTCGTGGGAGGTGGCGGTATCCCGGACGCGGTTCACTGCCTCAAGTGCGGTGTTGACCGCCGTGTCAAATCCCACGCTGTAGTCGGTGCCAGGTATATCGTTGTCGATGGTGCCGGGGATGCCCACCGTACGGATCCCTTCTTCTTCAAGTGCCGCGGCTCCTTTCAACGAGCCATCCCCGCCGATTACAATCAGGCAGTCAACTCCCAGTTCCCTCAGAGTCCTGGCGCCGCGCTTCACCCCTTCGGGCGTCCTGAACTCCTCGGACCGGGCCGTATGGAGAATGGTCCCACCCCTGTGGATGATATCAGCCACAGAGGCGACGTTCATCTCGACAAACTCGCCTGCAAGCAGCCCCTGGTAGCCTCGCCGGATGCCGTACACGCTGGCGCCCTCGTAAATTCCCTTGCGGACTACGGCTCGGATGCAGGCGTTCATCCCGGGCGCATCTCCGCCGCTGGTCAGTACTGCAATTGTTGACACATGACCACCCCTATACTTCACTCAGGTTGCACGCGAGTATGTCGTGCGCCTCCCATGCTTCGCTCTCAGGTACCAGCACTTCGTATGCTCCGCATCCGTACGCGCTGAGCCCCTGACTCCGTATCCTGGCCAGGAGACCTTCACGGGCCAATATCTCCCTTGCCATCTCAGCCAGACCCTGGTTTGAGGTCATGTAGACTACAACCCACACGATGATTGCCCCCCCAAGACCTTCTTAGTGTAGATTGACTTAGAGCGTCTCTATTTTCACCGAACTCTCTCCCATGAGCTCGCGGAGCCGCCGTATGAATCCCTCGTCTGGCATGACCCTGCATGAAGGAGGCAGTTTCAGCCGCTTTTTCTCGCCCGGGAAGCACAGCACAACGGGGCATGTTCCCGGCCGGGACTCGAGCGTACGTTTCAGTTCGTGCAGTGTCCTTTCGTCATTCACCCTTATGTTAATGACGGAAGGCAGAAGGTCTGACATTTCCTCGCAGATCAGTTTCACATCGTCCTCCTGAATGGACATTCTCCCCCGGACAGACACAATTCTTTCCGCGACCAAAAGGTCGCTGTAGCGCTCGTATACCCTGGGGAAGACCAGCACTTCCACAGAACCTGTGAGATCCTCAAGGGTAAGAAAGTACATGGCTTCGCCCGAGCGCGTCATTACGCGCTTATATGCGGTGATCATACCCGCCAGCACCACTTCCGCCTGATCCGGAAGCTGGGCCACTTCTCCCGCCCTCGCCGTGGCCACCATTTCGATGGCAGCCTGGTGTTCTGTAAGGGGGTGCCCGGACACGTAAAACCCAAGCGCCTCGTGTTCCATGCGCAAAAGCTCGCTTCTTGTAAACTCCGGTCTGTCCGGTATGCTACTGTCAGCGGCGAACGCCTCGAGTTCAAAAAGGGTAAGCTGGCCTTCTCTCAGGGTGCGCTGCAGACGGCTGCTCGCGTCCAGCACCGCGTCCAGCGCCTCGAGCATGGCCCTTCTGGATGCACCAGTGGAATCGAATGCCCCGGCTTTGATCAGCGCCTCCACAGCCCGCCGGTTAATGCTCCGGCTGTCCACCCGCTCGCAGAAATCGCGGAGCGAACTGAACGGCTTTTGCCTGCGTGCCGCAGTGATGGCTTCCACGGCGCTCCTGCCCACACCTCGCGTGGCGCCGAGTCCGAACCGGATGGCCTGGCCGTGAACGGTGAAGTCAAACTCGCTCTCGTTCACATCAGGAGGCAGCACCTCTATGCCCATCCTAGCCGCCTCTCGGATGTAAAGTGCTACCTTGTCGGAGGAGTCCTGCACGCTGGAAAGCAAAGACCCCATGAATTCCGCGGGGTAATGCGCCTTCAAGTATGCAGTTTGGTAAGCGAGCAGCGCGTAAGCGGCGGCGTGGGACTTGTTGAACCCGTAATTGGCGAACTTCATGATAAGGTCGTAGACCTCGTTGGCAGACTCTGCGCTGATCCCCCTGGCCACACAACCCGAAACAAATTCTTCTCGCTGTTTGTCAAGCATGTCCCTGTTCTTCTTGGACACAGCCCGCCTAAGCAAGTCTGCCTGGGCCAGAGAAAAGCCTGCGAGCTTTGCTGCGGCCTGCATGATCTGTTCCTGGTAGATCATGATGCCGCACGTCTCCTTGAGAATGGGCTCGAGCGCGGGGTGGACGTAGCTTTCCTTCCCCCGCCTGTTCGTGAGGTATTCGGGAATATGTTCCATGGGCCCGGGCCTGCACAGCGCGATGCAAGCAATGATATCCGTGAAAACCTCCGGTTTCATTTCGCGCAGTACGTCCCTCACCCAGCTGCTCTCGAGTTGGAACACCCCCAGGGTGTCCCCCCGGCTCAGCAGCTCGTAGGTTTCCCTGTCGTCAAGGGGAAGGGCCTCGATATCGATGCTTTTGCCCTGGCGCTTTGCCGCCTCCACCGTGTGATGGATCACCGTGAGCGTACGCAGCCCCAGAAAATCCATTTTCAAAAGACCCAAAGACTCCAGCGTGTCCATGGAGAACTGGGTGACGATGGTACCGTCATTCATCCTCTGGAGTGGCACATGCTCGTAAAGAGGCCTCCTGGATATGACAACGCCCGCGGCGTGTACCGATGCGTGCCTCGGGAGACCCTCAAGTTTCTCCGCCACCTGAAGCAATGCATTGACCTTGGGATCATCCCTTTTCGCCCGCGCCAGCTCGGGCACAGTGGATACCGCTTTCTCCAGGGTAATGCCGATCTCCATCGGCACCATCTTGGCTATGCGGTCCACGTCCGCGTAGGGCATTTCCAGCGCACGCCCCACGTCCCGGATCACCGCGCGGGCCGCCATGGTGCCGAAGGTGATGATCTGCGCCACGCAATCCTTGCCGTACTTGTTTACGACGTAGTCTATAACCTCGCCCCGGCGTTCAAAACAGAAATCGATGTCCATGTCGGGCATGGTGGACCGCTCGGGGTTTAAAAACCGTTCGAACAGGAGCCCGTACGAAAGCGGATCGATGTTGGTGATTCCAAGGAGGTAGGCGACGACAGAACCGGCCGCCGAACCTCTGCCGGGTCCCACGGGTATGCCCCGCTCTCTCGCATATTTCACAAAATCCCATACGATGAGGAAATATCCGGAGTAGCCCATCGATGAAATGACGGAAAGCTCGTAGTCCAGACGCTGCATTACCTCCGGGCGCGCTCCAGGGTACCTTAAGGGCAGGTTTTCCTGGCACAGCCTGCGGAGGTAGCTGTCGGCATCGATCCCTTCCGGCAGCTCATAGTCCGGCAGGTGAATTTGGCCGAAGCTGAGCCTTACGTTGCAGCGCTCTGCGATCTCAAGCGTATTCCGAAGCGCCTCAGGCACAGCGGCGAACAGCCTCTGCATCTCTTCCGGAGACTTCAGGTAGAACTGGTCTCCGGGAAACCGGAGCCGGGTGTTGTCAGATATGCTCTTGTTGGTCTGGATGCAAAGAAGGATGTCGTGGGCCTGCGCGTCGGAACGCTCCATGTAATGCGAGTCGTTTGTGGCCACGCAGGGAACGCCCGTCTTTCGCGACAGCGCTGTAAACGCCGCGTTGACGCGCGCCTCATCCGGGATACCGTGGTCCTGCAGTTCGAGGTAGAATCCGTCGGGTCCGAAAATATCCAGATACCGACCAAGGACCTTCTTCGCCTCTTTTTCGCCGCCGGCGAGATACGCCTGCGGCACCTGACCCGCGATGCAACCGCTGGTCGCGACAAGCCCCCTACTATACTCAGCCAAAAGCTCCAGGTCCACCCTGGGCTTGTAATAAAAGCCTTCCGTGTAGCTCCGGGTCACCAGCTGGATGAGGTTCTTGTACCCTTCGTCCGACTCAGCCAGGAGCACCAGATGGTATGGGTCGTCGTCGATACCTGGATCCTTTGAAAACCTGGATCGGCTCGCCACGTACACCTCGCAGCCTAAGATAGGCTTAACCCCCGCGTTTTCACATGCGCGGTAGAACTGGACGGCACCGTACAGCACCCCGTGGTCAGTCAGGGTGCACGCCGGCATGCCCATGCGGGCTGCCGCCTGTGCCAGCGCTTCCACTCTGGACAGGCCGTCCAGCAGGCTGTATTCGGAATGGACGTGTAGGTGGACGAAACCCGGTTTCAGTGTTCTTCACCCCGGAAGCGGGACATGGTATAATTTTTAAGAGAAGGGAGGCATGTCCTATGCCCTGGAAAAGGTGCCCCCATTGTGAAGGCCTGTCATATACAGCTGCCACACGCTACGCCAGATGGCTTTGCCCCTACTGCGACCGGGATATCACCGATGTAAAGGAGTGTGAGCCCCGGAGGCAGCCGGAAAGTGACAAGCAAGACCGGCAAGACCAGGAATAGGGCTGTTTCTTTGTTGGAGTGATTTCTAGTCTGCCCGCGTCAATTCCTTCAAGTTCGGAGAAAGCGAGCGCTCGCGGGTGTTATGCTCTTCGCAAAGCCCGGTGAGCGGGCAGTCAGAACACCGCGGGTTTCTGGGTAGGCAGATCTTCCTGCCGTGCTTTATCAGGAAGACGTGAAGGTCCCTGCAGATTTCAGGATCTATCTCGGACTCCACGGCCCGCTGCATCGCTTCCCTGCTCTTACCGAGTGAGTGGCCAGTTAGCCGTCCCAGTACGCGAAACACGTGCGTGTCCACGGGGAATGCCGGGCGCCCAAGGCCGAAGAGCATTACGCACGCGGCGGTCTTTGGACCTACCCCAAGCAACGACAGAAGGTATCGGTACGCATCTTCCGGACGCTGATACCGCAGGTGTTCAAGGTCGAGGCAACCAGTATCAGACCGGACTTTTTCCAGGGTGTTCCTGATCCGCTCTGCCTTCTCATTATGGAGGCCCGCCTCTCGTATGCACTCCGCAACATCGGAAAGCGGGGCTGAGAGCACCATTTCCCACGAAGGGAAACGGGCTTTCAATTTCTGAAACGCCCGAAGGCTGTTTTTGTCCGTCGTCGCCTGTGACAGCATCGTAGCGACAAGCACGTCCATCACGCTGCAAAACGACTCTTCCATGAGCGTGTCAGGCACATGGGTGCCTGCGTAAAGCGGTGAAAGCGCGGAAGTGACCTTTCGGAGGTATGCAGGAAAGCTCTTCATCTACCCACCATCTCGCGGACCAGCTGCTTAAAACGCCGTCCCCTCTCCTCGAAATTCCTGAACATATCGTATGAGGCCGACGCGGGTGAAAGCAGCACCGTGTCCCCGGGCCGGGCCTCTTCATGCGACCGCATGACAGCCTGCTCCAGGCTCTCAACGCGCTGGATGGGCATGGCGTCGTCCCCCAGTTCCTCCCTGACCGCCCGCTCGATCTTCTCAGCGGTTTTGCCCAGGGTAAACAGTATCCGGACCTTGCCCCGCATTGCCCTGGCGTACTCCCTGTAGGGGAGCCCCTTGTCGTAGCCGCCCGCGATAAGCAGGATGGGAGCGGGCACTGTCCGGAGCGCGGCAATAGCCCTGACGGGAGAGGTCGCGATGGAGTCGTTCACGTACCTGACGCCATTACACTCACACACGGTCTCGAGCCTATGTTCAATGCCTTTAAATGATACAAGCACCGAGGAAACGGCATCCGGGTCCGCTCCGGCGCTGATGGACAAGAGAGATGCAAGGAGCGCGTTCTCCAGGTTGTGCGGGCCGGGTATGCCCACCTCAGAAGCCTTGCAGAGCACGTGATCTCTGCCATCTAAGTGCACGTGCAACCGGTCATCCTTTAGAAACGCACCCTGGTCGGGCCGGCTCTGCCTTGAGAAGTAAAGTACGCGGCCCGGGCACTCGGGCGCCAGGGCGCGCGTGATCTCGTCATCGGCGTTCAGCGCGGTAACATCCTCCGGCCGCTGGAACCTGAATATGTTCATCTTGGCGTTGCGGTACGCCTCTGCCGAGCCGTGGACATCGAGATGGTCAACGCCTATGTTGGTGATCCCCGCCACCTGCGGGCTTACCTTCGTGAGCTCCAGCTGGAAGCTAGAGAGCTCAAGCACCACAAGGTCCTCCTCCCCTATGTCGTCCAAGCGTTCGATGAGCGGCGTGCCGATATTTCCCCCCACAAACACGTTGCGGCCCGACGCCTTAAGCATCTCGCCTGTCAGGGTAGTCGTAGTGGTCTTGCCTGCGCTACCGGTGACGGCGACCGTCCGGCCCCTGCACAGCGACAAAAATAGACCCATCTCACTTTCGATCCGCGCGCCGCTCGCCCTGGCCCTTTCTACCTCAGGGATGTCTTTCTTCATGCCCGGCGTCAGAAACACAAGCTCGTACCGGTGGAGCTCGTCCAGGTACCCGGGCCCGAGCCGGAGCGTCACCCCCTTGGCTTCCAGCATTGCAGCGGTTTCGCCAAGTTCCTCTCGGGTCTTTCTATCCATCGCGAAGACCCGGGCGCCCTGTCCGAGGAGGTAGTTTATGAGGGAGAGGTTTGATACCCCGATCCCCACAACTGCAGCCTCACGACCAGAAAACACAATACCACCTGCCTGTTCCTTATAGCACTGCTTCGATGCGGTCTAGCCCCGACTTAATCTTCTCCATAGACGTGGCGTAAGAGAACCTGAGGTTGCCCGGCCAGCCGAAGGCGACGCCCGGGACAACCGCCACTTCTGCAACTTCCAGCAATGCCTCCGCAAGCGTGGTGTCGTCGCTGATGTATCTTCCGCCAACGACCCTGCCGTAAAGCCCGGTAATGTTCGGAAACACATAGAACGCACCCTGCGGGCGCCTCGCCGTCACGCCTTGTATTGAGTTCAATCTCTCTACAATGTAATCCCTGCGCGCCGCAAACTCCCGGACCATAGCGACCACAGCGTCATCCGGACCCGTCAGGGCCTTCACGCTCGCCTTCTGGCACATAGAAGCGGCAGAGGATGTGGCGTGGCTCTGAAGCGCACCCATGGCTTCGATGATCTCCTTCTCCGCAGCGGCGTACCCGATCCGCCAGCCCGTCATGGCGAAGGCCTTCGATACGCCATTGATGGTGACGGTCAGCTTCTTTATCTCAGGTCCCAGCGACGCGATGGACACGTGGCGGGCACCGTCATAAATCAGCTTCTCGTAGATCTCATCCGAGATCACGTAGATCCCGTGCTGTTCGCACACACCCGCGATTGCCTCGAGCTCCTCCTTAGTGTAAACCGCGCCAGTAGGGTTGTTCGGGGAGTTTAAAATGAGTAGTTTGGTGCGCTTCGTCACCGCGCCTTCCAGCTGGGAGCGCGTGAGTTTGAAGTCGTGCTGCTCCTCGGTGGGCACGATCACCGGGATCCCGCCTGCCAGCTTCACCTGTTCGGTGTAGCTCACCCAGTAGGGAGCGGGTACGATCACCTCATCGCCGTCGTCCACCAGGGTTAATATGGCGTTGTACAGGGAGTGCTTGGCGCCCATGCTTACCAGGATGCAACCTGGCTTGTAGTCAAGGCCGTTTTCGATCCTCAGTTTTTCCGCTATGGCTTCTTTTAAGTCAACGATACCGTTTGACGGGGTATACTTCGTAAACCCCGCGCGAATGGCGGCGATACCTGCTTCCTTTATGTGTTCGGGCGTATCAAAATCCGGCTCTCCCACCCCGAACGTGATGACGTCTATCCCCTGCCTCTTCATCTCTTGCGCTTTTGCGTCAATGGAAAGGGTGGGTGAAGGACTTATATTCCTTGCGCGACGAGATAACATAACAATGCACCTCCGGTTCTCAGCTTGTAGCCTGGAGCACCACTTCAAGGTCCTCTTTGAACACCTTCTTGTGCTTTGACTTCCTGAGCGCTTCTTCAAGACCCGAGATCTGCTCGGGCCCCAGGGCGTTCTTGAACAGGTACCTGTAAGTGAGCAGAAGGTCGGGGCTCTTTGACCACGCGCCCTTCACGTGGCCAAGCGCCTCCCGGTACCTGCCGTTCCTTGCGGCCAGTACACCTTTTAAAATGAGCGCCAGGCCCTCCCCCTTGTCCACGCGGAGGGCTCTTTCGCACGAACGCAACGAGCTTTGCTCATCGCCAGCCAGAAGATAGGCCTCCGCGAGCAGTGCGTGGCCCTGGGAGTCCTGCGGCTCCTGCGCAAGGAAGCGTTCCCAGTACCTGATGGATTGCGCCATATCCTGCATCTCTCGGTATGCCCTGGCGAGCTTGGCCAAGATGGTATGATCGTCAGGTTCAATTCGGGAAACCGTTTCCCAAAGGGTCACTGCCTCTTTCCAGCGGCCCTGACCGCTTCTGACCTCTGCCAGTTCCTCAAGGATCAGAGAGTTATCAGGAAACATGGCGTGCGCCTTTTCGATGCAGTGGGACGCCCTGCCCAGGACGCCCGCGCCCCGGTACGACTGTGAGAGGATCCAGTAACCCTCCGGCATTGTGGGGTCTTTCGAAATCACCATTCTGGCCGTGTCCTGCGCCCTGTCATACTGGCCCAGCACGTTTTCGACGATGGCGCGGTTCAGCAAGAGCTTTGGATGCCCAGGCACTCGCCTCAGCAGCTTGTTCACCGAGTTTAGCACACATTCGGGCTCAATATCAGCGTAGGCGATGGTCAGTGTCTCCAAAATGTCGTCTACGAACCGGTCGGGCACGGGGTGCTCAAACGCGCCCTCCAGCACCGCCACGCACTCCCTTGGCATACCCTGAAGAATGTAGCACTGGGCGAGCGAGTACCTGATGAACGCGTCGCCGGGCTCAAGCTCAAGCAGTGCTTTCCAGGTCTCGGCAGCGCCTTCCAAATCTTCGCGCTGGAAATACAGCCAGCCAAGCAGGGTCAACGCCCGCCTTGAGTCAGCCCCGCTGTCTATGGCACAGATGAGGTAATGCTCTGCCTCGTCCTGGTCTCCAAAATGGGCGAGCAGCTCCCCCAGCGCGAGCAGCGAGGGGCCGTGCAGTGGATCGGTTGAAAGCACCGTCCTCCACTCCCTCTCCGCCGAGTCGATGTCCCCTGCCATCTGATAGGCGAGGCCGAGGCAGTGCCTGGCTTCGGAGAAGTCGGGACGGATGAGCAGCGCCTTCTTGAACTGAAGGATCGCCCGGTTCAGGTTCTCGGTATAAAACAGGTAGTAGCGTCCCAGATGGAACTGGGCTTCGGTGTACCCGGGATCTTCTTCCACGACACGCTTGAAATACGTGGACGCGCCCGCAGCATCCCCTGACTCCATGGCCCAAATGCCCATAGCGAGCAGCGCGGGCGCGTAATCGGGCGCAAGGTCAAGCGCCGCCTGAAACTCTGCCTTCGCCTGTTCCGTCTCACCGCAGTGCAGGTAGGCATGACCTACGAGCAGGTGTTTTAGCGGGTCGCCGGGGTCCTTTGAAAGCGCCGTACGATAAGCCTCTATGGCAGCAGGAATATTGCCGGAACGCGTGAGCACATGGCCGAGCGCCACGTGTGCCTCCCCGTCGTCATCCGAAGCGAGTATGGGCTCAAGTACGGCCATGGCCTCGCAGAGATCCCTTTCCCCGCGGAAGTCATACACCATCGCGCCTACGAGCCCGAGGCGGGCCTCACGGTTTTCCGGTTCCTCGTTTATGGCCTGCCGGAATGCTTTCCTGGCAAGGCTCGCCTTTCCGTTGACCAAGTGACGCAGGCCCCTCCTGAGCAGGGTACCCAGTCGTCTCGTCAATTCCGGTCCCTCCCGGTGCGTTCACCATGATACGTTAGTGTATTCGCTTCACACTTCAACAGTCCTACCTTCATAAGCGAAATCCGTATTGTCAAAAAACTTTTTCGCAGCTTTCACCAGGTCATCGGGTTCGTGCAGCGGAAACATATGTGTGAGAAGCAGTCGACTGGCACCCGCTGAGGCCGCCGCCTGCGCCGCCTCCTCAGCGGTCATATGCCAGAGCATCTCATCTTCGCGGACGGGCCCAAGCGCCGCTTCGCAAACAAACAGGTCAGCACCCTGGGCAAACCGGGTGATGCGCTCGTCAGGGCCCGTATCTCCTGAGTATACTATAACCGAGCCTCCGTCGCGAGCCCTTATCGCCAGTGCAGGAATGGAGTGCTCCGTCCTTAGAAAATCGAAGGAGAGGTTGCCCACCCGGACCTCTGCGCCATCAACGATCCGGCGGACCGATACCGCGTCCTTGTAGAGAATCATTTCTTCTTCGTGGCCTGGCGGTTCGGGCGCGTAAACCAAAAGCGGCTCATCCCTTTTTGAAAGCAGCATCCAGGTATACACCGCATATCTCACAACCAGCATGTCGCCAAAATGGTCCCCATGGTAGTGGCTTAAAATGACAGCGTCAGGGAGCCGTGTGCCGTAGCGTGCGAGGTAACGGGAGAACACTCCCGGGCCGCAGTCCACCAGTACCTGTGTGCTTCCCGATTCCACGAGATACCCCGAACACGCGCCTCCGGCCGGCGGGTACGGGCCGAAGCTTCCCAGCGTGGTCCAACGCATGCATCAAACCTCCTTCAGCAGTTCGTAGTACAGCTCTTCCCTGGTTCTGGTCAAATAATCCTTCCGTCTGACCCAATCCGCGGCCGTATTGAGGGACGCGCAGACCCATTCGTCCCCCGGCGTGGGAAACACCCTCGCGGGGTGCTTCTTGCCCGCTTCCGGATCCCCGTAGATACCCGCGTGCTCGCCACGGACATCCGCGACTACGAAGTAGGTGTTGTTGGACGCCCAGCGGTCTGCCACCAGGTACCTGTGCTCCACGGGGAGCGCTCCAAGGCTCATCGAGATGATATCCACGCCCCGCTTGGCCAGGCACCTTGCAGCTTCGGGGTAGTACAAGTCAAGGCCCGAGAGGAGCCCCACACGGCCGAAATTGGTGTCAAAGCTGACGAACTCTTTGCCGCCTCTTTCCCCGGGCGCAGGGTGCACGGGCGAATACTGGTAGATACGACCGTCAGGCAACGCAGCCACTACGTGCGTCTCTTCATGGTTTAAGCCGGCTACCAGCACAGAGCCAAACCTGACGGCGATCTGGGCGGCTTTCTCCTTCAGCCAGTCCACTGACGCGCCGTCTGCCGGGAACACCGGGAGCACCACGAGGTCTGTGCGCTCGCCGCCTTCTTCAAACCGCCTGAGGGCGTCTTCGATGCCGGACGCGGGCGAGCAAAGCGCCCGGACAGTGCACACCCTTCCGTGAGGCAAGCGAAGGAGCCCGGACGATATGTACGTGCGGAGCCCGATCTCAGTATAGAGCTCAGGACGCCTTCCATCGAGGTAACGCGGGGTGGGAGGCGCGCTGAGCTCGGACACGATTATATTGTCGCCTTCACTGATGGAAGCGGTTACGCTGCCGTCAGGCGCGATGATGGACGTGCCACCCGTGAACCGCCATCCCCCTTCCTCGCCACACCGGTTTGAGGCCAGCACCCATACGCCGTTTTCCAGGGCACGGGCGCGCCACGACTTGCTCGGAGATGGCCCCACCCAGTTCGTCAGCAGCGCAAGCACCTCGGCGCCCTGGATGACGCCGACCCGCGCCGTCTCAAAAAAGTCAGCGTCCATGCAAATGAGCGGGCAGACGCGGCCTGATGGCGTCTCGTAAGTCCGGATGGGAAGATTCCCCGGGGAAAGCCAGAGCGCCTCCTCCGGAAACAGGTGGGTCTTCCTGTAGTGGCCGGCGAGTCCACCGGGGCCGACTAGCGCGCAGGAGTTAAAAAGCACGTGTCCCTCCCTTTCAAGAAAGCCGTAAAGCAGCGTGCAACCGGTTTCTTCCGCCACACGGTGGAAAGCGCGGAACGTAGGACCGGTCAACGGCTCCGCCAGGGGTAGGGCGGATGACGCGTTCTTCATTGCGTACCCCGTTGTGGCAAGCTCGGGCAGCACGCACAGCCGGGCCCCGCGCTGGACCGCCCGGACAATCATGCGCGAAAGCCGGTCGATATTGGTTTCTTTGTCTCCAAAAACAGGCTCATACTGAATGCACGCGGCAGGGTACCTTTTCATGCGATCCCCCCTGCCGTACACATTTCAACCCGTATGCGCTTTTCCCTTCAAGATCCCGGCAATCTAGTTCTTGAAGCTCCGGGGCTTCTTCAGCACCCGGTTCATGAGCCCGCCGATCCTCCCGCTTTCGGCGGCGGAGAGCCCTCCCCAGCCCATCTTCCGCACCTTGTCGGCAAGCCCCAGTTCTTCCGCGATCTCCCACTTGATCTTGTCAAGCGGGTTCTCCTTCTTTGCTTTGAGCTTTGATGCAGGTTTTCTTGTCTTCTTCTGGTGTGCCATGGCGTACCTCCCGCACTATTCTTCCCAAAGCAGAGGCGCCATTATGCCGGCATAGAACATCAAGCACGCAGTCAGTGCAGCTTGGCCGAGTCTTACAACAGCTTTTGGCGAGCTCCACGAACCCCGCATGCAGCCTCCTGTAATAAGAAACGTCGGCGGCTTTAAGGCTTCCCGTAATCTGTTGCTGAAGGGCAGCGTAGTCAAATCTCTGCTCAGGTAAACCCAGTACCCGGGTGAGGATTCGGTGAGTGTAGGCGTCCACCACCAGCACGGGCAGTCCTGCTCCGTAAAGGAGGATTGAGTCGGCGGTCTCAGGGCCCACCCCGTTGATAGAAAGCAAAAAGCGTCTGGCTTCTCGGATGTCCATGTGGTATAGCCCCTTCACGCAGCCTACTGGAAGAAGCGCGTTCGCAAGCGCCACCAATCTCCTTGCTTTCACGCGGTAAAAGCCCGCAGGCCGTATCGCGTTCTCAATCTTATCCGTGCAAGCACCGGCGATCGCCTCGAGCGAGAGAAGCCCTTCTTTTCTCAGATTGCCGATGGCCTTCTTTACGTTCTCCCAGCTGGTCTGCTGCGTCAGTACTGCGCCCACGGCAACCTCGTCGGCGCTGTCCGCCTCCCACCAATGGTCAGGGCTGCGTTCTGCGAGCGTCGCAGCGACACACCTGATTACATTAGCACGGTCCACCTGAGGTACACTAACCAGGGTACTCGGAGGTGACAGCGTGGGTTCTGCTATCTCGTTTCTATGGCTCATATTCCTTGCTATATCCTTTCTTTTGCCGGTGATGCGCCAAAAAAGGATTGAGCATCTTCGCCTTCACCTAATCTCAACGCTGGAAAAACAGCGGGGGTCGCGGGTGATCACGCTCATACACCGACAGGAGGCCATCAGTCTCCTGGGTATACCCATCGCCAAGTTCATCAATATTGAAGATTCCGAGCAGGTGCTCCGCGCCATACGGTTTACCCCCGAAGACCTGCCCATCGACCTTATCCTGCACACTCCCGGCGGGCTGGTGCTGGCGTCAGAGCAGATCGCGCTGGCGCTCCAGAAGCACCGCGGGAAGGTGACTGTATTCGTCCCGCATTACGCCATGTCCGGAGGTACCATGCTCGCGCTCGCCGCCGACGAAATCGTCATGGATGAAAACGCCGTACTTGGCCCCGTAGACCCGCAGATAGGATCGTTCCCCGCCGTATCGCTTATACGGGCGGTGCGCCAGAAGGGGCTCGATAAAGTAGACGACAACACCCTTATCCTGGCTGACGTCGCTGAGAAGGCCATGGTTCAGGTGACTGACAGCATCGTGAGCATCCTCTCCACCAGGATGCCCGAGGAGCAAGCGAAACAGATCGCCTCCACCCTGGCAGGCGGGCACTGGACTCACGACTACCCGCTCACTTTCGATAACCTGAAGGCGATGGGCCTGAACGTAAAAACAGGCCTGCCCCGAGAGGTATACAACCTTATGGAGCTGTACCCCCAGCCGCCGCAGAGGCGGCCTTCCGTCCAGTACATCCCGGTACCCTACCGGGATGAGGAGTCAAGAAAGAAAGAACGCTGATTACTCGTACGTCACCTGGGCCTCAAGCGGCACTATCTGGATCCAAATCTGCCCTGGTGCAAAAGCCACGGTCTTCCCATCCCGGTCCAGATAGCGCGTTGGCGATTCCTTCGATGCCTTCTCCCAAGTACCTTCAGAAGGCACGCCGCCTATGAAATACTCGGCCTTTCCCTTGCCCACCAACTCTACATCAAGCGCCAAGTAGGCGTAGGCCACGCGCGACCGCGCGTACTGCACCACTATGGTGGAGGCGAAAAGCTGTGAGCCCGTCTCCTTGTCCCGGTGCGGCGAGCCGTTTACGTAGCGCATGTACTTTCCATCTTCCAGCACGTATTTTACCTCATACTCCGGTCCGTAACGGATGCGGATCGATGAGGCAGGATCCCCTTGGGCCAAAGCCAGCTCCCATCTCGGCGTCGGCTCGGGAAGCTCATTCTTCACCCTGTTTCTCACCCCGGGGACCGACATATAGAGATTGTGAGGGGCCGCCCTGCTCGTGTCCCGGAAATAGCCAGTGGGGTCATACATCTCGTTGGCGGAGATGACGTTAAGCCGCTTGATCTCACCCAGCCCCTCTTCGCTTCCTCCACAGTGCGCGAGGATGGCGTTCCACTCTTTCGCAAGCATGGTGAAGTATGGGCGGGTGCTCCGGATCGGGCCGACAACCTCTGGAGCCCTTGAGTGGTAGAGCGCCAGGAGCCTTGTAATCCCGCCTTCGGCCAGCACTTCATAGACCACGTCAGCCTCGGAAAGGCCTGTCTGTGGCCTGGCGCTTGAAGAATTGTCGACGACTGCGGCCACAAGCGTCCCAGGGCTCACAAGCGGCACACCCGAAAGCGGGGAGACCGGTGCTGGTTCGGGCTCAGGTTCTACCACGTCCTCCGCCGTCTCTCCCGGTGCGTCACTAGGTTCAGATGGAGGCGCGGTGGCTCTACTTCCGCACCCTGAAAGAAGCATAAGGACGAGCAGGAAATACATAAGTTTCCTCAAACACGTCATCTCCCCTGCGTTTGAATCGGCCCCGAAGACACCAAGTTTTAGGATCTATTTCCATTATAGCATTGGGCCTGTCCGGGGCACACTACCCCTGAGAGGGCTGAGTTAATGAACGGTAACACTTACGACTGCATAGTGATGGGTGCCGGGCCTGCGGGCCTTACTGCTGCACACGTTGCCTCAAGACAGGGGCTTTCGGTCCTCGTGCTTGAGCGCGGCGCTGCTCCCGGTACAAAGACGTTGGGCGGGGCGGCACTGTTTTCTCTTCCGACCCAGGAGCTGTTCCCTGCCTTCTGGAAGGAAGCCCCTGTTGAGAGAGTGCTCATCGACCATCAGTTCTGGGTCACCGCCGAGTCTTCTGCAGTCGTCTTCGGCTTCCGGAACCAACAGTTTGCCTCCGAGCCGTACGTGCGGTTTTCTATCAGGCGGGCGCCGTTTGACCAGTGGCTCGCCGAAAAGGCAAAACAGTCGGGGGCCGAGATTCGCTGCTCTTGCCGTGTAGATAGACTGCTCCGGGATGGCACGAGAATCGTGGGCGTTGAAGCCAGCTGCCCCGGTCCCCAGCAGTTTTTCGCAAATTGCGTTATAATCGCCGAGGGCGCCACCAGGACGGTAGCGGAATCGTCCGGACTTTGCCCGCCCATCAAGGCAGCCGATGTGTCGCTGTACGTGAAGGAGGTCCTGGCACTCGATGCACCCACAATACAGTCCAGGTTCAACCTGCGCGAGGGCGTGGGAGCAAGTATAGGTCTCCTCGGATATGTCACATTCGGCCTTCCTGGCACCGCGTCGATCTACACCTATAAGGACTCGCTCGGTATCACCGTAGGCGCCAACCTGGCGGCACTCTCCAAGTCCGGTATCACGCCGCTTGAGCTCCTCTCCCGGTTCAAGGGGCACCCCAACGTAAAACCGCTGGTGGAAGGGGGTCAGACCCTGGAGTATACGGCACGTCTCATACCGGAAGGCGGGTACAATCGGATCCCCCGCGTTGTATTCGACGGCGCCCTCCTCGCAGGCGACGCAGCAGGCCTGGTTAACGGCATCCAGGGCCTAAACCTGGCCATGTTCTCGGGGAAGTTTGCAGCTCTTGCAGTTATCGCGGCAAAGAAACAGGGAGATTACTCCGCCCAGGCCCTGAGCCTATACAAGAGGCTCTTGAAAAACAGTTTTGTGATAAAGGATATGAAGGCCAACAGGCAGGTGCCTGAGCTATTCAAACGGAGGCCGTACCTGTTTGATCTGTACCCGGAAATGGCAAACAAGCTGGCTGCATTAACGAGCACGGTATATCCCATGCCTCGGCAGGAAAAGCGGCAACTGCTCCTTAAGACAGCGCTTTCCATGCAACCCCTTCCGCTCCTGGCAGCGGACATCCTGGACGCGACCAGGGTGATGCTATGAACGAAGACCGGCGCCGGCTCACTCTACACAATTCGTTCCACCATGACCCGGATTTCGTGCACGTAGCCGTGAAAGATACTTCTGTGTGCGAGCGCAAGTGCAAGGAACACAGGTGCGTCAGCATCTGCCCGTCGGGCGTCTTTGTTCTGGCAGGAAACGAAGGTCTCCACGCTGAGGCGGATTACAGGTACTGTGTGGAGTGCGGTGCATGCAGGCTGGTGTGCCCGTTTGACAACGTGTACCTCGTACTTCCAAGGGGAGGTTTCGGTATCGAGCACAGGCACGGTTAACCCGGGACCAGTGAGACGATGAAGTGGGCTTCCTCTTTACCGCTTGGCCTGAAACCGAGCGACCTGTAAAGGCAGATGGCTTCCTGGTTGAACCGTTCCACCCAGAGCGTGGAGCTGCCGGCTCCGTTATGGGCAGCCCAGTCCAGGGCGGCTTCGGTAAGCTGGCGTCCCCAGCCGCGGCCCCGGAAATTCCTCGATACGGCAAGGCTCCTCACAAAGAGCGTATAGGGTTTCTCTCCAGTGAGTCTCACAGTGATGAAACCAGCCAGCTGGCCGGAGTTCTCCTTGCAGAGTACGAGGGCCTTCCCATCTGCCAGGAGGGACAGGAACTCATCTTCCGTCTGCCGCGCCCACTCTCCCAGCTCTTTTGCGGATATTCCCTCGAGTGTCCGCGCGTCCTCTGCAGTTGCCATCCTGATCCCCGCAAGGTCGGGTACCTTGCGTATCAGGGGATTCATCCTGTAATCGAGAAAAACGTACCGGACGCTAAAACCCAGATCGGAAATGGCCGTGTAATAATCCCGCCAGTCCTCTCCGGCCTCCCGGACAGCTCGCACGATCACTGATTCAAGTCCCGACCTCTGCAGCGGACCCAGGATGGCACGTACGCCCTTCGAAAAGCCATCCACCCCGCGGCCCTTCCAGTGCAGCATGCCTCCGCCATCCGGCAGTCTTTCGGTAAGCACCACCACATCCTCATCGGCGTAGATTAACGGGTCCCGTACCGAGAGGCTGAAAACGAACGCGTCATCCCCTGGATACCACACCCCTCTCGGCAACGCCTGAGCGATTCTGATTAACTCCTCCCGGTCCTTGGCGCTCATACTGATCCCCCCTTAAACAGTCTATGCGTGCTGGGTCTGATTACCAAACAATTTCTTGGTCTGTAAACAAAATCCTTGCCTCAAGGCAAAAGTGAATTGAAACACTTGACAAGGCTCATTGGTTTCGAATAGACCGATGAATGAGACCTCACTCATTTTTGGAGGGAAGCAGATTTGGTGAACCTCCGCCGGGACAAGCCCGGCGGAGGTTCACGTGCTGGAGGGCACGGGAAGGATACGCCAGGGGAATGAAGAATCACGGCTTAAAGCCGGTACGCTCCTGTCCATACCACCCGGGGTAAAAAGACAGATCATCGCCGAGGAGCGGCTGGTCGTACTCGGCATCCAGGTCCACGCCGGGTAGAAAGAAGGAGGAGCGGGGTTCCCGCGTTTTTTGGAAAACCCGCTCCCACTCTTGTCATCCGCACTTGGAGAACCCGCATAGCACGCAGGTAATGCAGCCGTTCTCGTGTCTTATGTGGCTGCCGCCGCACTCGGGACAGGCGCCTGTGTGAAAATCCACGAGCCCGTCCACCGCATGGTGCTGAAGGTCCGACGGTACCCCTGCACTGTCCCCCGTTTTCCTGACGTACTGCCCCAGCACAATCCCTATGGCGTCCGCGCAGCTCAGCACGGTCTCACCGTTGTCCCATGCCGGTGACAGGCACCTGATCCCCCTGAGTTCCTTTATGATAGGCTCCATGCCCACGCCGGACCGGAGCGCGAGGGAAATAAGTCGCGCAACCGCTTCTGACTGGGAGGCCGCACACCCCCCCGATTTCCCCATGGAGGCAAAAACCTCGCAGAGCCCTTCCTCGTCCTCGTTCACAGTTATGTATAGGTTCCCGCAACCCGTACGCACGCGGTGAGTCCTACCGACAGTGACCTGCGGTCTTGGCCGGGGAGCCAGTTCCTTCTTCTGCCGAGTCTCCGCTCCGGTATCTTTTTTGGGCTCTTCCTTCTTTACGTTCAAAACCTGCGCCTCCCTGCTTCCGTCTCGATATAGCGTGACACCCTTACAGCCCAGGTTGTAGGCGAGGAGGTAGACGCTTTTCACATCCTCCAAAGTTGCTTCATTCCTCAGGTTGACCGTGTTGTGACTTAAGAACCCGCCGGATACAAAGGCATGGCCCTCCGGTACAGTGAAATCCCAGATGTGAGCGCGGGACAGAGTGACCTCCTCTATCACGTCTTCGACCCACCTCACGCGACCTGCGACGGGCTGCCCTGAAGAGAACTCCAGCTGCCAGCCTTCTCCTTTCTGCCGCAAGAACGCATATACCCCGAGGTTTAAGAGTATGACCTGCACTTCTTTGGCGAGACGGTAGGAAGCAGATAGCCACCGGATGGTACCGTCTTCTCCAGAGGCCGTCTCTAGCAGCCCTTCGATGAACGCGGCTACCCCGGCCTTTTCAGCGCGCAGCACCGCATCTGGCACTCCCCGCCTTGCCTCGTCACGCCAGATGTCGAGGCCGGCTAGCCTTTGACTTCCAACTAGTTCCCAGGCTTCACCGTTTTTAACAAAGCCTTCCTGCTCCATGGGCGCCCGTCTCTTCGCAGTTACAACCAGCGTATCCCCGCAAAACCGACCCGAATCAACAATGCGGGCCAAGACATATGACCTGTCAGGGTCAAGTCGCTCCTGTCCAAACATACTATGGCCGCATACCTGGTACACCCTGTCTCCGGCGCGGAGCCCTCCCAGTGGTGCCCAAACCGGTTCGCCACCGGGTCCCGGCACCCTTATACAATGCTCCGGGGTGCCTTCCAGTTCGAATCCCGCCCTAGTCCTGATCCTCACGGTATCTGACAAGCCCCCGTAGTAAAGCTGGGTACCCGTGACCGCACCGGACTCACCACAGAGCGTCACTGGACAATCTACAAAACTGTCGGCCTTCTGTTCCGCTGCAGCGAAACTCCTGATGGGCAGCATCCCCTTGTCCGAAAGAACCAGGGTGTCGCCCGTTATGCACTTGGACACCGCGTTGTCCGTGAACGCTTGGAACGCAGCCTGCATCTCCACGTGCCATTTCGGATCGATCTCCATGGCCGTAACGAAGGTGCGCCTGATTTTTTCGGGAATATGCGTGAGGTGAGTTATCGTACCGCCCCGGCTTACGAGCCTCATGAGCTCCGGGCTGTACAGCCCTTCCTGCCTGAGTGTCTCCTCGAACACGGGGTCTACTTCCACCATGGACTGCATGTCCAGTATGTTCGCCCTCTCGTAAGCCAGCGCGAACAAAGGCTCGATGCCGCTTGACGTTCCAGCGATGATGGAAATGGTGCCTGTGGGCGCGATGGTGGTCGTGGTTGCGTTCCTGATCCCATGCATCGCGACCATCTTCCTGAGCCCGTCCCAATCAAGGGTCTCTCCCGAAAATGAGGGGGATTTACCGTTGGCGTAGACGCTCTTTGAGAAGTTGGGGAAAGGTCCTCTCTCTCTCGCCAGCTCTACGGAGGCGACCTTTGACTCGTACGCGATAAACTCCATAACTCGACGGCCGAGGTCCACCGCGTCCCGTGAGTCGTACGGGATACCGAGGCGGGCCAGCGCGTGTGCCCAGCCCATCACCCCGAGGCCGATCTTCCTGTTGCCCTTCGTCATCTCCTCGATGGCAGGCAGCGGGTACCTGTTGACGTCGATCACGTCGTCCAGGAAGCGCGTGGCGGCGCGGGTGACGGCTTTAAGCCTGTCGTAATCGAGCCAGGCCTTGCCCCACTCACCCCTCACCATGCGCGCGAGGTTAAGCGAACCGAGGTTACAGCTTTCGTACGGGAGCAGGGGTTGTTCACCGCACGGGTTCGTGCTCTCGATCTCGCCGAGCAGCGGGGTGGGGTTATCCTGGTTCAACCTGTCAAGGAACACGATCCCCGGCTCCCCATTGCTCCAGGCGTTCTTCACGATTCTATCGAATACCTCGCGCGCCCGCAGCGTTCCCGCAGGCTCGCCCGTTCGCGGGTTCACCAGCTGATATGTACTGTCATTCTTGACCGCTTCCATGAACTTCTCAGTCAGACCCACTGAGAGGTTGAAATTGGTGATGTCCTCTTCTGTCTTCTTGCACTCGATGAACTCTAGGATATCAGGATGGTCAACGCGCAGCACGCCCATGTTGGCGCCCCTCCGCGTGCCGCCCTGCTTGATCGCATCCGTCGCAGAGTTGAACACGCGCAAAAAGGAGATAGGTCCGCTGGCAACCCCTCCTGTGGTTTTCACCTGGTCGTTCTTAGGTCTTAGCCTTGAGAAAGAAAAGCCCGTGCCTCCACCGCTCTTCTGGATGATCGCCATGTTCTTTATACTCTCGAAGATAGATTCCATGGAATCCTCTACTGGAAGCACGAAACATGCGGACAGCTGCTGAAGCTCCCTTCCCGCGTTCATGAGCGTGGGGGAGTTGGGTATGAACTCAAGGGAATCCATAATAGAAAAGAACAATTGCGCGGTTTTTTCAACCTGCTCTTCATCTGCCCCGTACGCCCGTTCAGCAGATGCGATATTCCTCGCTACCCTCCAGAGCATTTCCTCTGGAGTCTCCAAGACCTTTCCACCTTCCTTCTTGAGATAGCGCTTTTTAAGCACCGTCAGGGCATTGGGAGTCAGTTCCATGAAATCTTCGCCCTCCTTTCCTTCGACACTAGTTCGAGCTTTTCAGGAGCTTCTGCAGTTCTGCCATGAACGTGTCAAGGTCGGTGAATTGACGGTAAACCGAGGCGAATCTGACGTAGGCCACCTCGTCCAGGGCCCTCAAGCGGCTGATTACCCGCTCTCCGATCTCTCTTGATGGCACTTCGCCCTTGCAGGAGTTCCTAATCTCCGCCTCCACCTCCCCGGCAAGCTGCTCGAGCGCTTCCAGCGGAATGGGCCTTTTCTCACACGCCTTAATCAGTCCTGACAGGATCTTGTGCCTGTCAAAGGCCTCTCTTCTGCCGTCCTTCTTGATGACAATGAGCAGGGTATCCTCCACCTTTTCATAGGTGGTGAAGCGCCTTCCGCACGCTTCGCACTCGCGCCTTCGCCTGATCGCGGCCCCTTCTTCAGTTTTTCGTGACTCGAGCACTTTGCTGTCTCCGCGACCGCAGTACGGGCATCTCACCTCTATCACCCCGACAAAGACATTATATCCCCCTAGATGTGGCGTGTCCAAAGGTGAATCAGCACCAAATACGGCGTGTGAGCGTAGGAGGAGAAGTCCTGAGGTTGCAGTGACCGAGAAAGGTTAATTCCAGCTAATGCATGTGGACCAAAAAACCTTTATCCGAACTCGAGCATCCCGTCAATCCGGATCTCGCGGGTATCTATGTGGCACCGGCAACAGAGGAAACGCACACCCTTCTTCGCTGCGTCCGCCACCGCCTGGTCGAATTCGGGGTCCATCTGCCGGTGGATGTCAAACCGGCGCGCGCCGGAGTGCTGGACCACGAACACCACCGCACACTCGTAGCCCTCGCGCCTGGCTTCTCTGAGTCTTTCCATGTGCCGTGCGCCCCGCTTCGTCGGTGCGTCGGGGAATAGTGCAAGTCCGTTCTCCACCAGCGTCACACATTTCGTCTCCACAAAACAGCGCATGGCACCGCCCAGGAGCAAGTCAAACCTGCCACCCATGTAGCCGGGTTCTGTGCGCAACACCCCATAGCCTGAAAAAGCCGGTATCACCCCTGCTCGCACCGCTTCTATGACCAGCGCAGGGGAGATGGAGGTGTCGATGCACGCGAGGTGCCCTCCTGCCTGAAGCAGCACGAGGTCAAACCCGGTCCTGCGGTAGGGACGGTCTGCAAGACGCAGATAGCATGTGTTCCCTGGTACCAAGAGCTCTCGCAGCCTGCCCGAGTTCTTGATATGCGCTTCGTGCCTTGTGCCGTCGAGCTCCACCAATGCTGTAAACCTGTTAAGCCGTGCGATGAATGCGCCTCGAAGGAGGGGCCAAAGTCGCATACGGAATACTCCCCAAAAAAGGATGAGGGCACCCGCCATCCGGGCGCCCGGCCGGAGTTCCTCCGGTATGTACACCGATCCTGTATTTCATTCCTTTACTGAAAACCCGTGCCTTCCTAGGGAGTCGCCAAGCCCCCAGTAGCCGTTCCTGTAGTAACACAGGGGGCTCGCCTTGACCACATCTATCTTACCGTCAGGCCCGAGCACTTTGTCATCCACCCATACGTCCATGACCTCTGCGATGAACAAGTGGTGCGAGCCAAGGGGTACTTCCTGCATCAGCCTGCACTCAAGGCTCACAGGGCACTCAGCTATCCTGGGCGCGGATACGGTCTTGCTGGCCACCGGCGTCAGATTCAGCTTTTCGAACTTATCGACGGTCCTGCCGGATACAACCCCGCAATAGTCCAGCGCAAACAGGTTGTCCCGTTTGGGGAGATTTACTACAAACTCCCCGTACTTCTTCACAAGCTCAAAACTGTACCTCGAAGGCCTGAGTGCAACCGCCACCGTGGGGGGCTCAGAGCATACGGTACCCGTCCACGCCACAGTCGCGATGGTCCTCGGCCCTTCCATCCGCCCGCAGCTCAGCATAACCACTGGCGCGGGAAACAGGGCTACCTGAGGCCCGACAGAAATCTTGTTGGGCATTAATCCTGACCTCCTCCTGCAACAGGTGCGAAGATAAGCAGTTCGTCGCCATCAGACAGCATGTGCTCCCGGGGCACTATCTGTCTTGACACCGACGTCATCCAGATTTCATCCGCCGGGATAGGGAGACCGTCGAGGACATCCCCCACCGTCATTCCTTCCCGGTAGTCTACCAGAACGCGTTCGCTGCCGTCAGGGAGGTACCTTCCAATCCCCCCGTACAGTACCACTGAAATGGCCAAGCCTTACCCACCCGCCTTCAAAGGTTTCGTATGAATTCCGCGAGATCTCTCATAGTGCCGGTGTAGTCAGGTGCATAAAGGTCAGACGGGATAGCCCTATCCGTTACATAGTATGTGTTGATCCCCAAAGACGAGGCCGCCAGGTCCTCCAGCGCGTCGTTTCCCACCATGAGGCATTCTTTTGCGTCTTTACCTATTGTATCGAGAATCTCACTGTAGTACTCAGCATAGGGCTTACACGCTTTCATGTTCTCAAGCGAGGTGACGTACCTCTTTGGTAGATCGCCCACGTTGGCCCATCTCAGTCTTTCCTCCATAGCGACCTCGGGGAGTACCGGGTTGGAGGCGATGACCACATCCATGCCCCGGGAGAGAGCGGCGAGGTATGCCTCCCTCCCCCCCGGCAGCGGACACGAATCGCCCTTCAGTGAGGGAAAATCCTCTTCGTAGAATTCATAAAACGCCTGTTCAATCCGATCATCAATTCCTAACTTTGACAAGAAATCGTCAAAGAACTTCTGCTTGTTTGTCCGCTTGTCCATGTGGTGGATCATGTAAGCAGTAGATGCGCCGAGCTGGAAGAGAAAGACGGATCTTGGGATGTACTGCTCCATACGGCTGGCCAGCCGTTCGAGATAGCGCGGCACAAACCGCTTGTCCAGATCAAGCAGCGTTCCGTCAAGGTCAAACAGCACTGTTGTGATCAAAACACGGATCCCTCCGGACAACAAAAGCTTATATGTTTTCTTCTTCGCCCGGACTCGGAATCCCTCCACTTCCGCCGGCCCTGCCGGTACTAGTTGATCCGAAAACAAAGCAGGTACTACTCGCAGAAACGCCTGTGCAACGCACGCACAGCCTCTTCGACACGGTCGCGGGAAATAATGCAGGAGATGCGGATACCCGAAGTAGATATCATGTCGATGTTGATCCCGGCTTCCGCGAGCGCGCTGAACACCGCAGCAGTGACTGAGGCGTCCTGGGATATTCCCGCGCCTATCACAGAAACTTTGGCCACATTGTCCTCCACATGCACGCCCTGAGCACCTATATCGCGCGCTGTGTGCTCGAGCACTTCCCTTGCCGCCTCCGCGTCCTCCCTTGCCACGCAGAACGCGATGTCGTTCACCGCTTCCCTCCTCATCGCCTGTATGATCATGTCAATCTTTATGTTTCTCTTGGCAAGGTCCCCGAAGATCCTGGCAGCCATACCTGGTACGTCGGGCACACCCTCCATCACCATCTTGACCTCGTCTGCGCTGGCTGTCACTCCGCGGATAATCACGTCCTCCATGCCGCTTCCACCTTCCTGAATAGTAGTCCCCGGGCTGTCGTTAAAACTACTTCTCACCACAAGCCTCACCCCGTACTTCCTCGCGAACTCAACAGACCGAAGCTGGAGCACCTTCGCTCCCATGCTTGCCATCTCGGACATCTCGTCGTGCGACAGCATGTCCACCTTCCTCGCGGCAGGAACTATCCGCGGGTCCGCAGTGTAGACGCCGTCCACATCCGTGTATATCTCACAGAGGTCGGCACCGAGCGCTGCCGCTAGCGCTACTGCAGTAGTATCAGAGCCGCCGCGTCCCAGGGTGGTGATATCGCCCGTTCCGGTCACCCCCTGAAACCCGGCGACAATTACAATGGCACCCTCTTCCAAAGTCTTCCTTATCCTGCAGGTGTGAATGTGCTTGATCTTCGCCTTGGTATGCACGTCATCCGTCAGGATCCCCACCTGTGCTCCATTTAGGGATACTGCTCTTTTGCCCATGGCTTCGATGGCCATGGATAGCAGCGCGATCGACACCTGCTCGCCAGTGGACAAAAGCATGTCCATCTCTCTCCTGCCGGGGTCTGGTGAAACCGCCTTTGCCAGCTGTATGAGGCAGTCCGTCGTCTTGCCCATGGCGGAAACCACCACTACCACGTCGTTACCCTGGTCTGCAGTGTGGATGATGCGCCTGGCGACGTTCTTTATCCTGTCAGGATCCGCCACAGAGCTTCCACCGAACTTTTGAACGATCAGCGGGCGTCGCTGGTCGGGCATGACGGTAGCGCCATAGCTGTCAGGCCGTATGTCAACGACCTCGTAATGAATGGGTAACGCCCTTATGCACTCAGAGAGCGCCCGCCTGACGGCCTCCTTCCGGCCCGAGGTAAAGACGAGGACGGACGGCCCCGCTCCCGATATGGCCACGCCGTGGGCCCCGGCAGCCAACGCCGCTTCCCTGATCTCATTGAAACCGGGGATGAGACAGGTTCGGTACGGCTGGTGCACCCTGTCCTCCATGCCGGCTTTTAACTCGTCAAGGCGGTGACCATCAATGGCGGACACAAACAGCGCCACCCGTCCCAAGTTGAAGGTGACGTCCTGAAGCGGCAGGCTCGCAGGAAGCACCGCCCTGGCACTCTTTGTCTCGAGGGTAAAATCCGGTATTAGCAGGAGTACCTCTATTTCTCTGGGCACCTCGATCCGCCTGCACTTCACTCCCTCATCCACATGATAGGAGATGCACAGGCCTCCGTACAGCGCTGCCGCCACGTTGTCCGGGTGCCCCTCGATCTCCGCTGCGACACACAGCAGCTCCTCCCTGCTGAACCTGTCAGATAGCATTCTGTTGGCAGCGATAAGCCCCGCGCATATAGCAGCGGCACTGCTGCCCAACCCGCGAGCGAGAGGGATGCGGTTCTCTTGCCTGATGCGCAGCGCGGGCACCGGCACGCCAGCCCTGTGGTACAGCGCGGAAAAAGCCCTGAAGACCAGGTTTCTGTCATCTCCCGGTATCCGTTCTGCACCAGGCCCTGACACTTCCACGTGCAGGGGGACACCGTTTTCCACCGTCTCGACTGTTACCAAGTTATAAAGGCTAAGACTCATGCCAAGGCAATCAAACCCGGGACCCAGGTTTGCAGACGTTGCGGGCACCTTCACCGTGACCTTCACTCAGATTACCTCCCAACACCCAGCATCTTCCGTATCTCCTCTATATCAGCTGCTACGCGGTACGTCTCAAGAGGTAGGGATAGCACGGCATCGGTGTCTTTGAGCCCGTGACCCGTGAGCACGCATACCACGTCGGAGCCCTCCGGGAAAAACCCATTGCGGGCAAGCTTTAAGAAACCGGCTATCGAAGCGCATGAAGCGGGTTCAGCAAATACCCCCTCCTTCGATGCCAAAAGTCTCTGAGCGGACAGGATTTCCTCGTCGGTGACGGCAAAAAAGCCTCCGCCCGACTCGTCTTTCGCCGCAACTGCCCCCTGCCAGCTGGCGGGGTTCCCGATTCGGATGGCCGTTGCGCGAGTCTCAGGCCTTTCCACCGGCTTCCCCATGACCAGAGGTGCGGCACCCGCAGCCTGGATCCCGATCATTTTCGGAAGCCTACTAGAGCGTCCGGCCTCCCGGTACTCCCTGTACCCCATCCAGTAAGCGGTAATATTACCCGCGTTCCCGACAGGCAGTATATGGAATGAAGGAGCATCTCCCAGCACGTCAACGATTTCAAAGGCTGCGGTTTTCTGCCCCTGAAGCCTGTACGGGTTCACCGAGTTTACCAGTGCCATGCGGGTCTCCCTGGCCAGCTGCACAACCAGCTGGAGCGCCTGGTCAAAACTGCCCGTCAACTGCAGTACCCGGGCGCCGTGTACCACGGCCTGGGCCAGTTTTCCCTCGGCAATCTTGCCGTCCGGTACTACCACGACGCAGCGCATGCCCGCCCTTGCGGCGTATGCGGCGGCTGAAGCCGATGTGTTGCCGGTCGAGGCGCAGATGACGGTGTCGCTCCCCTCTTCTTTCGCTTTGGCCACGGCCACGACCATACCCCTGTCTTTGAACGAACCTGTGGGGTTCTGTCCCTCAAACTTCAGGTATAAATTTACGCCGCTGGAGATGCCCGGTGCTGGTATGAGGGGAGTGTTGCCCTCAAGCAGCGTCAGGCAAGGCGTCCTGTCAGTTACGGGCAGATATTGCCTGTACCTATCTATCACGCCGTTGTAAGTCAAGCCCCCGCACCTCCATTCTCTTCCCTGGAAACGAAATACTCCCGTCCACAGGGACGGGAGATGACCGCGGTTCCACCCAGCTTGGCTTTCTTAAAGCCCTACTCAAAGCCTTTAACGGTGCTGTCACCGGCTGCCCCTACTGCAGGTTCAGGGCGCACCTCCGAGGCGGTCTTCCACCCGGGCACCGGTCCTCTTCTCACCGCCCGAGGTTCTCTGTAGCCGGTAAACCTTCAGATGTACTCTTCCTCTTCATAGGAGATAGATAGATTTTACAGGATTTCCGGCCGGAGCGTCAAGAGAGATTTTGTGGCTGTTGTGATCGTGCTGTGATATTGTCACCTTGAAAAAAGTCTGTGAAAATGTCACCTATGAACAAGGTGATGGTGACATTGTCGCAGTCTGAATTGAATAAGGCCTTTGTTTTGCAACGGGTAGTAGATGGCCACCTTACCATCCGGGAAGCGGCTTTAGTTCTCGGGCTCAGTGAACGCCACACCAAACGCTTAAAGAAGAAATTCCTTGCGCATGGTGCTGCGGGGTTAGCTCACGGCAACCGTGACCGTAAACCGGCCCACGCGATTCCAAATGACGTCCGGGAGAAAGTCCTGCAT
>JBFMAL010000008.1:0-71992 GCA_040755615.1 Bacillota bacterium
AATCGCATCAAGATATCGCTGGGCGGAAGGAGCCCGATGGAATATCGACGAAGCTTGGGATATGCGTGAAGAAGTCCAACAAAACGTCCGCACCCCCGGTGGTCAACTTTTCGGTTGACACTCACAAAGATGAAGCAGATTATCGGCGGCAAAGTGTATGACACGGAGAAGGCCCGGCTTGTATCGAGCGACCACTATTGGGACGGGAGCAATTGGGAGCGAAGCGGTAGAAATACCTTCCTTTACAAGAGGGCCAAAGGAAATTTCTTCTTGCACTGTACCACGAGATGGCAGGGTGAGCGGGACCGAATCCAGCCAGTGAGTAAAGAGGAGGCCAAATATTGGTTCGAGCAATTACCGGAACACGAGCTGGAATATGAGGACGTCTTTGGCGAAGCCCCGGAGGAGGCGTGAGAAGCATGGTTTACAAGTGGGCCTGTCCTCACCGCGAAGACACGACGGACCGGGTGAAACACGAAGTCGGAAAGCTGGAGGGCTGGATATTTACACTGGAAATTGCCGAGAAGTCGCTGCCGTCGAATGCGCATATTGAACACTTCGCCAGGCTGCGGGACATGCAAGATCATTTCAGGCGGAAGCTACGGGAACTAGAAAGGCCGGATGCAAAGACAAAATATGGGAGGGAGACAAGCTAATGGCCAAAAAGCGGGGCTACGGCGAAGGGAGCATAAGCAGGCGCAAGGATGGCCGCTGGCAGGGGAGCATTCTCATTGGCTATGACCCCGAAACCGGCAGGCCAAAGCGGAAATACTTCTACGGCGACACGAGAAAGGAAGTCCAGCAGAAGCTAAATGAAATAGCGGTGAAAATTCAGGCAGGGACCTACAAGGAACCGGCCAAAATAACGGTGGCGGAATGGTTTGCAACCTGGCTTAACGACTATATGAAGCCTTCCCTGAGGTCTACTACATGGAAGAGCTACAAGTACCAGGTTAACGGCCATATTATACCGGCCCTGGGACATTTGAAGCTCTCTCAATTGCAAACGGCCCATATCCAGCGACTTTACAACGAGAAACTTTACGGCGGCAGGCTGGACGGCAAGGAAGGGGGTTTAACCCCCAGGAGCATTAAATACATTCATACCGTCATTCATTCGGCCCTGGAGCAGGCCAAAAAGGAAGGCATGATTATCATTAACCCTGCTGATGCTGATAAGCTGCCGAAGAAGGAGCAGAAAGAAATCCACTACCTGGACGGTGAAGGGATTAAGAAATTCTTGAACATGGCTAAAGAGTCAAAGCACCTTGCGGCCTTCTTCCTGGCACTGAATACCGGCATGAGGTGGGGAGAGCTGCTGGCCCTGCGCTGGAAGGACGTTGACTTTGAAGCAAGACAGCTTACCGTAAACCGGGGGCTGGTAAGAGTAAGCGGCAAAGGGCTGTTCTTCCAGGATCCAAAGACGAAGCTTTCCCAGCGAGTTATTAACCTTTCTCCTGCTGCCCTGGCGGTGCTGAAGGAGCATAAGAGGAAGCAGAACGAATACCGGCTTATGGCTGGCGGTGCTTACAATAAAGAGCTTGACCTGGTATTTGCTAACGAACTGGGGGAGCCCATTGACCCGAGAGCCTTTACCAGGGTGTTTGAAAGGCTAGTAAAAAAAAGCTGGTCTGAATGTTACCTTCCACGGTTTGCGTCATACCTTTGCCACCATTGCCCTGGAACAGGGTATTGACGTTAAGACCATTCAGGAACCATTAGGCCACCATTCTGCTGCCTTTACAATGGACGTTTATTCCAGCGTTACGGCCAAAATGAAGCGGGAAGCAGCAGACAAGGTGGGCAACCTGCTGGCTTCCATGCTTGAGAATTAGCCCTACAGTAAGCCGCGGGCCAAATTAAGAAGCACCG
This sequence comes from Bacillota bacterium, assembly GCA_040755615.1. Taxonomy (GTDB): domain Bacteria; phylum Bacillota; class Sulfobacillia; order DUSP01; family DYEP01; genus DYEP01. The sequence goes on from JBFMAL010000008.1 coordinate 1,873, forward strand.
GCTTTTTTGTTTCCGGTGCCTCGGGAAGAGACATGCCCTTGGGTAACTCACTGTTGAATTGGTTCAAACCGTATCCCTCCATCCCCCGGGAAAGGTAGCCTGTGGTCGTGCTCCCCGTCTAAGATTTCACGAGGAATCCGCCGAAAGGCTTTGCACTTTGAGCCTATGCCGTCTGCAGGTCTTTCCGTTGACCAGTGCTTGCAGCGCACGCATTGTTCACCATATATCGGGTAATTGACGCTGCGGTCGTCTAATATAATCATGGCTCCCTGATCTTCCTTGTTTTTTTTCTTGTTTTGAAATGTGTGTCAAATGTTTGTACCGGGCCATTTTTAGCGGTTTTTTATGTTAACAGGTTTCCCAAAAACCCTTTATTTTCAATGGTCGGGCCGACTGGATTTGAACCAGCGACCTCTTGAACCCCATTCAAGCGCGCTACCAAGCTGCGCCACGGCCCGACACCGATTATTATACCCCACACTTTTGCTCATTTCAACTTCTTTTGCCGAAAGCCCACATGATATCCTATTATCGCTCAATTGGCTTAGACGCATGTTGTATCTATTTCGAGCAGCTGGTTCCGACGGGCGTCCGGGCAGTTTCTGCCAATTCTGGATATGCGGAAGGGGACTGATCTTCCTTCTTCAACCGTTTTACACTCGTTTGCCTCGGGATATTATATATACACAGTCGGGGTGGTGGAAAATGCGGGTACTGTTCGTGTCAAGGCCTGCAGAAGGTGGCATGAAGAGGCATCTTGAACTGTTGCAGCGTGAACTGAAAAGTCGCGGAGTGGATACTGCAGTTGCAGGCCCGGATGGTGGTGATGGGACGAGGTATTCCTGCGACGTCGCCGATGGGATACGCCCGCGATCGGACCTGTTGGCGCGCAGGCAGATAAAAGCGGCTATTTCTCACTTTCGACCCGATCTGATTCACTACCACGGCTTCAAGGCGGCACTGCTTGGCAGATCGCTGAGAACCGGCGAGGTGCCAGCCGTGTGTACGCTCCACGGGTTCATGCTGCGGGACGGGGCATACAGGCATCTAGGAGCGTTGATGGTAGCCGCCGAGCGTTGGCAGTCCCACCGGACCCGCGCATACATCGCAGTCTCGGATGCGCTGAAAAGACACTATGTGCAGTCTGTGGGCCTTCCCGAGGCAAAGATCACCGTCATTCCAAACCCTGTCGATGTGCCCGCAGGCGAACGCAAGAGCCTGCGTCCGGCCAGGACTGTTCAGGTTGTGGGCACGTCAGGCAGGCTTGTACCGGAAAAGGGAATTGATATGTTGATCGATGCCTTGAGAATACTAGGCGGCACCGCTCCTATCCAGCTGCTGATAGCGGGCGAGGGACCCGAACGCGAGCAGCTGGAGCGCAGGGTCAAGGCGAGCAACCTAGAGTCAAAGGTGACCTTCCTCGGGCACGTTGACGACATGAACAGTTTCTTTGAAACCCTTGACATATATGTTCAACCTTCGGTGAGCGAAGGGTTTGGTATGGCTTGTGCTGAGGCAATGGCAGCGGGCGTCCCGGTGCTCGTATCCGACGCAGGTGGGCTTGCTGAGCTGGCCGGGTACGGGGAGTTCGGGCTTGTGTTCCGGGCCGGTTGTGTTGAAGAGCTCTCCGATGCGCTCGCTCTCCTCCTGGCTGAGGAAGGGCTGAGAGACGATCTTGGCGCAAAGGGGCGACAATCCATCCTCACCCGGTTTTCTCCGTCTGTGGTAGCCGACCGGACTGTCACGCTTTACCGGAGTGTAGTCGCAGGGACGGCGAGATGAAGACGGAACAAGCGATGAAGAAGGTCTTAAGACTAAAAGCGCTGATCTGTCTAATCGCATTCCCGATGCTTTTCAGGCTACTGCCTCCAGCGCAGGCCTCGGCTTCTTCCAGAGTATTCATCGTGGTGGTGCCGTACCTGGAATGGGAAGACCTGGGTTCCGGAGCCTTTGGTGACATGATAGACTCCAGTGCGTTGGGACTCATGGTCACTAATACTGCAGGAAAAAGGGGAGATCTCTCAGGATACGTGACAGTGGGTGCCGGTTCCAGAGCGCTAGGACCCGGTGCCGGCGACGCGCGCGACAGCTCGGACGACGGGGCACGGGCGTTGTATACGCTTCAAACCGGCATCGGTGTGGACTCGTCCGAGTGGCAGGTAGTCCACTTGGGGCTGGCACAGATGGTCTCAGAGAACAGCCGCGTTCATCACATGGTGCGGCCCGGGCTAATGGGCGAAGTTCTCAGCCGGCACGGGATCACCACCGCGGTGTTCGGGAACGCAGACCTTGAAGGTGAAAGGCAGCGCGCGGCATCTACCATTGTGATGGATGCGCACGGACGTGTGAAAAAGGGGATGGTTGGACAGAGGCTGCTGCTTTGGGACGAGGCCTGGCCCTTCGGCAGAAAGTCAAACTACCCACTATTGCTTGAACTGGCGCTTTCTGTGGAGGCGCCTGCTCTGATCGCGGTGGAAACTGGCGATCTCTACCGGGCGGAAGAATACGAGCTGTACATGCTACCTGAGGCAGGAGCGGTAGCGAGACAGCACGCACTCTGGGAGGTCGGCAATTTTATACAGGAACTGGCTGCATCACTCGCACCCGGGGATGAGCTGTTTCTTTTAGTCCCTGTGGCTGGAAGAAACTCAAGAACCGCGGGGAGTACACTTGTACCCTTCATGGCCTACGGCGGAAGGTTCAAAGAAGGAGTACTCACATCCCCGTCCACAAGGAGGCGTGGTATCGTGCTAAACACGGACGTGGCGGCAACAGTGTTATCCCGGTTCGGGCTCGAAGCGGCTGAGATATACGGAAGGCCCATGGAAGTGCTGGCATCCGAAAACAGCTGGAGCGAAGTCTCGAGGGAAAGGCAGAGGATACTTGTCAATCACGGTATACGCTCCGTGCTGCTCAAAGCATACATCCTCGCCTCCGTCATCGTACTGTCCGCCGGCGCATACTCCCTGTACTTCAAGCGCAGGTGGCTCAACCGCCTGGGTCCCACCCTGGTTTCGCTGGCGCTGGTACCGCTATTTATGCTTGTCGCCGGTGCTCTGCGCATCGGTTCCCCCGCAGCCGCGCTGGCCATGTCGTTTGGCATGGCTGTCCTTGTGGCCTGGGCCACATCTCTGGTAGTGCGCGGCCGATGGGTCGAGTGCTTTTTTGTGGTGGGCGGTCTCACCCAGACGGTGCTGATACTTCAGGTGTTATCGGGGGGGCACTTGCTCGGAGATACGCCGCTTGGGTATTCAACCATCGGCGCGGCGCGGTTTTATGGTATAGGAAACGAGTACATGGGCGTGTTGCTCGGCGGCACAATTGTGGCCGTATCCACGGCTAGAGATCTGTTTGGCCGTTGGGGGCCAGTGCGTTGGCTGACTGCAGCACAGATGGCCATGACCGTGCTGGTAACGGGGATGCCAGGGCTCGGCGCCAACTTCGGGGGCGGCCTGAGCGCTGCCATTGCCTGGGGGTACCTTGAGACAAGACACGCGAAAAAGCGGATCGGTATCCACGCCGCGCTGGCGCTTTGTGCGGCGCTTGGCTTGTCGGTGGCGGTACTAATGGTACTTCTTGACTTCTACGAAGGTACCCAGACGATGTCGCACATTGGTGGTTCTATGATTACGCTGTTCTTGAAGGGGCCGGCGGTGGCGCTTCAGACCATCGCAAGGAAGATTGACATGAACATCAGGCTGATCAGGTACACGCTGTGGACAAGGGCACTACTCACCGCCGTGGGGTCATATGCCCTGCTTGTACACAGACCTGCTGGTATCTACAGGGCAGTCGCTGCGAAATACCATTATACGGCTTCAGGACTCGCAGGTGTGGCAGTGGCAGCCTTTGCGTCATTCGTTCTTAACGATTCGGGAGTGGTTGCGGCAGCCACAACCATGATCATAGGCTCCGCGGCAGCCATCACTTTAAGCCTCAAAGAGTGGGAAGAGCAAGCAGTTTCTTGATTGACGAAATCCGTTTTTCCTTGACAACAGGCCGGAATCTGTTACAATTTTATTGTCCCAGATGAAGTCGAAAGGGAGGTCGTGAGACCGCAAAAACATAAAAGGGGGTTGATAATGAAATGAACAGCGCTTTGGGCCGTCATGTGCTCGCAGAGGTTTACGGGTGCAAACCGCACGTACTGGACAATGTCGAGTCTGTCGAAAAGATCATGATAGACGCAGCGCTGGCAGCTGGGGCGGAAATAAGGGAAGTCGCATTTCACAAATTCAGCCCTCAGGGTGTAAGCGGAGTAGTGGTAATATCTGAATCCCATCTTGCGGTACACACATGGCCGGAGCTGGGGTACGCGGCAGTGGATGTTTTCACGTGCGGCGAGAAGGTAGACCCCTGGGTAGCATGCAATCACATCGTGAAGGAGTTTGACGCTACCAACGTGACGGCTTCGGAGATGAAGAGAGGCATCATGCAACCCCAGGCAAAGACTGCGCTGGCAGGATAATCCAAACGGAGGGTGATTTTTATCAGTCGACAGAAAACCAAAAAGGAGAAGTCAGACACGTAAAGCCCTACGGTGAGCGTCTTTTAGGACTAAACCGTAGGGCTTAAGTTTTTGGCAAAGAAGGGATCTTTAGGATTTGGGAGAAGAGATATTTCTGTCTAGATCAAAAGGAGTGATACTGTGGACGAGTTGCTGAGTATGCTGAAGGAACTTACCGAGTGTTCGGGAGTCCCGGGACATGAGGCAGAGGTACGCCAGGTGATCAGAAAACACGTGGCTCCGTACGCAGAGATTACCCAGGACAGGCTGGGCAGCATCATTTGCATGAAGAAGGGCGCGTCAGAAGAGCCCAGGATCATGCTCGCGGGGCACATGGACGAGATCGGTTTTATGGTCACCCACATCTCCAAAGAAGGCTACCTCAAATTCCAGCAGCTGGGCGGCTGGTGGGACCAGGTGCTCATGTCCCAGCGGGTAGTCGTGAAGACCAAGAAAGGTGATGTGCTTGGGGTCATAGGGTCAAAACCGCCTCACCTGATGGACGCTGAAGAGCGGCGCAAGCTTGTAGAGAAGAAGGACATGTACATCGATGTGGGCGCATCCAGCAGGGAAGAGGCCCAGCAGTTTGGAATACGCCCGGGCGATCCCGTGATACCGGCGAGCAACTTCAGCGTGATGACCAATCCAAAGTACCTGCTAGCGAAAGCATGGGATGACAGGGTTGGGTGCGCACTTTTCATCGAGGTGATAAAGAGACTTGGCCAGGATCATCCAAATACAGTGTATGGCGTGGGATCGGTCCAGGAGGAGGTGGGCCTTCGGGGGGCAGTGACCAGTTCTTTCGTGGTGCAGCCTCACGTCGGTTTTGCGCTTGAGGTCTCAATCGCCAACGACACTCCTGGAGTCGGCGAGCACGAGGGACAGGGCAAACTCGGGGGAGGTCCAGCGATCGTGGTATACGATGCCAGTCTGGTACCTAACGCGCGACTGAGGGACCTGGTGATTGACACGGCGCAGGAAGAGGGCATCAGCGTCCAGTTCGGCAGCCTGTCAGGCGGGGGAACCGACGCGGGCCGGATCCATCTTACCTCAGCGGGAGTACCGAGTCTCGTCATCGGAGTGCCCACAAGATACATTCACTCACACCAGGGGATAATACACTTGGACGATTTCGAGAATACCGTGCGGCTGATGGTGGCTACAATAAATAAGCTTGATAGAAAGACCGTGGAATGGCTGGTGGAGTAGATTGATGGAGAAAAGCTTTGTAATGATAAAGCCCGACGGAGTACAGCGGGGACTGGTGGGGGAAATTATCGGCCGTCTTGAGCGCTGCGGCCTGAAACTGCACGCGCTCAGGCTCCTTCAAATCGACCGCCAGCTGGCCGCGGAGCACTACAGACAGCACGAAGGCAAGGCCTTTTACGAGCCGCTGCTTTCGTATATAACATCAGGCCCCGTTGTGGCGATGGTATGGGGCGGCCCTCGGGCGGTTGCGCTTGTCAGAAAGCTCACCGGAGCCACCGATCCACAAAAGGCGGAACCGGGTACTATACGCGGGGACCTGGCGCTCGATATAGGCAAGAACATCATTCACGCATCAGATTCAGTGGAAGCCGCAGAGCGAGAGATCTCTCTGTTCTTCAACAAAGACGAAGTGCTGGAACACGACAGAGCCGTTGACCCCTGGGTATACTGACAGAGCGTTTGCCTCGGCAGGCGCCCGCTTGATGCCGGCGTCTGCTTCTCGTTTGTTTGAAAGCATGCGCAGGGGCCGTAAAGTATCAACATGAAGTGCATGCGAAGGCAGGAGGACCAGGGATGACAGTGCGTCTCCTCGGTGCTGCGATGGGACTGGCGGTGGCGCTGCTTGTGTACGCTGCTTTCATCGAGCCAAACTGGCTTCGGGTGGTCAGTTTAAACCTTCCTGTTCAAGGGCTCGGCCGTGCATTTGACGGGTTCCGGTTGGTGTTCCTGTCAGACCTTCACGGCCGGGCATCTGTGGCGGGAAGGCCCATCTCTGAGCTGGTTTCTTCGCTGCGGCCCGACCTCGTGGTAATCGGTGGAGACGTCGTTGCAAGACGCACCGGAGGAGTGGCACCCCGCTGGCTGTCGCTTCTTGCGTCGGAGGTACCAACGGTCGCGGTACCGGGAAACCATGACCATCGCCACGGGGATGCTCTAGCTGGTCTTTCCCGGACCGTCAGGGTACTGAAAAACACGTCCATGCGGCTTCAGAGGAACGGCTCCTCCCTCTGGCTGGTGGGGTGCGACGACGAAAAGTCGGGAATGGCAGACCCCGCCGCCGCTCTCGGCGGAACCGGCCGTCCGGTTATCCTCATTTCCCACTCACCTGACGTGGTACTTCATCCGTCCGTGCAGGCCGTCAGCGCGGTGCTCGCGGGGCACACACACGGTGGCCAGGTATGCCTGCCGTTTTTCGGCCCGGTGTTGACCAACAGCGTGCTGCCAAGGCGTACCGCCCGGGGATGCAGCGTCGTGAGGGGGGTCAGGCTGGTTGTGACAGCAGGTATCGGTGCGAGTTATCTGCCCTTCAGGTTCTTGTGCCGGCCCGAGTTATGGCTTATCGTACTCCGGGCGGAGAGGAAAAGACCGGAGAGCCGGTGAAGATACAATCAAGGCTGGAAAGAGTTGTGACTGATTTGGAGGCTGAAGCGATGATACTGGTAGGAACGGCAGGATTTTCCTATGCTGACTGGCGGGGGGTGTTCTACCCCGAGGCAATAAAGGCAGGGGATATGCTCGCGTTTTACTGCAGGTACTTTCCATGCCTTGAGATAGACTTCACCTATTACCAGCTGCCTGCGAGAAAGACTATAGAGGGACTCCTCAGAAAAGCACCTGACGACTTCTCCTTCATCATAAAGGCGAACAGGAAGATGACTCATGAGATAGGCGATCCCTCTTCGGTGGAAGAGGCGTTTGGGGCGTTCACGTACGCGATACAGCCGCTCCTTGAAGCAGGGAAGCTTGGAGGAGTGCTCTACCAATTCCCATTTGCCTTCCGTCCAACCCCTGCTAACGTCAGCTACCTGAAGGGACTGCAGGAGCGTATGCCCGGGGCTGCTGTGATAGTGGAGTACAGGAATGCTTCCTGGTACGCACCCTGGGTGTTCTCCATGATGAAGGAGGCGCAGCTTGCATTCTGCGCGGTTGACGAGCCGGAGATCAAAGGTCTGATGCCCCGCGTCGTTCAGGCGACTGCAACTCCCGGCTATGTGCGGTTTCACGGACGGAACAAGGAGAAATGGTACAACCACAAGAACGTTTCCGAGCGCTACGACTATCTTTACTCACGCGAGGAGCTCATGGAGTGGGTCGGCAGGATCAGGGAGCTGGACCGCGAAGTTGGTCTGACTTACGTCATATTCAACAACTGCCACCACGGCTCGGCTCCGAGGAACGCGCTGGATATGCAGTTGCTTCTGGAGGCTGGCACATCCTGAAGAGATTGCTCTGATAGGTCTTTTACTCCCTGCAGCGGGGTGTAACACGGCACCCCGGCGCGCTGGAGGAAATGGTACCCGAGGCGCTCTCGCTTGGTTAGGTACCGATAGATTGATTTCAGTACGGACGAAGGAAGACACCCACAACGTGGTTGATACCTCGGCGTTCGCCCTCACGCTTTGCGGCGGGGAGGCGGCTGATAAGACCTGTGCGGAAGGGAACTGCCGTGGTGTCCACACGGCGCCTTCGACCTCGAACATGGTGAAGACCTTTACTCCCGGCTACATGGCATGTATGATTGTGATGTGGAGGAGATACACTCCCGTCATCGTTCTTTCTGATCTGCGCGGGCTACTCTCTGCGCAAGCATCACAACTTATGTCTTTGAGGGAAAGGCGGAAAATCACGCGACGATGTCCAATCGGATGGCAGGCAGCGAGCTCCCAGGCACGGTCGCCAGACGAAACTACTACCTCCTCATACTGGACGGCATTTTCTTCTACATCGGTCAGGCGTTCTGGGAACCGACCTCAGTGGTCCCGGCCTTTGTGGCGGCTGTCACGGGCTCGGAGCTGATGGTAGGTCTTGTGAGCACGGTGAGGTACGGCCTGTGGCTCGGACCACAATTGCTTGTCGCGCATTATGTTGAGAGACTCCCGTATAAAAAGGGCGTGGCGCTGGCCGCGGTGGCTGTGAACAGGCTAGCGATCCTTTTGATCGCGGTATCCACTTACGTACTCTGGCCCAACACGCAGCTTCTCACAGTTGTATTCTTCGCTCTTTACATCATCGTCTGGCTTGGGGAAGGGATCACTTCTGTCCCTTGGACCGACATACTGGGCAGAGCGACCGACCCCCGCCGGCGCGGCGCGCTCATCGGTACCATGCAGTGTATCGGCGGCCTCGGGGCGTTTGCTTCAGGGATGATCGTTGCGCGCATCCTGTCAAGCGACGCACTGGTGTTTCCGAACAACTATGCGCTACTGTTTCTGATCGCTGCCATCATCACGAGCTTCTGTGCGGTTGCATTTTTCTTCGTGGTCGAGCCTCCGAGCAGGGCGTTGAAACGGCGGGAACCGATGATGACGTACGTGCGGAGCGTACCCGGCCTCCTGACCGGAAACGCCCTGTACAGGGATGCGGTGATCACCCGAGTCATGGGAGCATCCATCTTTTTGTCCATGCCTTTTTATGCGGTGCACGCGAGAAACCTTGGCGTCTCAGCAGCGTACCTCGGTGCGTTCGTATCTGCGCAGATGCTAGGCAGCACTGTAGGGGGTCCCATCCTGGGCAGAATAAGCGATACGAAAGGTAACAGACTGGTGATCCTTATTACGTTGAGCTGCACGATGCTCGCGCCCGTCCTTTGCCTGCTCGCGACCTTCATTGGCGGGCCCTTACGGGTGGTGCTGTTTCTGTTCGTCTTTGCCTGCCTCGGCATTTTCGGGTCAGGCTCCTGGATGGGTTTTGTGAACTACATCATTGACTGCACCCCTGAGGACCGGCGACCCACTTACCTTGGAGCGGTCAACACAATTATTGCGCCGACCACGTTGCTGCCCGTTGTGGGAGGCGTTATCGTACGCCGGTTTGGCTATGTATCGCTGTTTGCTATAACCGCTGCGCTTTTGTTTGCCGCAGTCCTCTGGGGTAGAAGGCTCAAAGAACCAAGGCATATCGAAAGGGGGATCCCCATATGATCGCGATAATCGGCGGAACGGGTGTCTATGACGCCAGGCTGCTTGACGACGTCAGGGAGCGCGTGATCAAGACCCCGTTTGGCGAAACGCGCGTAAAGACAGGCGTGTACCACGGCAAGGAATGCGCGTTTCTCGCCCGACATGGCTATGCACACACAGTCCCACCGCACTTGGTCAACTACCGTGCGAATATCTGGGCGCTGGCAAGTCTTGATGTGGAAGCGGTGTTTGCCACTGCTGCGGTGGGTTCGCTCAACCTGGACATGCCTCCAGGCTGCTTCGTCGTGGTCGACCAGTTCATAGACATGACATCGGGCAGACCCTCCACCTTCTTCGAAGGGGGCGAAACGGGCGTAGTCCATACGGACTTCACCGAGCCGTACTGCCCCTCGCTACGCGCGCTCTTGGCACGGAGCCTCGACGAACTCGGCATTCGGTACCACGAGGGGGGGACCTACGTATGCACTAATGGTCCACGATTTGAAACACCTGCGGAAATACGCGCGTACCGTATCCTGGGAGCAGATCTTGTAGGCATGACAAACGTGCCTGAAGTAGTACTGGCGCGGGAAGCGGGGCTATGCTATGGGCTTGTCGCCATGGTCACAAACTATGCGGCAGGCATTTCAACGGAACCCCTCACTCATGAGGAAGTGCTCGATGTAATGAACGAAAACCAGTCAGCGCTCCAAAGGCTTCTCGCCGAGTGCGTGAAGCATTTCCCGTCTGAAAAGGGGTGCATCTGCAGGCTTTCGGGCGTACATTTCCGAAATATCTGGCTTTGCGAAAGGAAGTGAAAGCGGTGAGCAGGATCAGAGAGGGAGTGGACCCCACCGCGGGGCTGATGAAGCTCGGATGGGCGAAGGCGCACATGCCGGTGCTGTCCATCCTCGGAGAAGAATTCGCCCGAGAGAAAGTGCTGGACGGGCTGACCGTAGGCATATGCCTCCACCTTGAAGCGAAGACCGCGTGCCTCGCGCTGGCGCTCCGGGACGCGGGCGCACAGGTGGGTATATGCGGCAGCAACCCACTGTCAACCCAGGATGACGTGGCTGCGGCCCTGGCTGCAAGCGGCGTTGAGGTGTTCGCGTGGCATAACCCTGACAGGGCCCAGTACCAGGCGTTCATTCACGATGTGCTTAATTTAGCGCCGGATATCGTCGTGGACGACGGGGGGGATCTGGTGAGCACCATCCACAGAGAGAGGCGTGAGCTTATAGGAAAGGTGATTGGCGGTTGCGAGGAGACCACCACCGGCCTTCGGCGCCTCCGGGCCATGGAAAAGCGGGGCGAGCTTGCATTTCCCATGGTCGCGGTGAATGACGCAAACACCAAGTTCCTGTTTGACAATAGATACGGCACCGGGCAATCCGTATGGGACGGCATTATGCGCACCACAAACCTTGTGGTGGCGGGAAAAACTGTGGTGGTCGCAGGCTATGGTTGGTGCGGAAAGGGCGTGGCCAACAGGGCACGAGGTCTCGGGGCGCGTGTGATCATCACCGAGGTTGACCCTGTGAAAGCTGCCGAAGCTTACATGGAGGGTTTTCTCCCCATGCATTCTCTTGAGGCAGCGGAGGTGGGTGATATCTTCATCACCGTCACGGGCTGCGCGAACGTGTTCTCAGAACCACATTTCTCCCGGATGAAGAACGGTGCCCTGCTTGCCAACGCCGGGCATTTCAACGTGGAGATCGACCTTTCGTCCCTAGACCGCATTGCCGAGGCCCGGTGCCGGGTCAGGCCTAACGTCGACGAGTACACCCTGCCCGACGGCAGGCGGCTCTACGTGCTCGCCGAGGGGCGGCTGGTCAATCTTGCCTCAGGAGATGGCCACCCGGTAGAGATCATGGACCTGAGTTTTGCAGTTCAGATGTTGTCTGTCGCTTACCTGGCAACGGAAGGAAGGTACATGGCGCCGCGGGTGCTGCCTGTTCCCGAGTGGGTGGACCAACGCGTGGCTTCGGCTTTTCTGAAGGCGCGTTCGATCCGGATAGATACGCTAACCACGGAGCAGAAACAGTACTATGACAGTGCGGGAGGCGAGGATGAATGAAAACAGCCATTACGGGGGGCACGCTCATCACGCAGGACCCCCGCACCGGGGTTGTAGACGGGGGCACGGTGATCATCGAAGACGGCACTATTACCGAGGTGTTGCCAGAAGGCTCTGTATTTTCGGCCGACGTGACAATTGACGCAAGCGGATGCGCGGTGATACCCGGGTTTATAAACGCGCATACCCACGCCGCCATGACTCTTTTCCGGGGCTACGCCGACGATCTGCCGCTTTTTGCCTGGCTCCGCGAACGGATCTGGCCTGTGGAGGCGCGCCTTAGTGCCGAGCATGTTTACCACGGCACGCGGCTTGCCATAGCGGAAATGCTACTTTCGGGGATCACCTGCTTTGCTGATATGTATTTTGAAATGGACGCCGTAGCGCAGGCTGTGCGCGAGTCGGGCATCAGAGCGGTGCTGGCGAGGGGCATGATCGCGGACAGCGCGAGCAGTTCCATGGCTGAGGCTATAGAGTTATTCCTGAAGTATCATGGCAAACACCGCATCCAGGTAATGCTGGGTCCGCACGCGCCCTACACCTGTCCTCCGGACTTTTTGGTTGAGGTGGCAAAGGAGGCTTTGAGTCTTGGTGCCCGTGTACATATTCACCTCGCTGAGACTGCGGCGGAAGTAGAGGAGATGAAGGAGAAGTATGGGCGGCGGCCGGCAGAGATCCTGGTAGACTCGGGCCTCACGCAAGCTGGACTTCTGTGTGCACACTGCGTCCACGTGGACAAGGAGGAAATCCGGGTGCTGGCGGAGGCGGGGGCGGGCATCGCGCTTTGCCCTGTGAGCAACGCCAAACTGGCAGCAGGATTTCCCCCGGTGACCGCCTGGCTGGGCTCCGGCACCGGGGTGGGCCTTGGTACCGATGGGGCCGGTTCAGCAGGCAGGCTTGACCTTTTTGACGCTATGCGGGCTGCATCCTTCGGCGAAAAGCTAGCGTCAATGGACCCGCGAAGGGCCAGTGCGGCAGAATTGTTGACTGCGGCCACCTCTGGGGGCGCGAGGGCGCTCGGTATCGACCACATCGCGGGCTCCATCACCACAGGAAAGATCGCGGACTTGGTGGTAGTGGACCTTGATACCCCATGGACCCAGCCCGTACATGACCCGGTGTCCACGCTGGTGTATGCAGCGACGGCAGAAAACGTAAGGCACGTGTTCGTGGAGGGTCAGCAGCTTGTGAAAGACAGGGCGCTCACCTACGCAGACGTAGAGGACATCTTGGAAAGTGCAAAAAGTGCGGCCTGTTCGCTGTTTTACAGTAGGTGACCCTTATGTTCGACCCGGTGATCTTTGACATGGACGGTACGCTGGTGGACTCGTTCGAAGCTATTCTGTTGGCATTCAATCATGCCATGGAAAAGATGGGACGACCCAAAGTCACGCACGACGAACTGCTGCCCGTGATCGGGGTTGCGCTGAAGGACATCTTCAGGCTTTACCTGCCCGAAGAGCGCGTAGGCGAGGCTGTGGATCATTACAGAACATACCAGGCCGGCATCATCCTGCAGCGCACACGCGTCCTGGATGGTGTGTTGCTGACTCTTCAGGAGCTCTTCAAGATGGGCGTGACCATGGGCGTAGTGACGAATAAGCCGGTTGATGTTGCACTGAGAGTACTGGACCACGTGAAGCTCGGGAGGTTCTTTGGAGCTGTGGTAGGCGTGGATGAGGTGAGCCGACCCAAGCCAGACCCCGAAGGGCTGTACCTTTGTCTGAGCCGTCTCGGCAAGACTGCAGCGCAATGCCTTTACGTGGGCGACTCCCACATCGACATGGACACGGCGCTGGCCGCGGGCGTGGAATTCCGGCTCGTACCCACAGGAGCCGTGGGTGCAGACGATCTCAGGCGCCGCGCTAAGCAGCGGGTGATTTCGGGGCTCCCCGAGCTCTTAGAGTGTTACTGCCGCAACGATAACGACTGCAGCGACCAGCGCTAACAACGAGGGAAGGTATTTCAGGAACACCTTCCACGGGCGTACACCGAAATACTGGCAAGTGAGCAGCTGGCATAAGTGGATCGGAGATGTCATGTAAGATATGAAGGACGCCGAGTACGCGAGCATAGCGTAGGTCGCTGGTGCACTCTTGGCGAACGGAATGAGGATGGGAAAGGAGACTGCCACGGTAACGGAAACGGAGCCGGTGATGAACCCCAGAAGCAGCGGTATGAGGAAAAACAAAAGAGACTTGCTGACTCCAGAGTCGATCAGCGCGCCGATCAGGGAACCGACCGCTTGTGCCTCCTGTACCATGCCCCTGAAGATCATGATGGCCAGCATCGAAAGTGATGTCCACCAGTCAACGAAACCGAGCGCGCTGCGGGTCGAGACCTGTTTACGCGCCTGGATAAGCGCCACAGCTGCTCCCATGCCTAGGCTCAGGGGCAAGGTGGTAGACAGCGCACCGAAAGTAGCAAGCGCTACCAGGATGGGCGCTGCGCTGGACACAAAGGAGCGCGCAGCGTCCCTGAAGGGCGCAAAGCGCTCACTGTCCGGGTTCTTGCTGCCGCCAAGGAGAGTAAAATACGCGGTGATAATTGCCGCCAGCGCCGCGGGCATATTCATCAGTACGAGCCTGTAGAGGTCCAACTCCCAGAGCCGGGAGGCAAGAATCAGCCCCGGCATAAACGGAAACACCAAAAAACAGGCGTGCCTGAAGACCAGGTTCGCGGCGGATTTGGTCTCCGGGTCAAGACTCATCTTGTCTCCGAGCGCATCTACCATGGGAGCCGAGAGCGCAGCGCCCCCGAGCACGGGCATGGTACCGATAAGCGCAGGCGTAAGCATGATGGCCGCCCTATTGCTCCTCACCATGTCCCGGAGGGAGTTGACCATTGAATCAAGCCGGCCAGTTTTCTTCATACAGTTCCCGATTAAACTAATGAACACAACAGACAAAGCCAGCTCCCATGTGGTGTAGGAGGTGAAAGCGCTGCTTGTGACATTGAGCAACCTCGCTGCACTATAGCGGGATGCAAGAGCGATGATAGAAGCGCCCGCGAGCATTGCAGAGCCCATGTGTACCTTCCTAGTGACAAGTACGATGATGACGACAAATGCAAAAGCCACGCCCAGCGCTTCAGTCATTTCTGCACCTCTTCTCCTTGGCAGATACAATTTCGACCATATGACGGTTTTTCCTTTTGGACACATGACAAAGGAGGTGATGCACTTGGGGCTGATCCATATCGTAAGGCACGGCGAAACGTCGTACAACAGGCAGGGCCGCTTCCAGGGCCAGCTGGATGTGCCGCTGTCAGCAGAAGGGCTACGCCAGGCGGAGAAGCTGGCGCAGCGTCTCGCGCCCGACCGAATTGATACCGTGTTTTCGAGCGACCTGATGAGAGCGCGCGTCACCGCTATCCGCATTGCCGAGGCAACGGGCGCCAAGATCATCACCGACCCCCGTCTCCGCGAACTTGATGTATCGAGGTGGTCCGGGCTTACCCTGCATGAGGTGCAAGAGCAATTCCCGCAGGACCTGGTTGAGTGGAAACGGAAACCGCTCGATATCAGTCCGCACGGGGGAGAGACCATCGTGGGCATGGCGGAGAGAATCCGGGCATTCATCGCTGAGCACTCCTGGGAAGGAAATGCCACATACGTTATCGTCACGCATGGTCATGCCATTAAGGTGCTCCTCTGTCTCATACTGGGCATGGATCTATCACTCAAAGACCGGTTCTGGGCGGACAACGCTTCGCTCACCACAGTGTGGGTAAATGACGGCACTGCCCGGCTCATGCTGCTCAATGACACGTGTCACCTCGCGTAGAATACGATTTTTGTGAGGTGATGAAGCATGCTCAGGATGGGAGTTGTGCTTGCGCTGGTGCTTTGCACCGTATTGCTTCAGGCTGTGCTGTTTTCCGCGCTCTATCTTGCTTGGGCCCAGCGTGTGGTTGACGTCGCCCTGGTTATTGACATCTTTTTGCAACGTGAATCAGTTTGGCTCATCGGGATATCCGCTGCCGGGGGTATGTTATTAGCAACTCTTTTGAGCCGGGTGCTCCCGGTACACTTTGTCACGGGGTTTACGGGAGGGACCGTGAGTTCGCTTCTCGCCACTTTGTACCTCGCACGCTCTGCGATGCCCGGAAGACCCCTCCCCGAGACAGTCCTCCGGCTGTATCCGGACCTGGCGGTGGCAATCTTCCCGTGCGCCGTATCTGTCGCCTTGTTCAACTTCCTTTTTCACCTGAAGGCAGGTACGGGAAAAGGTTGGGAAGAATAGATGTAAAGACGCGTCACACCGTATGACAAAGGTGGTAGATTCTTGCAAAGGCTTAACCGATTTGTTGCTTTGGACGTGGAGACGACCGGGCTGTCGCCGGAGGGTGATCAGATCATCCAGGTTGGAGCAGTGCGCTTCGAACACGGGGAGAGCGTGGACGAGATGGTACTCCTTGTGAACCCCGGCGGCGGACTGTCTCAGGCGGTCGTCACCCTGACCGGCATCACCCGAAAGATGCTTGAGGGCGCGCCGAGCGCTGCACGCGCCAAAGCCGCGCTCCGCGAATTCATCGGCGCCGACCCGATTGTGGCTCATAACGTTGACTTTCACATCGGTTTCCTAGTGCGGGTCGACCCGTGGTTTGCTGGGGTGACTGCGGTAGATATGATTGACTTCGCCCGAGTGGCCATACCGGACCTGGCGAGCTATAGCCTTCAGTCCATTTCTGGCACGCTGGGTATAAGTCAGCCCCGCTCCCACGACGCTCTCGAGCACGCACGGGCGTGCGGCCTGGCATTTCTTCGTCTTGTCGATGTACTCCTGACGTGTGAAGCCGGGATGCTTCAGGGTGCGGGACATCTGCTTGAGTCAGGCGGATTGGCTGCAGGAAGGCTGCTAGTTGAGCTCGCGCAGGAGGCCAGGGGGCGTCCGCAGCCTGACCGTGAGGCGAACCCCGAACCGTTAAAGCCCCTGGATAACCCCGCGGAAGTGGACCCGAAAGAGTGTATGGCGCTGCTTCAGGCAGGCGGTCCGCTAGCAGCCGAGATTCCATGTTTTGAGGTGCGCCCGGGACAACTAGCTATGGCGCGGCTCATCTGCCAGGCCTTCAGGGAACAGCGCCACCTCATGGTGGAGGCGGGTACCGGTACCGGGAAGTCCCTGGCGTACCTGGTACCCAGCGTACTTCACGCTGTGGCCACAGGAGAGAGAGTGGTGATCGCCACTCACACGCTGAACCTTCAGGAGCAGCTATTCAATAAGGACATCCCGCTGCTCAGTCAAGTCACGGCGAAGGAGTTCCGGGTGGCGTGCATTAAGGGAAGAAACAACTACCTTTGCCGGAGGAAGTGGGCAAGCGCTGTGACGGAAGCTGCACTCGTGCGCGACAAGGACCGGGCAAGGCTGCTTGCATGGCTGTTCTCCTGGGGGTCGCGCACAAAGACCGGCGAGCGGCAGGAGATAAACCTCCCCGCGTCGGCTGACGACCTCTGGCAGGAGCTGGCCTCTGATACCTCCAGCTGCGCGGGCGCCAGGTGCCTGGCCAGGAAATCATGTTTTGTGGGCGCTGCCCGAGCTCAGGCCGCAGCTTCCCATCTCGTGATCACCAATCATTCGCTGCTCTTCTCTGACTTCAAAACGGACAACCAGGTGCTCCCGAGATACAGCAGGCTGGTGGTGGATGAAGCCCACCACCTCGAGGAGGCTGCGACCAGGCACCTCGGTACGGAACTGGACTTTTATCATATCGCCAGTACACTGTCGGCCGACGGCTATTTGCTCTCGCTAAAGGGGCGAATATCAGGAAGCCGCGCGTTTTCCTCGAAAGTGAAGGCAGCCCTGCTGGAGGCGATAGACAGCAGCCAGAAAGCCGCCCGGTCTGCTGTGACGGCGCTTACTGACCTCGGCTCAGCGCTTGTCAGCATCTGTTTCGGCGACCGGCAGGAGGACGTACGTACCCGGAGGATCTTGCCTGACACCTTCGCAAAGATGCCAAAAGACGCAGATGTGGCGCTGGAGAACACAGGTTACTGGCTTAATAAACTCTTTCAAGAAATGGAGGAAGGCGCGCTCGCGATCGAAGACACCGACGACACGGATGCCGGATGTATACAGGCGGAAATGACAAACTTGGCCCAAGAGCTCTCAGAGTGGTGCCGACTCCTGCCCGAGCTGATCACCGCCCAAGACCCTGCCAGCGTGTACTGGGCTGACTGGTACCCTGCACGGGGCGCTCTTGGCATACACCTGCACGCCGCCCCGGTCGAAGTAGGCCCGCTGTTGCGCCAGCTTTTATTCGACAACTTGAAGACCGTGATCCTAACATCTGCGACCCTCAGCGTGGAAGGACGGTTTTCCTACGCCGCCTCAAGGCTTGGTCTTGAGGATTGTGAACGCTTTGATTTTCACCAGGTGCCAAGCAACTTCTCTTACAAGGAACAGGCGCTTCTTCTGGTCGTCGATGATCTGCCAGACCCTAACTTGACGAGGGAGTTCTCTGACGCTGTGGCGGCTTTCTTGCTGAACCTCGGCAGGGCCCTAAAAGGAAGGACCCTGGTGCTGTTCACCTCGCACCGGATGCTGAAGGACGTGGCGCAAAAGATTCGCCTCGACTATACCGGGCTTGGCATAGAACTGCTTGCGCAGGGAGTAGACGGGGCGCGCCGCCATCTCACCGAGCAGTTCAGGGCCAACTCCTGCTCGATCCTGTTCGGGTCCGCCTCATTCTGGGAAGGAGTGGACCTGCCAGGCGAGGAACTGGTATGTGTTGTGCTGGTTCGTCTGCCTTTCTGGCCGCCTGATGTACCGGTGGTACAGGCGAGGATGGAAGCCATCGCGGGGCGCGGAGGCGACCCTTTCCGGGAGTACTCGCTCCCTGAGGCGGTCATCCGGTTCAAGCAGGGATTCGGGCGCCTCATCCGTACCGCCTCGGACAGAGGTGCAGTGGTCGTACTTGACCCCAGGATGACGAGGGCGAGGTACAGCCGCGTGTTTGTCTCCTCCCTCCCTGGGCCGATGTGCGTTCGGGTGTCTGCCCGGCAGAGCATTCCCACGCTTCTTGAGTGGCTAAGGAGTTGACGAAAAATGATGGTGCTTTTGACGAATGACGACGGCTATCAGGCGGATGGTCTGAGGGCGCTTACAGAGGCCTTTACCGCGGCAGAAGACTTCTCTCCGTACGTGGTGGCGCCTGACAGGGAGCGCAGCGCCACGAGCCACGCTATCACCATGCACAAGCCCCTCATAGTAAATGAACACTGCAAGGAGGGCTGCGCTACCTGGGTGGTTTCGGGCACGCCGGCCGACTGCGTCAAGCTGGCCGTGGAAGCGCTGCTGCCTGAAAAACCCGCCCTCGTCATATCTGGCATCAACCGGGGCGCCAACCTCGGAAACGATATCCTTTACTCAGGGACGGTTTCCGCGGCCATTGAAGGTACGCTGCTTTCCATACCCTCCGTCGCCATATCGCTCTGTTCGCGCGACGCTGGGGATTTCAGTGTGGCGGCTGCATTCGGAGTAAGGCTTGCCAGGCTGGTCGTGGCCAACGGGCTGCCGCCATCCACGCTCCTGAATGTGAATGTGCCGGGTATCCCGGCAGACCGGATAAAGGGTGTGAGGGTCACTTTTCTGGGCACGCGCAGGTACCAGAACGTGTTCGACCGTAGGGTTGACCCAAGGGGAAGAGTGTACTACTGGATGGCGGGAGACGCGTGCGATGAAGAAGAGAGCGAGGACACAGACGTAACAGCAACGCTGTGCGGGTATATATCCTTAACACCCGTGAAGATCGATCTCACTGCGCGCGATTTCATGGAAGAACTAAGACACTGGAATCTGAATCCGAATGAAGGGGTAAAAGATGGCTAAAGCCGCACTTTTGTACGACGAGCGTTTCCATCTGCACGAGACTGGGGCGCATCCGGAAAACCCGGTTCGGTTGAAAAGGACGATCGAATTGTTTCGGAGCCGCGGTGTGATGGACCTCCTCGAACGACCCGAGATCAGCCCTGCAGGTGAGGAATTGCTTGAGATGGTACATACAAGGCCGTACATAAACCAGGTACAACGCTTCGCCATGGCCGGCGGAGGGTTCATGGGGATCGATACGATCATCAGCCCGCAGTCGTACGAGGTGGCGTGCCTGGCAGCGGGCGCGTGCCATACAGCAGTGGATTTGGTGCTGGACGGGGCTGCAGCTAACGCATTTTGTCTGGTACGACCGCCCGGTCACCACGCGGACTCAGCGCGCGGTTCGGGGTTCTGCATATTCAATAACGTAGCGCTGGCGGCACGGTACGCATTAAGCAAGCGCGGGCTGACAAGGGTGCTGATCCTGGACTGGGACGTACACCATGGCAACGGCACTGAAGTCATCTTCTACCAGGATCCCCGCGTCTTATACTTTTCAATCCATCAGAGTCCGGCCTATCCTGGGACAGGTTGGGTATCCGACCGGGGCGTTGGAGCAGGTGAGGGATTCAATGTGAACGTACCGCTCCCATATGGCGTAGGCGACGAAGGCTATATATATGTCATGAAGAAGCTGTTCTTGCCCATAGCTCTTGAGTTTGGGCCCCAGTTGATCCTCGTGTCCGCGGGGCAGGATAGCCACTTCGCGGATTATCTGGGCGGTATGGAGGTAACGAGCGCGGGGTTTTCGGCGATAACAGAGGTGGTACTGGAGGTCGCTGGGTGCAGGTGCCCCGGCAGAGTGGTCGCTGTGCTTGAAGGCGGGTACAATCCTGAGGCGCTCGCCACGAGCAACTTGGCGATCGTGAACGCGATGGGCGGGCTGGATCTAGACGTGGCGGACGTCTTTCCTCCTCCATCCGTTCCACTCAGCGACGAGGTGGCGAAGAGGGCTGAAGAGGTCGCCATGGCTCAGGCGGGCTACTGGGGGTGCATGAAGCGGTTCAGGAAATAGTCGAACAGAAGAGAACTTGCTGGTTTGAGCACAGCCTGCAGCGGCCGTGGACAGTCGCGTCGCTTCGCCATGCCGAGTCATAATGCCCCCCTCGACGAATAGATTTAGTACCGGAGAGAAACAGCGCCTGGAGGTGAATTGCGTCGTGAAGACTGCGAGGTGGCGGGGCAGGGACTCAAGTCCTGATCGTTCATTCGCACTGTCGGGCGTTGTGTCAGGTACGGTGCTTGCCATCGGGTTGACCCTGATATTCGCCGTGGTCCTTTCCCTGATCCTGACGTTCAGTTCAGTAACAGAGAAGCATCTTCCGCTGATCGCAAACGCCGGGGGGCTGATCAGCGTTGCGGTAGGCGGGGCGTACGCCGCGAGGCGTTCAGAGTCCAGGGGCTGGCTGCACGGCGGAATCACCGGGGTAATGTTTATCATCGTCACATTGATAGTCGGGTCTGTACTCTTCCCTGGACTTGCCCTGGCGCTGGCCGTGCGCCGGGCCGCGGTGGCATTCGCAGTCGGCGCCATAGGGGGGGTTGTGGGAGTAAACATCTAGAGGTGGTTACGCATGAAGGTAGGTTTGGCCCTCGGAGGCGGTGCGGCAAGAGGTCTTGCCCACATCGGTGTACTCTCAGTACTTGAACGTTACAGGGTGCCCATTGACTGCGTGGCCGGCACCAGCGCAGGCGCGATTGTCGGGGCACTTTTTGCATCTGGGGTGCCGCTCTCCAGGATCTTCGAAGAGGCGGTGAAGACACGCTGGCGCGACCTTGTCCGGCTGGCCATGCACAAAGATGGCTTGATAAAGCCGATCGGACTGGAAAAGCACCTCACTGAGCTCATGTCAGCGTTGGAATTTGCCGACCTCCGGACCCCGTTCGCCGCAGTTGCTACAGACGTGACGACCGGACAAGAGGTAGTGCTCGACAGCGGCAATGTCGCAAGGGCTGTTCTGGCTTCCGCCGCGGTACCAGGCATTTTTACACCTGTGCGAATAGAGGACAGGCTCCTTGTGGACGGGGGAGTGGTGAACAACGTACCCGCCAGCGTGGTGCGGCGTATGGGAGCAGACTTGGTGATCGCGGTGGACGTAAACCACCACGAGCTGACCAGAAAAGAGCCTTCTAATATCTTTCACATCATTGTCAACTCTATCCACATCATGCAGCGGGCCAACGCACAGAAAGAGCTGGCGTACGCAGATCTCGTGATCCAGCCGGACCTGCAGGGCATGGGCCTTATGGACCTTGAGCGCTGCCGGGAGTTCGTCGGCAAGGGTGCAGTGGCAACGGCCGCGATGATCCCTGAGATACTCAGACGGCTTGAACGCCTGTGAATAACATCGCTGCTTCAGGAAAACCTAAGGGAAAATGGAACCCGGAGGTTTTCCATGAAACAACTCCTACTGGCGTTCATCCTATTTTTTGTACTCTCAACTTCGGCAAGCGCGTCAGTGGTTCTCGGACCCGGTTCGCGTGGTGACGGCGTGCGCGAACTTCAGTCCTGGCTAAAGGACTGCGGGTTTTACTCAGGCACGGTCGATGGCATATTTGGACCGAGGACGCAGCAGGCGGTAAAGGAGTTTCAAAAAAGCGCGGGTGTTGCAGTGGATGGGTTGGTCGGGGAGGAGACCATGCGCGCGCTCAACGAGCGCTTAAAACGCGACCTGGTTCAAAGAGGAGTTTACGTAGTGAAAAAGGGAGAGACCCTCGCGAGCATTGCAGTGAAACTGGGGATCGACATGGACGCGCTCGCCCGTGTGAATAACCTAGTAAACCCTAACCGTATTCTCGCCGGTCAAGCATTAATACTGCCTGGTAATGAGCAGACGACCGACGAGCACATCCAACAAACTCCACCGGAGCCCGCCGCAGAGCCCAAGGTAGCGGGATCAAAGACCATCGGCATGGTCGCACTCACATTTAACGACGGGCCCTATGCTTCCACGACCGCGCGTATTCTTGACATCCTGAAGGCGCATGGTGTGCCCGCGACCTTTTTTGTAGTGGGAAAGAACCTCCAGGAGCTGCCCCAGATCGGAGAAAGAATTGTTAAAGAAGGGCATGGCATCGCCAATCACACTTGGTCGCACCGCCCCTGGGAAAGACTCGGTATAAACGAGATAAGGAAGGAAATACGGGAAGGGGCACGAGCCATTGAGCAAATTACCGGTATTAATACACGACTATTCCGTCCGCCGTTTGACCTGCCGCCACCAGGAATGGTAGAATTCTTGAAATCTGAAGGCGTGCAGATTGTCTTGTGGTCAAACGTGGCGGTGAGGGATTACCCCGCGCCGCAAAACCCCGATTATTTCGTAACCAAGCTTGTAGAGTCATGTTTAAATGGCTCTGTAATCATGCTTCATGATGGCCTTGAGTCTACCGTTTCCATGCTGGATGCCATACTTTCGGGACTATCAGAAAAAGGTCTGCGCGTTGTGAGGCTTGAGACAGTTCTGTCGCTCGCGGATTAGCCCCGAAGGATTTGACGCCGCCAACATGATCTTATGTATACGATGAGCCGTGCTGTAGTACGGCTCATCATCTGGGTTTAGTATACTACTGAATAGGGTTGGCGTTCGCGAGAGCCCTCTCCGCATAGCGGATCATGACCTTTACCATGTTACCGCCAATGCGTCCCCCGATACGTCCACATTCCCTCGAAGTCATATCAGGCCAGCCTAAAGTCTCTATTTTCTGTCTCAACCCGAGTTCATCGGCAATTTCATATTTGAAAGAATCCAATACTTGCCTTGGCAACAGCTTTTTTGTTGGACTGAATTGAGCCATGAGCAAGTCACCTCCTCGAGTATATTGTAGCTTTTGGCGCGTTTGTGTATGTTAGTAGTATTTGAATGTACTGGTCGTGTAAATTAAAGGCGTAATTCCAAGCTTTAAAACCTCAAAGTAGTTGTGCTAAAATGAATGCTGGCAGCCAGAGATTTGATAATGCCGCCAGCAAAGATTTGCCGGGAGGCGTAATTATGCCAATTTATGAGTTTCGTTGCACAAATTGTCACGAGAAATTTGAATTGCTGTGTAAACACGGTGAACAGATTGTGTGTCCAAATTGTGATAGCCGGGAAGTCGTGAAGATGTTCTCCACGTTTTCCTCTCCCTCCGTGCGCACCTCCTCATGCAGCAGCTGTAAGTCGAGTTCGTGCTCAGACTGTAAGTAACTCCCACAGGGCACCGCCCTAGCAGACGTGCAGGTACTTGCGGGTTTCTGTAGAAAAGGGTAATGGGTACAAAAAGGGTGAAGTGAGGGATTACTAGTGAGGATCGAGCGACACCCTATTCTGACCTTCAGCAAGGGCCCCAAGGTTCAATTCTACTTCGAAGGTGAGCCACTGGAAGGATACGAAGGAGAACCCATCGCAGCTGCGCTCCACGCTGCAGGAATCAGATGTCTTCGTCATAGCCCGGTCAGGAACAGGCCTCGGGGCTTCTTTTGTGCTATTGGCAATTGTTCCTCCTGTCTCATGGTGGTTGACGGGATCCCCAACGTCAGGGTATGCGTTGAGAAGCTCCGCCCGGGCATGGACGTGCGGCGCCAGAAGGGGAAAGGTGATCTGCATGTTTCGGACTGAACTGGCCGTGGTCGGAGCAGGTCCGGCAGGCCTTTCAGCAGCGCTCGCCGCTGCCGAGTGCGGCGTCGCGACGCTGATTGTAGACAACGGCAGCACCCCCGGCGGCCAACTTGTAAAGCAGACGCACAAGTTTTTCGGGTCAAAGGCCGAGCACGCAGGCACCAGGGGGATAGATATCGCACGCCAGCTTGCCGATGAACTGCAAAGAAGCCCGGAAGTGGAGTACTGGCGTGAAAGTACGGCGCTCGGCTACTACGAGGACAGAGTATTGCTGGTTGAACTCGAAGGCCGCGCGCTCCCGGTGCGCTGCGACGCGTTGGTGGTCGCCACAGGCGCAGCGGAACGTCATGTGGTATTTCCTGGCAATGATTTGCCTGGCATCTACGGGGCCGGAGCGGTGCAAACGCTCATGAACGTCCACGGCGTAAAGCCCGGCGAGCGCGTGCTTATGGTGGGCGCCGGGAACATCGGTCTCATCGTGTCGTACCAGCTGTTACAGGCCGGCGTTCAAGTGGCGGCCGTGGTGGAGGCGGCCCGGTCCATTGGCGGCTACGCGGTCCACGCATCCAAACTTCGCCGCCTGTCTGTCCCCATTCTCACATCTCACACCGTAAAAGAAGCGCACGGGCATGAGCAGCTCGAACGCGCGACTGTATGGCGGGTTGACGAGACGTTTACCGGTGTGCCGGGGACTGAAATCGAGTTCGACGTTGACGTGATCTGCCTTGCGGTGGGGCTCTCACCGGTTACAGACCTGCTGTGGCAGATTGGGTGCAAGATGAAATATGTCCCGGAACTCGGCGGACACGTACCGCTCAGAAATGAGAACATGCAGACGACTCGGAGCGAGGTGTTCGTAGCGGGAGATGCATCAGGCGTGGAGGAGGGCTCCTCCGCAATGGTAACGGGCAGGCTGGCAGGCTATGCAGCAGCCGCTCACCTCGGCAAATGCCCCGACTTTGAAAGCAGAAAGAGAGAGTGCCAGCGCGCGCTGGATGCGCTCAGGGCAGGTCCTTCCGGACAGAAGGTGCGTACCGGACTCTCGACCGTCGTCTGGAGGGAGGCAGTCACGTGTTGAAGAGTACAGGTATCCCCGAGAGAGAGCAGCTGGACGCGGTGACTCCCCCCGCGTCCCGCAGGAGCAAAGGACCTGTGGCGGTGTTTGAATGCTTCGAACGTATACCCTGCGATCCGTGCTATCACGCATGCAAGCATGGGGCGGTCAAGGAGTTTTCAGACATCTGTGATGTGCCGGAAGTGGACTTTGAGCGCTGCACCGGGTGCGGGCTGTGCGTGGTGGCATGCCCTGGCCTTGCCATATTCATCCTGGACGAAACCCCTTCCGATCACGCTGTGGTCGGGATACCTTACGAAATGCTCCCCGTGCCGGAACCAGGACAGGAGGTCACGCTGCTTGACCGCGAAGGCCGTGACCTGGGAAAGGGACAGGTGAAGCAGGTAAGCCGGCCGGGCGTGGGAAGCGGAACGCTGCTGGTGAGGCTTAAGATACCGAAGGAGACGGTAGGAGACGTGAGGAGTTTTAGGCTGGAGCGGGGTATGTCATGAGCAATGATGCGATCATTTGCAGGTGCGAGGACATTCTGCTCTCGGACATAAGGCGGCTTCTGGACGCAGGGCTCACTACGTTGGACGAGATCAAGAAGTTCTCAAGGTGCGGTATGGGACCCTGCCAGGGCAGGACATGCAGGTCGCTGTTGCTTGGGGAGATCGCGAGGTACCGGGGGATTCGCGTTCACGACCTTGAGCCAGGGCGCTTTAGACCACCGGCGAAGTCCGTTCCAATCAGCGCTTTCCTCGAAGGCGGGGAGGAGCCGTGACGCGCGCAGATATAGTAATAGTTGGCGGCGGGATAGTGGGGTGCTCCATCGCGTATCACCTGGCGCAACGTGGCATGCGCCGCGTCGTGGTGCTTGAGCGCTCACACATTGCTTCAGGGGCTACCGGACGTTGCGGCGCCGGTGTACGGATGCAGTGGGGCACAAAGCCCAACTGCCTCGTGATGAAAGAAAGCATACGCATGCTTGAATGCTTGGAGCAGGAACTCTGCTATCCTCATGGAATAGCTTTCAAGCAAAAGGGATACCTGTTTTTGGCCCACTCCGAAGCCCAGCTGGTGCAGTTTCAGAAAAACGTCCAGCTTCAAAACAGCCTTGGCATTCCGTCAGAGATCGTGGGCCCGAGGGAGATGAAACGCATCGCCCCGCTTCTTGATACCACAGGGATCGTGGGGGGCAGCTACTGTTCAAAAGATGGACATTGCGACCCGTTCCACACCACCCGCGCCTACGCACTAGCTGCGATGAGGCTCGGGGTGACGATACTTCAGCACACCGAACTGCAGTCGGTCACGAAGAGACCCGAGGGCACGTTCAGGTTGAGCACAAGCGCAGGAGAGATGGAAGCGCCTGTGCTGGTCAACGCTGCCGGGGCTTGGTCAGGCCATGTAGGAAGGATGCTCGGTGTCGAGCTACCGGTGTACTCGGAGCGTCACCAGATACTCGTGACCGAGCAAGTCGAGCGGGTACTGGACCCGATGATCATCTCGCTTCACGAAGGGCTGTACTGCCAGCAGACCCCGGATGGCAGTTTTATAATGGGGCTCGGCGATCCAAACGAGCCCAAGGGCATTGATCACGGGCACACGTGGCAGTTTCTCTTCGCAATATCAAGAAAGATCGCCCGGCTCTTGCCAGGCATCGCTGGAGTACGCATACTCAGGCAGTGGTCCGGTCTATACAACATGTCTCCCGATCGCCAAGCGATTCTTGGAGCCGTGGACGATGTCCCCGGGTTCTACGTGGCTTGCGGGTTCAGCGGGCACGGCTTCATGATGGCTCCGGCCATATCCGAATCGATGGCAGATATCATTCTCGGGGGCACGCCGAGGGTGCCGATAGACGTGTACGGTCTTGACCGGTTCAAGAATGGAAATCTGTTTTATGAACCGTCGGTGGTCTAATAATCACGGAGGTGAAGACGTTGAGACTTTCAAAAAGGGACGAACTCTGTTCGGGCTGCAGGAGCTGCATCTTGGTCTGCTCAATGGAGAACTTCCTGAAGGCAGACCCCACGCTCGCTGCACTCCGGATAAAGGGGCATTTTCCCGTTCCCGGGAAATATGAGGTGGTGCTTTGCGACCAATGCGGGGAGTGCGAAAAAGCCTGCCCCACCGGAGCCATTTATGCCGACGGCGAAGCGTATCGCGTCAAGCCCGAAGAGTGCATTGCGTGCATGGCGTGCATCGAGGCCTGCCCGAAAGGCGCCATCTGGTTTAACCAGGCGCTGGGCGCTCCGGTAAAATGCGTGCTGTGCGGCGAGTGCGTGCGCTATTGCCCGCGACAGGCCATCGTGGACGAGACCGGAGAAGTCAAGTGGGGAGGTGAACAGGCATGCTAGGAGGGTACATGGGCAAGGGGCTACGCGTGAACCTTACATCGCGAAAGAGCTCCACGTTTGATATCCCCGAGGACTGGGCAAGGCGGTTCCTCGGCGGCCGCGGTTTCGCAGCTAAGATCCTTTATGACCAGCTGGATGCAGGCACCGACCCGCTCTCACCTGAGAACAAACTGGTAGTGGCCACAGGACCGCTCTCGGGGCTCTTCCTCCCGGGGAGCGGTAAGCTGACGTTTGCCTGCAAGTCTCCCGCAACAGGCGGGTACGCCGATGCCAACGTAGGCGGACATCTGGGGCCTGAGATCAAGTATGCCGGGTATGACGTGATCGTAGTTGAAGGAAAGGCGGCCGCTCCCTCGGTGCTGGTCATCGAGGACGACCGCGTGTCCATACGCGACGGCTCCCGCTACTGGGGGCTCGGTGCCATCGAAACAGAAAAGGCGTTGAAAGATGACCTCGGCGAGGCGTTCCAGTGCGCAGTCATAGGCCCCGCCGGCGAAAACCTTGTGAAGTATGCGTGCATATCGCATGACTTCGGCAGGCAAGCCGGCCGCTGCGGTGTGGGCGCGGTAATGGGCAGCAAGAACCTGAAAGCTATCGCAGTTTCTGGCACGCGGGCCATCCCGCTGGCCAAGCCGAAAGAAGCGCTGGAGAAGGGCAAACAGATGTACCTGTCGTGCTTCTCCAAGCCCGGGTTTTACGAGTGGACTCCCTACGGCACCGCGGGGGTGACCGACTGGGTGAACGAGGTGGGCAGTTTCCCCACCAAGAACTTTTACACCGGCTACTTCGAGCACCACAAGCAAATCAACGGCCAGGCACTCAAAGAGCGGATCCTGGTCACCGATAAGGGTTGCTTTGGCTGTCCAATACCTTGCGGCAAGTACTCCCGCACGCGGTGGCAGGGCAAAGAGGTCATGGTCGAGGGTCCGGAGTACGAGACCATCGCGATGCTGGGCGGTAACTGCTGCCTTAAGACTATTGAGGATGTGGCGTACGCCAACTACGCATGTGACGAGCTGGGCCTTGACACCATCTCTGCGGGCAATGTACTGGCCTTCGCCATGGAGTGTTATGAGAAAGGATTGCTCACCAGGGAAGAGGTGGGCCGAGAGATCAGATTCGGAGACCTTGAAAGCGTGGTATTTCTGCTGTCGGAGATCGCAGCTCGCCGCGGCGTAGGCGCACTGCTTGCAGAAGGCGTGAAGGTCGCTGCCGAACGCATCGGACAGGGGTCTGAGCGATTTGCTATCCATGTGAAGGGACTTGAAGTCTCAGGTTACGAGCCGAGGTACGCGCCTGCTATGCTGCTTGCGTACATGACCGCTGATGTAGGTGCCCACCACAACAGGGCGTGGGCGATCACCTACGACGTAGCGGTGGGTAGAGACTCGCTTGAGGGAAAGGCGGAGAAGGTTATAGAGCTTCAGCACATAAGGCCGCTGTTTGACGCGCTCGGGCTCTGCCGCCTGCAGTGGGTGGAAATAGGATTCGAGCTGCATCACTACGGTGAGATCTTCCCGCTGGTCACGGGCATAGACTACGGTTGGGAAGACCTGATCCGTGCTTCCGAACGCATATGGAACCTGACGCGCCTGTTTAATATCAAGCATATCGCAGGTTTCGGTCGGAAGTATGACAGCGCTCCTCCGCGGTTCCTCGAGGAGCCTATGCCCTCAGGGCCAGTAGAAGGTAAACTCACTGGCGCAAAGAGCGCCGAACAGCTGCTGGACCGCTACTACCAGCTCAGGGGATGGAGCCCGGACGGCATACCTACGAAGCAAACGCTGGCTGAGCTAGACCTTATTGAGGAAGGCGCAGCATATTAACCGACTGGAGGGCCGGGGCCCCCAGAGGGTCCCGGCACGGCCCGCACAGGCCATGAGGTGAGATAATGGACTACGTAAGCTTTACCATACACGGACACGCGCGGGAATACTTCCCGTCCAAAGAGCGATTCAGGCACAAGGTGACCGGTGAGACTACTGTGAGAAAGGTGCTTGAACATCTTGGTGTGAACCCGCTTCTCGTCATGTACGTCGTGAAAAACGGAAAGCGGGTCTCGCTTGACGATCCCATCACCGGAGGAGACGAAGTGGTGCTCATCACTCCGGCAGCAGGTGGTTGAAGTCCGTGCGAGTATGTGACTGGCGGTAAAGAGGGTACATGGCATATCGCCCCTTCTTACGACCACAGACCCTTCACTCCTTGCGGGCTTGGTATCGCCGCTTTCGCCGTGAGTAAGGTGGCGACCGGACCGCTTTCACTTCACCCAGCCGGCAGTTGCTTCACGGAGAGGGTGTTCCACCGTCTGGATGTTCTCTCACTTGCGGCGTGAGCAAGAGGTCCGCAACTTGATTCAGGCAAGGAGACGATGCAATTTGGAGCTTTCAAAGATTACTGAAGGAGTCTACGCCGTGCTGGGAAGCACGACTGTGGCGGGTGTCGTCTGTAACCCTGACAGAGAGGCGTTGCTTGTGGATACGGGCCTTGACGAGTCGGCGGCAAGAAAGCTCACCAGGATACTGGGTGAGGCAGGCATGGTGATACGGTGGATCTTCAACACTCACGCCCATGCCGACCATTTTGGCGGAAACCGTTTCATCGTGGAGCGCACAGGGGCGAAGGTGTACGCCCCGGCGCTTGAAGCTGGGGTGATCCAGTGTCCTGTGCTTGAACCGATGTACCTCTACGGCGGGGCCATGCCCCCACGAAACTTGCGGAACAAGTTTCTTGAGGCCGAAGCCTCGACAGTCACTGAGGTGGCATACCGTGGGCCGATGCGCATCGGGGGAATCGAACTTGAGGTCGTGCCGCTTCCGGGACACAGTATAAATCAGATGGGCTTGGCCCTGAAAGGAGTGTTATTCTGCGGTGACGCATTCCTCAGCGAAAGTACCATGGCCAAGCACGGCGTGCCTTTCAACGTGGACATCCAGGCGCACCTTCGCACGCTAGATTTTCTCGCAGGGCAGGACATCACGCTGGTATGCGCACACGGCAGCATTTACAGGGACCCAAAGAGTATTATCGCTGCGAACCGGCAACGCGTGTATGAAACGGCAGACGCAGTGCTTCAGTTGCTCGAAAGCCCGTGCAAGACGGATGAGATCATGCGGCTCACCTGTGAGAAGTTCGGCGTCTCGATACAGGCGCCCAGCCAGTACTACCTGATGAAATGCGCAGTATCTGCCATCCTGACCTACCTTTTTAACCAGGGGCAGCTCTCGATGGCGGTTGAGCAGGGGACGCTGCTATGGCATAGGAAGACTTAGCCTATTACCGGGAGCTGATCGATTGTGAAAGTAGTTGTAACCGAGCACGTATTCACAGACCTCAACATCACTGAAGAAGTGCTTGCGCCGACTGGGGCTGAGCTGGTGTTTGTGCCCGATCCGACTCCGGCCGTCGTGCTGTCGCATGCCAAAGACGCTGATGCACTGCTTGTATGCTGGACGCCCATAGGCAGGGAAATCATCTCAGGCCTTGAAAGGTGCCGTGCCATTGTCCGATTTGGCATTGGCGTCAACAACATTGATATTGCTTCTGCCACGTCCGCCGGCATTATCGTAGCGAATGTGCCGGATTACTGCATTGACGAGGTGTCCGACCACGCGCTGGCGCTTCTTTTATGCGCTGCCAGAAAGGTCATACCCATGGACAGGAGCGTCCGCAGCGGTACCTGGGACCACAGGCTGTTTTCGCCAGTTTTTAGGTTCCGGGGCAAGCGAGCGGGGCTTCTGGGCTTCGGCCGGATACCGAGGTGCCTTGCTGGGAAACTCAAGGCACTAGGCATGCAAGTAGTCGCATTCGACCCTTATGTAAAGTCCGAGGACGCCGCAGATGCAGGGGTCTCTCTGGTTGGACTTGAAGAGCTGCTCCGTACCTCCGATTACGTCTCAATTCATGCCCCAGCCACGCCGGAGACGCGGCACATCATCAACGGAGCCACGCTGCGGATGATGAAACCCACGGCGATACTCGTTAACACAGCGCGGGGAGACCTCGTAGACCAGGTGGCGCTGGCAAAAGCACTGAAAGAAGGGGTAATAGCGGCAGCTGCGCTGGATGTGTTGTGGGACGAAGGCATAAGCCCGGATGACCCGCTGCTTGCATGTGACAACCTGATACTCACGCCTCACGCCGCGTTTTATTCTGAAGAATCGTCCGCGGAGCTCCAAAGAAAAGGTGCCGAGCAGGCGCGCATGGCACTTGAAGGTAAAGTCCCCGTCTATACGCTGAATAAGGAGATCGCGGAACGCTGGCTGAAGCGCTGGGGTTGACGTCCAGCGTTTATCTCCAAGAAACAAGAATGCGAGGTGATTACCATGTACATCACCCATCTGTCAAGTATCCCAGAGGAAAGCCTGAAACCCGGCGAAAACCCAGCGGTCGCCCCCGGTACGGTCCGGTGGCTGATCGCGGAGACTGACGGAGCGCCCACGTTTGAGATGAGGTGCTTCACGCTGAGGTCATGCGGCACCACCCCCTGGCACAGTCACCCGTGGGAGCACGAAGTGTTCGTCTTGTCCGGCAAAGGCTACATCAGGAGCGAAGTGGGCGAGCAAGAGCTCCGTCACGGCCATGCCGTGCTGGTAAGTCCCAGCGAGTGGCACCAGTTCAGGGCGGGTGAAGAGGGGGAGTTCACCTTCATCTGCATAGTTCCAAAAGGCACGCGGGCCTGCTCCCTGGATCCGGGCAAGCGCTAGGCCGGACCGCCTTCGCAGGTTGTCCGCAAAGACAAATCGGTGTCTGCAAAGTTGGCACAGATAACAAAGGATATAGATGGCGGGCGATAGAAGTCTGATACGATTTGAGCCGGAGGGAGGAAATCCGTTGGGGTAGACAGCGAGTATGGCAGGCTGCTTCACGTTGCGTTATGCGAGCCTTTGCACTTTCGTATTGAAACCGCGATCAATGAGATCCAGAAGAAATTCTTGGAATCCGAAAAGCCTGACGCCATACGGGCGGCTTCTGAGCACTCTGCGTTCTCCAGTCACCTTGAGGAGCTCGGCGTGAAGGTGGTTCGGATACCCCCCGCAAAAGCCCATCCATATCAGGTGAACACGAGAGACATAGGCGTGTCGGGGCCAGACGGCGTGGTGCTGGGCAAGTTCAGGTTCGATATAAGGCGGGGTGAAATAGACATTTCTGAGCGCGCTCTATCTCAGGCAAACGTGCGCATCGTGGGCCGAACGACGCGCTGCTTCGAGGGCGGGGACTTTGTGTACATAGGTCCTGGTAAGGCCGCGCTTGGCGTGGGGGTCAGGACAGACCCGGATGTTGTAGAAGAACTTACCCGCCTACTTCAAGTTGACATTGTGACAGTGTCTTTTGCTGAAGAATTCCTTCATCTTGACATGGTGTTTAACTGTGTCGCCCCGGGCATCTGTGTGCGCTGCCCTGATGCTCTGCCCGGCGACTTCCTTTCCTACATTGATTCGCTCGGATTCGATTCCATTGAAGTGACAAAGGAGGACGTGTTTAACCACGCATGTAACCTCCTTGCACTCGCTCCCTTTCACGTGGTCGCACCGAGGGAACACCCGTATGTGACAAAAGCTCTGCGCGCTCGCGGGGTCCGCGTGGACGTGATCGACCTCACCGAAATCACAAAAAGCGGTGGAGGGCCTCGCTGCATATCTTTCCCGATCGCCCGGGAACCGTGTAGCACGTGAGTTTACGGCCAAGGTATTCTCTGGCCGCATGACTTTGTCGAAATAGGATACGCACCGCGCCGCTAACCCTGCTTGATTAGCGGTACGGAGGGGGTGGGACAGTACACGGACATCTAGGTGACAGCGTCTCTTTTCCGGTTTGGAAAAACTCAATGGAGGTGGTCCAATGAACAAAGGTAAAGGCGGTTATAAGGTCGAGCCGGCTCGCTTTTGGAAGTTCTTGATCCCGTCCGTTATCGGTATTCTCATCTATATCGTACCCCTTCCATGGAAAGGCGCCTTCAGCATCGTCGTAGGCATGATGGCGGACACGCTAGAAAAGACTTTCTCCAATGTAGTCCCTTACTTCATTACGACTGTGATCTGCCTGTCAGCCCTTATTGCGCTTTTTACTCGCCTGGCAAAACCCAAGGCGATCCTAGACAATGCCTACCTGAACAAGCTGTTCAACACAACGCCGTTCTGGCTCACTTTCAGGTGCGTAGGCGCGGTGTTCGCGGTCATGACATTGTTTAAGATCGGACCGGAGTTTATCTGGCACGCCAATACGGGCGGCCTCATGCTTCATGTACTCTTACAGGTACTTACGTTCTGGTTCCTAGCTGCAGGCTTCTTCCTCCCGCTGCTCACGGACTTCGGAGCCATGGACTATGTGGGCACGCTGCTCCGGCCCGCATTCCGACCCCTGTTTACCATCCCGGGGAGGTCGGCCATCGATGCAACGGCGTCCTTCATCGGCAGCGCGCCCATCGGCGTGGTGATCACCAACCGCCAGTACGTGGGCGGGTTTTATACCCTGAGAGAAGCGGCTGTCATCGCGACGTGCTTCTCAATCGTATCGCTACCCTTTAACCTGGTTGTGGCAGGATTCCTCGATCTTATGCACCTATTCCCTAAGTGGTACCTGACGGTCATCATCGTCACCGTGGTGAACGCCATAGTCCTCCCGAGGATCTACCCCCTCAACAAGAAGCCAGATTCATACCACCCAGTCACAGGAAAACGCGTTGAGGAGGAGATCCCTGCGGGCCTCTCTATGAACGCGTGGGCTCTGCAGAACGCAATGAAGAGGGCTGACGAGGTAGAGTCCTGGATGCACGTACCGAGAGAAGGCACAAAGATCGTGCTCGACGTGTGGTTCGGAGTGGAGCCCTTGGTCATGGCCTGGGGTACCATCGCCCTAGTCATCGCTGAGTTTACCCCGTTCTTCAACTGGATCTCTACGCCGTTTGCCTATTACTTACAGCTCTTGCAGGTACCTGAAGCGGTGGCAGCTGCACCGGCAGCTCTTGTAGGTTTTGCCGACATGTTCCTCCCTGCCATCCTTATCAAGGGGCTGCCAGAGCTGACCAGGTTCATCCTAGGCGTGCTGTCTATCACCCAGCTGATCTACATGACGGAAGTAGGCGCCATCCTGCTTCAGTCTGATATGAAGATCTCGTTGTGGGACCTTGTCGTCATATTCCTCGAGAGAACCATACTATCGCTGCCCCTCATCACTCTCGCAGCGGCTATACTGCTTTGAAAACCAAACCTGCTAGCTAATAGAGAACAAAAGCTCCCGGAACACGGGGGCTTTTGTCGCTTAGAATTCAGAGGCAAGTTAGTGCAATGTAAAAGGTACGAACCGCGTGACTTTCGGTGCACGTGCGCTCGCACGCAGCCGTGCACTCACCTCACGCGTGCCCACTCTTGATTACGAGAATAGAGAAAGGTGCGCATCACGTTGAAAGGATGCCTGCAAGCTCTGGCAGGCTCTTGTTGTGTCAATCCACGGTCATGAGAGAAACAAGCCGCGCCCGGGAACGACGCAGCCCGCGTTCACATGGAGGAACACAACGCTATTTGAAGAAGTTATCATAATAGGAGGGAGGGAGACCGTGTGTCCATCAGTGTGCAAGAAGCCATGCTGCTTGAGCCTTTTCGTCGAGCTCGGTTGATTGCAGGGCAGGGCGGATTGGACCGGCTGATCAGGTCTGTCACAGTTATGGATACGCCCGATATAGCCAACTGGCTGAAGGGTAACGAGCTGCTCCTCAGCAACATATTTGTCATCCGCGATGATCCCAAGGCGCAGGTCGCCCTTATCAAAGAGATCGTCAACAAGGGTGCTGCGGCGCTCGGTATAAAGCTGAAGCGGTTCGTTGACAGCATCCCACAGGAAATGATTGAACTAGCAGACGAGCTCTGTCTTCCCATTATTGAAATGCCTGTAGACGTCGCGTGGATCGACGTAATCACACCAGTGCTTGGCGAGGTCTTGAACAGGCAGCTCACCGCGCTCGAGCGGTCAGAAGAGATCCACCGCAGGTTTACGTCAACAGTGTTAAAGGGCGGAGGGCTATCCGCCATTGCGGACAACCTGGCCGAACTGATCAGGTTTTCGGTGACAATTACTGACGCGGCGTTCACTGTGTTGGCGGAAGCTGGCGCAGGCGCGGCCGTACCGGGCGGGTTCGTGCCTCTTGGTGATTTGGTAAGACATCTTGAAGAAGCTACCGAAGTGAAGACACCGCTAGGCCACAGCTTCTTCAGGGTAAGACTGAATGGCGTCGATTGTCTGTGCTGTCCGGTAAAGGCAGAGCAGGACCTCTACGGCTACCTGCTAGTGTGGTTGCCCGCAGAGGCGGAGGTGACCGAACGAGACACAGTGGCCATAGAGCACGGGCTCACCGTCACCGCACTGGAGATGGTGAAACGCCAGGCCGTCTCCGAAGTGGCGCGGAGATTTCAGAACAACTTCATCCTTGATCTTCTCACAGGCAACATGGAGTCGCGCGAGACAGTCATAGGTAGGGGTAAATCGTTCGGCTGGAATCTTGAGGTCCCATACTGGCTTATGATACTTGACATTGACGAGTTTGAGCGATTCTACCTGAATCAGACCAGAGCTGACGATCACCGGGCACAGAGAGTCCGGGAACAATTCGTGAACAGCGTAAGACGGGCGCTGGTGGATGAAGGGTTTGGCGAAGAGGCTATGACAATGGATCTGAGCGACAGCGTCACGGTGCTGCTGCCGAAGAAAGATGAACGATGTGACTGCAAAAGTATTGCCTCACGGATCAAAGACCGCGTGACCCGGGACATGAAGGAAGTCACCGTCTCAGCAGGGATAGGTCGCTTTTACCCGGATATCATGGACTTGAAGCGCTCTTACCGGGAAGCTAAGCAGGCGCTGACCCTGGGGCGTGCGGTTTGGGGGAGAAACTCAGTGATCCACTTCGATGACCTTGGTGCATACCGCGTGCTTTGCTCCATAACCGACCGGGAAGAGTTGCTGGCGTTTCATCACGAGACCATCGTGCCGCTACTTCAATATGACGAGAAAACAGACAGCGACCTCATACGAACGCTCGAAACCTACTTCAGCTGCCAAGAGAATATCAAGGCGACGGCGCAGAAGATGTTCATCCACCCGAACACCGTGCGCTACAGGCTGAACAGAATCTCGGACCTGGTGGGCCTTTCGCTGGAAAGGAGCGAGGATCGGCTGAATCTCCAGATCGGGCTGAAGGTGCACCGCCTGCTCGGCGGCAAACCCCGTGCCTTGTCACAGTTCACTAACCAGGACGGGGAATCTTTGGCGAAAAGCACAAAGGAAGCTTGACTGCAGTCCGAGAAAATCACGATAGCTTCTTTTTTTCTTTGCAGAACTGGGGGTTGGATTTGTTGAACTGGGACAAGTACATTTCGAAGGCTAGCGCCGGGCTTTTGGAATTCGGTATAAGGAAGATATTTGAGGCCGCGCAGAAGCTCGAAGCGCAGGGCTCGCGCATCATCCACCTTGAACTCGGAAGGCCGGACTTTGATACGCCGTGCCACATAAAGAACGCTGCCATCTCAGCGCTGGAGGCAGGTGAGGTACACTACACTTCCAATTGGGGCTTGCCCGCCCTGAGGGAGGCCGTCGCATCGTATATCCATCGCAAGACAGGCGTCAGCTACAACCCGCACACCGAGACCCTCGTGACCGTCGGTGGCAGCGAAGCGGTGTTTCTTGCCTTTGCCGCCCTGCTAGACCCGGGGGATGAAGTGCTGGTGGGCGTTCCCGCGTATCCCACCTACCTGAACGTACCTCAATTTTTCGGAGCACGCGTGGTGTTGTTTGAGTGCCCGGAGCAGCTGGATTTCGCGCCCGACCCCGATGACATAAGGAGGAAGGTTTCAGGAAGGACTAAACTCCTGGTGCTCAACACCCCGAACAACCCGACGGGCAGCGTGTATCCATCCGATATCCTCCAGGAAGTGTGCCGCATCGCGTGTGAGAACGACCTCATCGTGCTGTCAGACGAGATATACTGCGAGTTGGTTTACGAAGGCGCGCATATTTCGCCCGCAGTCTTTCCCGGCATGAAACAGCGCACGCTTATATTAAACGGGCTGTCAAAGACCTATTCAATGACGGGCTGGCGCGTGGGGTACGCTGTGGGGCCTGCCGAGATCCTTACGCCTATGTATAAGGTGCACCAGTATAACACCGCGTGCGCGCCGTCGTTCTGCCAGATCGGCGCAGTAACCGCGCTTACCTCCGACCAGAGCTGCGTGGATGTTATGCGCGGCGAGTTCAGGCGCAGGCGGGACTTGATCACGTCCTACCTCAATCAGGTCAAAGGTTTCACCGCCCGCACACCGCAGGGAGCGTTCTATGCCTTTCCCAGGATCTCGGTCCCTGGTATGAGCGATGTGGAGGTCGCCTTCTATCTCCTTGAGAAGGCGGGAGTGGCTCTCGTGCCGGGGAGCTTCTTTGGTACTCCCGGATTTCTGAGGCTGTCATATGCCAGTTCTACTGAAAACCTAAAGAGCGCGGGCGAGCGGATCATCGAAGCGATGGCCGCACTGTAGAGCGCTTCGCAAACCCTGGACGTTCCGTCTTGTAATTGAGACATGCTGTAAGCAGCCTTTGAGTTCTCCGTTAGGGCGCGTCCATTTTCGCAGATATGAGACGCACGCATAAGAAACGCCAGCATCGGGCAGCTAACGCCTGATGCTTCCTTTTTGGTACGGAACGTGCACGTGTGACCCAGTATGAGGCTATATGCGGGGGAGTGTGATCCATGACTCGAAAACCGATCAAGGTGTCGCTGATACAGGTGCGTTGCACGGACGATACGGTGCATAATCTCGAACGGACCATCCAGTTGGTGAGGCAGGCTTCGCAGGACGGCGCCCACATCATATGCCTTCAGGAGTTGTTCCAAACACTGTACTTCCCGCAACGGGTTGAGGTGGACAAATACCGCCTGGCTGAGCCCGTTCCCGGCCCGACCACCGAGCGTATGCGCGCCCTGGCGGAAGAACTGGGTGTCGTGCTGCTGGTTCCGTTGTACGAATACGCAATGGCCGGCGTGTACTTCAACACCTGCGTGGTAGTAGATGCCGATGGAAAGGTGCTTGGTAAGATGCGCAAATGTCACATACCTGAAGGACCACAGTACTTCGAAAAATACTACTTCACCCCAGGTGATCTGGGCTATCCCGTGTTCCATACCCGGTACGGGCGTATCGGCGTTGGCATCTGCTGGGATGAGTGGTTCCCCGAAGTAGCGCGGATCCTCACTTTGAAAGGTGCAGAAATCGTGTTTTATCCGTCGGCCATAGGCTCTGAACCTGACCGCCCGGGCTTTGACTCCCGCGAACCCTGGGAGACAGTCATGCGCGGACATGCCATAGCCAACGGCATCTATGTGGCTGCCGTCAACAGGGTGGGAACTGAGGCGGGGATGAGTTTTTACGGTGGAAGCTTCATCGCCGACCCGCTAGGCAACGTGCTCGCCCGCGGCTCCACTACCGACGAGTGCATCGTCAGCGCCGAGGTAGACCTCAGCTGCATCCGCGAGACCAGGGACCTGTTTCAGTTCCTGAGAGACCGAAGGGTAGACACTTACCGGGATATCTTGAGGATTATGGGAGCGTGTGGAGTGGACAGCTGACCGCGGCCATGGTAGTGGGGTCCCTCGTTTCGACCCGACCAGTCTCCACGCTGTCGCCAACGCAGGCATTGCCGGCGAATACACGAGCCACATCATCACTTGAACATCTTTACGTTGTAATGAACGTAGAACAATGCTGCTGGCAGTCTTTGGCAACTTCACGCTTATCTGCGTCACCGTCTCACAACTTTCAAGACCGCATGAGCGTACACATGAGTTGTTTGCGGAACTCGACTGAAGGCCCGTCTGACTGAAGAAGCGGCACTTCTGGATCAGGCCGTCCGCGCTGTGACCCACCGCAAGCGGGACAGTATGAAAAGACATGCTCTCCCTTGTTTTTTCTTGCAGGGAACCGGCTCCACCTGTCGAATGCATACGCCGAAGGTACGCATCAGCTGCCTTCAAGGTGTGCAGGCTTTGGAGCAGGTAGGTGGTATTAGATGATCGCTGAAGTCATCACGGTTGGTACGGAGCTCTTGCTGGGTCAAATAATAAATACGAACGCGAAGTGGATAAGCGAGCGGCTGGCGGAGATCGGCGTAGATGTTTACTACCACGTGACAGCAGGAGACAACAAAGCACGACTTCGAGCGGCGCTTGAGGCAGCGATGCGGCGGGCCGACTGCGTCCTGGTCACGGGTGGTCTTGGCCCCACTGCTGATGACATTACCCGGGAGACGGTAGCCGAGTTGCTCGGTAGGGAACTACGCGAGGACGCGCGTATCCTGGCAAGCATCGAGCGGCGCTTTTCCGCGCGCGGTAGAGTGATGACCTCGAATAACAGGAAACAGGCACGGCTGGTCGAAGGCGCGAGGGCGATAGAGAATCCAAACGGCACCGCGCCCGGGCAGATCATAGAGCACGGGGGGCGCAGCATCGTGCTCTTGCCGGGGCCGCCCTCCGAACTTCAGCCTATGTTCACCCGATCCGTCATGCCATACCTGTGCGAGCGGATGGGGGAAGGCGCAGTCATTGTTTCTCGCGTGGTGAGGATCTGCGGTCCCGGAGAATCCGCAGTGGAAGAGATGGTAAAGGACTTGCTCGCTGGAGAAAACCCGACAGTAGCGCCGTATGCGTCTCTGGGAGAGGTACAGCTCAGAGTGACAGCGAAGGCCCGCGACAGGGATGCGGCGTCCCTGATGATCGAAGGTACAGTACGTGAGATCTGCCGTCGTTTGGGCGGGGACGTCTACGGTTTTGACAACGAGGACCTGGTGTCGCTGTGCAGCCGGTTGCTCACTGAGAGGGGTCTTACGCTTGCGATAGCAGAATCGTGTACGGGAGGCCTTCTGGCATCGAGGCTCACGTCGGTCGCCGGCGCCTCGTCCTTCTTTTTCGGGTGCGTAGTCGCCTACGATAACAGCGCGAAAAGGGACATACTGGGTGTACCCGAATCTGTGATCGAGACTTTCGGGGCGGTTAGTGCTGAGTGCGCCGTGCTAATGGCAAAACAGGCACGTTCCCGGCTAATGACAGACATCGGCATCGCCATCACAGGCATCTCCGGACCTGACGGGGGTACGGCTGAGAAGCCCGTAGGCACCACGTTTATCGCGCTCTGTGCGCCGGAGGGTACGCTAGTGGTGAAGGAGCGGTTTCTCGGGCAACGTAACCAAAACCGGGAATGGGCGGTAGTTCGCGCTCTGGACACGTTGCGCAGACACCTGACACTGCAGGAGATCCCCGGCCAATTGTCGAACGTGTGGCAGTGACGGGACAGGCTTTTGGGAACGGAAGGGAGTGTCGCCAACTGGCTGCAGGGAGAGTGATGCGGCTCTTTGTCGCCTGTGCATTGAGCGAGGAAGCCAGGGAAAAGGTGGGCGAGGTTATCGTGAGCCTTTCCCGCTCGGGGGCGGATTTCCGATGGGTACCACCCGAAAACCTTCACCTTACGCTGAAATTCCTCGGAGATGTGAAAGCCGCAGACGTAGCGGCTGTAACCGATGCGGTCCGGAACGCGGTACATGGTAAGCGTCCATTCAGGGTCACGCTTGGCAACGTATCGGTATTTCCCTCTCCCGCAAACCCGCGTGTCATCTGGGTGGGCGTCACGGAGGGAACGGAGGCGCTGCGCTCGCTCGCAGGCGCAGTGGACAGCGCGCTGTCGCAGCTCGGGTTCCCACGGGAGGCGCGCCCGTTTACCGGTCACATCACTATTGGCCGCAGGCGGACACATGTCGAACCTGGTGCCATGCGGGACAGACTCCCCTTAGAGGTGCCCGGTATAAGTTCATTTGTAATATCTTCAGTGGAGGTCATGAGAAGCGTCCTCGGACCGGGTGCTCCCACCTACTCCGTGATCTCCAGCGCGAAGCTTGAGTGAGATGAGCAGCAGTGCTATACTAGTTCTGTCAGCATTTACCAGCAAGGAGGGAGGACCGGATTGGACAGAGACAAAGCGCTTGAAGCAGCCCTTGCTCAGATAGAAAAGCAATTCGGCAAGGGCTCGGTAATGAAATACGGGCAGGAACCTCAAAAGCTTAACATAGAGGTGATCTCCACAGGCGCCCTCACGCTTGACCTGGCGCTGGGCATTGGCGGAGTGCCGAGAGGGAGAGTCGTTGAGATCTTCGGCCCGGAGGCATCGGGAAAGACCACGGTCGCGCTGCACGTCATCGCAGAAGCGCAGCGAGCGGGCGGAATCGCCGCCTTCATCGATGCGGAGCATGCGCTTGACCCGGCGTATGCAAGGAATTTGGGCGTGGATATCGAAAACCTTCTCATATCTCAGCCTGACACCGGAGAACAGGCGCTGGAGATCGCGGAAGCGCTGGTCCGGAGCGGTGCTGTGGACGTTATCGTGGTGGATTCTGTAGCAGCACTGGTCCCCCGCGCGGAAATCGAAGGCGAGATGGGCGATATGCACGTGGGTCTTCAGGCAAGGCTCATGTCGCAGGCGCTGCGAAAGCTCACCGGCGCCATCAGCAAGTCGCGTACCACAGCGATATTCATTAACCAGATCAGGGAAAAAGTCGGTGTCATGTTCGGCAACCCGGAGGTCACCCCCGGTGGACGTGCACTGAAGTTCTACGCGACGGTACGAATGGACGTTCGGAAGATCGAAACTTTAAAGCAGGGAGCTGATGTAATAGGAAGCCGTACGAGGGTAAAGGTGGTAAAGAATAAGATGGCACCTCCTTTCAGGCAGGCCGAGTTCGACATTATATACGGTCAGGGAAT
The DNA here is from genome assembly GCA_040755615.1 of Bacillota bacterium. Classification (GTDB taxonomy): domain Bacteria; phylum Bacillota; class Sulfobacillia; order DUSP01; family DYEP01; genus DYEP01. The sequence goes on from JBFMAL010000008.1 coordinate 44,239, forward strand.
TTCAAGAGAGGGGTGCATTCTTGAACTGGGTATTGACCAGGGCCTGATCCAGAGAAGCGGGACATGGTATTCGTTCGGGGACGTACGCCTCGGACAGGGCAGGGAAAACGCGCGGGAGTTCTTGCGACAGAACCAGGACATTACGGCGGAAATAGAGTCCCGTATCAGGCAGGCTCAATCCATGGGCGCGCTTAAGCCGAAGTCAGCGACGGATTCTGCCGTGGAAGACAGTTGAAGAATAAGGAAACGGGCCCGCTGTCGCTGGCTCTGGGTTACCTCGCGCGCCGTAGAAGGACTGCCGCGGAAGTCCGCGATTTGCTTCGCAGATCCGGGTTCAAGCAGTCCGAAATCGAAGAGACACTGTCATATCTCGAGAATATGCGATACGTGGACGACGTGGACTATGCCAGGGCGTTTATCGAGGACAGAGAAACACGTGCGCCCTGCGGCAGGGCCAGGCTGTACTACCTCCTGGCTGAAAAGGGTATCGATCGCGCCCTCGTGGACCGGGTCCTGTCCGAACTCGAATACGAGGAGCTTGGCGCCGCGTTGCGTGCAGCCCGGAACCGTCCCGAGTGGCAGTCTGCCTCTGAGAGGCAACGACAGAGGCTATACAGGTTCTTGTTGGGCAGGGGGTTTTCTCACTCAGTCATAATGAAGGTCATAAATAGCAAAGAAGACGACCAGCAAGATTAAGTCTATCATCGCTTGACACGTTTTTACAGGAAAGTTACAATATTATCTGACTTGCTGTTCCGGGACTTGGATGGATACTATGCCTTAACAGGTTGCCATAGATCGGGTCTTGAAAGCGTTGATCAAACCGGCTGTGCGTGACCGTTCTGACCAAAAATCAGAACACCATTTGTGCATGGTAATGGAGACAGGCCGAGTCCCCCGGCCTTGTTTTAGTTTTGGGAAACACATGAGCGGGGAGGTGAGCCATATTACCGTTACACAGGTTTTCGTACTGGTTTTGGCAAGCGCTGCCGCGGTCGCCGTGGGATACATGGTCCGCAAGTATATAGCAGAAGCGAAGATTGCTTCGGCCGAAGAAGCAGCTAAGAAGATCATAGAAGATGCGCGGAAAGAGGCTGAGGCAAAGAAACGCGAGGCCCTTGTTGAAGCCAAGGAAGAAGTACACAGACTGCGCAATGACTTAGAAAGAGAGAGCAGAGAGCGCCGCAACGAACTGCAGCGGATAGAGCGTCGACTCATCCAGAAGGAAGAAGTGCTCGACAGGAAGACTGAATCCCTTGAGAAAAAGGAGGAGTACCTCCAGCGGCAGGAGCGAACCCTTGAGCGCTACAGGGAGGAGATCGAAGCACTCAGAGCAAGGCAACTTCAGGAATTGGAGCGCGTGTCGGGGCTCACGTCTGAGGAAGCCAAGAAGATCCTCTTAAGCCAGGTAGAAGAGGAAATCAAGCATGAGGCCGCAATGCTTATCCGCGAGGTTGAGCAAAACGCAAGAGACCAGGCGGAGAAGAAAGCGCGCGAGATCATATCCCTGGCTATCCAAAAGTGTGCTGCGGATCATGTTACAGAGACTACTGTTTCTGTTGTGGAGCTGCCCAACGATGAGATGAAGGGAAGGATCATCGGCCGGGAGGGCAGGAACATCCGGACTCTTGAGACCCTAACAGGGATCGACTTGATCATCGACGATACGCCCGAGGCGGTGATCCTGTCCGGCTTCGATCCTATAAGGAGAGAAGTCGCAAGGCTGGCGCTGGAGCGTCTCGTTGCTGACGGGAGAATCCACCCGGCACGCATTGAAGAGATGGTAGAAAAGGCCCAGAAGGACGTGGAAAATATCATCCGCGAAGAAGGAGAGCAGGCGTCTTTCGAGACGGGCGTACACGGTCTCCACCCTGAACTCATCAAGATGCTGGGCCGGCTCAGATTCAGGACCAGTTACGGTCAGAACGTGCTTAAACATTCTATCGAGGTGGCGCATCTTGCGGGTGCCATGGCTGCAGAGCTGGGAGTGGACGTGGCAGTGGCAAAGCGCGGCGGGCTACTGCACGACATCGGTAAAGCAGTTGATCATGAGGTAGAGGGGCCCCACGTGGCTATCGGTATCAACCTACTCAAGAAGTACCGCGAAAGCCAGGAAGTCGTGTGGGCCATGGAAGCGCACCACGGGGACGTGGAGCCCAAGTCCGTTGAGGCCGTGCTAGTAGCGGCCGCTGACGCCGTGTCAGCGGCGCGCCCCGGGGCTCGGCGCGAGACCCTCGAAGCCTATATCAAGAGGCTAGAAAAGCTTGAAGAAATAGCAGATTCCTTCGACGGTGTGGAGAAAGCGTATGCGATACAGGCAGGGCGCGAGATCCGCATCATGGTGAAACCGGAGAAGATCGATGACCTTGCGGCAATTCGCCTGGCACGCGAGATCGTGAGGAAGATCGAGGAAGAACTCGAATATCCCGGACAGATAAAGGTAACGGTCATACGCGAGACGCGGGCAGTTGAGTATGCCAAGTAATACGTCAGGGGCCGCTGGATGCGGCCCTTCTTCGCTCATGGCATTGCCGGGAGGAAATGCTCTGGGGCAGGGCAGCCAAAGGGAGGGCGAGCAAAGTGAAAAGTCATGCTCAGCAAGCAAATTCGAGAGGTGCAGAACTCTTGGTTTCCATCCTTGTGCGCTATCCGGAACTAGGTACACTGACCATCGACCCGGAGACAGCCTCGCTCCGGCTGACGGTCCTTGTTGCACGGGCGCTCAGCGAAAGCGAGCAGCGCGAGCTTTCTGCACGCATCATTGAGTCGCTCGACGCTTTGTTCACTCTCACCCAGGTGACTCCGCTGAAAAAGGAAGTATTGGTTGTGGCCGAGAGGTCTGTCACTGCCATTTCTGTAACACGGGACATCACGTCCATCTCGAGGGAAGAGATCGCCCTCATCGTCGGGCTTTTGCGAGAGCTGTTTCCGAACCATCTGCTTGTTGACAGAACTCAGGAGACGCTCGTTGACGAGGAGCTTGAGCTCCAGGAAGACTACATCGAGGAGATGCTGGAGAACTTAAGAGCGGAGTCGGTCCCGACCAACCTCTACGCCTTCAGAGAGGGTGGTCGCGTGCTGGTCTTCAACAAATAGATCCCGCTCTTTCAGTAAAGGATGGTGCGTGTGAGAGTTCTGGCGCTGGGTGACATCGTGGGCAGGCCCGGGCGGACCATGGTTTCGGATCACATAGGGGATCTCCTATCTCAGTATAGGCCCGACTTCGTGCTCGCCAACGGTGAGAACGCCGCCTCCGGCATGGGGATTACAAGGGACACTGCAGATGAGTTGTTCTCCTGCGGCATCGACGTACTCACTATGGGAAACCACGTTTGGGACAAGAAAGAGGTATTCGACTTCATCGATGATGAGCCGAGAATTCTGCGCCCACTCAACTACCCGGAAGGCGCGCCCGGCAGGGGTTTTGGCGTTTTCAAGGCCGCAGGCAGTCTCCAGGTCGGCGTCATCTCCCTGGCAGGGCGCGTCTTCTCCCCGGCTCATCTTGACTGCCCGTTTCGCCTGGCGGATAAGGCCGTCGCTGTATTGTCCCAGGACACCCCAATCATCATCCTTGATTTCCACGCGGAAGCTACATCCGAGAAGATCGCAATGGCGTGGTACCTGGATGGTCGAGTCTCAGCGGTGCTGGGTACGCATACGCATGTCCAGACTGCTGACGAACAGGTACTACCATCCGGCACCGGGTACATAACGGATCTTGGCATGACCGGCCCCTCCCACTCTGTGATCGGAGTAAAAACAGACCTCGTGCTCCGGCATTTTCTCACACAGCTGCCCACTCGGTTCGAAGTGGCAAAAGGTCCCCGGATCCTCTGCGGTGTTGTTGTTGATATTGACGAAATGACTGGCAAATGCCGCCACCTTTCCCGAATCTTTCTATCAGATAATGCTGTTTGCTAAAATTAACTTGCCAAATTACACCACGAAAGATACAATAATATCACAGGTTTCGCTCAATCACCCGCACATCCTATACACTTTGAGGGGGTAGTTGACATGGACGTTCTCAAGGTTTCATCAAAGTCCAATCCGAATTCGGTCGCGGGGGCGTTGGCAGGAGCGATAAGGGAGAGGGGAAGCGCGGAAATTCAGGCAATCGGAGCGGGAGCTGTAAACCAGGCGGTCAAGGCGGTGGCCATCGCAAGGGGCTTTGTAGCTCCTGCAGGAATTGATCTGATCTGCATCCCCGCTTTCACCGACATTGAAATCAACGGCGAGGAGCGCACTGCCATAAAGTTTATAGTCGAACCAAAATAGCCTTATTGGAAACCTGTCCTCCCCCATGAGGGCGGGTTCTTCATCTATTTCCGGGTAGAATAAGGATTGATACAGTGCTGGCAGACCTACATATCCACACCCGAGCTTCAGACGGTACACTCTCTCCGGCGGAGGTCGTCAGGACGGCTGCGTCTCGCGGGCTCCAGGCCATCGCCATCGCTGACCACGACACGATTGCAGGCATCGAAGAGGCCATGGCCGAATCCCTTCGCCGGAACGTGCTGGTGATTCCCGCAGTAGAGATCAGCACCACAATGGAAGACGAGGACGTCCACATCCTCGGTTACTACGTACCCACCGGTCCGTCTCCCCTTGAGCAGTTTCTCCAGCGCATGCGAGCCGAACGGCAGGTTCGTATGCGCAGGATGATCGAGCGCCTCAGGTCCCTGGGCATCTTCGTCTCGGAGCACGCCCTCATAAGACACTTGGCGGATGGATCCTTAGGCAGGCCGCACCTTGCCAGAGTTTTAGTGGCACACGGAGTGGTCGCATCAGAAAAGGAGGCGTTCGACCGATATCTGAAAGAGGGCAGACCCGCCTATGTCCCGAGGGCGAAGGTCACGCCGCTCCAAGCGGTGAAGGTATTGCGCGCATCAGGCGCAGTTCCGGTTCTTGCGCATCCAAGCACGGGCAGCGCCAGGTTACTCTCCTGGCTCTCCGCCAATGGCCTTCTGGGGGTAGAGGTCAACCACCCGGAGCTCACTAGCTCAGAGTCCGCCAGGTACCTGAGTGAGGCGCGGTGCCTGAACCTGGTGGCGACCGGCGGCTCAGACTGCCACGATGATGCTACCCCTGGGAGGAGGATAGGGGAAGTGCTGGCACCGCGGGATGCGGTGACGAAGCTTGAGGCATTCCACATGCACGTGAGATCACATATCGGAGGGGACAGCGCGATATAATAATCAAGGAACCGACCGCGGAAGCTTCGAAAGGAGTATGACTCACGGTGCAGTATGACATTCCGTGTCTGGAAAAGAAAATCAAGTCTCTCGAGGATACGGTGAGATGCCTGAGGCTGAGCAGGCGCGTGCTGCTAAACCTCCTTGCAGCCAGAGAAAGGGAACGCGCCGCTTTAATCGCGGAGCTTCAGAGGAGAAACCTGGAGCTCAAGAAAGAGAACCTCCGATACGCCAGACGGATGGTAGAGCAGAACACCCGCATTTGCAAGCTGACAGAAAATCAAAACGGTTAAAAAAGAGGGGAGACCGGCTGACCAGTCTCCCCTCACGCATTGTGCGTCGTGCGTCGCCCTATTCCAAGGCCCTCAGGATATCTCTCCACGCACAGTGCCTCTCGATGTTCTCCTTCGCCAGCTGGATCCCGTGCGCATCCTCAGGCTTAATCTTGCGGGATACCTGGTGCAGCCGCTCTATGGTCGTATAGGTGTCGTAATGCACCAGGATGACCGGGACCTGCTTTTCGGAGGCGCGAGAGAGCACCTTGACGTCCGGGTACAGCCCGCCGGTGAGGATGAGCACCGAGGTGCTAGTCTCAAGCGCTGCGAGCAGCAAGTCTGATCGGTCGCCCCCGGTGATAATGGCCTTGTTGGGTGCCCTGCGCAGGTACTGCATGGCGCTCTCGAGCGTCATTGCGCCTACGAGGAGTTCCTCTACCAGGAGATCCAGGTTGTCTGCTGCGGTTAGGAGCTCACCTCCGAGTACCTCATAGTACTCCCTTACTGTGGGAGCGGCGATCTCGAGCCTTTTTGGAATCACCCCGTACACAGGAAATCCCTTTGATTCAAGAAGCGGTTTGTAGATGCCTCTCACCTTGTCAAGGAGCGCTCTCGGCACGTTGTTGAACACGGTGCCCAGCACCCTTACGCCCCGATAACTCATGTATTGGGAAAAGAGGATCGCCCTGTCCAAGCTAAAGTCGTTATCAGGGTGATTAACCACCAGCGTACTTGCGCCGATGGCGACAGCTATTGAAGACGCGTCCAGATCGATGCTCGCCATCACGTGGGGAAAGTGCGTGCCCTCCACGATCACGACGTCGCGGTCTGCGGCTATCTGGCGATATGCGTCTACGATTCGTGCAAGGTTGTCTTCTGTGCGCTCATACCTTGTGAGGTACTGGGGTCCTGTATAAAAGAGCACGGATTTCATCGCCGATTCCTGCTTTAGGACGTGGGTCATGAGTCTGACGTCATCATCTTCGCGATGTTCCGTGGAAGCGAGAGCTCCGATTGGTTTGAAATACCCTACCTTCAGGCCCGCCTCCTGGAACTTCAGGGCAAGCCCGACGCAGACCGCGGTCTTTCCGCTGCCAAATCTGCCTGAAACCAGAATGCTTTTCATCCTCCAACACCTCACGATATTGTGATTTTGATATCCAAGGCGGATACACCCTTTTCGTACGCGAAGATCGGGTTGATATCCATCTCGGTGATCTCTGGAAAGTCGGTTACAAGCTGGCCCACGCGGCCAATCACGTCAATCAGAGCTTCTACGTCCGCCGGCTGTTCCCCTCTGAAGCCGCGCAGCAGCATAGAAGCTTTGGTTTCGGATATCATGCTCTCCATTTCTCTTCTGCTTAGCCCTGACGCCAGCCTGAACGAGACGTCTTTAAGCAGATTCACGTATATGCCCCCGAGCCCGAACGCGATAAGCGGGCCGAACTGCACGTCTTTCGTCATCCCCACAATGAGCTCGCGGCCTTTGGGCATCATCTTCTGCACCTCAACTCCGTGGACGCTGGTACCCGGCAGGAACCGGTGCACGTTCTCCATTATCTCAATGAATCCCTGTCTTACCGCCCCGGGGTTGTCAAGGCCCACTTTAACGCCGCCCACGTCTGTTTTGTGAAGGATCTTGGGCGAAGCAACTTTCAGCACTACCGGGAAGCCGAGTAGCTCGGCGATGTAGGCAGCTTCATCAGCCCTCGTGGCCAGCAGGGACGGAGCGGCAGGAATGTTATACGCGCGGGCGACGCGGACGGTCTCGGTACCAAGTAGTACCAGCCTGCCTTCTTCCTTGACTTCATGAAATAGCTCTGCAACAGCCTCCCTGTTCACATCATTGTACCTGACAGGTTCTTCTACGATGCGCTCTGCCAGCCTGCCCTGGTCCACGAGACCCCTGATTGCGGAAACAGCCGGCTCGGGGAAGGGGTAGCAGGGGACGTTCCGGGCGAAAAGAATCTTTGTAGCTTCCTCTACGTCTGCCCCGCCCATGAAAGACGCCACCACGGGCTTTTCGGGGAATTTGTCGCGCGCCCGGGCGATGACCTCGGCGGTGACCTCCGGTTGCACCACCGCGGTGGGAGTGAGTAGTACGATGACGCTGTGGACGTTGTCGTCGCGCAGTACTGTCTCAAGGGCGCTTTCGTAACGGTCGGGTGCCGCGTCACCTATGACGTCTACCGGGTTGTAAACGTTGGCAGTCTTGGGCAGGGTTGATCTCAGGTGATCTATGGTGCCCTTGTCAAACCTGGACATTTCAAGACCCAGCTTTTCCACGCGGTCCGTAGTGATGATGCCGGGTCCGCCTGAATTAGTCACGATGGCAACCCTCGGGCCCTTTGCCGCGGGCTGCATGGCGAAAGCGATAGCAAGGTCGAACAGCTCAGTCATGGTCTTTGCGCGGATCACCCCGCATTGCCTGAAGGCCACGTCGTAGGCCAGGTCACTACCGGCGAGCGCGCCGGTATGAGACGAGGCGGCGAGCGCACCTGCCTGCGTGGTTCCCGCCTTCAGTACAATAATGGGCGTCTTTACCGACGCCTTGCGGGCTACTTCTATGAACTGCCTCCCGTCGGTCACGTCTTCAAGGTAACAGGCGATGACCTTGGTGTTCGGATCATCTGCCGCGTGGGCGATGAGGTCCGCCTCGTTGAGGTCGGCCTTGTTGCCCAGGCTGATGAACTGAGAGAAACCAATGCCCTTAGTCAGCGACCAATCCAGTATCGCCACACACAGGGCACCGCTTTGCGAGATGAAAGCGATATGGCCTTGGAGCGGGGACCTCTTGGCGAAAGTTGCATTGATAGGCGTGTGGGAGTCCATCATGCCTAGGCAGTTAGGGCCAAGCATCCGCATGCCGTACGATTTGCAGATCTCAACCAGGGACTTCTCCAACCTGAGCCCTTCAGTACCCACTTCCTTGAAACCGGCGGTAATGGTGATCAGCGCTTTGACCCCGATCTCGCCGCACTGCCGGGCCACCTCACACACATACGCCGTTGGTACCGAAATCACTGCCATCTCAACAGGTTTCCCGATATGGAGCACACTGGGATAACACTTGTATCCGGAGATTTCCTTTTCCCTCGGGTTGATTGGATAGATCTCGCCGTTGTACCCGCTGTTAATCACGTTGGTTATGATTGCGTTTCCGATCTTCTCCGGGGATTTGGACGCCCCAATCACAGCCACGCTTTTTGGGTTGAACAGCGCTGTCAGATCAGCCATGTCCTGAGGTCACCTTCTTTTTGTGAATATAGAGATGCAGGGGGCCGTTCATCAGGGTGCGAAAGCCTCCCCCCCTCTGACGGTCCCCCTGATTGTCCCACAATAGTCTATCACGATTCGGTGTGTGAGTAAACAGTTTTACGAGGACCACACTTCTGTTTATACCTCGTCTATACCCTATCCAACCTTCCCGGGGGGGTATTCGAACTGGGAACAAACAGGAAAGCAGGGAAATGGTGTAGAAGAATAAAAGTAAGACTCAAAAGGAAGAAGGGGGGGACCCGGTATGAACGTTTCCCTCGCAGAAGCGTGTTCGGCGAGCGGTCTGCACCCTCGGCTGGTTGGAGAGATCGTTCGAGAATACGGTCAGGAACTAGGAGTGTCGGAGTCCGAAGAAGGGGACCTTCACCTTCCAGAAGACTCTGTGCCGCTCCTTAAATCCATACACCTTTGGCAAGCCGAAGGCCTGGGAGTGGAAGAGATAAGGCAACGGTTGAAGGCGCCAGGCCGGCCTCCGGTCGAGTTCCAGGATAACGAATTGTACAACCGCCTTTTAGATCTCGTGACGCGGCTTGAGAAGACCGAAAAGCAGCGGGCCGAGGACAGGGACAGACTGTTGACCGCACTAATCAGGACACAGCAGGAAGTGCAGCAGCTCAGGTACCAACTGGTGGGGATGACAACTCGGGCTGACCGGAAAAGAAAGAGGTTTCTGGGGATATTCTAAGTGAGGACAGATGATCGGTACACCTGGACGGTGGTGCAGACGTGTTACATTACCTGGATAACAGCGCGACCACCAGGCTCCTGCCCGAGGTGGCGGACGCCGTGTGTCGTACGCTGAAAGAAACGTTCGGCAACCCCTCATCGCTTCACCCGCCTGGGGTGAGCGCGCGCGCACTCATTGATGAAGCCCGGGAGAAGATCGCTTCAGCGCTCTGCGTGAACGCTGAGGAAATCGTGTTTACGTCAGGTGGGACCGAGTCAAACAACACCGCTATATTCGGTGTTGCGCGGCTCTATGCAAAGCGCGGCAGGCACATTGTGACTTCCGCTATCGAGCATCCCTCGGTTCTCGAGCCGCTTTCCAGGCTCGCCGCCGAAGGTTTTGAGGTGGAGCACGTACCGCCGCTGCAGGACGGCTCTGTTCCGGCGGATGAGGTGTTGACCCGGGTCAGGAAGGACACAGTGCTTGTAACGATGATGCACGTGAATAATGAGGTAGGCTCTGTGTTACCGATCGATGCGGTAGGCCGGGGACTACGCGAGTTTTCGCCGCGGCCCGTATTTCACGTGGACGCAGTGCAGTCCTTCGGGAAGTATCGCATAGAGCCCGAGGGATTCGGAATAGACCTCCTCAGCGCAAGCGGGCACAAGATCCACGGCCCGAAGGGTACGGGTTTTCTGTATGTGCGAAGGGGCCTGGAGATCCCACCATATATGCTCGGAGGGGGCCAAGAGCGCGGCTTTCGCTCGGGTACAGAGAACGTGCACGGGATTGTGGGAATGGCGGAAGCCATATCCGCGCTTGAGAAGGCGAATTTTTGGGGCCGCGTCAAGCCCCTGAGATGCCGTATCGAAGAAGGTGCAATGCGCATCCCGGGCTGTTCCGTCATAGGTCCGAAGGAAGAGGGGCTGTACGCGCCGCATATCCTGTCGCTGCGGGTAGAAGGCGTGCGCGGCGAGGTGCTAGTGCGTTTCCTGGGCGCCGAAGGCGTGTGTGTGTCTTCAGGCTCGGCATGTCACGGCCACCGGGGCGGGCCAAGCCCGGTGCTCGCTGCGCTCGGTATGAAATCCAAAGAGGCAGAGCAGGTAATCCGAGTCAGCCTTTCTGTTGACAACGACGAGTCTGATGCAGACGCGTTTCTGTCTTCGCTTGAGAAGGCGGTGTCGCACTTTAGGCGGGTGTTTCGATCGTGAACATGAAGCTTGTAGTCATCAGGTACGGCGAGATCGGCCTCAAAGGTAAAAACCGATCATTTTTTGAACGTATCTTGAGGAAGCAAATACAGCGCGTGCTGAAGCCTGAAGAAGAGGTACACCACGACTTCGGCCGGTTCTACGTGTATACCGATGACCCGCTCGATGCAGCGGTGCGCCTCAGAGAGGTGTTCGGCACAGTCACACTGAGCCCGGGCATAAGCGTGGAGCTGGACATACGGGAGCTCGAGGAAGCGGCAGCGAGAGTGCTCGGCGGCGCGCTGGCCGAAGATCCCGGCATAAAGACGTTCAAAGTAGAGACGCGGCGGAGCAACAAGGCCTTCCCCCATACCTCGCCCGAGATCAGCCGCAGGCTGGGCGCCTTCTTGCTCGGACGCTTTCCATCAATGAGAGTCGACGTTCACAATCCCGACATCACGGTGGGAGTGGAGGTAAGACAAAGAGGGCTGGTTTTCGGTCAGGTCATCCCGGGCCCCGGAGGACTCCCGGTGGGCAGCGCCGGCAGAGCGGGACTGCTTCTCTCCGGAGGCATAGACAGCCCCGTCGCCGGATACCTGGCCATGAAAAGAGGCGTCATGCTTGACTGCATACATTTTCATACCTTCCCCTATACCAGCGAGCGTTCAGTTGACAAGGTTCGGAAACTCAGCACAGAGCTGGCGAGATGGGGCGATCTAAACCTGCACCTCTTCAGCCTCACTGCCGTGGTTGAGGCGATAAAGGAAAGCTGCCCCGAGAAACTTACCATCACTATCATGCGCAGGTTCATGCTGCGCATCGCGGAGGCGTTCTGCCGCCAGGGGAGAGGGCTGGCGCTTGTTACGGGGGAGAGCCTGGGTCAGGTAGCGAGCCAAACGCTGGAAAGCCTATACTGCATAGAGCATGCAGTGTCTGTCCCGGTGCTGCGTCCCCTGATCGGCTTTGACAAGACGGAAATCGTAGCAATGGCCAGGCGCATGGGCACATATGAGTTGTCGGTAGAGCCTTTTGATGACTGCTGTAGCCTGTTCGTGCCTCGTAACCCGTCAACTCAGCCCAGACTTGAGCAGGTGATATGTGCCGAAGACGCCCTGGACGTTCAGGGCCTAGTTGATGCTGCTCTCGGCACTAGGGAGTCCTGGTCATACTACCGCAGAGGTCAGGGTGTCGAGTCCACCCGTTGGCAGTGAATTGCCTGACATTTCCCCCCCATGCAGTGTCGGGTCGCGGGATTGTTCTGTACCGTTATTCAAAGGTGTGATAGGTAACCCGCCGAAAGAAGAGGGTGTCGTTTGTCCGTGTATGTAATTGAAATTCTCGTGCCCGTCATTTTCATTATTCTACTAGGATATGTCGCCAACTTTTTTCTGAAAATGGACGTATCAGCCCCGTCGCGCCTCACGCTTTACATCCTCCTGCCAGCGCTGGTGTTTAACTCGCTTTATACCTCAGCGACAACAAGTGCTGAGTTCATTATGCTCTTTTGCTTCCTGGCGCTGTTTACCGCGCTGATGGTAGGATTGATAACTGCTGTGGGCGCCGTGTTCGCTCTGGATAGGAAGGACAGGAGCGCGCTGGTACTCGCTTCCACCTTCGGGAACACGGGGTACCTCGGCTCGCCCATTATCCTCTTTGCTTTGGGTCAGCAGGGTTTCGAGCGTGCCCTACTTTACATGGTGTGCCAGCAATTTTTCATGTTTACAGTGGGAGTGTTTTACGCGGCGAGCAGCAAGAACAGCGTACGCCGATCTCTCCTTGGCGTGCTGCGCATGCCTTCGCTTTACGCTGCAGTGCTTGCTTACTTGCTGCGGTCCGCCGGGCTTTCCATCCCCCCTGTACTCTACAAGGGGATAAGTATGATGGCAGGAGCCGCGCTTCCGGTCATGCTGCTGATTATGGGCATGCAGTTTCACGCACTTTCCGCCGGCTTTTCCAAAAAGACGATGGCATTGGGCACAGCAATGAAGCTGGTGATTGCACCACTACTCGCGTACGGGCTGGTCTTCTTGCTACCTGTGGAGAGAGAACTTTCCTCCGTCCTGGTGCTCCAAACCGCAATGCCCACAGCTATGAATATTGCATTGGTTTCCATGGAGTATGACGCAGCGCCTGATGTGGTGTGCGGTACCGCCATGCTTTCAACCGTGCTCTGCCCGTTGACTCTCAGCATACTCCTGTGGCTCCTGCTTTGATAGTACAGACTGGCCATCATGCGGGTAATCAACTGCTGGGTAAAGAATACTCAGATCAAGAGCATTATGGTATCATATCTGCATTGAACCCAGCGAATGGGCAAGCTGGCTGGTGGCTGAAGACAATTGCAAAACCACACTAATTGGCGGGGGAGTTTTTGTCCTTGTATTACCTAATCGAGACGTTTGGTTGTCAGATGAATGCTCATGACTCCGAAGTGCTGGCGGGGCTGCTTGAAGAGATGGGCTATCGCCCGGCGAAGGCCCGCGAGGAAGCAGACTTGATATTGCTGAACACCTGTTGCGTAAGAGAGAGCGCCGAAAACAAGGTGTGGGGGAGGCTTGGCGTGCTCAAACGCTTAAAAAGAGAAAACCCAGGGTTGATAATCGGAGTATGCGGGTGTATGGCACAGGAGGAAGGGACAGCAGAACGCATAAGGCGCCGTTATCCCCACGTGGACCTGGTTTTCGGTACCCACAACGTGCACCGTCTCCCAGATCTCATACGGGAGGCAAGAGAAAGCAATGCACTGGTGGTCGAGGTATTAGAGTCGGAGGGCGGGATCGTAGAACACCTGCCTGCAAAGCGTGCGCCGGGGCTCAGTGCATGGGTGACGGTTATGTACGGCTGCAACAACTTCTGTTCGTACTGCATTGTGCCCTATGTTAGAGGCAGGCAGCGAAGCAGAGAACCCCGTTCCGTCATTGACGAAGTCTCGTCCCTTTTTGCTGAAGGTTACAAGGAAGTTACGCTCCTTGGTCAGAACGTCAATGCTTACGGGCGTGACCTTGCAGAGGAGTATGACTTCGCCGATCTCCTATCCGAGCTTGACAGACTTGACCACGCGGGCAGGATCAGGTACATGACTTCGCACCCACGGGATTTCTCAGACAAGCTGATAGACGTGCTGAGCAAAACAAAGCACGTATGCGAACACATCCACCTCCCCGTTCAGGCGGGATCTGACCGGATTCTTTCGCTAATGAACCGGGGATATACCAGAGATGGATATCTTGCGCTTGTACAACGCATCAGGAAAGCTATTCCTAACGCTTCCATAACCACCGATATCATTGTCGGATTCCCGGGAGAGTCGGAGTCTGAGTTTGAAGAGACGCTGGACCTGGTCAAGCAAGTGAGGTTTGATGCCGCTTTTACCTTCGTCTACTCACCTAGAAGAGGTACACGCGCGGCAGCCATGGAAAACCAGGTTCCAGCGGACGAGAAACAACGCCGCATAACAGCACTGGTGGAGCTCCAAAACCGGATAACAAAAGAAGTGAATAACGCGATGATAGGCAGGATAGAGGAAGTACTAGTCGAGGGTCCCTCGGAGAAGGAACCAGAGAAGCTATCCGGCAGAACCCGGGGCAACAAGGTGGTCATTATCGATTCAAAGCAACATCCCGGCGCGCTCGTCAACGTCCGGATCACGGACGGCGGTACTTACTACCTGAAGGGTGAAATACTGCGCTGAGGACCCGCGTGTCTGCCTGGAAAACCGTGTTCCTAAGGAGTGGAATCTTCTGTGACCACACCCATGCTGTCTCAGTACCACCAGATCAAAAGAGAACATCCCGACAAGATCCTCATGTTTAGGCTGGGCGACTTCTACGAGATGTTCTACGATGATGCAGTGATCGCAGCTCGGGAGCTGGATATCGTTCTTACCTCAAGACCCACAGGCAATGATACCCGGATTCCCATGGCAGGTGTGCCCTACCACGCAGTAGACACGTACTTATCTAAACTACTGGATAAGGGCTACAGGATCGCCCTGTGTGACCAAGTCGAGGATGCTCGACAGGCCAAGGGCCTTGTAAAACGGGCAGTCACCCGGGTCGTCACGCCGGGCACGGTGATAGACTCTGCACTGCTTGATGACAAACGCAACAACTACATTGGCTGCGTGGTAGAATCAGAGGGCTCTATTGGAATTGCGCTGGCTGACGCCTCGACGGGTGAGTTTTTCGCGGGCGAGATCCATGGTAAGAACAGCCGGGAGACGGCCATTGAGGAGCTGAGCAGATATGCTCCGAGCGAGTGCCTGATCCCGCGGTCGCACGAAGGACGGGACTTCCATCTACTTCTCGCCCGGAACGTGGCGACCATCACGCCCTGGGAAGAGTGGGCATACGATACAGAGGCCGCATACAAAAGCTTGTGTGAACATTTCAAAGTTAACTCGCTGCGTGGCTTTGACCTCGAAGAACTGAAGCTTGGTACCAAAGCGGCGGGGGCGCTGCTTACGTACCTCTCAAAGACACAGATGACTGAGCTTCAACACATCACCTCGATAAGAAGGCTTCACTTCGGAACTGGCCTCATTATCGACAGCTCTACCCGGCGAAACCTGGAGCTTTTAAAGAGGGCCAGCGACGGTTCTACAAAGGGGTCTCTCATTTGGGTTCTGGACGTCACACAGACTTCCATGGGTTCAAGACTCTTGAAGAAGTGGTTACTGAACCCCCTCACCGACCCCGATAGGATCAATGAGAGGCTTGATGCGGTAGAGGTACTGTCCTGTGACCCGGTGATGCGTGGTGAATTGAGGGAGTGCTTGAGACAGACGTACGATATTGAACGAATAGTGGGAAAACTCTCCTACGGCACGGCAAACGCCCGCGATCTTTTGTGTTTGGCGACGTCACTTTCGTTGCTGCCCCGCATAAAACAGACTGTGCTCAAAGCACGTGCGCCATTACTCGTTCAACTGGCCACTTCCATGCCTGACACACAACAACTAGCAGCGCTCATCCTGGCTGCCATCACAGACGATCCCCCCGCAACTGTTACGGACGGTGGCATCATCAGGGATGGCTTTCATCAGGAGATAGACGCGCTGCGAAGTGCAAGCGAGTCAGGAAAGGACTGGATCGCGCAGCTTGAAGTATCGGAGCGCGAAAGAACCCAGATCAGGTCATTAAGAGTTGGCTACAACAAAGTATTTGGGTACTACATTGAGGTCACCAAGCCCAATCTGCATCTTGTGCCCCCGGACTACATCAGAAGACAGACTTTAGCCAACGCTGAACGTTTTGTCACAGAGAAGCTGAAAGAATATGAAGAGAAGGTGCTCGGAGCGGAATCGCGCCTTTGCGAGCTGGAGTACGAGGTGTTCTGCAAGCTGCGGGAGGAGGTATGCAGCCACATACCCAAGTTCCAGGCTGTCGCGATGGCTGTGGCTGAGCTTGACGTGCTGTCCACCTTTGCTGAAATCGCAGTAAAGTACAATTACAAGAGGCCGGAAGTGGACAGAAGCGATGTGATAGAGATCAGGGGTGGGCGACACCCCGTGGTTGAACGCCTATTGGGCGAAGGAGAGTACGTACCCAATGATACGTTCATGAACTCTTCCGACTCACGCCTTCTCCTCATCACCGGGCCAAACATGGCAGGTAAATCCACGTACTGCCGACAGGTAGCGTTAATCACACTGATGGCACAGACCGGTAGTTTTGTCCCAGCAGATGCGGCACGCATCGGCGTGGTGGACCGGATCTTCACGCGGGTGGGAGCGCACGACGACCTGTCGATGGGTCAGAGTACGTTTATGGTAGAAATGACGGAGCTGTCCAACATCCTGAGGAACGCCACAGACAAGAGTCTCATCGTCCTTGATGAGATCGGAAGAGGCACGAGCACGTATGACGGTCTGGCCATAGCCTGGGCTGTAACTGAATACATTCTTGACTCCATCGGTGCGAAAACGCTGTTTGCCACTCATTACCGGGAACTGGTATCGATCGAAGACACGCATGAAGGAGTCCGCAATCATTCGGTAGCTATTGAAAAGAGAGGAGATGAGCTGATCTTTCTCCGCAAGATGGTGAAAGGGCCAGCAGACGGAAGTTATGGGATCGACGTAGCACGTCTGGCAGGCCTGCCGCCCAGCGTGGTTGACCGCGCATTCGGCATTCTAGAAGTATTGGAACGTGCTGATAGAGGAAAGCCTGAGCGGCGGCCAAAGAGGTGCCAGATGACCCAGCTCACGTTCCTCCAGGTTCAGGAACATCCCATTATTGAAGAACTGAGGAGCATTAACGTAATGAACATCACTCCGGTAGAGGCCATTAACATTTTGTATGACCTGCAACAGAAGGCAAGGAGAAAATAGGTTTCCATCGACCCAGGGGTTATTCATCCATCGCACAAGGAGGGAATGCGCTGCACTGCAGCGCCGAGATCGGTGGCTATTCGAATCTTGGACCCTGAGACAGTAAACAAGATCGCTGCGGGGGAAGTGGTGGAAAGACCCTCCTCCGTTGTGAAAGAGTTAGTCGAAAATTCCATAGACGCCGGAGCGCGCAGGATCGTTATCGACATTGAGGACGGCGGGAAAAAGATGATCAAGGTCGCCGATGACGGTTGCGGGATGTCACCTGAAGACGCTCAACTTGCACTGAAACCTCACGCAACCAGTAAGATCTCTTCCGTCGAAGACCTCTGGAACGTTCAGACTATGGGGTTCCGGGGAGAGGCGCTCCCAAGTATCGCAGCAATATCGAAATTTCGGTTGCTCACTTCAGATGGTACGCAGGGGACCGAAATCAGGCTGTCCGCAGGTAAGGACCTGATCGTACAGCCATCGGGAGCGCCCAGGGGCACCACTGTTTGGGTGCAAGATATGTTCTACAATGTTCCTGCCAGATATAAGTTTCTCAAATCGTCCTCACGTGAGACACAAGCGATTTCCGACGTGGTTGCACGCCTGGCTGCAGCACATCCACACATCTATTTCCACCTGCGTTCAGGAGGAAGGACAATTCTTGAAGCGGGTGGGACAGGCGATCTCCGGCACGTCATGGCGCAGGTGTTCGGCAACGAGTTCGCCGCTGATGCGATTGACCTGTACTTCTCGCTGGAAACTGTAACCGTCAGCGGTCTTCTGGCAGCTCCTCCGCACGGCCGTCCGTCAAGATCGGGGCAGTTTTTCTCTGTAAACCGGCGACCTGTACGTTCATTGCTGCTTACATGGGTGACGGATGATGCCACACGTGGTCGGTACATGCCCGGCAAACACCCGGTACTGATAGTGAACGTCTCATGCTCTGAAGGCATTGACGTGAACGTTCATCCTACCAAGGCTGAAGTGCGGTTTGCCAGGGAAGATATAGTGAGAAGAGCGCTGTTTCACGCTTACGAAGCTGCGTTCCTGCCAAGGGCGGACTACCCCGTCCCTGCACAAGCCAAAGAAACAGATCTGGATGAGTGGCCGCAGGCAGATGATACCATCGCGCAGCTGGTAATGGAACACCCTGCCACCGGCCAGAGAGCATTCCCGGAGCTCAGGTTCCTGGCGCAAACGCATGGAAGTTACCTCTTGGCGGAAGCTTGTGACGGGATATACATCATTGATCAGCACGCTGCCCACGAACGGGTGTTTTACGAGGAAGTGGAATCAACCACATACCCAAGCCAGTTGCTGGCTGTTCCCGTTACGGTCTCGCTTGACGCAAACTCCGCAGCGGCATTCGACGAGCATAGACATACCCTTGAGGAACTGGGCTTCGATGCCGAGCCCTTTGGTCCACGATCGGTGATAGTACGCGCTGTACCAGGGGAGCTTGCTGTATCGTTCACCGAAAGGGTATTCACCGACCTACTCGAACATCTCGTCCATGCCGACTCAGGTTCTGGGCTTTCCGCCCTGAACGAGGCGAGGAAAGCCCTGGCAGCGTGCCACGCATCGGTACGAGCCTCTCGGGGGCTTTCAGACATGGAATGCGTGGCGCTCATCGAAAGACTGCGAGGTTGTCGTGAGCCGTTTTTTTGCCCCCACGGCAGGCCCACTTTTCTTAAGATAAGTCTTCACAGACTACGTAAGGATTTCCTCCGGACGTAAGGAGGGATAGGTCGCGATGCCCCAGCCCGTTTTAGTTATAGTTGGCCCGACAGCTGTGGGCAAAACAGAAATCTCCGTCGATGTGGCGCTCGAAGTAGGGGGCGAAATCTTAAGTGCCGATTCCATGCAGGTGTACCAGGGTATGAATATCGGTACGGCCAAACCTACCCCGGCTGAGCGAAAGGGCGTCCCGCACCACCTGATCGATATTGTTCCTCCTGACGTGAAGTTCAGCGTGGCAGAATACCAGCGTCTTGCGTGGGATACCATCCGCGATGTAGCCTCCAGGGGATACCTACCTATCCTGACCGGTGGCACAGGGCTGTATGTGGACTCAGTGATACGCGGTTATACGTTTGTAGACCTTGAGACGGACTGGGAACTGAGACGAGCGTTATTACGACAGATAGAAAGCGAAGGTAGCCAAGCTATGCACCGGAGGCTGGCAGAAGTGGACCCCCTGACCGCACAGCGCGTGCACCCCAACGACGTAAGGCGCATTGTTCGCGCACTGGAGGTGTACATGTCCACCGGCAAACCGCTTTCTGATCTGAGCGGCAGGGGGAGCGGTCCATCTCTTGACTGTCTTGTGATTGGACTGACAAGACCAAGGGACGTACTGTACAAGCGGATCGATGAGAGAGTAGACCGGATGCTAATAAACGGGCTGATCGAAGAGACCATGGGCCTCCTTAGGTCAGGGTATTCACCTGACCTGTTTTCCATGAACAGCCTGGGCTACCGGGAAAGCGTGATGTACCTGCGGGGGTTGGCCACACTTTCAGAAACACGCAGAATCCTCGCTCGTAATACCAGACACTATGCCAGACGCCAGTACACCTGGTTTCGCAAGAACAAAGGTATAATTTGGATAAATTTGGGGCACTCTACTGGCACGCAGGCGGTAGTGGAAGATATTGTTAGAAGGGTAGAAGGAAAATGGCCCAGAGTGTAGAAGTCTTTGGCGAAATAGAAAACCGGAGGGAGATGCTGGGTGACCAAGTCTTCTGTTAATCTTCAAGATCATTTTTTGAACCAGCTCAGGAGAGAAAACGTTCAGGCGGTGATCTACCTTATAAATGGTTTTCAACTTCGGGGATCAGTGCGGGCTTTTGACAACTTCACCGTAGCCCTGGACAGTGACGGAAAGCAAGTACTCGTCTACAAACACGCCATATCCAGCATCTATCCTGCACGGCCGGTGAGTTTAGTCGCAGATGCGGCAAAGCGGGAAGAGGAGTAAGAGAAGAAGACCGGTACTGAGACCTAGTCCCGGTCTTTCTTGTTTTCTAGGAGGATTTCTACGATTTCCTGTGCAGCCTTTTCTACACTCATTTTT
Source organism: Bacillota bacterium (assembly GCA_040755615.1). GTDB lineage: Bacteria > Bacillota > Sulfobacillia > DUSP01 > DYEP01 > DYEP01. The sequence goes on from JBFMAL010000008.1 coordinate 64,246, forward strand.
CGGGCCATAACACGACGGAGGCACGCTTCTATCTTGTCTTTAGCTATCAATTGACGATAAGCCTCAAAGCGGGTTACAGGCCTGACCGGAATCGACGCCAGGGATTCAAGGTAACTAAGCTCCTCTTGGGGCAGAACGGCTCCGCTTTTCCAGTCTACCATGGCCCGGGCTGGCACAACCATGAGCTGCCTGGCTATTATTGGCACGGTATGCTCGGCCAGGCTCCGTGCCACCTCAACGGCCAATCTTGACCTGTCTGCTCGTTCTCCCGGAGTGACAAACGCGAACACCGCATTTACCGTGGACAGGTAAGGCGACCCTTCGCGCGTGGGCAATGGAAGGATTACTGGGTCAACGTCACGGGCCAACGCCTTTCCAAGCCGGGAAAGCCGGTCCCGCCAGTAGCGGAGAAATCCTGCACCTGCTGGACCGTATAGCCCTACTTCCCCTTCCCAGAATGCATAAAGCAGTTCGCTTTGTTGTGTTGCCCCGGTATTGCTGACGACGCTGAGCGGCATGTAAAGCTGTTTGTCGGAACATTCAAGAAGAGTCGTTCCTTCTGCCAGGCAGAGCGCAACAAGGAGCGATACGGGGTCTGAAATGCCAACCGCTATCCGCTTTTCCTTCATCGCCGTACAGGCCTCCGCGAACTCCTCAGGAGACCAGCCTTGGTCCCGCACTCGTTGCACATCGATACCCGCACGCTCAAGCAACACCCGGTTTCCTACGAAAAAGGCTGGCTCTATCCATCTCGGAAAGCCCCACGTTTGTCCATCTTGTTGAAGGGCGGTCATCCCTCTTAACGATGAGTTCTCCTTGTATTGCTCTGGCAGGAACAGGTCTACCGGGAGCAGGCGTTCATCTCCAAGGCACATCCAGGCAGGGCCTGAAATGATGTCTCTCGGTGTGCCAAGGTCCAGCTCTTTCCACACCGAAACCCAGGGATCGGCTATGGGAAGGGGCACAAATTGAAGGTCGAACACTGGCTGTTGTTGCTGTTCTGCGAGCACCACGTATGTCAGCATCCTGTCGTAACCATAAGCGCCGCCGAATAAGAGTGGCCAGTAGGTGTCTTGATACTCCAGGGTATAGAGCGTATCGCCAAGCGGCACCCATGGGTGTACCTCGACGTGCCTGTGTTCGTAGTATTTACGGAAGTAAAAGGACCGGAGCTGTTCAACCACAGTGCTGCAGGCACCGGACCAGACGCAAGCAATGATGAGTAGTGCTATGGGTGCAGAAGCAAGCCATCTTACCCATGTCTTCATGCGTAAGTCCTCCTCTGCCTCATCATTTGATGCCAAGGAGCAGCAGCTCGTCAAGGTCTACGACACCAGTGGGCCGGATGCCATAGTACGCTTGCATTTCCCGGATAGCCTGCTCCAACTGGGCGCCAAAGCGGCCGTCTAGTGGACCCCCGTCGAAACCAACCTGTCTAATCTTATATTGCACGTACTGCACGTCTACGCCTACATGTCCCCTCCGGAGGATCCGTGATACGGTAGCTCTGATTTCCCGCCCTATGATCGTAATGCGAGTGCCAACAGGTACCCACTCGAACAACTCTATAACGTGATGATTAAACATTCGTATGCAGCCTGCGCTTGCATGTGAACCGATTGATGACGGGCGGTTTGTACCGTGGACGCCATAGGTACCCCAGGGAATATTCAGGCCCATCCACCTGGCTCCGAAAGGGCCCCCGGGGTTATAGCGCTTGTTCACAATGGTAAACTCGCCCACAGGGGTAGGCGTCGAGAATTTCCCAATGGCTACGGGGTACGTCTTGAACACCTTATCGCCATCATAGACGGTCAGCCGGAGACGTCTCACGTCCACTTCCAGACGTACTGGGCCTTTGGGGCGGCCGGGGGGAGGCACATCCTGTTGGCCCTGTGCTTCTTCTGCCCACAATAAATCCCACGTACCCTGGTCTACTATGCCGGTCTCAGGCAGCCCCCTCACTGATTGAAAACGTCGGACGCTCAGTTCAGTCTGAATGCCGAAAACGCCATCGATAGGCCCGTCGAAAAGTCCAAGTTCGTTCAGTCGAACCTGAACTTCGCGTACATCCTCACCTACCATAAACGGTATCGTATAGCATAGTTCCCTTTGTTCTTCACAGGTCGGGAGCCCCCAGAGATCAACTGATAGCGTGGAAGGAACACTCTCCGCAAAGGCAGTACATACCAGCTGCAAACACATGACCAAAACGAGAAAGAAGTAAACACGGACCGAACGCATGGCGCCATCCCCCCGAAGTGGTTCGCTCTGTAAGATATTACTGCCCAAACAGCGTCGTCATGCCAACCTGTGAACCTCGCCGGTTATAGGAGGCGGCTCTCCATGATAGGCGCTGCGTATCAAAGAGAAGTCGAAGTCAAACCGTTTCTGCATGTAATAGATTGCTTACCTCTATAAGGATGATCTTTCATATTTCATGTCGAATTGAGGTTTTTGTGGGGTACTCAATCATCCGCGAGCAGAACATTGTCTGCTGTTTTGCGTCCCCTGGGATTCACAGTAGAAAAGGGAGTGACACTTCTTGGTTAGAGTAGAGTTCTTGCCGTCCGGTAGGACTGCTGTCGTTCCTTCTGGAACCACAATCCTGCAGGCAGCCATTGCAGCAGGTCTGCGCGTTGAAAGCGCCTGTGGAGGACGAGGCACGTGCGGAAAATGCAAGGTGAAACTTGTGGGAAATAGCCAGGTTCCTCCTGCACCCGCTGAAACAAAGCTGCTCAGCCCAGACCAGCTGGACTCAGGCTGGGCGCTGGCGTGTCTGCGCGTTGTTACAGAAGACACGGTGGTAGAAATCGATGAACAAAGGGATGTACTAGACAGGAAGGTAGGAATGGCCGGGCTACTAAACCTTGAGACAATCGCGCCTAGCGTAAAGAAATACCACGTAGTCCTACCGCAGCCCAGCGTGGAAGACCAGACACCGGACTGGGAACGCCTGACTGCAGCGCTGCCTGATCCCCGCCTCCGGTTTAACCGGACAGTTGTATCCAATTTGCCCGGAATCCTTCGTTCCGGCAATTTCGTTGTGACCGCTGTGGTGGATGGGGACGAGCTGGTCGCTGTGGAACCAGGCAACACGCAAGACAGATCTTTCGGCCTTGCAATAGATATCGGTACAACAACGGTCGTGGCCTACCTCACAGATCTTGTCACAGGCAAGGTTGTAGCCAGGGGAGCTGTGACCAATCCGCAAAATGTCTTTGGTGCTGACGTGATCGCCAGGATTACTTACGCCTCAGGGGGACCCACAAAGTTACAGCAGTTACAGGAGAAGGTAGTATCCGGCATCAATTCTGTCATTGCCGGTCTTTGCCGGGAGGCACAGGTAAGCACGAAAGAGATTTATCAGGCAGTAGTAGTAGGCAATACTACGATGAGCCACCTCTTTCTCGGGATTGACCCAACCAACCTGGCACCAGCCCCGTTTGTACCCGCTTTTGGGCAAATGGTGGAAGTTCAAGCTCAGGAGCTGGGGCTTGAAATGGTACGTTCGGGTAGAGTCGTGGTGCTCCCCAACGTGGCAGGTTATGTGGGTTCAGACACTGTGGGCGTGATGCTTGCAGCTGCAGCAGACCGCCTTCCCGGGGTTAGCTTGATGGTGGATATAGGGACGAACGGCGAGATCGTACTGGCAGGGAAGGGAAGGATCCTTACCTGCTCCACTGCGGCCGGGCCAGCCTTTGAGGGTGCGGAGATCAGGTGTGGCATGCGAGCAGCGGAGGGAGCAATTGAAGGTGTTCGTATCCATGACGATGTAGAGTTGGAGGTCATTGGGGGCAAAAGACCAGTTGGTATCTGCGGGTCCGGACTGATCGACGCAATCGCGGAGATGTTAAGGACGGGTATCGTCGTCCCCACAGGGCGCTTGGCGGGCCCGGATGCTGGTGATGACCTGCCCCCTCTCGTGAGGAGACGCCTCCGCAAGACTGAGCAGGGAAGTGAGTTCGTCCTGGCCTGGGCAGAAGATTCGGCCACAGGCGAGGATATTGTACTGACCCAGAAAGACATCAGGGAGTTGCAATTAGCCAAAGGCGCGATCAAGGCGGGAACTCACGTACTGCTCCAGGATTTGGGCGTAGAAGTAAAAGATATTGACCGGGTGCTCTTGGCCGGAGCTTTCGGAAACTACATAAAGAAAGAGAGCGCAGTAGCTATCGGACTACTACCAGAAGTACCTCTTGATACCATCGTGTCCATTGGCAATGCTGCCGGTGACGGCGCAAGGCTCGCGCTGCTCTCCGCCGCTGAACGGGCACGGGCGGCAATGCTTGCGCGCAAGGCCGAGCATGTAGAGCTTTCAGGTCGAGAGGAATTTCAAAACGAATTTGTTAATGCGTTGTCCTTTACAAAGTGACTTTTATGGTATGTATTGACGTATATACAACGACATGCTAGTATTTACCTGTATAACCTCTAGAAACAGGTGTTTAGTAATGCAGGAAGCAGCGTCTATCGACAAGAATTCGGTGGTTCCTATCTACTACCAATTGGCCAAATGGCTTGAGGCGCAGATCCGCAATGGGGAACTGAAGCCGGGAGAGGCACTGCCTACAGAGACTGATCTCGCAGCCCGCTTCGAGATCAGCCGTATGACCGTCCGCAGAGCTATTTCGGAATTGGTGGCAGCTGGTATGGTCTACGCCCAGCAGGGTAAGGGTACATTTGTGGCCAGCCCTAAACTGGACGATATCGTTTTTGAGATGAGTAATTTTAACGAAGATGTAAAGCAAAGGGGATTGCAGGTCAAAACCACTTTGTTAGAAGCCAGGATAGTCAGGGCAGATGAGGAACTTAAAGAAAAGTTTGGTGTGAACGATGATAATGCCAGGTTCCTGTATTTCAGAACAGTCACCACTGCTGAAGAAGAGCGGCTTGCGTACGAGAAGAAGTATACGATATATACTAAGAGTAAACCTATCCTTGAAGCAGAGCTAAAGGATCCTACTCTACCTGGCTTAATTAGTGCTCATAGTGACTCCATGCCTGTCAGCTCCAAAAAAGTCCTGCAGGTGGCCAACTCCTCCAAAGAAGAGGCATCCGTTCTGGGTATAAGTCGTAACGCTCCTGTGTTTGTCATTGAGCAGACTGTGTATGATCCAGACCTCAGACCCCTTGGGTGGAGCAGGTCCGTGTACCGCGGCGATCGCTACAAGTTAACCTTCTATGACGGATGGTTTAAAAAAGAATGAGCTGGGGGGGCCTAACTTGGACGATAAACTCTTAACTGCGATGGCGGACCTTGATGAAGATAGAGTGCTCTCCCTGGTGGAAGCGATGATCAGGGCTGGGCGCACTCCGCTTGAGATCCTCGAACTTTGCAAAAAGGGTGTTGAGATAGTTGGAGTGAAATACAGCGAAGGCACGTATTACCTGTCCGACCTGATCATGTCCGAGGAGATCCTCCGTGGCGTGATGCGTATCGTGGAGCCGCATATCGTCTCGAGCATCCCTCAGCACGGATCCCCTATTGTTATGGGCACTATAGAGGGAGACATTCATGACCTGGGTAAAAATATAGTGGTGTACCTGTTACGCTCTTATGGTTTCCAAGTATACGACCTCGGCGTGGATGTCTCGCCACAGAAGTTTGTCAAGGCCATCAGCGATACGGGCGCGTCCATTGTTGGCATCAGTGTACTGCTGTCCTTTTGCGTCGGCTCGGTGAAGAAAGTTGTGGACCTGCTGCAGGAAGCCGGGCTGAGGGACAAGGTGAAAGTCGTTATCGGAGGATATCCCGTCAACCAGTTGGTAAAGGAGTATACCGGAGCAGATTATTACGCCAGCGACGTGACTCAGGTGCTAGATATCTTCGATTGTACGGGCTAACCTATGGAGCCCGAAAGTTAACAGTTGTGAATACTTAGATTCTACGCCTCTGTTGCGTGCTACTTTGCGAGCAGTTTCAGCCGAGTTTTCCACCGAATGGCCATCTCCGTTAGTTTGGTAAATGTTAATCGTTTTTCAGATCATCTCAATCACCGGGGGACTCGGCTGTGTGAAGAATTTGCTCAAACCGGGTGATTGTCCTAGTCCCATTCTCAGGGCTGGAAGGCCTCCTTATTTTAGTTCGTAGACCCTTGCGGATATCTGGATCCTGATTGCTTCGACCTGGCAGCTTGTTCTGTCCCGGTACCCGCCACATCTACTGTATTGGGTTCGTGCAGTGTCGAACTTCATTTTGTTCCGCAGACTCGTCCACCCCAATTTAGCCTCGTATGTGGTTCTTGTTCCTCGGTCGTGCCTCCGGTTTCCCTCAGATTCCACCTCACGGTAGACACCCTATCTATTGGCTAATGGTTCCCACTGCCAAGCCCATACCGGACTTTCCGGGCTTCGACAGTCCATAGATAACGAATGAATCTACGCTGCTGGTAAAGTAGACAAAAAGAGAGTAAGCGAAGCGATAGGCGTGTAACTATGACTTGGGCTTGGAAGAGGGGATGATGCCGAAAAAGCGAGGGGGCTCGGATACACCGAGTTTCTTGAAGACTCTGGCCTGTTCAGGTGTAGTTTCTGTTCGCTGAAGCACATTGCCCTCCCGGGAAGAGAACTCGCCCAGATGCATTCTCTCAAGTATGCTCAGGAGCTTGGCCCATGTCTCACCGGTCCTGATCGAGGCCACCCTCACGAGAAGTAAGGCAAGCCAGCAAAGCACTATATGAGCGCGGATACGGTCTTCAAGCCTGTGATAGATGGGTCTTATGTCCAGGGTGCTCTTTAGGGTTCTGAAGGCATCTTCTACTTCATGCAGCTGCTTGTACCCCAGCGCTACGTCTTCCGCCGACAGCGTGTCATCCGAGGTACGAATCAGATACTTGCCGTCTAGCCGTTCTTCTTGCTTGACCTTTTCCCTGTCAATCCTCGGCTGACCCCTCTTATCGGTTTTCACAAACCTACCCAGTGTGGGATGGGCGATCAGTTCACAGCAGGCTTTCGTATGCGGAGCACCTTTCAGATCCCCAATCCGTTCAAGCTCTTCGTTGATACGGGCGAGAATCTCTTCACGTTTGGCTTTGTCTCGTTCTGCCTCAAGGGGGTTTCTGACCAGGATGTACCTTTCTCTCTTCTCCCCGTTACCGACAATGATCTCCTTGACCTCGAGGTTATCCCTGACCGGTTTGAACCGTCCTGGCCTTGAGAGCGCTTCCTCGGCTTCCTTCTTCCCTCTGAGCTTCTCACCGGCTATATAGTGACCGCCTGCTCGCTGCAGTTCCCTGAGGTTCTGCTCGGAGCAGAAGCCGCGGTCCACCACGGTAATCACCCGGCCGAGCATCCACCCGGCAAGGTCCCTTTTCACTTCCCGTATTACATCCATGTCCTGAGTGTTCCCCGGCCACACCCAGACCCTGACCGGTATCCCGTCCCGCGTCACTGCAAGACCTACCACAACTTGCGGAAGGTCCGGACGGTGGTCTTTGGAATGTCCTTTCTGCCTGATATCATCCTCATCCGTATCTTCCACCTCAAGGTACGTGGACGTGGTGTCAAAGTACAGAAGGTCCACCTCGAGATTTAGCAGGTTCGCTGTCTGTATGTAAACATCCCGTTCGATTTCCTCTTTGGCCTCAAGGAGGAAATCCATGGCCCGGTACATCTGTTGGTGTAGTTTTGCAGCATGGTTATCCCCGATCCTGCCCACTGGGTTGCACACTCTTTGGGATGCCGAATGATTGGCGAGACCTTCCAGCGTGCTAAGATTCTTTCAGGATCTTTGGCTCGCTGGGGA
>JBFMAL010000009.1:0-70537 GCA_040755615.1 Bacillota bacterium
TGAAGGTCATTTCTAAAACACTGCTCTGACCCGCGAAACGGGGACTGAAAGCAGGGTATTTTTTGAGGAGACGCCGGAGGACTGGTCGCAAAACACTGCTCTGACCCGCGAAACGGGGACTGAAAGGCGTGTTGCCGTCGTAGTACGCGTTGCAGATCCGATATTAAAACACTGCTCTGACCCGCGAAACGGGGACTGAAAGAGCTGAGCTGCAAGAAATCTTGGACAACGATGGTGCCGTCGAAAACACTGCTCTGACCCGCGAAACGGGGACTGAAAGATACTTGCACCTTTTGCTCGCCACCCCACAACGCCGCAAAACACTGCTCTGACCCGCGAAACGGGGACTGAAAGATGTGCTCGGTAACTTCCTGGCACCGGGCTACGGTGCAAAACACTGCTCTGACCCGCGAAACGGGGACTGAAAGGGAAACTCCAAGGAGCCTAGAGGTAGCGCTGCAGGGGAAAACACTGCTCTGACCCGCGAAACGGGGACTGAAAGTTTCGGTCGATAAGAGCTATACCACCTTCACAAGCCGAAAACACTGCTCTGACCCGCGAAACGGGGACTGAAAGGACCAAGCTAGCGTTGCTCCAGATGGTGGACCGCGGCGAAAACACTGCTCTGACCCGCGAAACGGGGACTGAAAGCAGAGGAGGCCCGGGCACTGGCTGCCTGGTTCCGTGTAAAACACTGCTCTGACCCGCGAAACGGGGACTGAAAGCGACCATGCGAAGCGACGCAGGGACGCGATCATTTTTCTAAAACACTGCTCTGACCCGCGAAACGGGGACTGAAAGTGGTCTCAGGAGCTTGCGGAAGACACAATCCAGGAGGTATAAAACACTGCTCTGACCCGCGAAACGGGGACTGAAAGCAGGAGCAGTTAAATTATGCCGAAAGCCTTCTTGCTCCAAAACACTGCTCTGACCCGCGAAACGGGGACTGAAAGGAGTGCTCAAGCGCCATCTGATCGCGCCAGCCGGCATAAAACACTGCTCTGACCCGCGAAACGGGGACTGAAAGGGTTGACGCAAACGGAGAATGGCACGTGTCACGAATTGTAAAACACTGCTCTGACCCGCGAAACGGGGACTGAAAGGGGCGCCCAAAAGGGAAATCTTGGGTTATATGTAATCTAAAACACTGCTCTGACCCGCGAAACGGGGACTGAAAGGGGCAACATGCTGACGATCAGCCATTTTGCGGTGGGCAAAACACTGCTCTGACCCGCGAAACGGGGACTGAAAGTTCAGGACGGCAATCCCGGTAATGCAGGCCCGCACGTAAAAACACTGCTCTGACCCGCGAAACGGGGACTGAAAGACAAACTCTGCCCGGTTGTCTGCCAGCTCCTGGCCAAAAAACACTGCTCTGACCCGCGAAACGGGGACTGAAAGCCAAAAATCTATTGCCACTGGGCCTTCTTCCCAAATGGCAAAAACACTGCTCTGACCCGCGAAACGGGGACTGAAAGTGCTCCGCCAACCTGGTTGTCGCTTCTACAGGGTCCGAAAACACTGCTCTGACCCGCGAAACGGGGACTGAAAGGACTACAACGATCCGCAAGTCCGCCAGGCCATAATTCAGAAAACACTGCTCTGACCCGCGAAACGGGGACTGAAAGTGACCGCCTCAAGCAGCTGGCTCCAGCGTTCGGCGCTGAAAAACACTGCTCTGACCCGCGAAACGGGGACTGTAAGTTGTGCCTTGTATTTCCACCGTGGCCGCTCCCGTGCCGAAAACACTGCTCTGACCCGCGAAACGGGGACTGAAAGCACACTGCGCACCGCCCATTGTCAGTAGTGATGTGGTCAAAAACACTGCTCTGACCCGCGAAACGGGGACTGAAAGGGTCAGCTGGCTCCCCTTCCAGGAGGCCCTCCAGGCTGTAAAACACTGCTCTGACCCGCGAAACGGGGACTGAAAGCACATTTCATCACCTCCTCGTCGCAGTGGTACGCGATAAAACACTGCTCTGACCCGCGAAACGGGGACTGAAAGCCGGCCAACTATTCGCCCTCCAACGCCCTTAAGTCAGAAAACACTGCTCTGACCCGCGAAACGGGGACTGAAAGACGTTGTCACCTGCAGGTATGGCCGTCCATCTACCTGAAAACACTGCTCTGACCCGCGAAACGGGGACTCCAATAGACGTGCCGCTCGCTTAAGCCTAGAAGTAAGGCCGCGTAACTGGTGGTAATTACAATCGAAGAGTTCGTTCTAGGACTTGGATGCCATTTAATTCCGTCTGTGACAAACTAATCCTCTCCCTGCTCATACTGATATTTTCACAAATGGATTTTACCCTGACAATATCACAGCACGATCACAATCATGAATTTCCCCCTTTACAACCTCCAGCGTCTCATGGTAAACTAAATGACAATTAGCAATGACGGGAACCAGTAGAAGCGTTGTCACGGTCACAGACAGCCAGGCACCTGATGAGAGCCGGTACCGGAAGCGCTTTCGAAACTCCTCCCGGAGCTGCAGGCCCAAAGGAGCCACGCTCCCAGTAGGTACTGACGGCACTGGACCGTTACATCCAGAGGAAGATGATTGTCTTCCGTAACGAGGCCGGGCAAGGTTTCTGTCCGGCAAAACAGGGTGGTACCGCGAAGGTTAGCCTCTCGTCCCTGAGGTTTCCGGGGACGGGAGGCATCTTTATTTGGAGGTGAACGTATGGCACCAGTAAGGATTTTTGACACCACACTGAGAGACGGCGAGCAGACCCCGGGAGTGAATCTTTCCCCCTCAGAGAAACTTGAGATCGCCCGGCACCTTGCCAGGCTGCGCGTGGACGTGATCGAGGCGGGATTCCCCATATCCTCAAAAGGCGAGTTCGAAGCCGTACGCGCCATCGCCAGGGAAGTATCGGGGCCCGTGATAGCAGGTCTTGCCCGGATTAACCCCGAGGATATCTACAGGGCATACGAGGCAGTGAAGGAAGCTAGACGTCCGATGATCCACACCTTCGTCGCTACTTCAGAGATCCACATGAAATACAAGCTTAGAAAATCTCCGGAGGAGATCATCGAAATGACTCGGGTAGGGGTGCGCACAGCGAAGTCCCTGACAAACGAGGTGGAGTTTTCGGCCGAGGATGCCACAAGAAGCGACCCTGCATTCCTCTGCCGGGTGTTCCAGGTGGCCGTGGATGAGGGCGCCACGTGCATCAACGTGCCCGACACCGTAGGCTACACCACCCCTGCTGAATTCAAACGGCTTATTGGCACCATCAGGGCAAATGTGCGCGGCATCGAAAATGTTACTATTTCGGTGCACTGTCACGATGACCTGGGCCTTGCCGTCGCAAACTCACTGTCCGCCGTAGAAGCAGGTGCGGGCCAGATTGAATGCACTGTAAACGGTATTGGCGAAAGAGCTGGCAACACCTCCCTCGAAGAGGTGGTCATGGCGCTGCGTACAAGGAAAGACCATTTCGGGACCGACACCTCAGTAGTATCGGAACAGATCTACCGGGTGAGCAGGCTGGTCAGCGCGCTTACCGGGGTGCCGATCCAGCCCAACAAGGCGATCGTGGGCGCCAACGCGTTTGCACACCAGTCAGGCATCCATCAGGACGGGGTGCTGAAGGAAAGGCTTACGTACGAAATTATAAGACCTGAATCCATAGGTCTTTCCTCCAACCGGATCGTGCTTGGCAAGGTATCGGGCAGACACGCGTTCTCAAAGCGCCTGGAAGAACTGGGCTACACCGTCTCCCAGGAAGACGTTGACAAGCTGTTCGTAAAGTTCAAGGAACTGGCTGACAGAAAGCGCGATATCTCCGACAGGGATATCGAGGCGCTGGTTGACAGCGAGCTGTTCCGCGTGCCCGAATGTGTGGTACTGGACTACTACCACGTTTCTGCAGGAAACCGCACCGTCCCCACAGCCACTGTCAGGCTGAGTATCGGCTCCTCTCCCAGGGAGGAAGCGGCCAGCGGAGACGGTCCGGTGGATGCGCTGTTCAAGGCGATAGACCGTTGTACGGGACTTTGCGTCACACTCACCGACTACTCGTTACGTGCGGTCACAAGCGGCAAGGACGCATTGGGAGAAGTGACGCTGAAGATCGCTCATAACGGCCGGTCATTTTCCGGCAGGGGGCTGTCCATGGACGTGATCGAGGCCAGCGCCAGGGCCTACGTGGACGCCATCAACCGCCTTTATCATTCCGGGCCTGAAGAACGGGCTCAAATCAGCGCGGTGGGGTGCTGAACATGCCGAACATCACACAGAAGTTGCTTGCGGCCCATTGTGATAGAGATACGTTATACCCCGGCGATCTGATCCAGGCGAAGGTCGACTTGGTGCTGGGGAACGACATCACCACGCCCCTCGCCCTGCGCGAGTTTTTCGCGGCCGGGTTCCGCCGGGTGTTCGACCCGGAGCGCATTGTGCTCGTGCAGGACCACTTCGTACCCAGCAAGGACATAAAATCGGCGGAACAGTCAATGGTGGTCCGGCAGTTCGCCAGGGAATACCGCATCACGCATCATTTTGATGTGGGTAGTGCAGGTATTGAGCACGCTCTGCTGCCCGAGGTAGGCCTGGTGGTCTCAGGCGACCTGGTGATAGGCGCAGACTCGCATACGTGCACCTACGGAGCGCTGGGTGCGTTCGCCACCGGCATTGGCAGCACAGATATGGCCGCTGCCATGGCAATCGGTGAAGTATGGCTCCGGGTCCCCGAAGTGATGAAAGTGGTGCTCACCGGGAAGAGGTCCCGGTGGGTCTCGGGCAAAGACATCATACTTGCAATCATAGGCAAGATCGGGACGGACGGCGCCAGGTACATGTCCATGGAGTTTCAGGGACCGCTGGTCGCAGACCTCTCCATGGATGAACGCATGACCATCTCCAACATGGTCATCGAGGCAGGCGCCAAGGCCGGCATTTTCCAGCCCGACGGCGTCACCATGGAATACATGAATCACCGGGCAAAACGCGCACCGCGGTTGTACACCTCCGACGCAGACGCCACCTACCAGGCAGAGCTGGTGCTCGACGTCACAGGTATGGCGCCCGTCGTCGCGCTCCCCCACTCTCCGGACAATGTGCGGCAAATCTCCGAGCTGGGCGAGATCCCCATCGACCAGGTGGTGATAGGCTCCTGCACCAATGGCCGGTACTCTGACCTCGAAATGGCCGCGAGCGTCCTGCGGGGGAAGAAAGTGAATCCAAACGTCAGGCTCATAGTGATCCCTGCTACTCAGCAAGTCTACCTTGACGCCATGCGGGCCGGGCTGCTTGAGGTGTTCATCGAAGCGGGCGGCGTGATCAGTCCCCCCACCTGCGGGCCATGCCTCGGCGGGTACATGGGTATTCTGGGACCTGGGGAAAGGGCCGTAGCCACTACAAACCGCAACTTTGTGGGGCGGATGGGGCACCCCAAGAGCGAAGTCGTACTGGCATCGCCGTTTGTAGCAGCCGCGTCGGCTGTCCTGGGTAGAGTAGCTGCACCATGGGAGGTGGCATCATGATGAAAGGACGCGCGTGGGTCTTCGGGGACAACGTGGACACAGACGCCATCATCCCCGCCCGATACCTTAATACGTCGGACCAGGCCGAGCTCGCCCGGCACGTCATGGAAGATATAGACCCCGGTTTCGCGAGCCGGGTACGCCCGGGTGACATCATCGTCGCGGGCAGGAACTTCGGCTGCGGGAGCTCAAGAGAACACGCGCCGCTCGCCATCCGCGCGTCGGGCATAAGCTGCGTAATCGCCCGCTCTTTTGCAAGGATTTTCTACAGAAACTCTATCAATACGGGGTTGTTTATAGTAGAATCAGAGGAAATACCCGATTTGGTGCAAGAAGGGGATGAACTGGAGATTAATGCGGAAGCCGGCATTTTGGTGAACTTAAGCCGCGGCACTGTTCACCGCATCCCTGAGCAGCCCGCGTTCGTGCGGGAGATCATCGAGGCGGGAGGACTCCTGCCGTACGTCAGGAGGAGGTTGGCCAATGACTGAGATCGTGTGTCTGCCCGGCGACGGTATAGGTCCCGAGGTAACCCGGGAGGCCTGCAAGGTACTGTCCGCCTGTGCAGGAAAATACGGGTGGGAGCTTTCGTTCACCACCTGCCCGTTCGGCGGCGAGGCCATAGACAGCTGCGGAGAACCGCTGCCTGAGGCGACCCTCGAGGCATGCAAGCGAGCAGACGCCGTGCTCCTCGGCGCGGTCGGTGGCCCGAAGTGGGACGGGCTGCCTCACGAGCGCCGCCCCGAAAGAGGGCTCCTCGGAATCAGGAAGGCGCTCGGCCTCTTCGCCAACGTAAGACCGGTCAAGCTCTACGGAAGCCTCGCTCCCGCAAGCCCACTTAAAGATCCGGGCGATGTGGACATGGTGATCTTCCGCGAGCTTACGGGAGACCTGTATTTCGGCAAAAAAGGAGTGACTGGCGAAGGAGACGGTCGCGTGGCGTTTGACGAGGCCACCTACTCTGTCCACGAGATCCGCCGCATCGCGAAGAAGGCGTTTTCGGCGGCCAGATCCCGCAGGAAGCACCTGACTTCAGTGGATAAGTCCAACGTGCTGGTCACGTCCCGGCTCTGGCGCGAGGTAGTGGACAGGCTCGCCCTGGAGTACCCGGACGTGCAGGTAGAGCACCAGCTGGTGGACACCGCCGCCATGTTCATGGTGAGGCGGCCGGGGAAGTATGACGTGTTGGTCACGTCCAACATGTTCGGCGACATCCTGAGCGACCTCGGCGGGGCGCTGGTAGGGTCGCTTGGACTTCTGCCGTCGGCAAGCCTTGCGGAGGGGCGCTTTGGATTGTACGAGCCCGTCCACGGGTCTGCGCCTGATATCGCAGGCCGGGGCGTGGCAAACCCCGTCGGAGCTATCCTTTCAGCAGCAATGCTCATCGAATACACCCTGGGCGAAGTAGCCGTAGCTCGCGAAGTGGAACGCGCGGTGGAAGAAACGCTCAAGAGATTTCGCACGCCGGATATCGCCGCAGCGGGCACCTCGTTGGTCAGTACAGCGGAATTCGGAGATCGCGTCACGGAAACCATAGTTGGAGGAGGAGTCTAAATGGGCAGGACAGTCTACATTGACGGCAGGTTCGTACCCGAGGAGGAAGCGAAAGTATCTGTGTTTGACCACGGCTACCTGTACGGGGACGGAGTCTTCGAGGGTATCCGCGCCTACAACGGCCGCGTGTTCAAACTCACCGAACACGTGGACAGGCTCTACGACTCGGCCAAGGCGATCATGCTCACCATCCCGATGAGCAAGGCGGAGATGGAAGAGACAGTACTGGAGACGCTCAGGCGGAACGGTCTCACCGACGCCTACATCAGGCTCGTAGTGTCCCGCGGCAGGGGCGACTTGGGTCTTGATCCGAGAAAGTGCCCGTCTGCCACCGTGGTGTGCATCGTCGACAAGATCGTGCTGTTCCCGAAGGAACTGTACGATCGGGGCATTAAGGTGATGACCGTAGCCACGCGCAGGAACAACGTGGACTCCCTGAGCCCGCGGATCAAGTCGCTCAACTACCTGAATAACATACTCGCCAAGATCGAAGCGAACCTGATAGGGTGCCCGGAGGTCATCATGCTGAACTCCGAGGGCTACGTGGTGGAAGGCACAGGCGACAACATCTTCATCGTGAAGGGCAGAAAGGTCATCACCCCGCCGACCCACGTGGGTATCCTCGAGGGCATTACGCGCGCCACTGTCATGCAAATGGCAGAAGAAGCGGGTTATGAGGTGCGAGAGGAAGTGTTCACGAGGCATGATGTCTACACAGCAGACGAGTGCTTTCTAACAGGTACGGCAGCCGAGCTGATCCCCTGCATCGAGGCAGACGGCCGCACCATCGGGTCGGGTGCTCCCGGGCCTGTCACAAAATCGCTGATGAACGCATTCAGAAAACTCACCCATGAGACCGGCACCCCGATCTACTGCAAAACACCGGAAGCGGCGGCGATATAGATGGACGCCTGGATAGACGCAGTCGGCGGCATTAAGAGGCCGTGCAGGCACCATGCTGTGGCAGCGCTTGCACGGCCCGCCTTACCTGGTTTTCAGTGCCGGGGCTGGTTTCCGTCGTCGTCCCTGATCTCGAGCTTTCGCCCCGCGCCTCCGGGAATTGCTTTGGGCATCCTCACCTCTAGCACACCGCGCCGATAACGCGCCTCGGCCTTGTCGGGCTGGATTGGCGCAGGCAGCGGTATGCTTCGGAAGAAACGTCCAAGCCGCCTTTCGGTGTAACGCCTGCCCTCGCGCACCGTGTCCTCATCGTACCTCGTCTCCCCCTTGATTCGGACCTCCCTGTCGTAGATCCGGAGATCCAGGTCTCCCGGGGATACACCGGGGATCTCAGCAAACACCACCACCTCGTCATCGGTCTCGTGTACGTCCACGCTGGGCCCTGCGTCAAATCCCCTCCTGTAAATGCGCTCAAACAGCGGATCGTCGAACATCCCCGGTATGAGCGTCCACGGGAACAGGGCGAGCGGGTTCGCGTACCGGTGTACCGGCAACTCACGCTCGTCTCGCTCGTCTCGCATGTGCTCACCTCCCCAAGAACAGTGGTTTCGGAGCTTAGATTCTCCAGAGCCCTGGGGAAGTATAAGGCCCGCCTGTGGCGGGCTACTCGGATCCTGTTTATCTCCCAAGCGCTTCTTTGATTAAGGCCGGCACCTCCCAGGGCAGCTGCGCGATGCGCGCCCCTCCGGCTTCCAGTGCTTTTACTTTGCTTTCAAAAGTGCCCCTGCCCCGTTCGATGATGGCGCCTGCGTGCCCCATGCGCTTTCCTGGTGGCGCGCTCTTGCCCGCAAGGTAAGCCACTACGGGCTTGTTCATGCCCTTGATCAGCTCGGCAGCTTCTTCCTCCTGTGTGCCGCCGATCTCGCCCACCAGCACGCACGCCTCCGTATCCGGGTCCTTTGCGAACTGCTTTAAAATACTGACAAAACTCTGGCCCACCACCCGGTCTCCGCCCAGTCCCACAACGGTGGACTGGCCAAGGCCTGCCCTGGTGAGCGACTGCGCCACCTCGTAGCTCAGGGTGCCCGAGCGGGCAGCAATACCGACGCATCCCGCAGCATATATCTGGTTCGGCATGATCCCGATCTTGCACTTGCCTGGGCTTATGATACCGAACGTGTTGGGCCCGATTACGGTCGTACCCTTCTCTTTCGCAAACGCCATGATGTCCAGCGTGTCGTGTACAGGTATGTGCTCGGTGATAATCACCACCACAGCGACGCCCGCGTCTATCGCCTCAAACGCCGCGTCCTTCGCAAACCGGGCGGGCACGAACAGGACTGACGCGTTGGCGCCGTGCTTTTCCACTGCGTCCTCTACAGTATCATACACCGGCAGCCCGTGCACTTCCTGCCCGCTTTTGCCCGGAGAGACACCGGCGACCACCCGGGACCCGTAAGCCAGCATCTGGGCGGCGTGGAACGCTCCCTGGTTGCCAGTGATGCCCTGAACCACCACCTTGGTCTTTTCGTTGATTATAATGGCCACTGTCACTCTCCTCCTCCGCGGGCAAGTGCAACAACCCTGGACGCCGCCTCATCCATCGTCTTGTAAGCGGGGAAACCGTGCTCGGATAGCAGCCGCACCCCTTCTTCCTCGTTTGTACCCACGAGCCTTATCACTACCGGCACCGGTATGCCCCTTTGCTCCTTGACCATGATGAGGGCTCTAGCCACGTCATCGCAGCGGGTGATTCCACCGAAAATGTTGATCAGGATCGCCTTTGGATTCGTCTCAAGCAGTACTTCGATGGCCCGGGCCGTGGGCTCCACCGAAGCGCCTCCACCGGCATCGAGGAAGTTGGCGGGGCGCCCGCCGTAGTGCTGCAGGATGTCTAGCGTGGCCATGGCCATGCCTGCCCCGTTGGCCATGACGGCAATATCACCATCCAGCTCCACGTAGGAAAGGCCCATTTTTCTGACGCGCAGCTCGATCTCGGTGCCCTCCTCGATGACCGGCACGCCCTCTTGCCGGAACAGCGCTTCGTCATCAATGTTCAGCCTGCCGTCTGCGGCCACCACCCGGTCGCCGGATATCACCAGCGGGTTGATCTCGGTGAGCTCTGCGTCGTACTGCTTGAACACACCGTACAGCTTGACCAGGATGTCGGCGACCTTCGACGCGTGCGGCCCCTGCAGTCCCATCCTCCTTACTATCTGCCTCGCCTTGTAGGCCCCAAGTCCCCAGCTGGGGTGCAGGTTCACCTTTACAATATCCTTAACCGGAACCTCCTCGATGTCCATACCCCCGCGGGCGGATGCGATACAAAGCGGTGCCCGGTTTCCCGCATCCACAGTGAGCCCGAGATATAGTTCGGCATCGATGCTCAGCCGCTCTTCAACAAGGATTGTGTCTACACGTAAACCGCGGATTTCGGTACCAAGGAGTCTTTCCGCGGCCGCTTTGGCCTCCTCAGGTGTGGACGCAAACGCGATGCCCCCGGCCTTTCCGCGTCCCCCGGCAAGCACCTGGGCCTTGAGCGCCACCGCTCCCAGTGCCCGGGCAGCTGACTCCGCCTCCTCAGCAGTCCTCGCCACCATGCCCTTTGGCACCGGGATACCGGCTTTCGACATGATCTCCTTGGCCAGGTATTCGTAAAGCTTCAATACACGTCACCTCGCAAGTGGCTTCCGCGTGTAATCGGGAAGGAGCATGGGCGACATCCTGTCAGTAACAATGCCCTCGGCTTCCAGCTCGGCATGGTACTTCTTCACGTGTTCAAGCGTGAGCCTGCCGGGCTTTACCGTCCGGGCGTGTTCTGCAGCGGCAGATCCCGCCCTCTTTCCGAAGACCAGGATATCAAGAAGGGAGTTACCCATGAGCCTGTTTCTGCCGTGAACTCCGCCAGAGGTCTCTCCCGCCACAAAAAGGCCCGGGATCCGCGTCTCTCCCCTGTCATTTATGTCCACCCCGCCGTTCTGGTAGTGAAGCGTTGGGTAGACCAGCACCGGTTGCGCGCTCATATCTATACCGAACCTCTTAAACTGTCTGAACATGGCGGGGAGCTCGCGCTGCACGGTGCCGCTGCCGTGTATCAGGTCTATCATGGGAGAATCAAGCCATACCCCCATCTGGCCCGTTGAGGTGGTCCACCCCTTCTTCCGCTCGGTGCATTCCCGGATGATAGCGGAGGATACGGCATCCCTCGTCTCAAGCGGATATATAAATTGCTCTCCTTCCATATTCACCAGCTGAGCGCCAAGTCCTCTTACCTTTTCTGTAACAAGCTGTCCCACGATCTGCTCTGGGAACGCAACGCCGGTGGGGTGGATCTGCGTGGCGTCAAGGTATATGAGGGGTGCTCCCGCGCGGTACGCCATGACGAGCCCGTCCGCAGTGGCGCCATAATGGTTTGTGGTGGGAAAGCCCGCTACGTGGAGCCGACCGAACCCGCCAGTAGCCAGGATCACGCACCTGGCCCTCGCCACGTGGTACTCCCCTGTCTCAAGGTTCATAAGCACCGCGCCAGCGCACTTGCCCTCGTCGTCCAGCACCAGCTCGACGGCGGGCGAAAACTCGATGGTGACAATGCCCAGGTTCCGGGCCTCGTCCCTCAGTGTGCGCATGATCTCAGCGCCCGTGTAGTCCCGCGCGTAGTGCATCCTCTTTCTGCAGGTGCCGCCGCCGTGGATGGTCATCAGGGTGCCGTCAGAGTCCTTGCTGAACATACAGCCGAGCTCGCAGAGCCAGTCGATGACCAGCGGCGCGTCGTGTACCAGGGCGCGCACCAGGTCTGGCTTGTTCACAAAACCGCCCCCGCCCATCACGTCAAGATAATGGAGCATCGGCGAGTCGTTCGACTTGGTCGCAGCTTGGATGCCTCCCTGTGCCATCATGGTATTGGCGTCACCAAGCCTCAGCTTGGTCACCTGGAGCACCCGTGCTCCTGCTAGGCTCGCCACGATTGCAGCGGACGTGCCCGCGCCGCCTCCGCCCACGACCAGTACGTCTACGTCGTAGCTCACCTGGTCAAGCGGCACTGCGTCCGGGTCAAGCCTGCTTCTTGCCTCAAGCAAGTCCGCGAGCTCGTGCGGCACCTTTTCGCCCTTGCTCGGGCCAATCCGTATCGCCCTCATGGTATCTGGCCGGAAATCCGGGTGAAAGCCTTTGAGGAGGGCGTCTTTTTCCCCGGGAGTAAGCCTCGGGTATGTCTCAGTCATCCTTTTCGCCCGGGTCTTCTCTACGAGTTTGATCGATTCGAGCATACCGGCATTGTACATCGTCATCCCTCCCTACGGCTCTATGTCTCGCGCATCGTACATCGCCTTGAGCTCTTCGGTACTGGTATCGCAAAGCGCATCCAGGTCCCGGTCGAACTCGCCCGCCTTGATCCTCGAGACGACGGAGGCCAGATGCTCCGCGGGAGGAGCGATGTACCTCGCATACAGCCTTCTTGCCAGGATCGCCACGTTGTACTGCACGGTCTCAGCGGGGCAGCGGGACGCGCACAGTCCGCACATGATGCAGTCAAACGACAGGTCCGCAACCTTCTCGATATCACCCCGCATGGCGGCTGCCATGTAATCCATTACTTTGAGTTCCTGTGGGCATACCTTGGTGCAGGTGTTGCACCCCAGGCACCTTGAGAGCTCGGGGTAGCTCTTTAGAAGCTGCGCCAGGGTGGGCGCCGCCTCCCTGATGTCGTACCGGGCCCGGTTTGCGGGGAAAAACGGCAGCTGCGCCAGGTACATGTCGTTTTCCACCACCGTCTGGCAGGCCAGACCCACCTTTATCCTGTAATCCCCGGGGGTGCGGTAGACCGTACCGCACGCGCCGCAAAAGCCTCCCCTGCAGCCACAGCCCCTGATAAACTTGTAGCCCGCATACTCCATGGCCTTCATGATGGTGAGCCCTGCGGGCACCTCGTAGGCCTTGCCCATCACGTGGATTTTCACCATCTCCGGTTCTGCCAATTCGCTTTCCCCCTTTTACCTGGGTTCCAATTCTTCTTCTCTGAACGTGGACAACGGCAGAGGATCGTCCAGGCTCCGCCCAGGCACATAGTTCCAGATGGCCTGAATCCGCTCGCTTGCAGCCGCAAACAGCGTGGCCAAAGGCAAGTCCGCCGGGCAGGCGCTCTCGCACATGCCGCAGTTCACGCAGGATGTGCCCATGTGGTTCAGCCTCGTCAGATGAAACAGCAGGGTATCTGTGGGCATCTCGATAAGTCCCTTCCGGCTCGCCCACCTGACATAGCTTGAGGACTCGTGGTCGAAGATCCTCCCGTCGAACACGCACTCCTTGCAGTAGCAGATAGGGCATGCCCTGCGGCAGTTACCGCATTTTAGGCACATGGCCATCTCGGCCATAAGAGCGGGGAGGTCCGGCACCGCCTGCCTCCACTGGGAGAACCGGGTTTTCCTCGCATCCTCTCTGCGCGTGCGGAGTGCCGCCAGCGCCTTGGCTCTCTCGCCCGCCTCGCCCGCAGAAAGCCCGAGCGCTCCCGCTATTTCATCTGCCAGCTCGTGCTTTATCTCCACTACCAGCTGGTCGGGCGATGTGCCGACAACACCGATGTTCGCGGCGACGTTGCCTGATACCGCCTCCACGCACACCTCGCACGCGGACCGAACGCCAGAAGCGGCGCCGGACCTCATCGAGGCGACCCAGTCCTCCGAAAGGTCTTTCAGCCCGGAGCCGGAAAGCCTGGCCCTGAAGACCTCGGGGTCCAGCGTGCCGAGGCAGTCCACTCCAATGAGTAAGAGCCTTGAAAGGTCGACCTGCTTCAGCTTGACCAATTCGTAGGCCGCCCGTACCTCACAAGGCCTGCACACGGCAGCGATCCGCGCTTTTGGGTCCTTGAACGTCAAGTGCCCGAGTACCTTGGCCTGGCTGACGAGCACAAGCGGTGCGAAGGGGTCTGGCGCGACCAGTTTTTCGGGGTCGCGGACGAGCGTAGAGACCACGCTTCTGCCGGAGGAGGTTTCCTGCGGCACCAGGACCAGGTCGACCACGCCGGCTGTGAGGAGCCCGCGAAAGAAACCCCTTACGGTCCCCCAAAAGTCCCCCTGAGTGTTCAAAACAAAGCTCTTCATGGTGTCTACCTCGCTTTGAGCCATCAGATTTCCCACTGTGCCTTCATGGGATTGGGGCCAAGTTGCTTGAGAGTTGCCACCATCTTTGTCACCGTATCCGCGAACAGCTTGCCTTCGCTGGCCGAGATAAACCGGAACCAGACCCGGTCCCCGGGAATGCCGAACTGCGAAAGCACGTTCTTGGCAATGGCCACACGGCGTCGTGCCTTGTAGTTACCGTTGACGTAATGGCAGTCTCCCGCGTGGCACCCGCCCACCAGCACCCCGTCGGCGCCTTCCAGTATGGGTTTTATGATGTACAGGGGATCGACCGACCCGCTGCACATCACCCTGATCACCCTGATGTTGGGCGGGTACTGGATCCGGGAGGTACCCGCAAGGTCCGCGCCTGTGTAGGTACACCAGTTGCACAGAAGGGCGATAATCTTCGGCTCAAAATCTGAAGCTGTCTTTTGTGCCGGAACGCTCATTCCCGAATCACCTCCGTTATCCCGTCTGAAAGCGCTTCGTCCAGCATGGCCATGATCTGCGACTTGTCAAACCCCCGCTGGACCGACGCGCCATTTGGACAGGCGGCCACGCACGCGCCGCAGCCCTGGCACAGCACTTCTCTCACCGCCGCCACGTTTCTTTCCTCGTCGATGCACCTCGCCTCGTACGGACAGGCGGAGACACACACGCCGCACGCGGAGCAGATGCGCTCCCTGACCGCGGCGATGGTCGCTTCCGATTCGATCCTATCCTTGGACAGCAGCGTCACCGCCCTGATGGCTGCGGCCTTGGCCTGCGCTACCGACTCGGGGGCGAGCTTCGGCGAGTGGGCGAGCCCGGCCAAGTAGATGCCGTCTGCCGCGAAGTCCACAGGACGCAGCTTCATGTGGGCCTCCGAAAAGAAACCGTCCTGGTTCAGGGGCAGCTTAAACACCCGGGCCAGGTGCTCGTTGGCCCCGGCAGCTACGCCCGTAGACAGCACCAGGTATTCCACCGAAAGCCTGACCTCCCGCCCGATGGCCGGGTCCTGAGCGGTCAGGACCACCCCGTCATCGCGCGGTGACACTCGCGGTTTTTCGTCCGGGTCATACCTTATAAACAGCACCCCCGCCTCTCTTGCCTGCCTGTAGTACTTCTCCCTGAAGCCGTAGGTGCGCATGTCCCTATAGAACACGTACACCTTAGCATCAGGCCTCTTTGACTTTATATAAAGTGCGTTCTTCACCGCGTTGGTGCAGCAGATCCTGCTGCAGTACGGGTGGTCGTCATCGCGCGAGCCCACGCACTGGATCATGGCGACGGACTGTGGCACAAATCCTTTCGCCAGCATCTCCTCCAGCTCGCGTTGGGTAATCACGCGGTCGCTTTCGCCATAGCCGTACTCTTTGGGCGTCATCTCCGTCGCCCCGGTGGCGATAACCACCGCTCCGTGCCTCACCTCGAGCGTTTCGTGCACCGAGCGCAGAGTGGTCTTGTAGTTGCCCTTGTAGCCCACGGAGTCTGCCACCTCGGTGCTGGTATATACCCGGATGTCTGGGCACGACATCACCGCACCGATCAGCTCCTCAAGGTACGCCCCGGGATTCTCGCCCGACAGGGCGATCTTCACGTGCCTGTAGTTGCCGCCGAGCTCGGCCTCCTTCTCCACCAGATGTACCGAAAAGCCCTGCCTGGCGAGGGAGAGCGCGGCCGTCATGCCTGTTATCCCTCCTCCCACCACAAGCGCCGTATGCTCGATCTCGGAGAACACGGTGTAAAGGGGTTCAAGCAACCTGGCCTTCGCCACAGCCATGGACACGAGCGTCTTTGCCTTGGCCGTCGCTTCGACCGGGTAATCCCTGTGTACCCAAGAGGAATGCTCTCTGATGCTGGCGAGCTCAAAGAGGAACATATTGAGTCCCGCCTCGCGCAGTGTATCCCGGAACAGCGCTTCATGGGTCCGCGGCGTGCAGGATGCAACCACTACGCGGTTTAAGCCGTACTCTTTGATGCGCTCTTTGATCTTCTCGATGCTGTCCTGAGCGCACGCGTACAAAAACTCGTCTGCGTGTACCACGCCAGGTATGGCGCAGGCGTGCGCCACCACCTCGGGTACGTTCACCACCGAACCGATGTTGCGCCCGCAGTGGCACACGAATACGCCCACCCGCGGTTCCTGGCCACGGACCTCGCGCTCCGACGGATAGCGTTTCACCCGGGTCAGCGTGTGCCTCACCCCGCTCAAAAGTTCGGATGCGCACGCCGCCGCTGCGGAGGCCTCGGTCACCGTCTCGGGTATGTCCTTCGGACCGGAGAACGCCCCGGATACGAACACGCCGGGCCGGCTTGACGCGACAGGCAGCAGCGGATCGGTCACGGGGAAGCCGTGCTCGTCCAGCAGTATCCCCGCGCTGGATGCTACCTGCTGGGCATCCGCGGCCGGCAAAAAGCCCACAGACAGCACCACCAGGTCGAACTCCTCCGTGCGGAACCCGCTTTCAGTGTGGTACCTGAGCCTCAGGTTGCCGCTTGGGTTCACTTCCTTCACCGAACTCACCATGGCACGCACGTAGCGCACCCCGTACTCCTCTTTCGCTCGCTCGTAGTACCGCTCGAAGTCCTTGCCGAAGGCGCGTACGTCCATGTAAAAGATGGTGGTCTCGACCCCGGGCAGGTGTTCCTTGGCGATGACAGCTTCTTTCGTGGCGTGCATGCAGCATACCGCCGAGCAGTAATCGCTGGCGTGCGCACAATCGCGCGAACCCACGCACTGGATAAACGCGATCCGCTTCGGTTCTTTGTGATCGGACGGCCTCACCACGTGGCCCTGGTACGGACCCGAGGCGGACAGCATCCTCTCAAACTGGATGCTCGAGATCACGTTGGGAACCTGCCCAAACCCGTACTCGCCCTTCTTCGCCGCATCAAACAACGAAAACCCCGGCGAGAGGATCACTGACCCGACTGTGAGTTCGACTACCTCGTCGGTCATCCGGTGGTCGATGGCACCAGGACCGCACACTTTTTCGCACTCCAGGCATTCGCAGCACGCGCCGCAGGCAAGGCACCTTGACGCCTCCTCCCTGGCCGTCGCATCATCCAGCGCGAATTCCACTTCTTTGAAATCCTGCCGCCTGTCCCCAGCCGGCCGGCACATGACTTTCGCTCTCTTTTTCTTTGTGGCAGACAGCGCTTCATACGGGGCGATTTCTTCCTCCGGCACGCGCAGCGTCCTTCCCTCGCGCAGGTCCTCGCCATCCAAAAAACGCACGATGGACTCGGCGGCCCTCTTTCCCGCAGCCACCGCTTGGATCAGAAGGCCCGGCCCCGACACCGCGTCGCCCCCCGCGAATACGCCGGGAATGGACGTCTCGAGTGTCAACGGATCCGCAGCGATGGTGCCGCCTGAGAGCCTCAGCTCGTCGAGCCCTTTCGTGTCTGTAGCCTGCCCCACCGCCAGTATGACGGTATCCACATCCAGGTAGAACTCGGAGCCCTTCACCGGCACCGGACGCCTGCGGCCGGATGCATCCGGCTCGCCCAGTTCGTTTCTGAGGCATTCCATCCGGGCAAGCCTGCCGGATGCCCCGAGCTTCCCCGTGCCCAGAAACGCCTGTGGCGAAGTAAGCATCAAGAACCGCACGCCCTCCTCCTTCGCCTGCTCGATCTCTTCCGGGAGCGCGGTGATCTCCTGCTCGGTGCGCCTGTAAACCACGGTCACCTCGGAGGCGCCAAGCCGCACCGCTGTCCGGGCGGCATCCATTGCAGTGTTGCCGCCACCCACCACCGCCACCCGGGCACCGAGGGTCACCGTCTGCCCCAGTGAGACCTTTCTCAAAAACTCCACACCGTCGATAACCCCGGGCAGATCCTCGCCCGGCACGCCCAGCCGCCGGCCGCGGTGGGCACCCACAGCCACATATACCGCCGAGAAGCCCTTTTCAAATAGGGATTTTATACTGAAGTCCTTCCCGAGCGCCTGACCCGTGCGTATATCCACCCCCAGGGAGCGGATCACGTCGATCTCTTTTTGCACAACATCCCGGGGCAGGCGGTAGGACGGGATGCCCACCACCATCATGCCGCCGGGCACGGGGAGTTTTTCAAACACCGTCACCGATATCCCTTTTCTTGCCAGGTGGTACGCGCACGACAGCCCGGCCGGTCCCGCGCCCACCACCGCCACTTTCTCGGGCCTGGGCGTTGGGGCAACAAGCTGTGGGCCGCCCTCCAACCACACCGTGTCTGCTATGGTACGCTTTAGCGCCATAATGGAAACGGGCGCATCCAAGCGGCCTCTGTGACACGCGGCCTCGCACGGGTGCTGGCACACCCGACCGCATACCGATGGGAAGGGTAGGTCGCGGTAGATCACGTCCAGCGCCTCGCGGTACTTGCCCTGTGCCAGCAGCGCCACGTATGCCTGTGCATTGACTCCCGCCGGGCATGCCGCCCTGCACGGAGGTATGCCGCGTTTTTCCACCGCGTACGCGTTGGGAGTTGCCTGCGGGTACATCTTGTATATGGCTTTCCTCGTGCCGAGTGCGCCGTCAAACTCGCTCGACCTGTCTATGGGGCAGGCCCTGGCGCAGTCACCGCACGAGGTACACTTCTTCAAATCCACATACCGGGCTTTCTTGGAAAGCCGCACGCTGAACGCCCCGGGCTCGCCTTCTACAGAGAGCAGCGTGGCGCCGGGGATGATCTCAACATTCAAGTGCCTTCCAGTATCCACCAGCTTGGGCGACATGATGCACATGGCGCAATCGTTGGTGGGGAACGTCTTATCCAGGCGGGCCATGGTGCCGCCGATGGCGGGCGCGCTGTCGGCCAGGTACACCCTGAGCCCCGCCTCAGCCAAGTCCAGCGCCGATTGCATGCCGCTGATCCCGCCGCCCAGCACGAGCACGGCCCCGCTCTTCCGCGCGCTGTCCATCATGCTTCCACCCCCGCCTTCAGCTTCTCAAATACCATCTTCGTGGAGACCAAATGGCGGGCGAGCCACCGCCGAGTCCCATGAAGACCCAGCGCCACTCCCATGAGTTCGGTGAAATAGAACACGGGAATCCGCTGGCTGGACGACCGCCTCATCTCCAGATTCGCCTGGCAGAGGGGGCATGCTGTGACGATAGCGTCCGCACCGGCGTCGATGGCGGCCGCTACAATTGGCTTCACCATGGCCACCACCAGCCGGCTGCTGGTCAGCGAGAGGTTGGCCCCGCAGCACTCCGTCCTGTAGGACCACCTGACGCACGATGCGCCGAGCGCCTCCATAATGTCTTCCATCATCCGCGGGTTTTCCGGATCGGCGACCCCAGTCACCTCGGCAGGCCGCAGCAGCAGGCACCCGTAATAGCAGGCGAGCTTCAGCTTGAGCGGTTGCTTCACCTTCCGCTCGATGGCGGCTGCCGTGATGCGCCTGTGCATGAACTCAAGCAAGTTTTCCACTTCCGGTACGCGCGAAAAGCGATAATCCAAGGCATGTTCACTCATCTGCCTTATGCTGTCTCGGCGCCTGATGTGGTGCGCAGCCTTCTTCAGTCTACTGTAGCACGCCGCGCAGGGCGCCACCACCAGGTCCGCCCCTTCAGCGTCCGCCTGCGCCAGGTTCCTCGCGGCCAGCGCGATCCCCAGCTGGCCGTTGGTGCTGTGCGCTGATGTGGCGCCGCAGCAGTTCCAGTCTGACACCTCGGGTATATCCAGTTCAAACGCGGAAAACACCGCCTTTGTACTTTCATCATATTCCTTCGCCGTGGAATGCAGCGAGCAGCCGGGATAATACTTGACGTTCAACTTGTGCCCCCCCTCCTTCTGCTGGTACGCGAAAAGATCTGCCTCACCTGTTCTCTGCCCCGGAGCCGCGGGGGTAAGATGGCGAGTTTGCCCTTTAGAAACATCTTTGCGCCCACCAGGAGATCGTTTAGAAGCTGCCCCGACATCAGCTTGTACTTCCCGAGCAGGAGTACCTCATGCATACGGCCCTGGCTTTTAACGGTATCAAGGAAGATCCTGTGGAACAGCACGATCCGCTTGCCGCGCGCGATGCCCCTCGACAGCGCCATCTCGCGGCACACGTCCATAACTTCCGCCATGTTGATACCGTTCGGACACCTTGCGCCACAGGTCTCGCAGCTCGAACACAGCCAGATGCTCTCTGAGCGGAGCACCAAGTCGCTTGCGCCGTACTGGATGTACCTCACGATCTGGTTGGGGTGAAGGTCCATGAACTCAGCCGCGGGGCACCCCGAACTGCACTTTTCGCATTGGTAACACAGATCGAGGGGCTGACCGGACGCCTGTTTCACTCGCTCAAGAAAGTCTGCATCGAGCGTCAGCGTCCCTGACTTGTCCAACAGCTGCACTGGGATCCCCCCTTTCTAGAGCATGGCATCGATCATAGACAGGAGTTGCGGCTTGGTGAGATTCCTGTGTTTTGTCGCCCCGCTCGGGCACGCAGCTGCACAGCCGCCGCAGCCCTGGCAGAGCACCTCGAATACCGTTGCGACGCGCGTGTGTTCATCTACTGCCCTTGCGCCGTATGGGCACGCCTCCACACATATCCCACACCCCACGCAGATGTCCGGGTCCACCTCTACTACTGTGGGCGGATGCTGCAGTTCTTCGCCTGAAAACAGCGTGAGCACCTTTGAGGCCGCGGAGCCTGCCTGCGCTACGCTATCGGGTATGTCCTTGGGCGCCTGGGCGCACCCTGTGAGGTAGATGCCTCGCGTCAGGCTCTCCACAGGCCGGAGCTTGGGGTGCGCCTCCTGGAAGAACCCGTAGGCGTCCGTACCCAGACGCAGCACCTGCGCCAGTTCCCTGGCATCATGGCGCGGAACGATGGCAGTAGCCAACACCACCAAGTCCGCGGCGATGCGCACGTTCTCGCAAGAGAGCGTGTCTGTACCCCACACCATGACCTTGTCCCCTTCCTGGAACACGCGGGATACGCGGCCGCGGAGGTAGAGCAGGCCGTCTTGCTCCACGCCCCTCTGGATGAACTCCTCGTAGCCCTTGCCGGCGGCGCGGATGTCCATGTAAAAAAGGTAGGCCTGCCCGTCGTGCACTTTGTGCTTGTACAGCATGGCGTGCTTTGCCGAGTACATGCAGCAGATCTTGGAGCAATATGGCATACCTTTCTCCTGGTCTCTCGACCCCACGCACTGTATGAACACAACCTCCTTCGGGACACGGCCGTCTGACGGACGCCGGATCTCGCCCTGCGTGGGACCTGAAGAGGAGTTCAGGCGCTCGAATTGAAGCCCATCTATCACATCGGGAATACGGCCGTAGCCATACTCTCCAAAATGCTCCTTCGGCAAAAGGTCGTAGCCCGTGGCCACCACGATGGCCCCGACCTGTTCCTCGATGACCCGTTCTTCGTCTTCAAAGTTGATGGCATCCACGGGGCAGACCTTCTTGCACACCCCGCACTTGCCCGAATTGAGGTAGATGCAGTGTTCCCTGCTTATGGCGGGTCGATAAGGCACCGCCTGGGGGAACGCCACCCCGATGGCCTTGGTCTTTCCCATGCCCCTGTCAAACTCGGAGTCCACCTTTTTCGGGCACTTGTTCATGCACTCCATGCAGCCCGTGCACCTGTCCCAGTGCACGTAGGTGGGGTGCACCTTGATCTTCACATTGAAATTGCCTACGTAGCCCGACACTTTCACGACCTCGGAATGGGTCATAAGCTGTATGCGCTCGTGCCGCCCTACCTCAGCTGTTTTCGGAGTGAGGATGCAGCTGGCGCAATCCAGCGTAGGGAAGGTCTCCGAAAGCTGCGCCATGCGGCCGCCGATGTGGGGCAGCCTTTCGACCAAAACCACCTGGTAGCCCGCGTCGGCGACCTCCAGCGCCGTCTGCATCCCGCTGATGCCTGCTCCTATCACCAGCGCCTTCTTGGTTACGGACACCGCTATCGGCTTCAGCGATTCATCCCTCCTGGTCTTCTCTACCACCGACCTCACCAATTCAATCGCCTTTTCGGTGGCTTCCTGCTTATACTGGGAATGGACCCAGCTGTCCTGTTCACGGATATTGCATATCTCAAGTCTGTACGGGTTGAGCCCCGCCGCCTGTGCCGCCAGCCTGAACGTGGTCTCGTGCATGTTAGGCGAACACGCCGCTACAACCACCCCGTCAAGCTGCTTTTCGGCTATGGCTTGTTTGATGAGCGCCTGGCCCGGGTCTGAACACATATATTTATAGTCTTCAGCGTGGACGACTCCTGGGTATTGCGAGATCTCCTCTACCACGGCTTTCACATCCACCGTGCCCGCGATGTTGTACCCGCACCAGCAGACAAAGACTCCGATCCTTCGCATGAGCTACACCCCGTTTGCGAACCCGGCCAGCACAGGCCGGGGATCTACATGATGAAGCGAAAAGTCCTGCAGCACCTCAGTACATCCCAGCGCCAGCGCCAAAAGTTGGGTGAAATAAAGGACTGGCATCTGCCCTTTCACGTCGAGGTTGTACTGGCACAACGGACATGACGTCACTATGCAGTGAGCCCCATACCTGCCCGCGGAGCGAAGGATGGCGCGCGCAGGCTCGCCTGACCTTTCATCTTCCGAGATGGACACGTACGCGCCGCAGCACTCAGTGCGGTACGGGTAATCCACCGGGGTAGCTCCCAGCGCTCTTATGAAGTCCTCGAAAATGGAGGGAGACTCTGCGTCGTCAAACTGCATATCCTCCGGCGGTCGAAGCAGAAGGCAGCCGTAGTACGGGGCTACGGAAAGCCCCGTGAGGGGCCGGGTGACCCTTTCTTTCAGCGCCTCGAACCCGAGGTCTGTTTTGAGCACCTCGAGCAGG
This sequence comes from Bacillota bacterium, assembly GCA_040755615.1. GTDB lineage: Bacteria > Bacillota > Sulfobacillia > DUSP01 > DYEP01 > DYEP01. Next base: position 22,833 of record JBFMAL010000009.1, read on the forward strand.
TGCAGCACGCGGGCGTCCCCCCTGTAATCTGTCTCCACAAACGCAGATAATTTCCCCTGCACATCAGGGTCTTTCGCAACGCGCACGTTTGTCCTCTTCAGCACGTTGTAACAGCCGGAACACATGGTCACAAGGTCCTCTCCCCTTGAGTGGGCGGAAGACAGCGTCCTGTACGGGGATACCAGCGCCATGTGGTTGTCGGAAGCCAGCGGGTACACAGCCCCGCAACACTGCCAATCCGGCAGTTCAACCAGCTCGATACCGAGTTCCCGGGCAGACGCAAGTGCTGAGGCCCCAAAGTTCTTCGCCTGCGTGTGCAGGGTACATCCAGGAAAGTAACTGTACCTCATTTGTCTTCCCGTGCCTTTCTTTAGCCGGGTGCCGGGCACCTAGCTGTATTTGCGAAGACCTCCGACCAGCGCTTGCTGTGGCATCGCCTCCAGCAGCTCGGGTGGCAGCCGGGTCGGATTCACGAAGTCCTTTCCTTCCCTTAAAAGCACCGTCCGGAGTGCCTCCATGATCCTGGAGAGGTCAACGGACCTCGGGCATCGCGACGCGCACGTATGGCAGGCCGCGCAGAGCCAGATGGTCCTTGAGGATAGCGCCACGGACTCCTGACCCAGCTGCAAGAGCCTCAGCACCCTGTGCGGCAGGTACTCCATCACTTCAGCCATGGGGCAGCCCGCAGAACACTTCCCGCACTGGTAACAGCCATGTATCTTTTCGCCGCTTATTTCCTCTACCCTGAAGACAAACTCGCTCCTTACCTTGTCAGCCGTCAGCTGCAAAGTCTCATCTCCCCCTTGAGTGCCCGGGAGGGGCGCTCCCTCACGGGCGACCGGTTACTAAAATCTCTCGAGCGCCCGCTTCACCAGTTCCTCTGTATGTAGAGCCACTTCAGCGGGATCCACTGATAACCTAGCAACGCCGCTCTCCATGGCAGCTTTGGCCACTGCGGCAGCTACCGCGGGCGCTACCCGGCGGTCGAACGCCTTAGGTATGACGTAGTCGGCCGAGAGTTCATCCGGGGCGATAAGATCGGCGATGGCCCTCGCTGCAGCCACCTTCATGGGCTCGTTGATATCCTTCGCCCTCACGTCCAGCGCCCCGCGCAGCACACCCGGGAACGCCAGCACGTTGTTGACCTGGTTCGGGAAGTCCGAGCGGCCCGTGCCAACAACTTCTGCGCCTCCAGCAAACGCCTCTTCCGGGAAGATTTCCGGCATGGGGTTTGCCATGGCAAACACCACCGCACGCTTTGCCATGGACTTCACCATCTCCCGCGTGACCAATCCGGGACCTGACACGCCGATGAACACGTCCGCGCCGCGCATGGCCTCCGCCAGGTCTCCCTTCACCATATCCTTGTTGGTGCGCTCCGCAATGCGTTCTTTGTAGACATTCATGCCGTGCTCGCGCCCTTTGTAGATGGCACCGGCCCTGTCGCATAAGATCACATCGCCAAGTCCCAGATCCATAAGCAAGAGCGTGGTGGCGATGCCGGCCGCGCCCGCGCCGACCACCACCGCCTTAATACCTGAAAGCTCTTTTCCCACGATCTTAAGTGCGTTGAACATCGCCGCGGTGACTACTATGGCTGTCCCGTGCTGGTCATCGTGGAAAATGGGGATGTTGGTTTCAGCCTTCAGTCTCTCTTCGATATAGAAGCAGCGGGGGGCGGAAATGTCCTCGAGGTTTACCCCTCCGAAAGTGGGCTCAAGCTTCTTCACGAGGTCTACGATTTCGTCGGGGTCATTTGTAGCGACGCAGATGGGAAAGGCATCCACACCACCGAAGCACTTGAACAATACGGACTTGCCTTCCATTACAGGCATGGCAGCCTCGGGACCGATGTCGCCCAGCCCGAGCACGGCTGTGCCGTCGGAAACCACGGCGACCAGGTTGCTCTTGGCCGTGTACTCGTAGACCTTTGATACATCACGGTAAATTTCGATGCAGGGCTCCGCTACCCCAGGCGTGTACGCCAGGCTGAGGTCTCGCTTATCGAGTACGGGCACCTTGCTTACAACCTCCACCTTGCCCACATTGTCCCTATGCAGCTTGAGCGCGTCCTCTCGAATGGACATAATCTACCTCCTAACGTTTATAACGCTTCTGCCCTTCCTCGTAAACATCACGTCCCTCCGTGTCGATACCAACTATCGCCGGGAAATGTTCGACTTCGAGCCTGTATACCGCTTCGGGGCCCAGGTCCGGGTAGGCCACCACTTCCGCCTTCCTGATGCGTTGAGCGAGCAGTGCTCCCGCTCCTCCGACAGCGAGAAAATACACGGCGGCCACATCTTTCATAGCGTCCTTGACTGCCTGGCTTCTTTTGCCCTTGCCGATCATCCCCCGAAGACCCGCTTGTGTTAGCATAGCAGGGGTGTACGCGTCCATCCGTCCGCTCGTGGTGGGCCCGGCGGATCCGATGACCTGGCCTGGTTTGGCAGGGCAGGGACCGACGTAGTAAATGATCTGGTCAGTCAGGTCTACAGGCAGGGGCTGACCGGCCGCTATCGCCTCCGTCATCCGCTTGTGCGCCGCGTCGCGGGCGGTGTAGATCACGCCGGAGATGAGCACGCGGTCCCCCGCGATCAACGATCTGGCCTGGGACTTGTCAAACGGGGTAGTGATCCTTCTCATCTAGGCTTCACCTCACAACTGGATTTCCGCGTGCCTTGCGGCGTGGCACTGGATGTTCACGGCTACGGGCAGCGCGCCGATGTGCGTAGGGTGGGTCTCCACGTGGACAGCGAGCGCGGTGATCCGGCCGCCCAGCCCCTGCGGGCCGATGCCGGTGTTGTTCACCGCCTCAAGTATCTCGGACTCAAGTTTCTCCACCTCGGGGTCTGGATGGTGCTGGCCGACAGGTCGAAGCAGCGCCTTCTTGGCGAGCAGCGCGGCGGTCTCCATCATGCCCCCCACTCCCACCCCCACGATGATGGGGGGGCACGGGTTTGATCCCGCCCTACTCACGGTCTCGACCACGAAGTCCACCACGCCGCGCTTTCCGTCGGCGGGTACCATCATCCTGAGCTGGCTCATGTTCTCACTGCCAGTACCCTTGGGGCATACGACGATCTTTAAGCGATCCCCAGGCACGATGCAGGTGTGGACGATGGCCGGGGTGTTATCCCCCGTGTTCTTCCTGTCAAAAGGATCCCGCACTACCGATTTCCTCAGGTACCCACGGGAGTATCCCCTGCGCACGCCCTCGTCGATGGCCTCCTGCAGAGAGCCCCCGGTAAAATGCACGTCCTGCCCGACTTCAAGGAACACAATGGCGACGCCGGTATCTTGGCAAATGGGGACCTCAGCTGACCTGGCCAGTTCGGCATTTTCAATGAGCAGTCCGATGATCTCCCTTCCGACTTCCGATTCCTCCGCTTCTTTTGCCCACCGGAGGCGTTCCAACACGTCACTGGGCAGCCGGTTGGCGGCCTGGATACACAGCTGCTCCACCGCGTCGGTCACCTTTGACACCGGTATCTCTCTCAAGTCGATTCCCTCCTTGCCGACAAAATGAAGACCGGCTTCCCTGGCAATACCCTGTGAAGCCGGTAACCGTACCCGGTTTGCGCATGCCGGGTGACCCCGGCCCGCTGCAGGTACGAAGGCCGAATAAATCGCTTCCCGCACGCGACTTCGAGTTCCATCCCGCGCGGTCTGCACCATATTATCGGGAGATGAAGCGCTCAAGGTCTCCTTTTCAGATGGTATGCCCTGAACTTCTCCCTGATGATCTTCATAGCAGTGATGATAGCCTTCTGGGCGCTCCCGTGGTAACGCTCCTCGATGTCCGCCACGATGGCGTCAAAGTCCTCCTCGAGGTTTAGCCCCTTCACCATGCGGATGAAGAAGTCCCTGCCTACCCCCGTGGCCAGCGTGCACTCAGCAGCGAGTATGTAGCCCCTTTGGTCCACCTCAAGGCCCACACCCACCACTTTGTACAGCTCAGACGCGGTGATACCTGCAGGCAGTTTTGCATACCCCGAGAAAAACAGGGTATCCCGGGATCCGCCCAAAATGCCCTCACCTCCACATGCGTTAGTGTTCAGAATTCTACGGCACGATTGGGAATCCTTCTATGTGCATGTTTTCACATCAGGTCATCGCAGGTCTGGGCAGCAGCCCGCAGCGCTCCACGATCTCAGGCACGATGGATTCCCACGCGATGGCCATGATATGCACGCCCTTAACGCCTGGGATCTCCATGCACTGCTTAATGATTTCAACGCAGATAGCGACGCCTTCTTCCGCCTGCCGATCCTTGGGCACGCCTTTCATGCGGGACAGCAGCTCGTCGGGCACGGCCATACCGGGGACCTCCTTCATGTACTTAAGTGCCCCGTAGGACTTGGCCGGCACTACTCCAGCCATGATGTATACCTTTTCATGAAGTCCCATGTCGCGCACCATCTCCATCCACTTGGCGAACCGTCTTAAATCGAAAATCGCCTGTGTCTGGATGAAGTCCGCGCCCGCAGCCACTTTCTTGGCCAGGCGCATCGCACGGAACTCGAATGGGTCGCCGAAAGGATTCTCCGCGGCGCCGATAAACATCCTGGGCTCCACCTTGCACTCCTCGCCGGACAGAAACACGCGGTCATCCCGCAGACGTTTCACCATGTTGATGAGCTGGATGGAATCAAGGTCGTACACGTTCTTCCCGGTCGGGTGATTGCCGAAGGACTGGTGGTCACCTGACAGGCACAGGATGTCACGGATCCCGAGACTGTACGCGCCCAGGATATCGCTCTGCATGGCGATGCGGTTTCGGTCCCTGCAGGTCATCTGCATGATGGGCGTAGCCCCCGCGTTCAGCACGTGCACAGACGCGGCGATGGAAGACAGCCGCACAATGGCAGTCTGGTTGTCAGTCAGGTTCACGCCGTCAACAAAGTCGCGCAGGAGTTCCGCATGCTTGGTAATGCTTTTTGAGGACGCGCTCTTTGGCGGCCCGCACTCGGCCGTCACAACGAAGTGGCCAGCATGAAACAGTCTTTCCAGCTTGCTGTCTGTTTTCACAGCGCCACGTCCTCCCTTCTCACGCGCCTCGGCCCGCCGTCGCGCGCCCGCGACCAGTCTTTAGGCGGGATGATTTCCATCATGAGCCACAGCTTCCCCAGTTCCTTCAGCCTGTCATAGATGAGCTGCCACGCGCAGTCCGTCTCCTTGGATACCTCGCACTTGCCGCCAGATGAGCCCCCGCATGGACCGTTCAGGAGGCTCTTTGAGCACCTGATGATAGGGCAGATCCCACCGGTCAGGTGGAGGATGCACTGGCCGCAGAAACCGCAGCGCTCTTCCCACTGGCCTGCGGTCACCGCACCTCCGCCGAACTTAGTATCAAGCGCGGGCACCACCCACGCGCTGCGGTAGCGCTCGGACAGAAACTGCACGCCTACACCGCACCCCATGGAGACGATGGTATCCACGTCTTCCATGTCTTGTGCGATCTCCTCCAGGAACTCAGGGTCACACTGCCGGTTGAGCGTGGCGGTCTTGATTTCCACATCCCTTTTGGCCTGCCTGAAGTGGAGCCGGAGCAGACTGGCCAGCACCTCCACTTCGCGCTGCCCGCCGGCCTGGCATACCGTGACGCATTCGGAGCATCCGGCCACCAGTATGCGCCGGGCGTCTTTCAGAAAACCGATTATCTCAGGCAGGGGTTTTCTCTCTGCGACAATCATCTCGCCTTTCCCCTCCTCCTTTTAGTACTCCTGGGGCATCTGGCGAAGCTGTTCGTACGTGAACACGGGTCCGTCCTTGCACACGTACCTCGGTCCGATGTTGCAGCGGCCGCACTTGCCCACGCCACACTTCATCCTCATCTCGAGGGTGGTTACGATCTGGGACGGGGAAAACCCGAGCTTCTCCAGGTTCTGCAGCACAAACTTGATCATGATGGGAGGGCCGCACGTAATGGCGATGGTGTTTTCAGGACTTGGACCTACCTCCATTAGTACCGCAGGCACAAACCCCTCCCTGCCGGTCCACGTCTCGTCACCCCGGTCCACAGTCAGGTAAAACCGGATGTCCTCCCGCTTCTCCCATTTCTCCAGCTCCCACTTAAACACCAGGTCGCCAGGGCTTCTCGCCCCGTAGATGATCGTCACGTCGCGGAATTTGCCGCGGTGCTCGTCATCGAGCACGTAGGTGATGAGCGACCGCAGCGGGGCAAGTCCGATGCCTCCCGCGATGAACACCAGGTGTTTGCCTTCCATGATTTCCACGGGGAAGTGGTTGCCGTACGGTCCTCGCACGCCGATGAGCTCGCCGGGCGCGGAATAGTGCAGCGCCGTGGTCACCTCCCCAGCCTTCTTTATGGAAAACTCGAGGTAACCTTTTTGGGTTGGCGACGAGGTAATAGATATGGGCGCCTCGCCCACGCCGAACACGGACAGCTCGGCGAACTGCCCCGGCCTGTACTGGAAGCTATCCCACACCGATTCGTCCTCGAACACCACCCTGAACGTTTTCACGTCGTTCGCTGCGGTTTCAGTGATGATCTCTTTGATCCTTGCTTTGTGGGGAATATAAAGGTTTGACATCACTTCACCTCCCCGATCTCGGAGATGACCTCACGGATATCTGTGTTCACAGGGCATACCTCCACGCAGCGCCCGCAACCCACACACGCAATGGCGCCGGAGTTCACCGGGAAATAATTGAACTTGTGCATGATACGCTGGCGCATGCGCTGCTTACCCGAGGTCCTCGGGTTGTGACCTGAGGTGTGCAGGGTAAACAGCGGGAACATGCACGAGTCCCAGTTTCTCACCCGGTGGCCTTCGGTGGTCTTTGCCTCATCGGTCACGTCAAAACAGTGGCACGTGGGGCAAAGGTACGCGCACGCGGCGCAGCCCAAGCATTTTTCGTGGATCCTGTCCCAGATCTCGTGTTCGAACATGTGAGTGAGCTTGTCGGGCAGGACCTCCGCTGGATATCTCGGCATCATATCGCGCGCGAGGTCGGCAAGGGCAGATGCGCGCGCTTCTACTTCGCCTGAACCTTCAGGCAGTTCCCCCACGAGCGCCTCGCCCCGTCCGGTCAGCGGGTACACCGCGTATTCGTCCCCTGTGTCAACAAACAGTACGTCAAGCCCTTCTGTACCGTGAGGATCCCCGGCTACGGAGGTGCAGAAACACGAGCGCAAAGGCTTGTTGCAGCCAAGCCCGACGAGCACGGTGCGTTCCCTCTTTGCCTTGTACAGATCATCGGTGAAGCGCTCGTCAAGGAATACCCTGTCAAGCAGCGCAAGGCTTCTGGCATCACAGGGTCTTACGCCGAATACTACCGTCTGCTCATGGTCCTGGTCTATTGGTGATAGCTCCGCGTTCATCCTGTCGCCAGTATAGGCAAACATCCGCTCCGACCTCGGGAAAAACAGCTCTTTCAGGGGTTTCCAGGTGTTCCGGCCCAAATCCAACTCGGCCCCGGGTTCCCACGGAGCGAGATTTGTCATCTCATCTTGCCGCGCGGGGGCAAGCACCCTGGCCGACTGGGACCACTTACCCAAAAGGCACGGCAGGTCTTTCTTCTGTAGTATCTTGACGGCCATAGTAGCGCCCCCTCTACTTGATAAAGTCATTGGGATCATCCGCCCTGAAGGTGGAGAGCACCTGCTTTCCCTCGTGCTCAAGCCCTGCAGTAAAGCCGAACAGTTCTCTCACGTCCCGCTCTAGCTTTTTGTTCAGCGCCCGCAGGTCCACGCCCATCGGACACGCCTTCACGCACGCGCCGCAGTCTACGCATCGGCCGGCGAGGTGCAAGGCCCTTATAATATGGAAGATCGCCGTATCGCTCGGATCGTCCGTGCCGCCCACCCACCTCGGGGCCGAGCGGTCTACGAAACACTCCTTGCAGTAGCAGCCGGGGCACGCCTGCCTGCAGGCGTAGCACCTGATGCACTTTTCAAACTGGGCGGTAAAATATGCCCAGCGCTCATCCGGCGTGAGTCTTTCCATGTCGTCCACGAGGGCAAAGGGTTCCGCCACCTGCGCCGCAGCGGCTTCACCCAGCTTTATCGCAGCGCCCGGTGCCTCCTTCACCTCGCACGTCTCGCAGGACGGGTGGAGCACTTCAAAAAGCTGTAGCGTCTCCTCCCAACCGTCGCCGCGCACGCGGACGGTGTCGCCGTCCATCTCCGCACCGGTGATCTCCTTTCCCGAAAGCCGCCGAGAAAGCCTGTCTCGTCCGATCACTCCCTGGCACGGCACGCCGATGACCACCACGTTACCGGGGTCAAGCTGCCTCTCCCTCAGGTATTCCTGCACCGAGCGGGCGTCGCAGCCCTTAGCCACCACCGCGAGGCGTTTCCCGGCGTATCGCGGAAGGTAGGTGGACAGGTTGTTCTCGCACGTGGCGTCGAATACGGCGCACTCCGCATCTTCTGCGTTCCTTATAAACACGGGGGTCGAGCGCAGCGGCAGGCTGCCCTTTGCGTACGCGATCACCAGGTCCACTTTGCCGCCGGCCAGCATCTCACGTATAACGCGTCTAAGCTCTTCCACGCGCCGTCCCTCCTTTCACTAGTTTGACAGAGGGACCAAGCTCTTTCACCGTCTCTGTCACTTCTTTGATCACCTGGGCGAACTTTTGCCCCTCAGCCGCCGACACCCAGGAAAACTGGACCCGGCCGGGCTCGATCCCCATGTACTCAAGGAGGTTCTTAAGCAGCAAAAACCTCCTCCGCGCCAGCAGGTTGCCGGCGAGGTAATGGCAATCACCGGGGTGGCAGCCGGAGACGAGCACGCCGTCAGCGCCGCGCTGCAGCGCCTTCAAGATGAATATGGGGTTTATTGACCCGGAGCACGGTACCCGGATGACCCTCACGTTGGGCGGGTACTGGAACCTGGATATCCCGGCCAGGTCTGCCCCGGCGTAGCTGCACCAGTGGCAAAGGAATGCCACGATCCGCGGTTCCCAGTTGGCTTCTTTGTTTACCATGGCAGCGCTGCCACCTCCGCCAGAATCTGTTCCTCGGTGAAGCCGCGGAGCACTATCGCGCCGCACCTGCAGTTGGCCGCGCAGCTACCGCAGCCCTTGCACACCGCGCTCTCTACTTCCGCCACTTTCTTGTCCGGGTTCACCCGGATGGCGGAGAACACGCACAGCTGCTCACATGCGCCGCAGCCTGTGCAGCGGTTTTCAATGACCGACGCCACGATGCCTCCGGCTTCAATCGACTCCTTCGATATGACTGTCACGGCACGGCCTACAGCGGCCATCGCCTGGGAAATACTCTCTGATACTGTCTTGGGCGCGTGCGCAAGGCCCGCCACGAACACACCGTCGGTGGCGAAATCCACGGGGCGAAGCTTGACGTGCGCCTCCAGGAAGAACCTGTCATCGTTCACGGGCACCTTCAGGAGTTGGGCCACGGCCTTGGAGTCGTCGTGAGGCACGATGGCCGCTCCAAGCACCACGCAGTCGGCGTCCATCTCCGCGTCGCAGCCTGATACGGCGTCGTGCACGCGCACGGTGAGACGGCCGTCCAAAGCCTGTACCACAGGTTTTGCCTGATCGTCATAGCGGATGAACGTCACGCCAGCCTCCCTCGCCGCCCTGTAGTAGTCCTCTTTCAGGCCGTAGGTCCGCATATCCCGGTACAGCACCGTCACCTCAGCGCTCGGGTCAGCCGCCAGGATGTCCAGCGCGTTCTTCACCGCCTGCCCGCAGCATACCCTCGAGCAGTACGGCCGTTCCGGTTCTCTTGAGCCCACGCACTGGATCATCACCACCCGCCTGCCCGGCAGCGCGCCTTTTGCGAGCCGCTGTTCCAGTTGGGTCTGCGTCATCACCCGGTCGTCGGTCCCGTACAGGTACTCCGTGGGCTCGTATTCCTTGCCGCCTGTCGCTACCACTACCGCGCCGTGCTCGAAGCTGACCTTCTCGCCGCGCACCGACAGCGTTGTCTTGAAGTTGCCCACGAACCCGTCGATCGCCTCTATCTCCGCGCCCGTGTATACGGTTACCAGCTCGTTGTTGCTCACCCTGTCCACGAGCTCGGAAAGGAGTTTTTTGTAATCTGTGCCCTCGAGCGACTTTGCCAGCTTTTTCAGGTTGCCGCCCAGCGAGTCCTCGCGCTCCACCAGGTATACCGGGTATCCCTGGTCAGCGAAGCCGAGCGCCGCGGTCATGCCCGCAGGTCCGCCCCCAATGACCATCGCCTTCTGGATCACCGGTACCTTATGCCGCTTTAAGGGCTCAAGCCGCGCGGCCTTGGCCACCGCCATGGCTACCAGGTCTTTCGCCTTCCGCGTGGCGGCCGCGGGCTCGTGCATGTGCACCCATGAGCACTGGTCACGGATGTTGGCCATTTCAAACAGGTACGGGTTCAGCCCCGCTTCCCTGATGGTCTGCTGGAACAGCGGTTCGTGAGTGCGCGGTGAGCAGCTGGCGACCACGATTCGGTTCAGGTCGTGCTCCTCGATGAGCGCCTTGATCTTGTCCTGTGTATCCTGGGAGCAGGTGTACAGGTTCTCCTCCGCGTACACCACGTACGGCAGCGTGCGTGCATACTCCACTATTTCGGGCACGCGCACCACACCGCCTATGTTGATGCCGCAGTGGCACACGAACACGCCGATCCGCGGCCTCTTGTTCCTTACGTCGCGTTCCTTCGGGTACTGCTTGGCGGAGACTCGCGTGAACCTCTCGGGCGCCAGCACCGAGCCGACCGCCGCTGCGGCCGCCGAAGCCTCCATCACTGTTTCCGGTATGTCCTTCGGGCCTGCAAAAGCGCCAGAGACGAAGATTCCCGGAGTGGAGGTAGCTACCGCCGCGACTCCTGAGGACAACACATAGTTATGCTCGTCAAGGTGTAGGCCTACGCGCTTTGCCAGCTCCACTGTGTCTGCCTTCGGCCGCATGCCGACGGACAGCACCACCATGTCGAACTCTTCTGTGTCCATGTGCCCGTCTTCGTGCGTGAACCGGACGCGCAGGTTTTGGTTGGACCGGTCCTCCTCTACTCCGTAGACCTTGGCGCGGACGAACCGCACGCCGTGCTCTTCCCGGGCCCTGTTGTAGTATTTTTCGAAGTCCTTGCCATAGGCCCTCATGTCCATGAAGAAAATGGTGATGTCAAGGTCGCCGGACACGTGTTCCTTGGCGATGACCGCCTCCTTTATTGCGTACATGCAGCACACAGAGGAGCAGTATGATTCGGCCTCTTTCACGTCCCTTGAGCCGATGCACTGCACGAAGGCGATCCGCTTCGGCGTTCTGTGGTCAGATGGTCTCACCACGTGGCCTTCGTACGGGCCGGATGCAGACAGGATCCGCTCGAACTCAAGCGATGTCACCACGTTCTTGTATTTGCCGTAACCGTACTGGGTGAGAGGGGACGGGTCAAACGCCTCAAAGCCCGGGCACAGCACCACCGCGCCCACTTCTATCTCCCTGATCACGGGCTCATCGTCATGCATTACCGCGTTTGCGCGGCAGGCCGCCTCGCACTCGAGGCACTCCGAGCACACGCCGCAGTCGAGGCACCTTGAGGCCTCCGCCACGGCCTGCTCGGCAGTATATGGCAGCTCTACTTCCGCAAAGCCTGAAAGCCTCTCTGAGAGCGGGAGCGTGGGCCATTTCTTTCTCGCTTCCCTCGCGCGTTCCTTGGGGACATCACCCACTACCATATGGGGCTTATCAAACACCCGGTCCTCACGCAGGTCTCTCCCTTCGAGGTACCGCAGGATGCTCTCCGCGGCCCTCTTGCCCGCCGCCACGGCTTCCACCACGGTAGCAGGCCCCGTCACCGCGTCGCCGCCGGCGAACACACCGGGGACAGAGGTTTCGAGTGTATCCGGGTCCGCCTTCAGCCATCTTCCCCTGTCGGTGATCTCTGGCGCTTCATCTGCGAAGCTGAGGTCCGGCACCTGGCCGATGGCTGATATGATGGTGTCGCCCGCGACGGTGAACAGAGAACCCGGGATGGGCTCGGGCCTTCTCCTGCCGGAGGCGTCGGGCTTGCCAAGCCGCATGCGCACACACTCAAGTCCGCGTGCGACCCCGTTTTCCGCAATGACTCGGTGCGGCGCCGTGAGGAACTGTATCTCTATTCCCTCACGCTGCGCTTCTTCGACCTCGTGCTCGTTTGCGGGCATTTCGGCCCTGGAGCGCCTGTAAAGGATGGTCACTTTCTTCGCGCCCAGCCTGAGCGCGGACCGCGCCGCGTCGATGGCCACGTTGCCGCCGCCGATGACCAGCACGGACTCTCCGACCTTCACGGGCTTTTGGAGGTTCATCTCTCGCAGGAAATCCACGCCCGATAGCACGCCGGCGGCGTCCTCTCCCTCAATGCCCAGCCTTTGCTCGCGGTGAGCGCCCACCGCGATGAACACGGCCCTGTAGCCCTGGGCCTTCAGGTCGGAAAGGCTCACGTCGCGGCCCAGCGCGGTGTTGCACCTGATCTCCACGCCCAGCCTTTCGATGGCGCCGATCTCCGCTCGGATCACGTCCTTCGGCAGCCTGTAGGGCGGGATGCCCACGGTGAGCATGCCGCCTGCCACAGGCAGCGCCTCAAACACCGTGACGTCAAATCCCTCGAGCGCCAGGTCGTAGGCGCATGTCAAGCCAGCGGGACCTGAACCCACCACGGCCACCTTGACGCCGCGGGAGGGCTTGGGCTCGGGATCGACACACACGCCCCTTTCATATTCATAGTCAGCGATAAACCTCTTCAAATGACATATGGCGATTGGGTCGTCTATGAGGCCGCGCTTGCAGCTGGCCTCGCACGGGTGGTGACACACCCTCCCGCATATGGCGGGCAGGGGGTTGTTTCGCTTCACCAGCCGTACCGCCTCTTTGAACTTGCCATCCCGGATGAGTGCCACGTAACCCTGGGCGTGCACTCCCGCAGGGCAACTCACAGTGCATAACGCCCTGTCCTTCTTCTCTATGCTGAACGCGTTGGGGTACGCCTGGGGGAATGGCCGGAACACGGCCTTCCTCTCGCCCAGCCCGTACTCGTACTGGTTTTTCACCCTGACCGGACAGGCCTTTTCGCAGTCCCCGCAGCCCGTACATTTAGACAGGTCGATATACCGGGGATTCTGCCTGATCTTCACCTTGAACTGGCCTTCGGTCCCTTCGATATCCAGGACTTCGGCGTTCGTCAGGCTCTCTATGTTGAGGTGCCTGCCGCATTCCACAAGCTTTGGAGAAAGGATGCACATGGCGCAGTCGTTGGTGGGAAAGGTCTTATCAAGGCGCGCCATGGTACCGCCGATGGATGGGGACTTCTCCACCAGGTAGACGTAAAACCCGGATTCGGCCAGGTCCAGTGAGGCCTGCATGCCCGCTATGCCCCCGCCGACCACCAACGCCGCTCCCACTTTGTTCTTTCTGTCAGCGGCCACCGTCTACTCCTCCCCCGAACCTAAAGAGTTTACCACTCCCGCAAGCAGCGCGCGAAAGTCGACGCTCTCTGACTTTGCCTTGCCGGGAAGCATGGACAGCACCAGCGCGCGCCTCACCTTCTGCGAGAACTCGTCGGCCTGCTCCATCCTTTCGAGGAAGGATGGGTGCACGAAGCCGTGCTCCACGGCCATCTCACGAAGTACTCCCATGATGTCCGTGAACCGGACGTCTTGCGGGCAGTGCGCGTGGCAGGTGTGGCACGTGGTGCAGAGCCATATGAGATCCGACGAGAGCACTTCCTCGCGGAGGCCAAGGAGTACCTTTCTTATAATCCGCCTCGGGTTGTATTCTTCGTCCACTTCCGCCACCGGGCAGCCGGCGGTGCACACGCCGCAAGCAAAACATGTCTTGATCCTGTCTCCGCCGGGCCGGCTTGCCACCTCATACTTGAACCTGGGATCCACTTTTGTCTCACACAAGGCCATACAATTCTCCCTCCTCGGCTATACCGCGTCAAAACCTGCGCGGGAGGATATTCCGTTCAACTTGACTGCCATTTCGTCTATGGCGCGGACGAAGCGTGCGGGCGTCGCAGGGGAAACATTCACCATGGAAAGCCTATCCGGGTCAAGCCCTGCGTCCTGAAGCTGCGCCTTCAGATATTCCACTCTCTTGCTCGCACGCACGTTGCCTGAGACAAAGTTGCAGGCGTCCTCGAAACAACCGAACACCAAGACTCCGTCGGCGCCCTGCTCGAATGCCTTGAGAATGTGGATCGCGTCCACCCTTCCTGAACACTCCACAGGATAAAACATTACGCCACCGTCAAGCCTTGCGCCCTTGCTCACAGCCTCAAATAAGCACTTGCTCGCCGAATGTTCGCAACAAAAAGCCACTATCCGGGGCGACCTGTCGCTCACAGCGCTCCCTCCCCACTCGATGCGAGTTCTGCCAGGAATTCCTCGTCGGTATATGCGATGACACTTATGGCCCGGGCGGGGCAGGCCGAGGCGCACACGCCGCAACCTTTGCATTTTGAGCCGTCAACCCTGGCAGCGGATTTGTCCGACATGCTGTAGCTGTCGATAGCGATGGCTCCGAACGGGCAGAGCCTCACGCAGGTGAGGCACCTGGCACACAGCGCCGCGTCCACCGCCACCTTGTCGCTCGTGTCCACGCACGAAAGGAAGCGTTCTATCTCATCCGCAGCCTGGTACGCATCAAGCGCCTGTTCGTAGTCGTCAAGATCCGCCCTTGCCTCGCCCACCACAAAGATACCCACGCGCGCGCTGTTCACCCCGGAAAACCTCACGTTGCCGGGCTGCACAGGCGAAAGCCCGAGCACCCTGGCAGCGCCAGCCAGTGCCTTCGAGGGTACCAGCGTCTCGTCAACGACCAGGATGTCAAGGGGCAAATGGAGCGGTTGTTCCATCCACTGCCCGCCAAGAGACGGCAAATGGCAGCTGACGACGAGAGCGTCTTCCTCTGTTGACACCGAAAACGCTCGCCCTTCTTTCTTGATCACCAGCACTCCCGCTTCCCGCGCCTGCCTGTACTTGGCTTCAAGTCCTTTGCCCGCAACCTTTACATCCCGGCAGAACACGTACGCTTCGCCGCCAAAGCGCGTGACAACGTCTTTGGCTAGGTCAAGCGCCTGAGTTACATATCGCTTGGAGTGCTCGGTGGAAACGTCCACCATGAAGCCGACACGGCGTCCCCTGAGCCTCGGTACGCATACTGTACTCTCGCTGTTTAAAAGACACGAAAACCCTGTCATGGAGTATATGCCCATGCCCAGTTCAAAGCCGTGATCCGCCTGACGGTACTCCGAGTTTTGGGACTCGGCCAGCACCAAAGCTCCGGCGGGCAGGTCCAACTTTTCGCCGGCCTTCTCCACCGTGAGCGAAAAGCGCCCAGGGCCGCCCTCGAGCCTGATGAGACTCGCGCCAGCGAGCACCGATACGCCCGCTGTATCAAGCAGCGCAGCTTTCTCCGGGGGCATGCCGCCTTCCGCCTCGGTGATCAGAGTCACCTTCTTGCCCCGTCCGGCCAGCAGCCCGGCGACATGAAGCCCCGCAGGGTTATCACCCACCACGACCACTTCATCCGAGGTCACACATGAAGATGCCGGCTTCCTGGCAGCCTTTGCGCGAGCCCGGGCCACAGCGCGGGCGAGTAACTCTCTGGCCTTGTCGCCGGGTTCCCGGTACATGAACGCGCAGCCTTCCCGGAGGTCCAAGAACACGCTGTCAGTCCCTGCGCTGCCTGCTAGAAGCCTTCTTGCGAGAAACGGCGGGCACGCGCCGATCACCGCGGGGCCCCCGTCCAACACGCCTTTATCCTCTCCGCAGAGGCACTCCACCGCCGTGCCGCCGAACTCAGACGCAAGCGCGTTAATGTCGATGCGGTCCGAGATGGCGCCCCTGCAGCCGCACAGCACCAGCTTGAATTCATCCATCACGACGACACCTCCGCCTCAAGCCGGGATACGAGCGACATTGCCGCGCCCTGCGCGTGGGCGATGGCGTCCGCGATGGTCATGGGCTTGGCGCACGCCCCTGCCACCACCACGCCTGGCCTGCGCGTGGCGAAATGGCCGGTCTCGTCAAAGAATCCGTGCTCGTCAAGGTTCAGCCCAAGTCGCCTGCCGACCAGCGCCGCGTCTTCGCGCGGCCAGATGCCTGTGGACAGCACCACCAGGTCAAACTCGGCATGCGCGACCCGGGCGCTTGATTGGTCCTCGTATCTGACCAACACGCCCTGCTTTCCCTTCTTGATCTCCACCGGCATCCCCGACACGAACCTGGCGTGTGCCTTGCACTCTTCATATACCTTGGAAAAGCCTTTACCTGCCGACTGTATGTCCATGTAGAACAGGGTAAACTCGGTGTCAGGCCGCTCTTTCCTTAGGGCGTTGATCATCCTCAGCGCATACTTGCAGCACACCTCGGAGCAGTAGTTTCTCCCGAGGGGGATGTTACGGGAACCCACGCACTGCACGAACGCGATGCGCCGGGGCGCTTGGCCATGAAGGAGCAGCGTCCCGTGCTGTCTCAGCGCTTCCTCCGCCTCCATGGCCGTCATCACGCCGGGTATCCTGCCGTAGCCCAGGTCCCATGCGTTCGCGGCATCGAACGGGGAGAACCCGGTCGCCACCACCACTCCGTCCGCGCGCAGCGTAAATGTCCGGGCCGGCAGGAGCTGTATCGCCCCGAAAGCACATGCAGTCCTGCACTTTCCGGCGCAATCTGCGGGGCATTCTGCTTCGTTCATCACCACGGCCTGCGGATATGCACTCGCAGGCGCTCTCTTTATGGCGCCGGCGGTGCAGCTGTCCATGCACTGGCCGCATGCCGTACATTTGTCAGGGTCCACCCATCTTTCCCTCTGGGTCACCTCGACGGTGAAATCTCCGGGGAAGCCCCGGAGGGCGGTTACCGATGCCCTGGTGTGCACCGCCACTCCAGACAGGTCTCCGAGCTCCTCCATCTTATCGCTAACCAGGCAGACACCGCACATGGTGCAGCTTGATGACGCCTTACACCCGTAGGTGATCGCGCGTCCGCCCAGGTAGTCGGCTCTGTCGACGATGTGCACGTCGATTCCCCGTCGCGCGAGGGAAAGGGCGGCGGAAACCCCGGCTATACCTCCACCAATGATGATGACAGTACGTTTTGCCAAAGGTCAAAGCCCCCCTTTTTTTGCTTTTTAGGACCTTTTCGCCTTGAAGACCTTGAGGTAAGAATCGGCGTACACTTCCTGGTTCAGAAGAATGCGCGCCGTAGCGATTGCGTCCATGAGCGCCTCGTCCTCCACGTTGCAGATGGCCGCGTCAAGCCCAGCCGCCATGGCCATTACCATGTAGGTCCTGTCGATGAGAGGCCTATCGAGCGCCTTCTGCGATACGTTGGACAGCCCGAGCACCGTCTTGGGCGGGGGGCTGGACAGCGTCTTCACCGCCGTGATGGTCTTTAACACCTCGGGCGCGTGATCCTGTGCCACGTTGACGGGGAGAATGAGCGCGTCAATGAACAGGTCCTCGAGCGGGAACTCGAACTCGTCCGCCGCGGCCACCAGCTCCATGGCGAGCGCTGTCCTCATATCAGCGTCTTTGGGTATGCCCTTTTTGTCCATAGTCAGGCCGACCAGCTTAGCCCCGAACTTCTTGGCCATGGGGAACACCCGCTCGATCTTGGGCCTGTCCGCATGCACCGAGTTGATCATGGCGGGCGCCTTGCAGATCTCAAGGCCCGCCTCTATCGCATCGTAGTTGGTGCTGTCAAGGCAGAGCGGTGTATCAGTGACTTCCTGTATGGTCTCGACGAGCCAGCGCATGGCAGCCACCGGGTCCGCCGCAGATGGGCCCACGTTCACGTCGAGGTAGTGAGCTCCGCATTCAGATTGCCTGACCGCCCATTCCTGTATGGTCTTTGAATCCATATTCTTGATCGCCCGACCTACATCTCGAAACATGCCGTTGATGCGTTCGCCGATCAGGATCATGGTGTTCCCTCCTTAAAAGTGGTTCGGAACCATCATCTGGTCGATATGCTTCTTAACTAGCTGGACAGCCTTTGGGTGCCTTAAGACCAGCACGTGAGCACCGGCCTGGAGCAGCGCGCCCGCGGTGACCGCTTCCCAGAGCACGGATCTGGTATCCACCTCGCCCCACGTGGGGAATTCTGATGCGGGTGCGTTGGCCTCTTTGGACCTCCATGATTCATAACCGACATTGCATATAACGGGCATGGACAGCATCTTATCCCCACCTAGCGCGCCCAGGCGTATCCGTTCCATGATGGAGTACACGTACTCGATGCCGTAGCCGAGCCCCGCCACCGTCGGGTCGATGAGCACGCGCTCAAAGGGCAGGTTCATCTCGGTGATCAGGATGTTCAGCTGCTTGCATATATTGATGTCGATCGGCGATTGGGCGATGATCGTGTGCTTGTGCACCATGCAGGCGGCGGTAAGCGTCTTGTAGTTCTCCTGGGTAGCCGTGCCGAGCACCAGGTTTTCGCCTGCAGCGGCCTCCGCCACCACTGGAAGCACCTCGTTGTCCTTTTCGTCGTCACCGCATCCGATAACGATCAGCGGGACTGATACGGCGGAAAGCACGCTCTTCACTGTGCTCGCGCATGCTTCGGGCGATCTGTTCTCCCCTTCGGGGTCCGCCCCGTTGAGCCGGAGGCAGATGAGGTCCGCCCCGTAATCCTCAACACACTTTTTGGCCCAGGCCGCGGGATCATCAAGTACGCCGGCGAAGGGCTCCGTAAGGTGCGCTGCCCAGCCTTCTGGCTGGACGTCCAGGACCTCCATGGCGACTACCGGCCTGTTTGCCACCTCTCCCTCAAAATGGAGGAAAGGTAGTGTGCTGTCTCCGCCGACCTTTATTACGTGAGACCTGGTCCCGCCCATCTCCTTGGTAGCCCCGAGCACGACCTCACCGACCCTGCTCGTGTACCGTTCCTTGAGCTTTTCAACAGCCATGGCTACTCCCCTTTCTTTAAGACAAGCCTTATGATCAAATGCCACGCGCCTCGAGGATGGCGCCGACCGCTACTACTGACGGGGCGTCATCCGGCAGTTCGAGCAGGGCGCGGCCCTTCAAATCATATTCAGATACCAGCGGATCAAAGGGCACGGTGCCGGCGAGCGTAAGGCCCTGCGCCTCTATCTCAGGCATTAGCGCGACGAGATCGCCCTCGCGCGCCCGCGTGACCACCAGGTACATCTCTCTTACATCAAGTCGCAGCGCACCGACAAGCGCCCTCACCCTGCCTGCGGAGCGAATGCCCCTCACCGTCGGGTCCGAAGTAACAAAGAGCACGTCCACATCCCTGGCCACGCGACGTGACAAGTGCTCAAGCCCTGCCTCATTGTCCATAACGAGGTAGGGGTAGTTCCGCGACAGGATTTCCATGTGCCTTCGAAGCAAATCATTAGGAAAACAGTAGCAGCCCGGTCCCTCGGGCCCTCCCATAACCAGAAGGTCTACGTCCTTGCCTTCCGACAGCGCCGCGTTCAGCCTGTACTCTATGAACTGGTCTTTGCTCATGCCCGCGGGCAGCGCCTTACTCTCCTTTGTCTCCGAAATAATTTCTGAGATGGTATGGGAAACCGGAAGCCCCAGGGCCTCGTTCAGGTTGGCATTGGCATCGGCGTCCACTGCCAAGACCGGCTTCTTCCCGTTTTTCACAAGCCAGCCTACAGTCAGTGCGGCGAACGTCGTTTTGCCCGTGCCCCCTTTGCCCGCGAGAGCGATATGCTTCTTCACCTGATTCCCTCCTTCGCGCCTTCGACCGACGGGAAGAGCGAAAGGTCTGTGTGTGGTATGAACATGGCGCTCACAAACTCTTCCATAAAGGTATTCCCCACACTGAGCTCGAGGTACGTGATCTTCCTGGCTAGTTCATCCGCCTCTGCAAGCGCCTCCTCGGACAGAAGGCACATCCGGGCGCCTTTTATGGAGCTGTTCCCCAGGAACACGTACTTCTCGGGCGACACGTCGGGAATCAGGCCGATGGCCACCGCGTCCTGCACGTTCAGGTAAGACCCGAAGCCCCCCGCGATGTAAATTCGCTCCACCGCCTCCATCGGCAGGTCCACGGCGCGCAAGAGGCTTCGTATGCCAGCGTACACCGCGCCCTTTGCCCGCAGCAGATTCTTTACGTCGTCTTCGGTGATGGCGATATCCTCGCCATTGCGGGAATCCCTGCCCCACACCAGCACATACTCCCAGCCGTCGGGGGTTTGGCGCATGCGCGGAAAACCTGCGTCAGTCTGAAACTGTCCAGACCTATCGATAACCCCTGCCCTGCGGAGGCTTGAAAGGCAGTCGACCAGCCCCGAACCGCATACCCCTGACGGCCGTTCGCCGCCCACGGTCGACACGTACACCTCCCCGTCCGCGTCCACACGGACGCGCTGTATGGCGCCGGGAGTGGCCCGCATACCGCAGGAAATGCCGCCGCCCTCAAAGCAAGGGCCGGCCGAGCACGCGCACGCGACCATCCAGTCCCTGTTGCCCAGCACCATCTCACCATTGGTGCCGATGTCTATGAACAGCGCCACCTCATCGGAGTGGGCAAGGTCCGAGGCGAGCACTCCTGAAACGATATCGCCACCTACGTAACTGGCTACGGAAGGTACGGTATGCACCACTGCTTCTGGGTGCGCGACGAGCCCGATCTCCCGGGCGCGCACCACCCCGAAATGGGTCGCCGCCGGGATGTATGGCTCAAGCCGGATGAAATCAGGCGGCACCGCCAGCGCAAGATGCGACATGGTGGTATTCCCCGCCATCACGACTGCTATCACGTCATCCTTGCTCCGTCCGGTCTCAGACAGCGCCTCAGCTGTTAGGTCGTTGATCGTCCCGATGACCGCCTGCTGCAGCTCTGCCAGTTTTTCTCCGCCCTCGGAGGCGTGGATGATCCTCGAGATCACATCGTCGCCGTACCGGGCCTGCCTGTTGTAGCTGCCGCGCCGCTCAAGCGTAATGCCGCTGGAAAGGTCCACCAGGTGCACCACACAGGTGGTGGTGCCGATATCCACCGCCAGCCCGAGCGCGGAAGTCTCCTTGTGCCCCGGTCGGACGTCCACGATGGAATAGCCGTGCCCGGTGCGGGCGGCGTATACGTCCGCCCGGAACGAGCACTCCCGGAGCACTCTTGGAAGCCGCCTGAGAGTGGAAAGAGGCGTCTCCACCTCGTCCAGGCCGCCTTTCTTGAGCCTTGCCGTAAGCCTAGCCAGATCAGCTGCATTCTCAGTCAGAGTGGGTTCGTCAAGGCTCACGCTGACCTTCTTTCCGAGCGGAGAGAAGGCATAGCGCCCCGCGCCCTCCGTCTCCTTCTCCGTGAGGAGCCGGGCGTGCTCCGCGTCCCCGGTGAGTACGTGGTGCGTGGCCACCTTTGATTCCTCCGGCACAAACACCACTGTGTCGCCCATGACGCGAGCCCTGCACGCAAGCACAAGACCGCGCTTTCGGAGTTTTTCCGGGATGCTGGCGTTGCCTTCGTCCACCCGGCCCTCCCTGATGGAGACAGCGCACCTTCCACACACGCCGTCGCCACCGCAGGAAGACTTGATCTGAAGACCCGCGAGAGTGGCCGCTCTCAGCAGGTCTGTGCCTTCCGGAACGAGCACTTCCGCGTTATCCGGAACGAACCTCACTCTGTAAGCCATCTGGATCCTCCTCGCTTTAGCCCGCGTACCTCTGTCTCGCAAACGCCGGGATGCCCGACGCCTCGCGCGGGCCTACCACCACTTTCCAGCCGGAGAGCTCGGCGAGCTTGCCGCTCAACACCGCCACGTGTCCGGGGAGCACCAGCTCGCGGTGGCTGACCTTTCCCTCAATTCCGGATTTCTTCAAAAAGTCTGCGATGGTCTCGGCAACGAACTTGCCCGCAGCCCAGGCTGTGAGCACTGATGTGCCGTCCGTATCCACGGGCAGGATGTACGCAGGGATCTTGGAGCCTTCGACCTCGCCTTCCACGCTGTAGTAGGTGAGCGAGAAGTTGGTGGTGACATACACCGGCGAATTCTCGCTAACCGCTCCCACTTCATGTACCTTGGCTTCCACCTGGATGGGCTTTTGCGGGTCTGTGTAGATGTTGGCTCTCCAGGAAAGAAGCGGCAGGAGTTCTTCCTTCCGGCACGCCTTCACCACGACGGCGCTGGCGTACTTTGCCACGTACATCTGGGCCTCCATGATCTCCTCAAGCGGGTCCGTCGCGCTCGTGAACGCGAGAGTGGGATAGCCCAGCGGGCGGAACTTCTTCTTTATAGAAAGTCTTCTCATTTGTGTGAAATCGGCCAACGCCGCGGATAGCCCTGTTACGGACGGCGCAAGTACCAGTTCTTTCCACCCAGCGCCCGCACACTTCTGGGCCAGGTCTGCCAGCCCGTCAAGCCCTGATGCGCTCACCGCCAGCGGGCATGCATGCTTCTTTGCCAGTTCCACCAGAAGCTCGTAATTCTCTGGCGTAGCGGCAAAAAGCAGCGGCTTTCTCGCAGCTACCGTTTTTACCACGTTGTCGGCTGTCGCGCCGTCAAACCCCTTCACGTCGAGGATCAGTGCGCCGGCATAACCTGCAGCTACCTTCTCGAGCGCGGCCTGATAGCGGCTGGCGTCGCCCGACCTGCAGCGCAGAGCCACACCGTCCACCTTGTACTGCTGCCCCACCCGCTCGAACACCAGATCGTTAACCAGGGGAATTTTCTCGTCAAGCGCCTCGTCGTCCGAGACCTCAATGAAGATGCCCGTGGGGTGCAGGAACGTTTTATCGTGCCTGAATATGACGGTCTCGTCTCCAAGTTCTACATCGCCCACACGCACCAGCTTGATGGGCGGAGCAGAGGCAGAGGCCAGGTTCTCCCTGGCCTGGTCCGTGACATACGGGCACGACTCCAGCGATGCCTTGCCCGCGGCCAGCGCCATGGCAAAGGCAAGGCAGGTGGGCGGTCCGCACTCCCCACAGTTCTTCTTTGGCAGCTGTTTGTAAATGTCAAGACCGGTAAGTGCCATAAGGCTCATCCCCCTTTACCTTGAAGTTACATAAGCGGAGGCATGGTGAGAGCCGGATGACCCTTCTCCTCAAGGAACGGAAGGATCTCCTCGGCTGTGCAGCCTACGTCCTCGTCAGCGATCTTATCGATGAAGTCCGCTCCGAGTCCTTCCTCTTCAGACCTCTTCACGAATTCATCGCGCAAGAATTCTTTCAGCTCTTTGGGCATCCACACGATCCGTCTGATGCCCCCGTCCGCGGCGATAAACTTCCTTGAGTTGATGTAGCTGCGCCCGATACCCATAAAACCAGGTGTCTGCGCCCCGCCGCCTACCATGCCAGCGAGCGTGGAGAAGGTCATCCCAACCGGTGTCATCAGCTTTGAGGACTCGCGGGTGGTGATCATGATGCCGTTGGCCTCCGGCACAATCGCCATGATCGCCTCGAAGCAGCCGCAGGATGTCATAGGCTTCTCCATGAGGGTGTAGATACACACGCCCTCCACACTCCTGTTGGAGTTCTTGTAGACGAACTCGTCCACGGACTTCCACACGCCCTTGACCTCGTCCTCGCAGTATCCCTTGGGAATGGGCTGGTTGGGGCCTGTCGGGTTGATCTGGTAAGACGCCTTGCCGTCAAGCCAGGTCACCGCGCCGCAGAGTCCCACCCGCTCGGGCGTCACCACGCATACGTGGTTGGGCGCGAATGACTGGCACAGCGAGCAGCTGTAAAACTCCTGCACTGCATCGTCAGTGAGCCCGCGCATGCGCGCGTCTCTGGTGGCGTAGCGTTCTTTCGCCACTTTCAGTTTCTCCCTGACCAGCGCTTCGTCGGTGATGATGGTCACCTGCACCCGGTCTACGATGGAAGGAAACTCCGACTTGAACTTGGCGACCAGGATGTCCCCGATGTGTCTCATCCGGAAGCCCTTTGCGAATGCCTCCTTCGATACGCGCACCCAGGCCAGATCTCTTTGCGCTACGTGCCAGAGCCCCTCGGCGTAGTTCACAAAGTAGTGGATGCGCCGCTCGAGGACAGGTTCGAAGTCCTCCTGCATCTTCCTGCCGTAGATATCCACCATGAGCCCAAGCGGCAGCGCGCTGCCTTCGGGTATAGAATCCACGTCCGGGCCTATGAGCTCCACTTTTTCGTCTTCAATCTCATCCAGGTTTACCATGCGCAAGAGTTCGAACGCGGGTGTCTTGCCTCCACCGAATTCCGCGTGCACGTCAGCCTTGCGGATGGTCTCGCCCTCGAACGCGGGGCCGAAGTTGAGCGGTATGGGTATCTCTACGGAAGTCAGCTTGATACCCCTGAGCTCCATGGCAAACTTCACCAGGTCGCTGTAATCGGGGTGTGACACGTACCAGTCGGGCACTTCCTCATCCAGCTCCTGGTCGGTGATGACGGGAAAGCCCAGGAATATGGCGCCGAAATGGGCCGCCACCTTGACTTCGTCGATCTCGCCGAGCTGCAGCACGAATGCGCGCACCCGGCGCCTTTGGTAATCCCTCTGCTCCGCGCGCTTGCCTGGCTGTATGCCGCCGAACGCAAGTCCCGCGCGAAGCGCGTAGTTTACAGCATGAACCACCTGCGTGAAGTTACCCACCGGGAAGCAGATGTAGTCCACGCCCATCTTCATATCTTCTTCGAGAAGCTGTTCGATGATCTCGTCAGAGAGGAAGATCATCATGCCCTTGCCCATGAGCTCCTCGACCAGCTTCTTTGCAGCTTTTGAATCTTTCGCGCGTCCAAGGATGACGGCCTGACCAGGTATGGTCCAGTCCACCAGCTTGATGCCGTAACGCCGCACGGCAGGATCAGGCAGAAAGCCCGTCCAGGGCTCGTGCTTGGGCTCGTCGTTGTTGACGTAATGCAGCGCCTCAATTATCTCTGCCGCATAGAGCGTGGCTTCACCAGCGAGCCGGGCGTTTTCGAACGTCAGCTCCTCCTTAATCTGAGACCGAATGCGGTTTAATATGGGGACCAGTTCCCCGAGCCGTGTGACCCTCTCTCCGCTCAAGGCGGTGATCACCGGCAGGTTGTACGCGGTGTCTGGGTAAGCCACTTCCTTGTCGGGGCCGTGCTCCCTGAGGGCCTGGCTCAGGAGGATCTCGGCGTAGCTAGTGGCGATGATGGCACCGTCGTAGCACCGCTTGAACAGCTTCTTTGGCGCCTTGTCCGGGTCCTTGATCGCCCCTTCATAGATTTTGTCAAACTCCGTTATACGGGGTTCCCATGTGTTAAGCATCCTCGTTTTCTCCTCCCTTCTCCCGTGGCTTACCAGTGGACCGCGACCGGCGTCTCATACTTCTCCGCCGCGGCCCTGTGGATTTTCAGCTTCCACACCCTGTACTCGAGGGCGTCGATGATCTTCCGGGCACCCTCTGCCGGGTCTTGCTCGAGGATGAAGTGCCCGCCGTAAACATCGTGGGCGATCTGGGTGGCGATGCCGTATACCAGCTGGCTGCCTTCGAGGGGTGGCATCACGCCGACGTGTACGGGCAGTCCCATGGCGACGCACCAGGACCCGATGGACACGGCCTTTTCATGCATAGCCTCCGGCGCGCTCGCTGCGAACGGTACCTTGGGGACGTCCACTCCCAGGTCGTTCGCCATATCGGTGCACAGGTCCATCGCCCTCGTGTTGTCCACGCAGGAGCCCATATGCAGCACTAAAGGCAGCTCGACTCCAGCAGCCCCGCCCACGCGCTTCAAGAACGACTTAAGCCCTTCGCCGGCGTACGCGTCCACTGCTGCGGGTGTCAAAAGGCCCGACTTGGCGAATGCGCCTGCGGCGCAACCGGTTGCAAGGAGCAGCACGTTGTTCTTTGCCAGTTCCGTTGCGATGTAGACATGGGATTCATCCTGCATGATCCGCAGGTTGTTGCACCCTGCGAATAGGCAGACGCCAAGGAGCTCGCCGGAGAGTATGGCGTCGTTAATCACCCTCACTGGGTTTTCGCGGTTAGTCGCAGAGAGGATCTCATAGATCGCTTCCCTGCTGAAGCCCGCGATGGCTTCGTTCTTCACCGAAGGTATCCTCACGCGCTTTTCATCTCTCTCGCGGAACGCCGAGATGGCCAACCTCACCATCTCTTTGGCAGTCTCAAGCGCGCGTTCCTCCTGGAAGTCGAAGTGGTAGGAGGATGGGATCTTCGCCGTCTCAGAAGTAGTGATGAACCTGGTGTGGAAGCACTCAGAAAGTGGCTTGAGAGCGGGCATGATACACTGGACGTCCACTACCATGGCGTCGAGCACGCCGGTCAAGACCGCCAGTTCCTG
Source organism: Bacillota bacterium (assembly GCA_040755615.1). Lineage (GTDB taxonomy): Bacteria > Bacillota > Sulfobacillia > DUSP01 > DYEP01 > DYEP01. The sequence goes on from JBFMAL010000009.1 coordinate 49,001, forward strand.
GGAGGCCTGGTTGCCGGCGAGCGCCACGCCCTGGCGCATGAGCAGCTCGTTTCCAGTGCAGCAGATGCCGCACACCTTGATTCCTTTGGCCCCTACGCTCCTGGCTTCAGCCTGGAGCTGTTCTGCGGCCTCAACGATCATCTCAGACAGCGTGGGGTTATGCCCGTGTACTGCGATGTTCACATATTCCTTGTCTAGGACGCCGAGGTTCGCCTCAGTCTTTATGGGTCGTGGGGTGCCAAAAAGGATATCGGATAGGTCTGTTGTGATGTGCATTCCGGTAAAGTCCACGAGAGAGGTCTTAAGAGCTCCGAAAATGATGTTCACGGGATCGGAGTCCATGCCCATAGTGGTCTGGTCCATGATCTCCACGACGGCCCTGTCGACCGCGGTGGGCAGGATGTCACAGTGTTTGAACTTCTTCCTTCTGCCCTCTGTGATGTTGTTCCAGAGCCATTTGGGCGGGTCGTCAGTAAAGCTGTGGTAGTCATCAAGAGCGGCCAGCGCCACCTCGCGCACCAGTTCCCGGTCAGACTTGCCTTCTGTCTCTATGCCCATCTGCCGGGCCACAGCAGACAGCTTATTCGGGTCTGATACCTTGTAATCCGGCGCCTTGCCTTCCGCCATCTTAAGCACTGTCTTGGCGACGTGGTGCCCGTGCTGGGAATGGCACGCTGCGCCTCCTGCCACCAGCCTCGCGTAATTACGTGCGACGATGGTGTAGTCCGAGGCGCCGCAGATACCCTTCTGGTTCGCCTCGCTCTTTGAACTGATGCGGCACGGACCCTGGATGCAGTTCCTGCAGCAGATACCTGTCAGCCCGAAGCCGCACTGGGGCTGCTGCGCGACGTACCGTTGGAATGCGGTGATCGCGCCCTGCTCCTCCGCCATACACAGCACCTCATGACATGCCGCGTCGGACGTGCGCTTGGGGTCGGTAATCTTCTGCCTGCTGGTGGCTTGATTCTTCAAGTCACCGAGCCGGACGTTCCTGAATCTCGGCACTTAGGTTTACCCCCTTTGCAATAAATAAATGATACAACAAAGCCAGGTCCTCTGGCATTGACATACATAGAACAGGCCGTGTATGCTTTCGACAATTGTTACACAAATCCTCTTACAGAACCTACTCCCCGCCCTGCCATATAACGTACATGCTGGTGATTCACCCCTCGGAACGGGCGAGGGCCATCAGGGTGTACACCGTCTGCGCTGCCAGTACTACGAGGTCCTCCGTACAAAGATAGGTGGGCGCTGTGGCGTCAAACAGGATGTTACCCTGGGCAGGCACCTCGTCGTCGCCCTGCCACAGCACGAAAGTGAGTGGCACCCTGGGTAATGCGTCAAGCGCCACCGAGCAATGTCCTATCTCCTCCTTTCTTCCTCCCAGGGCAAGTGCCGCCCTGACCAACACCTCGGGACGCGCGCGGAAACACCGCACCATCGGCTGGACGGTACGCGCAATGAACGGCCCGGTATAGATCTCGCCTCCAGGGAGCCGGCGAAATGACAGGTATTCTCCCCTGACAGGCAGGCCGCTGGCACCGAGCAGATAATGGAGGATAAGGATCTCATCAACGGGGTTTTCGTACCTATCCCCGCCTAGAAATACCAGGCCTTCTTGAGCGTCCACCGAGAATTCCCGGCCGATGTACGTGAGGTGTAGCCGATGCCCGTCATACCTTGCACCAGCCAGCCTGGCGCTTTCAGCTGGATCAAGTGCCTTCATTCTGGCTCTGGCGAGACGGAGTGCTGCCGTATAGTTCATTGGCATCTGGTATCAACCTTTTTGTGAAATTTCTGTATCCTATCAATGGAAAAAGCCGGATATCTATTCCGGCCTTCCTGATTCGCGTCCCTATTACAGTGGTATTTCCTCCGTTTTACCCCCAAGAGCTTTTCCCCGCTTTATCTGATTTTACGTCTTTAGCGTACTTATCATTATGATGATTATAACATTGTTATAATAATGAGTCAAAGAATAACGTATGTTCTGCATTTCACATTCTTCACTCGCGGATTCGTGTTCATCCTGCTCTTTGGCATTTGAAAGCACATTTGTTGGACTTGCATCGCAAACGAGACTCCAGTGCCCCACCGTTTCTATAGCCAACACCGGTACGGGAGGCCTGCTGCACGTACCCAGCTGCACCGAGAACAGACTGCAGCAGACGAACGCCTCGTCGCCGAGCAGTTTAGCCTTCGATCCTATAAGATGATATCACCCGTATGTCAGGATGCAGCGAATGCCTGACGGTGCAGTACTTGTCCGCAAGCTGCAGCGCCCGTTCCAAAGCCTCGGGCGCAAACGGACCGCCGGACAGCACGTACTCAAGATGAATCTCCTGAAACCGCGCGGTCGCTTCCTCCGGCCGGGTAGCCTTGACCTCCACCCTCAACCGTGTCACGAGGAACTTCATCTTGTCCAATATGTCAAGCAGCGTGATGGCGCCGCAGGCAGCCAGCGCCTCAAGCAGCAGGTGAGTGGGCAGCGGCTTGTCCTTACCCACCAGTGTGGGCGGTCCATCGTCAACTGTGGCATGGAAGTTCCTATTTCCTATCCACGTTATATCGAGCGCGTAGTGTTTCACCTTTTCATCCTCCCCCATCTTTCTTTCGGTGTCCTCTCAGAAAGTCCTAACCGCCGGTAGTTTGAGCTTTCGGAAGACGCATCTCAGGTTTTTCTCGATTTCCCCAAACGGATGCATGCCGTCCTCGAGCCGTCAAGGCTCCTGCTCTCCTCAATCACTTACTTCGGCTCTATTCCCACGTCTTCCCAGGGAGTTTCTGCGTGTTTCCGAGAGCACTCTTTCGCTGAAGACGAAAATGGGGCGCCGGTCTCCATACAGCGCCCCCGCGTGACTGATTATGCCCTAAGCACCCGGGCTATTCTCTCCGTTGCCCAGTCCATTTCCTCTTCGGAGATGATAAGAGGCGGAGCAAACCGGATGATGTTGTAGTGCGTCTCCTTGGCGAGCACTCCCGCCTCCATAAGTCTTTCGCAGTACGGGCGCGCATCCGTATCCAGCTCCACTCCGAGGAGCAGGCCCCTGCCACGTATCTCCCTGATATGCGGATTCTGGATGGCCAACAGCCTCTCTTTAAACAGCTGGCCCATCTTGAGGGATCTCTCCACCAGGTTTTCCTCAATGATCACCTCGATCGCCGCGACGCCCACCGCTGCAGCCAGCGGGTTGCCGCCGAAGGTAGAGCCGTGGGAACCGGGTTCAAATACGCCGAGAATATCGTCGTCGGCGGCGACTGCCGATACAGGATACACCCCTCCGCCGAGCGCTTTACCCATCACATAGACGTCGGGTTTGACGCCTTCCCAGTCGCAGGCGAACATCTTGCCGGTGCGTCCAAACCCGGTCTGTATCTCGTCCGCGACAAACAGTACGTTGTTCTGCTTGCACAGCTCGTATGCCTCCCGCAGGTAGCCCTCGGGCGGTATCCTGATGCCAGCTTCGCCTTGGATGGGCTCTACCAGGAACGCCGCAGTGTTCTCGTTAATGGCCCCTCTTAAGGCCTCTATGTCGCCGTAGGGTACAACGCGGAATCCCGGGGTGAACGGTCCATATCCTCTTCTGTAGGCTTCTTCAGACGAGAAGGAGACGATGGTCACCGTGCGGCCGTGGAAATTACCCTCGCAAGCGATGATTTCCGCTCTGTCCTCGGGCACTTTCTTCGTCCTGTAGGCCCAGCGCCTGACAGCCTTTATCGCCGTCTCCACCGCCTCGGCGCCGGTGTTCATCGGGAGCACTTTCTCCTTACCGGTCACCTCCGCCACTTTGGCATAAAACAGGCCGAGTTTGTCATTGTGGAACGCCCGCGATGTCACGGTAACCCTGTCTGCCTGCTCCTTGAGAGCGGAGATGATCCGGGGGTGCCTGTGCCCCTGGTTCAGTGCGGAGTATGCGCTGAGCATGTCCATGTATCTCCGGCCTTCGGGATCCTCTACCCAAACCCCCTCTGCCTTGGAGATCACAATCGGCAGGGGATTGTAGTTGCGCGCACCATATTTCTCTGTAAGTTCAATGATTTGGCGGGTACTTGTCATCGTCGGCTACCTCCTTTGGTTTCTTGTTGCCTCATCCAGCATGGTCCATGACGGTTCCGCGAGGTACGGCACAAAGCCAAAACCACTATCCATCTTTGTATATTCTGGGTCCGAGCACGTTTTTCCTTTGTGCGAGCAACACTTTTGGATACTGGCAGACAACCAAATGGAGGGTTCAGGAGCGCTGCGGTTCGGGAAGTGGGTGAGTCTCACCGGCGCGCTCAACGGCCGCCCGGGCTGCAACTGGCCCCACAAACTCGTAGAACAGCACCGAGGCCAGAAGCAACGTGGTAATGACGGCTCCTACCTCGGGAAACTTCTGCTGTACCGTGAGCGCGAGCCCAACGCCCACGCCGGCCTGCGGGAACAGCCCGAGCCCCATGTTCTGGCTTACCGATGCAGGCAGTTGAAGGAGTCTGCCGCCCAGGTACGCGCCGGTGACCTTACCCAGCGCCCTGGACAGGATGTAAACAAAGCCTGCCAGCCCCACCCGCGGTAGTATACGCACGTCAAGTTCTGCGCCTGCCACCACAAAAAAGGCGACCAGGAGCGCCTGGGCCATCTCTTCCATGTCGCGGGGGACCCGCTTCCTGGCTCCAGGCCAGTTGGACATCACCATCCCCAGGGCCATTGCGGATAGAAGCGGAGACAAGTCGAGCGCCAGAGAGAGTCCAACCGTGAGCGAAATGGACGCAAGGTTCGCCGTGATCAGTTCCCCCCTGTCCCTCATGTCAGAAGTCAGGAGCACAAGCGCAGTCCCGACGAATGCGCCAAGGGCAATGGACCAAAACACTTCGACAAGGGGAGGAATGAAAATGGAAAGCCCCGCTACGGTACCCCGAAACAGGGACCTCGATAGGGAGAGGATAAAACCGAAGAACAATATGGCTATCACATCACCGATGCCCACCAGCACCAGCAGCTTGTCAGTAAATGGTCCATGCGCATGGTACTCCTTGGCGATAGCGAATATGGTGGCGGGGGACGCCGCGATGGCTAGGGCGCCCAGGATGAGGGCAACAGGCAGCACGATGCCAGCCAGCGAAAGACCGGCCACCACTGCGGTCGCGGTCACCAGCCCCTGAAACAGGGCGAGCGCGAGGACCCTCGTATTCTTCCTGAGCAGCACCACCTCAAATTCGCTTCCGACAGAAAACGCGACAAATCCCAGCGCAAACATGGTAAGCGGCCGGAGCAGCACCAGCGTCTCCTCGGATAGCACTCCGAGCCACGACGGGCCTGCCAAAAGTCCTACTAGCAGGTAGCCCGTGACCGAGGGCAGCCCGAGCCTCCTCAGGAGCACAGATCCCGCCAGCCCGGCAAAGAGTATCGCACCGAGCAGTACGAGGTTCATCGGGCTTCACCCCCGAACGCCCCTCCTATCACTTCATCCACGGGAATACTGAACAGGAGGCCCGTCCCGGGCCTTTCAAAGTGTTCCATCACTTCCGCAACAGCGGCCATGGCGCGCCGTATGACCCCGTCCTCTGCCAGGGCGATAAGGGTGGTGTTATGGGACCTGTTCCTTCGCATCAGCCGCCTAAGCCCCACCAGCACCGGCCCTGCGCCGCTATGCCCTCCCCGCCCTACCCCTGCGCTCTCTACCACAGTGACCCCGGCGACCCCTGATGCATGCAACGCCTCGATCACTTCGTCAAGCCGCTCGCTGCTGTTTACTACGATGAACAGTGCCTTCAAATGAATCACCCCGGGGTTATTCTTCCCCGGGGCGCTGTCATCACTCAAGCCACTCCAGGACTTCCTCAATCGGTGCGTCCCACGCTGCGCGGGACGCTTCTTTCTCTCCCAATTCCTGCACCATCGTCTGAAAGCGCTTTCTCGCCTCCGGCTTGACCCGGACCCGCACTCGCCTATCCTGCCAGAAGAACTCCGCCTCGGGAACGCCGTCCTCGACGGCCTTGATGTTCCCCTTGCCGAAAGTGCAGCCGGTGCCCAGCTGAATCCCGTCGTTCAAACAAGATACCGGCGGTGTGGTGCCCGCTTTAGAGAGCACGCGCGGCCCGAAATACCGGGGAGCGCCCAGCCTGTCTATGGCCGCTTGTCCCATTCTGTATCCGAGTACGACGAAGGGACCGAGGTGGCCGTGGAAGCGTTCCACTTCATCTATTGTCCACGCGCTCATCTTGCGTTCTCTCCTCTTACGTATCTTAAAGCGTGTGACTTCTCCACAAGGTACACCAGGCCGGGTATGAGCACCACTTGCAGCAGCACGCCAGGCAGCCCAGACACAAGTCCCGCTGTGATTGGATACAGAATTGGCACCCGGCTGATCCCAAACAGGGGCAGCACCAGGTAAGCCACTGTGCCGTAGGCAAGCCTGCCTGCCAGGGCCACAATAGTTACAACAAAGAAGGGGTTCAACCTGAACCTCGAATAAAGAAGGCCTGCTAATCCCCCATAGATCGCGAGTTCGAACACCATGCCCTGGGCTACCGGCGGCATAAGCGGCGGCATACCCGTGAGCAGCGCTGACAACATGGGCGTCACCGCGCCGACCGCAAGCCCCACTTCCGGGCCCACCAGCATACCCCCGAGAATCACGGGGATGTGCATAGGCAAGAATACCTTGCCCAGCCCAACCATGTGAAACGAAATAGGCAACAGGATCCCAAGCGCCACGAAGAGAGCCGTCAGTATCAGTTTTCGTGTGGTCTTCAAACTAGTACCTCCCTTTTCATCCGGCGCTGCTGGTCTCCAGCGCAGGAAGGCCACAGCCAGACCGGCCGCAGCCCTCCGTTTGACGGATTGATCCGCCGTTTCCCCACTATGTGCTGCAGGTCAGCTCTTTACCTGCTCTCAAGAATGATCCTGTGATCGACCAACCTCAGTTCTTTTATGTGTGCTTTCAGTCTTTTTTGTTCACCGAAAATGCTCTCAAGGTAGACCTCGTCGCCCTCTGGCCTCAGTACGTCCACCGATTCCATCACAAGCTCTTCCTTGCCATCGCGGACGACGTACGCGTTGGACTCGCACATGTCTCATGCCTCCATCTTCTGGATCTGTGCAACTAGCATATCGATTAAGTGTGGAAGCGGCTCATCAGGGGTCCCGGCCACCCAGACTCCGGATCGGTTCAGGGGGAGCAGGTACTTCTTCGCCTTGGATTCGCCCACCGCCTTCACCATACGTACGGTGACCTCGCCCATCATTGAGTTGGCCAAGAGGATGGAGAGGGTCCCCACTATCACGTCCACTTCAAAGCAGGAGTGACATATGGCGTTCTCACCCGTGCCTCCCATGTTCGCTCCGGCCTTCATCATAGCCGATGTAGCATGGGCATTCGTGCCCAGCGCCCACACTTCTGTGCCTTCAGGCATCGCCTTTCTTATCTTTTCCACGAGCCGTGCCCCTATTCCTCCTCCCTGACCGTCGATCACCGCGATCCTCATTGTCCAGCCCTTCCTTTCGCGTAAACCGATATGGCCAGCGCAATCCCTATGATAAACAGACTGCCGAGCTGCGCGACACTCAAGAACGGTGTGAGCCGCCACACTTCCCGGAATGACTCCACGATGATGCGCACTACTGAGTATCCTATGAGGAAGTACACGAATTGCTGCCCCGGGTAGGCTGTGCGTGTTCTTCGGAGCCACAGGAACACAAAAAGTCCGAACGAAAGCAGCATCTCATAAAGCTGTGTCGGATGCCTAAGTCCCGCAACGTACCTCGTGGCAACCGCCCAAGGAAGATCCGTGGGCAGGCCGTAACAGCAGCCATTCAGGAAACAACCGATCCTCGCGATGGCAATCGCCAGTGCGATGGCAGGGCTTACCAGGTCTGCAAGAGTGAAGAAGGAGATCTTATACTTCCTCGTAAACCAGATGCCCATAAGTACTCCGGCGGCGAGTCCGCCGTGGAGCGAGAGGCCCCCTTCGTACACCACCAGGATCTGCCTCGGATTGGCGAGGTAAGTCCTCCAGTCAAACAGGACAAACAGGAGCCTTGATCCGATCACCCCTGCGATCAGGCTGTAGAACGAAAGGTCAATGATAGCTTCGGGCTTTACGCCTAACCTCGGGGCGTCCCTGGCAGCCACCAACGTGGCTGCCAGGAACCCCAATCCCAGCATGAGCCCGTAGCTGTACACGTTCAGAGGGCCGAACCGAAATAGTACGGGGAACATTGAGCCGCCTCCCGCCCTATATCTTGGCGTCTATGTGACGTTTGATCTCTTCCTTCGGCATGTACCCTATAAGCCTTTCGGTCGGCTTTCCATCCTTGAACAGTATGAGCGTAGGTATGCTCATGACCCCGTACCTGGAAGCCGTCAACTGGTTTTCGTCTACGTTCAGTTTGGCCACTTTCAAGTTGTCCGCATACTCCGAGGCGATCTCCTCGATAACGGGGGCGATGCTACGGCAGGGGCCGCACCAGGGCGCCCAGAAATCCACCAACACCGCTTTTTCAGACTTGAGTACATCCTGCTCGAAACTGCTGTCCGTCACCTTCACTACGTTTTCGCTCACAAAAGATCCCTCCCGCTATTTCATGAACCGCTTGAGCACCTGTACCAGCTCATTTATGGCTTCGTCCACCCTGTCGTTCTTGAACGCTTGAGCGACGCAACCTCGCGTGTGGTTTTCAAGGATGGTCAACGCCACTTTGCTAAGGGCCGCCCTGGCGGCGGAAACCTGGATGAGCACATCAACACAATACCTGTCGTCTTCAATCATGCGCTGGATTCCCCTGACCTGACCCTCGATCTTGCGGAGCCTTTCGAGGAGCTCGGCACGGCTTTTCGCCACCGACCCCCGCGGGGGACCTGTGTGCAGTTCATCGTGCAACATACCCACCCCTTCGCCAGATTGCCTCTTCGATATTTCACTTTTCTCCAGCCGTATTGCATACCCAGGTATGGTACATATCCATCCTAAACCGGCCCGGCGTTCTTGTCAATATGCTGTTGCATATAATGCCCAAAAGACAAGTGCTCTAAGAGAGCCAAGTAGTCTTCGCGCCGGGGTACCCTCCCTAGTATGGCGACGAGCACGGCTTCCAACACGTTGGCGGCCAGCGACATGCCCTCAAGCTTGTTCATGGCGATCGCCCGGCCTTTCCTGCTCTCTATGAGCTTTTCGTCGGCCGGTCTGAGCGATGCAGATATGACTGTAACGCCGTCAAGGCGTGACGGCATGCGTCTTCTGAGCAGATGGATGTCTCCCACAATATATGAAAAACCGCGAATGCCTGGGGTATTCCCAGCTGTCGTCTGGTCCCTCAGTGGATAAAGGAGCCTCAGGGGAATCCTGGATAGCAGCGGCATGGTGACCCTGGCCAGGGCTGTGAACGCCGAAATGGGCAGCACTAGCGGTACGCCCAGCGCGAACAGCGGGTCGCCCGCCCAGACGTCCGCTCCGAGCGCTCGCATCCGGAGAGCGGAGTCGTATCTGTCAAGCACCGACACGAACAGCACGCGATGTCCCCTTACGTCTATCTCTCCGCTTGCCTGCATGTGGCAGATGATCTCTGGCTCGATATACCTCTTCACTCCGGAACCGTCTACCACGGGCGTACGCTCAGCGCACGCAAGAGCGGCCGCGCCCGGCACCGGGTATTTCCTCTCGCCCAACCGGTAGTAGTAGTTCACCCCGCCGAGGGAGATGCACGAGACCTTGCCGTCATACTGCCTCACAAGGGCTTTAGCCAGGCCCAGGTCCCCCGCCGTGCCCACCCTTTTTATGCGCACGCGCTCACCCAGCACGCCTACTATCACGTCAAAGTCTCGTTCGGGCGCACCCAAGGATACCTCGATTACTTCGCGCTCACTCATGTAAGGTGTCTCCAGACGGGCCCGCCATGAAAAGACCCATCGTGAACGCCAAGGTAGTAATAACAGAGAATGCGGCAACGTAAGGCAAAAGCCCTGGGCTCGGGAGAGCAGGGTGTGTACCTATCACGTAGTCCATGAAATCATTAAACAAAAACCACGACCCCCCTAGGAGCACGTAAGCCCGGCCCGGCCTCCAGTACCTGGCGAACAGAAGCGCCTGGACGAACATACCACCGTGGGACAGCATGAGGTGCACGTTTTCGAAATCGTACACCCGCCCGACAAAGAAATGCTGGCCTATGACGAATACGGTCCACAGCCCATACTTCGCCGAGGAGATCAACGCGTAGGCCAGAAGCAGGGGCCATCGTCTCCCGGCACGCAGCGAGAGGAGCAGCACACCGAAGGACAGCACAGCAAGTGGCGAGTCGGGTATCACCGGCCACAGCACTGGCGAGCTGCTCGCCAGCTGCTGCGCGTACCACGAAAACCCATATACCGCCCCGCCCAGGTTCAGGATGATCAGCGGGAGGTACCACCGGGGATTCTCTGGGATTGTAATTATATGGTCAAGCATGCGTCTCATACGACTCACCACGCCCTCTTCAGGATAACCGCTCTTATTGCATCCCGCGCGCGAGTACTTCCACAGGTTTTTCTGTGAGGTACGTCTGGGAGACGGTGAACGTCTCGCCTTCTATCCGGTATCTTACTCGCACCGTGCACGCAGCACGCACCACGTAACTACCCGGGCGCTCCCATTCTACCGTAAACTGCTCGCCGGGGTCAAAGGAAACCGTTACGTCTTCCGCATCCGGAGGCCTGCTCACGTGTGCGAGTACCCGGTAGCGCGCAGCTGTTGCGGTTACCCATTGCGCCGGTCCCTCGATCTCCATCTTGACAGAGGGTTCGCTTGCTGTCCGTGCGGTGAAACGCTTGACTTCGCCGGCGGTAGCAGATACCTCCCACGTGTACCGCTTCAAGACCTTGTCCTTGTTAGACACCGATACGGCCGTGACCCTGTACTCGCCCGGGTTATTGTATACATGTTCGACGGACATGGTGGTCTCGCCTTCACCTTCCCGGACATACGTCTTCCCGTCGCCAAAATCCCACTCCCACCTCACGTGGTAGGTACGGTCCTCTTTCTTCAGGGTGGTCAACTTGGTGACCCGTTTCACCTGTACGTGCGGGATATGAGCGCTCTCATGCACCGTTGCCGGAGGTGCCTTCTCCGGTTCATCCAGCGTGTAACCTGCGCTCACAGTGAAGCTGTGCCCCCCTTTGCCCAGAAAACTCGATACGCTGTGGCGATCCAACTGGCCGGAGACCGCCCGCACGCCTACGTGCAGGCGTGACACATCAGGACCAGGACTGATCACCAGCCTGCCGCTGTGGCTCACCCCTGAGACCCTGACCTCCATGTCCTGGTATTCGGTCTCTCCCCTCAGGGTCTCCCGCACTACCCACACGTCAAAGCTCACCGGGTCGTTTCTTCTTGAAGACACGCGCGCAGAAAACTCAACGTAGAGGTTTTTGTCTTCGCCCTTTGCAGGGATAAAGCTGCAATATGTGGGGGAAAGGTACCCCGCCTTACCTTGAAACCTTGCCTTCTGGTCAAACGGCCACCCCCAAGGGTCGATTTGCAGGCGCGGTGCAGAGGCCCACGGCTTTTGCACCGCCTTTAGTATTTCAGAGACACCTCGTTGTGAACGGAACAGCGAGAAATGGGAGGTGGAGGTAAGACCAGAGACCGCCACGAACGAGTCATCCCTGAACAGCGGCAGAAACGCCGAGGAGAGCTCAACTACCAGGTCGCCTGGTCCGACAGCTGGGCTGAGCGCTGAGACCGGGCTCGGCGTGATTCCAGTGATGCACGCGTACCGGACACGGCGCTCTGCGCGGGATTCGGCGTCCGTCTCGTTCAAAACTGATACAAGGTAATTCGCCACTAAGCGCAATGGCCGTACATCTGACGGCAATTCGAACCACTCGCGCACCATCCGGTCTACGCCTACCCCGGCGAAGCTGAACCCCATCTTCTGCTCGGCTCGTTCCAGCGCCCAGCGACCCAATACAGTTCGTGCTCGAAGGGCCGCCTGCTCCAGCAGGTAACTGCCGGCGCGTTTCAGGTAGGCTAAAATTAGAGACTTCACGTCAAACGCCTCAGGGATTTCTCCAAACACGTAGGTAAACAGATCCCTTTCCTCGAGCCGTGCCCTAATATAGTTGTTCCGGCCGGCGTGCATCGCGAGGAATTCGTAGTATGCGGAGGTGAGATCCTGCCCCTCTGCCGGGCTTTCTTTTGGAAGATGCCCACCGGACCAGCGGAGCACCGGCTGCTGGGCATCAATGAAATGTGCGTGGAAGTGCTCGCTCCTGTTAGTAACGATCCAGTGCTCGAACGTGGGGGCCCGGTTCCCCGACGGCTTCATCTCGTTTTCAAAGATGTAATCCCAGTACAGCGCCTCGTATACCGCCGCCCGGCTCCAAATGTGGTTCTCTGCGTCAAACGCAGCAACAACGCGCGGCTGCCTTGCCCCGAACCGTAGCTCCTCCTGAGTCAGCACTACATCTGCTAGCTTCAAAAAATGCGAGAGGTACGAGCCCGCGTTGGGCGGCGACACCATAACCAGGCTATCTATTCGCTCGTCAAGCCCAGGCTGGTTCAGGTAGTATCTGGCGGCCAGCGCCGCGGACCCCATCGCAACAATGGAGATCTCGTCCGCATCCAGCCGCTCCAGGTATTCCCCGAGCCGTCCGGCAAGTACCACGAAATCCTCTTCACCTCCGGTATCCACTACGAACAGGTTCACGCCCTCGGTGTAGCCGTGGTGGCCCAGTTGCTCAATAAGGGGGGACGGCTCCTGAAGGGCGTCCGGGACGATGAGAAGCGCGGGTGAGGGTTCAATGCTGACAGTGCCCGCAACAGACGGCAGGAGCGCGTACGCGCCAAGGAGCAGTGTGGCAAGCGCCGCCTTCACCCACCTCATTTCCTCCACCCCCTGTTAGCTATCTCCACAGAAAGTAGAGGCGCCCCCGCTCTCAGCATATCGAGTACGTCCTGGCCTTCCACATGTGCCCACGGAACGGTTGACACCGCGAATACCCAGAACGCGGACTCGCCCGGTCCAAGCAAGGCGCTCTGTCCAGCCAGGCTGACTTCAATCACCCCGCTCCTTGCAGGCTTGTGTATGACGAGGCCGAGCACAGGGTCTTCGTACGGGAAGCGGGCAATGCGGGTACTGTATGTACCCGCGCTAACACCCAGAGTCCTGCTTTCTCTAACCAGCAATACAGAGGCTCTTGCGTGACTTGGCTGGCTGTTTGTCACCGGAGGCTCCCTATAGAAGCTACTCGAGTCCGTGATAGCAACTTCCAGCAAGGGCGTGCCGCGGCCAAAGAACAACAGAGCCAATACAGCAAGGAGCACGGATACGACCAGTAACAGCCTTCTCATCAGATCTCCCCCGACTGTGCCGGTGAACCCAAGAAGGGCCCGGCACGTTTAGTTGCCGGACCCTTCAGGTAATCAATTCTGCAAGTGTTTCCAGATTCCTCCAGCCCCCTGGAGAAAATCTACTGGCTCGGATTACTCTTCATATCAGCCAGACGTAACCCCCATAAGTTCAGAAACACCCAAAAAGCGCTCCCATCATTGTTTCCTGGCACATTTCTCCATAAATTATATCTCGATATACCCATCGGGAGGCTGTTCTTTGAACGCATCCAGTTCCATGCCTTCCACGGCGCTCTTGATGTGAAGCGCCATGCTTTCACAGGCCTGTGCTGCGTCCTTCGTGGCGAGCGCGTCGATAATACGTGAGTGCTCCTTCATGGATGGGTTGACCTCCATCTGGTAGAACGGGTCAAATAGGATAAGGTAAATAGTGGTCTTGCTCACGATATCAACGATGTACTGCTTGAGAACGAGGTTGCCGGAGGCTTCCGCGATCGCGTAATGAAACCTATCATTAATCTTGTAGTAGGCCTCAACGTCCCTCTGTTCGAATACCCTGGACTCCTCAGCCACGCACTGCCTGAGCTGTTCGAGCAGCTCGGGTGTTACAAAAGGCGCGGCTAAAGCGGCGGCATGCTTCTCCAGGATCTCGCGCACCTCAAATGCCCAGAGCACCTCTTCCTTGGTAGGCTTTATGACGAACGCCCCCCGGTGGGGGATGATCTCCACAAAGCCTTCGTACACGAGCCTTCTTATGGCACCTCGGACTGGAGTGCGGCTCACACCGAGCTGCCGGGCGATGCTCTCCTCCACCAGCTGCCCCCTCGGCCTTATGTACCTCTTTATGATCGCCTTCTTCAGCCTGGCATAGACCAGGTCCTCCATGGTTTCGGACAACAGACAGCCTCTCCTTTTCTGAAGATATGCTCTTTTCTCAAATGTACCGTACCGATTCCCTTAGATCAAACCCGCGCTTTCGCATCTCTTCTGCAAACCTTGGCCCGTCCACCGCGATCTCTACGGGCTTTGCACCTTTCGGCGTCTCACCGTGCGCCATCATGATGGCGACAATAGATGCGTGCCATCCGGTGGTGCGCTCCATAGCAGTGAAGTGTGTCTTCTCGTCGTAGAAGTCCATGAGGTCAAGCTGCACCTCAGCGCGCCTTCCGTCCTTTTCGCCAAGACACTTCACCCTGATAACCACCAGGTCCCTGTCCTCGGGCGTTGCCAGGATCTTGGGCTCCAGCAACGTATGTAATACCTGCCGGGGGGAGACCTTCACCCCCTGGACCTCTATGGGTTCCTCTTCCAAAAGCCCAAGATCAAGGAAGGCCTTCCACTGGGCATAATGGCCCTTGTAGCGCACGGTCTTATTCTGGTAGGTCTTGAGCTTGCCAAGAAACGTCCACGGCGCGGTGGAAGTGCCTCCGGCAGTGGTAAAGGCCTCGAGCCGCCCGACGGGAGGCGGGAAATCGATCTCCTCGTACTCCTCGAACGTGGGCACTTCGACCAGCTTGCCGTCTCTGATGAACGTCGTGGAACCGTAGTACTCATTGGTGAGTCCCGCAATGTTGAAGGTGAGGATATAGTTGAACGGGGGTCTCGGGTTGCTGTCAAGCCCTCCATCCCACAGGAATACCTCTTCAGGCTCGTCAAGAAGGCTCATCGCGTAGACGCACAGCGATGTACCCATGCCCGGCACCTGGCCACAGTCGGGCACGATGCTGATGCCCGCCCGCTCGGCCTGTTCGTCCAGCGCCAGCTCTCTTTTCACGATCTCAGTGTTCCCGCCTAGGTCGCACATGCTCGCCCGGGCCTGGACAGCCGCCTTTGCTATGTCTAAGTTGAAGTAATAGGGGACGGCGCTCAAGAACGCGTCAATGCCTGTGAGTGTAGAAACCAGCGCTTTTTCGTCAGTCACATCGACCTGCACCGCCCGGGCGACGGACCTCCCTGCCAGTGCGTTTACCCTCTCCGCCGAGCGTCGTGCTGCATCCAGATCCTTGTCCGCGATGATGACCGCATCGGCATCTCCCCATACAGCCATGTCGTATGCCGCGGCAGTCCCCTGCCTTCCGGAGCCGACTACTCCGTACGTCTTACCCATGATGACGCCTGCCTTTCATACGTTTTTATGATCCGTTCCATCTCCTCCGGCAGCCCTTCTTCGAGTGGGGCCGCCCGGTGGCTCTGTCTAATGCTATCTGCAAACTCCTTCGCGTCGTCGCTTCCTGATTGTCTGTTTATCACCGAAGGCTGCCAAAGGCTTCTCATATGCTTTCTTGTGTGCTTTTGAGCGAGGAAGTGGCCGTGAGGGCCCACTCTGCAGATGACCTCAGCAGCTTCGGGGTCCGGCCCTACCCCTTGCACGTAACGTCTGACCATCTCGAAAATCTCGCAGTCGCGCACCAGCTGCTCAAAAGAAAACACCCTGGCGCCGTCGAGCAACCCTGCTCCGCACATCATGTCCGCTCCAGCCAAAGCGCTGGCCATTCCTGAGAGGGCATTTTCGGCCCCGCATCGCCAGCCCGCCGTCCTGGCCCCGGTGGCGAAAGTGCCTACATTCGACGGTATGCGGTAGAAACGCGCCATCTGGCACGCAGCCGACTGGAGCACGAAATCCTCCGGCCCCCCACACGTGGCAGCTCCCGTCATCAGATCCATCGTAGTGGCGCACGAGCCATAGAAAGTGGGTGTCCCCGGAGCAATGGCCTGCAGCGCGGTGATACCCGCCAGTATTTCGGCGTTACCGAGCACGAGGTTCCCATACAGCGTGGACGGAGCCGTAGCGCAGCCGATCTGCATGGTGACAAACCCAGTGGGTATGCCCGCCTCTGCGTACACGAGAAGCGCGTCAAGAGCGTCATGAGCGTACGAAAGGGGGCTGGTGCTGCAAAGGAAACTGGATATCACCGGGTTCTGCCTGAGCCGGTCCGTACCCCCAGCCACTGCCCTGGCTATCTCGACGGACCCTCTGGCAGTCAACCCGGTGACAGCCGTCATCGCTTGTATGTGCTTGGTGGTGTTCTCAATCTGGGCGTACAACTCCCAGAGTGGCTGCACGCTCTCCGGGCAATCGCGGGCCGCAACTACAGGCCACATAAAGGCGATCTGCGGGAGAGCGTCAGCCACACGAGTCGCCTCCCGGAGGTCGTCCAGTGTAGATGGCCGTACCGCCCCGGTCTCCGGATCCATCACCGAAAGCCCTGACCCGTCAAGCGTCAGGTAGCCTGTCCGCCCGTCGATGTGCAGCGCCTGCGTCCCATCCCGTGCCCCCAACGTATAGCGGGGAGGGCAGAGCGACAGCGCACGATTGAGTACGTCCTCTCCGATGAACACGCGGGTGCCTGACACACGCGCGCCGGCCAGAGAAAGTGCGGCAAGTACCTTTTCGTGCGGCATATTGACTCCAGCCCGGTCAAGCACTGAAAGGGTGTCTGCGTGAATCGCCCTTACCGTATCTGCCTCTAAAACATCAACGAAAAACCTGTAGTGGACGGCCTGTATCTGTGACACTTGCAGGACCTCCTCTTGTATACAATTATTGTATTCTATAGTCGTGTACGGTTTTCCTGCTCCCACAGCTGCCGGATCGGATCTCTTTTCACCACCCACCTCCCCCCTGGAGTGAGCCCGAGTATTACCGGCAGCTTTGTGCGGCGGCTGCTCCCACCCTTTTCAAACCTTACCAATACGTCGGCGGTTATGTTCACGCCCTCCTCCGTTTCTACCGGTTCGCCAAGCCCCAACACCCGGAGGTAGTCGACATTCGCCGTCAGCCAGTCAAGCGACGCGGACGTGCAAAGCAGCCTCAGCGTCCCGGTATCCTTTTCATTGATAAGAGCAAGGTACAATTCAGCCACCTCCCTCGGCCCCGCTCTCTCAAGCCTCAAAAGCAGCGTACCCGCTGCCTTGTCCACCATCGCCTGGTGCGCGATGTCATGGAGCCTGCTGCCATGAGTAGTACTGCCGTCGAAGTGAATACAGAAGTGACCAGGGAAATCGTTCTTCATGATGTCCTGGTCACCGTGGGGCATGCCGTTCATGGACGCTGCGATCCGCCTGCCGTCTATGAGCAGTAAGATGGGGCGTCTTCGCCAGCTCCAGCCGCCGTAGATCTCAAAAAGCACTGCGGCGTCCGGGGCAGTTACGGGTTCGACGTCGGCGTGATACGAACCGCCATACCTCCTTACGGAAAACCGCTTTCCTGTCTGGAGGTCTACCACCTGCGCCACAGATTTCTTGGTAAACAAGCGCAGCGCGTCGCGCCATGAAACCGGCTCTCCAAAATATTCCTTTGAAATGGACATAACAAGCGCCCAGAGCGCGTCCCTGTCCGGAAGCAACCCGAAACAGTTCACCACTTGCCCACCAGCGCTGAACTGGACCTCCGACCTTGAGCCGTCAGACAGCCTGAGCGACACGGTATATTGCGCAGGACCCGGGGACTCCCGGGTTGCCTGCCACTGCGCAAGTACCCTGGGAAGAGAGAGGACAGTCTCCTCGGGGAGGGTCCGGTTGTACTCAAGGCCTGCAGCGTGAATGCTGACGGTACAGCTTACGACCACAAGCCTCCTTTGCTTTCGGTGCAGGGACAGAAATACCCCGATGATGCATAAAGAGACGAGCCAGATGACGATGACGTATTTTGTCTTCAACGCGATCCCCCTGGCACACCTTATTGGTGGGCGTATGGTAATATGACCACCCGGGGAAAAGGTGAAAGAGGAGTAGGATGAACATGGGTCGAAGATCAGGCGGGGAGGTTTTGGTCTTGCCTTATGCCATTATTGAAGTGGATAATACACGGGCGAAAATCACAGGAGACTACTCAAGGAGCATGGTGGACCTGTGCACATCGTTCTTCGTCGACGGCTACCAGTACGACAGGGCTTACCTGAAGGGCAAGTGGGATGGCAGGCGGCACCTGTTCGACCGCACAGACGAAACCATCCCCACGTTCCTCCTCGATAAAGTGTTGCAGACCTTTAGACTGTACGGCGTTAGCTACGAGGTCAGGGATAACCGCACAACAGATCGTCAGAGGATGCACTGGCGTCTGCCTGGGCGGCTGAGCCTCAGGGACTACCAGGAAGAAGCGGTATCACACATCCTCGCGAAGAAGGTTGGTATCATATCCATTGGTACCGGCGGCGGAAAGACACTGATAGCGAAGGCCGCTACAGCAAGGCTCGGACGGCCCACCGTATTCTTCGTCGATAAGCAGTCCCTTCTCTACCAGGCAAAAAAGAGTTTTGAGGACTTGGGAGTGGAAGTGGGGCAGGTAGGTGACGGTGTGGTAGATGTAAAGGACATCACGATCGCCATGATCCAGACCTGCGTGCGCAGCCTTGGAGGTGTGCACAAAAAGGTCGACCGTGACGACGAAGACGACTCCGCGACAGATGTCTCCGGCCAGAGAGGCGAGATGATACGAGGTATGCTCTCCCGCGCCTCAGTGATCTTCTGGGACGAGTGCCATCGCGTAGCGGTGGAAACCTGTTACATCATTTCAAAGCATCTGTCGCGTGCCGAGTACGTGGTGGGGCTTTCCGCTACCCCCTTCCGCGAGGACAACGCGGACATGCTGCTTGAAGCTATTACAGGTAAGGTGCTGCTGAACATCAGGTCCTCCTGGCTGATCGAGCATGGCTACCTTGTACCCCCCGTAATCGGGTTTTTCGAAGTGGGCTGCGATCCCAAAGACGCAGTAAAGGTATACTGGCGAGGCAAACGCGAGGTGAACCACCGGGTCGAGCACGCCCGTATGTACAAAAAGTACATCGTGCAGAACGCGGAGAGAAACGCCATTGTGGTAGAACAGGTCAATAACCTAAACAGGCTGGGGAAAAGCTGCATGGTGGTCGTTGACCGGATTCAGCACGGGAAGTACTTGGCGAAAGTGCTCGGCTGTGAGTTTATCTATGGTGAAATGGGCGCCTATTTCCGGGGCAACCTCTTTTCCGACCTCCAGGAAAAGAGAATCATGCGGCTTGTTGCCATGTCTAAGATCGCCGGGGAGGGCCTGGATGTGCCGTCGCTGGACTCCATCGTGAACGCTGGAGGTGGTAAATCCACTATCAAGACGCTCCAGCTGGTGGGCAGGGCGCTTAGAGAGTACCCGGGAAAGAAGCGCGCGTATGTCGTAGATTTCAACGACAGGGCGAAATACCTGGTGGACCATACCCAGATCCGGCGCCGCATCTACTCTTCAGAACCCGCATACATTGTGAAAGACGTAAAGAGACAGTAACCGGGCCTCAAGCGTGAGCCTTGATAGGATCTCCTGGAAGTACCACCTCACAGTGGAACCGCGTCTGATGATTACGGGAGTCCCGACGTCCACCATTTCGAACAGCTCTTCCACGTCTCGGTTGCGCATCCTGACACAACCATGGGACACGTGCCTGCCGATGGTCGATTCATCGTCCGTACCGTGTATGCCAAACCTGTTGTCCCTTCCTCCCGCGTCAAGACCCATCCACCTGGTACCGAACACGTCGGGGTTTTCCGAAAAGCCCACCGGGTCCTTTTGCTTGGAGACAATAGAAAACCTGCCTTCCGGAGTAAACGTTACTTCCCGCCCCGTCCCCACGTCATACTGCCTGATGAGCCGCCCCTCCCGGTACAAGTACAGTTTATTCAGGGACTTATCAACTACTATGTGGTCTTCATACATCGCAGGGGGCAGCCGCACAGGCCAAGTCGCGAACAGCACCAACGCCAGCGTAAACCATACCCACACGCGGTTGACCAGATAACGTTTCATGTTGTTAGCCTGTCCTTGGAGGTATACAGCCATGCACTCTTTTGTGTTTTGACCTCGATGAAACGATCGGATCTCTCCACCAGCAGGCGGCCCAGGTGCTGGGGACAATACGTTCCAGAAACCAAATGACGTTGCGCAGCTAATAGGCAAGAGGGTAGAAGGAATCCACTGGAACCTTGCCTTGGAAAACATACGGGCAGCGTAGTGGGTTACGACAGCTGGAAAGATGTGGCCAGACGGTATAGAGAACAGCCGGCGGAGCATGGTGTAACTGGTTTTCGGGATGCAGCCGGGGTAACTGGAACATGAAGACCTACGCTGACATGGTAGCAAGCAATGGAGGCCCATCTCACAGGCACAGCGAATCGGGTCTTGGAGCACGGGCATGACCTGGTGAGAGTGAGCGCACCTCCGGGGGCTTGCCCTCTGTGCGTGCCCTTGCACGGGAAGATCCTGAGCTTTATGGGGAAAACTGAGGGTTATCCGCCCTTGTATAGGCAAGGGCAAATGGCGTATTTCATCCTACCTGCCGGCATGAGTATGGCCTGCACATAGACCTTGACGCTGAAATCAAGCTTTGGAGGACGATCTGGGGACAGAGCCAAGCAACCGAGTGGCCGATGGAGTACCGCGGCCATTGACCCAAGAGCCAGATAATGGTATCTTAAAACAGCTGATTTCAAACCGCTTGGCGGTGGGATATCGGTCACCTTCACCGGAACTGTCGATGGCAAGAAATACGTCTTCAAAGAGCAACGATATACCTCGCCATCTTAATATGCTGCGCAACAACCTAAAGGCCCAACTGCTCTCTGAGAAGATCCTGAATCACCTGGGCGTTCCTACGTGGAGTTCGTGCAGGGTGGAATGTCGCCATCAGACTTTATGAGACGATACGGCATCGCCAAAGTTGATAGGGCTCTTTTCCAGAGGCTCCAAGTGATCGATGTCTTGATAGGCAACTGAGATAGGCATGACGGTAACTTCTTCCTAAATGCAGAGGGCAAAGTCATACCGATTGACCACAACCTGGCCATTGTCACAGATGCCGTGGTAAAGACGGGTGTGAAGTGGCAGAAGTGTTTCCTAAGCACGATGTCTGGCGTGGATTCGTGCCAGACCCCGGAACACATCTTGAAAAGAAACAGCATCGGGAGTAGCATTCTGAGAGAGCGGCATCAAGTCACATCTCCCGATCGTTGAAGAGGTATAACGCAGGCTGAGCGACCCCGATATCGACGCATTTGTCGGTAATCTGCCTGACAGTCTTGCGGACAGTAGTCGTAAGTCTGAGTTGTCGAGGATTCTGAAGTATCGCCGGGACCATCTAGGTTAGAGTCTTATGTAGTGGTGGAAATTCCCCGGGGTGGGTATTGACATAAGCAGCCGCCAGTGGTTCCCTTCGGAGTTAGGAGATTGACTCTGAGGGGAGGAGACCAACATGGCAGCTGCCGATC
>JBFMAL010000010.1:0-69619 GCA_040755615.1 Bacillota bacterium
AGAAGTATGGTTTCTTGGTAGCATGTTGGCAATACAGCTTGCCGCCATATTAGCATGAAAGTATGTTGGTATGTAGCCAAGTAGCTATGCCGATACATCTCTTATCTGGCTCGCGCCGCTCGTGTTGAGCAGCGACAGAAAAAACCACCGGGGCTCGGGTGTCTTACCAGAGCATAAAGATCAGGAAGCGGCCCTCCGGCGGCAGATTAACGGTATTTTCAGCTATCAACTGAAACATGCAGGCAAATGAGGAAGCGCCCGGTAGTTTCCAGAGCGCGTGACCAATACAAAGCTCAAAGGAGACAGCCGGATGCAAACCTTATTTAAAAACCACTACCTCGAAGGCTTGTCCGCTGTTTCTTGGACAGACACGACCCTGTGCGGTGCTGTACCGTCGATGAGCGCTACACCGATGGATGGCACAGTTACGCCATCCAGGGAGTTGTTATCCGAAGAGCAGTGATGAAACTCGATATCAAAACCGCGGCTCACCATCTCTTCCCCGATACGCTTCATAAACGTGGATTTGCCCATTCCGGGGCCTCCCTTTATGACCATGATGCGCGTGGCATCAGGAGGAATGATCTGGTCATAAAAGGAATAAAATCCCTGGGGTGTGTTCGCGCCGGGGAACACCCTTTTTATTGAACCTCGCCTCGCCATAAGCCAGCCCTCCCCAATCCTTTCTCTAATCCACATCCATACTATTCCGCCTTATCCCCGCGTGCTACTTGTAGGCCATGTGCTGCTCTAGACAATAGGAAGGCAGATTGACGAAAATTCGTTACCTGAAAGGCGCACGACACCCCCAGTACCCTGTCCGCGCTATGTAGTAGCATGGCATGATGTTTGCTGAAATGATGGTCAGATACAAGGAATGGAGGGAAGAGAATGAGTACAGGACGTAGAATACGACCCATTAAGCCCAAGATGCGACTTCAGTTTCTGACTCCCGATGGGATACGGATGATTCATGAAGCCGCTCTTGATGTTATGGAGAGCGTAGGTGTGAGGTTCCCGTCTCACAAAGCGCTGGATATCCTTGAAGGTGCCGGTGCCAAAGTAGACAGAGAGAAGATGATCGCCAAACTTCCGGCAGACCTCGTGATGAAGGCAATTGCGAGCGCGCCTTCCGTGTATACCCTTGCTGCGCGAAACCCAGACGATGACCTGCTTTTGGACGGCGAGCACTGCTACCTGTCCACCGACGGTTGCGGCATAGAGACATACGACCTGTATACCGGCGAAAAACGTACATCAACAAAACAGGATGTGCACGACTCTGCAAAGCTAGCGGATGCCATGGATAATATCGCGTTCATCTGGGGCCCCATGGTGAGCGCCCAGGATGTGCCGGCCGAAACCAGACCGCTTCATGAGCTCGAAGCGTGCTTCATAGGCAGCTCCAAACACATCCAGCCCGAGACCATAATTTCCGAAGACATTGCACGCCGCTGCATAGAAATGGCCTCCATCCTCGTGGGCGGCAAGGAAAACCTGAGGAAAAGGCCGATCTTTTCCGTGATGCAGTGCGCGATGGACCCGCTCGGACACGATGGGGGTAGCCTTGAGGCATCTTTGGTCGCTGCAGAACATGGTATCCCGACGGGTTTCATGCCCATGCCGATGTCATGCGCTACTGCTCCGGCCACGCTTGCAGGAAACTTGGTTCTTACCACGACTGACAGCCTGAGCGCGCTTGTGCTGATGCAAATAGCCCATCCAGGGGCGCCCGTGTTTTTCGCTGCAGCTCCCACAGCCATAGACCTGCGCACCGGCGGGTACACAGGCGGGGGGCCTGAAGACTTCCTGCTGGGCGGCGCCTTCAACCAGATTTGTGATTTTTACGGTATTCCTCTTTCGATGGGTGCCATGGCCACAGGCGCTAAGATGCCTGACTGGCAGGCCGGCGTGGACAACAGTTTCTCTACAATCGCCCCCGTTCTTACCTGCACAGACATGCTGACGGGCGCGGGTATGCTGAATGGCTCCAAGATACTGAGCTTCCAGCAGATCATTATGGACTGCGAGATCTATGGCATAGCGAAGATGTTTGCCGAAGGCATCCAGGTCGACGAGGAGACTTTGGCGATCGATACCATTAAGAAGGTGGGTGTTGGTGGGAACTTCCTCGCCGAAAAGCATACACGCAGGCATTTAAAAGACCTGTGGAGACCCATGGTTTATGACAGGACCCCGTACAACGTCTGGGAGGCCGGCGGGCGAAAAGGCGCGTTCGAAAACGCTACCGAGCTAGCGCGAAGAATCATGGAGACTCACGAGCCTCTGCCCATACCCGAGGACCAGAGAAAAGAGCTACGGGAGTGCATAAAGAAGGCAGAAGCCGAGCTGATAAAGGGGAGGTAAGATATACATGGCCGATGTTTTCGAACTGCTCAGCAAAGCGGTGTTCGAAGGCGAGATCGAGGATGCCGAAGACCTGGCAAAAAAGGCGCTTTCGGAAGGTCTTGATCCTCTCTCCGTCATCGAGAAGGGCTGCGTGGATGGAATTGAGAAGGCCGGCGACCTGTTTGCCAAGGGGGAATACTTCCTCCCTGAACTGGTGGCGGCAGCCGAAGCGATGAAAGCGGCAATGGCCATCCTGGAACCGGCCCTCTCCGAGCAGAAGGGCGAAAGAAAGAGCCTGGGACGCGTCGTTTTGGGCACGGTGCACGGCGACATCCATGATATAGGGAAGAGCATCGTAGGTTCTATGCTCTCTGCTGCCGGCTTCAGCGTGTATGACCTGGGTGTGGATGTCTCCAACGAAACCTTCGTGAATAAGGTCAGGGAAGTCTCCGCAGACATCCTCGGGCTTTCCGCGCTACTCACAACCACTATGCCCCGGCAGCAGGAGATCATCGAAATGCTCCGGGCCCAGGGTCTAAGGGACAAAGTAAAGGTGATCGTGGGCGGCGCCCCGGTGACACAAGAGTGGGCCGACAAGTGCGGCGCAGACGCCTTTGCAGAAGATGCGATCAGGGCGGTACAGGTGGCAAAGAGCCTGACGGGCAACTAACATTGTTGGAGGCACCTGGCATGTTCCTCATTGGAAACAGGCTTAATACAAAGAGCGCCAATACGGAAGCAGCGGTACTCGCACGAGACGAGCAGTATGTCATCGAAACAGCAGAAGCACAGCTCGACGCAGGCGCCCTGTTCCTTGAGGTGGGTGCCTCCACTTTATCGGAAGTTGAGCGGGAAGCGGTCCTCTGGCTGCTACAGGTGATCCAGAAAATGGGGGATGTGCCCCTGGCGCTGGACAGTGGTTCACCGGAAACGATAGGGGCCTTCCTCTCTGCGGTGAAATCCAGACCCATGCTGCTTGGCCTGGCTCCGGCCGGAGCCGGCCTGCACAGAATCCTGCCGCTTGTCTCGCGGCATTTGCCATACGTGTCAGTGCTGTGCACGAACGGGAAGGGCGTGCTTCCCACTCAGGAGCAGAGGTTTGAGGCTGCCCTTAATACAATAGAAATCATGGCTGAAGCCGGCGTACCCACGACAGACCTCTACCTTGACCCAGTACTTGAGCCCCTGTGCCTGAGCAGCCAGGGCACCGTTGTTGCACTCGATACCATTTCGTCTATAAAACGTCAGATACAGGGGGTAAGAACCATTTGTTCTGTGATGGGACTTGCGTCCGGCTTGCCGTCACCCGGGCTCTTGTTATCTGGATTCCTGATGCTGGCCGAAGCAGCAGGACTTGACGCAGTCGTTGCAGACCCTCTCGACCCGAGTGTGAAGTCCGGCATGATATCCGGAGCGGCGCTGCTCGGCCTCGACAACGCGCTGGCCCGTTACATTAAGCACCACAACACGATGGCTCTTATGGCAGAATCTGGTGCCAAAAAATCGTCAAGAGACAAAGGAACTTAAGCCATCCCTGTGGAATCCTTCGATGTCATTCGGTCAAAGGGAGGCGCCGCGGGGATGGACAGTTCCATGCTTTTTGAGATCGCCAACTGCATCGAAGAGGCGATCCATGTAGTTGACAGGTCTGGGCGCACCATCTTCTACAACAACGCCGCAGCGAAGATGGACGGCCTTCAGGTGGAAGAGGTGGTGGGACGGCATCTTTTATCAGTCTACCCGTCTCTTACCAGAGAGACGAGTACGCTACTTCGGGTGATGTCTACGGGCACACCCATCCTGAACCAGCAACAAACCTACATCACACAGCGAGGCACAGCCATCACCACGGTAAACTCCACGTTCCCCCTGTACAGAGATAACGAGCTCGTCGGGGCGGTGGAGGTCTCAAAAGACATCACCAAGATTAAAGAACTTGTGGACACCGTGAGTATCCTGCGTGCCGAACTTCACAGGCAACAGCGCAAGGGTCAGTGCAAGCCCTCGGAGGGTCTGGCGGTGTATACGTTTGAGAGCATTGTCGGCGAAGACCCAGAGCTCATCTCGCTGAAGGAGGCGGCGCGAAAGGCAGCCAATACCTCCTCGCCTGTGCTGGTCTGGGGAGAAACGGGTACGGGAAAGGAGTTGCTGGTGCAATCCATCCACAACGCATCATTCAGGCGTGAGAGTCCGTTCGTCGCTCAAAACTGCAGCGCGCTGCCTGAGACGCTACTTGAGGGGATCTTCTTTGGAACTGCTAAGGGAGGTTTTACGGGCGCGGGGGACAGGCCCGGCCTATTTGAGCTGGCAGACGGAGGCACGCTGTATCTTGACGAGCTTAACTCGATGCCAATCGACCTCCAGGCGAAACTACTGAGAGTTGTGGAAACCGGACAGGTGAGACGTCTTGGCGATGTGAAGCAGCGATCCGTGGACGTGCGGATCATCAGCTCCACCAACATGGACCCGGTGGAGGCCGTGGAAAAGGGCTTCTTGCGCGCGGATCTGTTTTACCGGCTGAACGTGGTCTCACTGAGACTCCCCCCACTTCGCGAAAGGCCCGGGGACATTCCGCTTCTTGTAGCCAGTTTTATAAAGAAGTTTGGCCACGTGCTCAATTCCCCAGTGAAGAGGGTCGCGCCGTCTGTCATGAATGTATTCTTGAGATACTCATGGCCGGGCAACATCAGAGAGCTGGAACATACCATAGAAGGCGCAATGAACCTGGCGCAAGGAGAACAGATTGAGGCCGAGCACCTGCCTGCGTTTATAGCGCGGGCACAGAGGGACGAAGCCTTAATCGACCTGCCCGCGCAAAAGCGTACGGGGAACGTCACAAGACCCTTAAGAGAGTTCCTTGCCGAGGTGGAGAGGGAGTACATCACTCAGGCATTGAAGACATGCAAGGGAAACGTATCGCGGGCGGCCCGATTGCTTGATATACCGAGGTCCACACTGCAGTACAGGATTTCTGTAATGAACGTCGACCCGTGGCAATGAGATTAAAAGAAGGAGGCCACACGGATGAGATCCTACAAAGACATACCCCTCTGGTCTGATGTTCCGGAAGAGGATTGGAACGACTGGCATTGGCAGGTCCGTAACCGGATCACCGACGTTGAGACGCTGAAGAAGGTAATAAACCTGGTGCCTGAAGAAGAGGAAGGCGTGAAGCAATGCCTGAACACCCTGCGCATGGCCATCACCCCGTATTACGCCTCACTAATGGATCCGGACGACCCGGGCTGTCCCATAAGAAAACAGGCTGTTCCCAGCGTGAACGAAATACACCGGGCGCGGAGCGATATGGACGATCCTCTTTATGAGGATATAGACTCGCCTGTACCAGGGCTCACGCACCGGTACCCGGACAGGGTGCTGCTTTTGGTGACAGACCAGTGCTCCATGTACTGCAGGCACTGTACCAGGAGGAGATTCGCAGGGCAAACGGACAGGGCGCGTACCCGGGAAGAGATCGATGCGGGCATCGAGTACGTGAGGAACACTCCGGTTGTGCGTGACGTGCTGCTGTCCGGCGGTGACGGCCTGCTGATCTCCGACGAGCTGCTTGAGTATACCATCGCCAAGCTGCGCGAGATCCCCCACGTCGAGTTGATCCGCATCGGTTCGCGTACCCCTGTAGTGCTCCCGCAGCGCATTACCACAAAGCTGGTAGACATGCTGAAGAAGTACCATCCCATCTTCCTGAACACGCATTTCAACCACCCGAAGGAGTTTACGGCAGAGTCGAGAGCGGCGTGCAACCGCCTGGCCGACGCCGGCATTCCTGTGGGGAACCAGACGGTGCTGATGAGGCGGATCAACGACTGCCCTGTTACGATGAGAAAGCTCATGCAGGGCCTGCTCACAATGAGGGTTCGTCCCTATTACCTGTTCCAGTGCGATCTATCACCGGGCCTTGAGCACTTCAGGACGCCTGTCAGCCGCGGTATAGAGATGATAGAAATGTTGCGAGGACACACGTCCGGCCTCGCGGTTCCCACGTTCTGCGTGGACGCACCCGGGGGTGGCGGGAAGATCCCGGTCATGCCGCAGTACCTCATATCACAGGCGCCCGGCAAGATTATCCTCAGGAATTACGAGGGTACAATAGCAATGTATACCGAACCTGCGAATACCGAGGCGTATGAGATGCCATGTCCCGTTTGCGGCACGAACCACCAAGAGCTGGATGTGGGAGTGGGCAGGTTGTTTTCCGAGAAGCAGATCGCGCTCGAGCCGTTAGATCTGAAACGGGCAAAGAGGCGGAAGCATTAACGAAAACCGGGCAGAATGCCCGAATATTGGCGCCGGAGAGCGGACAGCCCTGGCATATCCGGCCAGGAAGCGTGCGAAAAACCCACCACCCGACTGGTACGATGCTTGCACGTTGAACTTTTTGACCCTCGCTACTGCCCTAAACTTCCCCAAAAGGAGGAGCGAGATGAACGAGCTGTTGAAGAGATTACGGAATGCCATTGTGGAAGGAGACGAGGAT
Organism: Bacillota bacterium; assembly: GCA_040755615.1. Taxonomy (GTDB): domain Bacteria; phylum Bacillota; class Sulfobacillia; order DUSP01; family DYEP01; genus DYEP01. Next base: position 6,848 of record JBFMAL010000010.1, read on the forward strand.
CAAGCGCTGCAGGCGACACGAGATGCTTTGGACAGCGGCATGGACCCGGTGGCCATCGTGTCCGACGGGCTTGCTGCCGCTATGAACGAGATCGGTCGCCTCTGGAATGAGGAGGAGATCTTCCTGCCCGAAGTTGTCTTCTCCGCACAGATATTCAAAGAATGTATGGAGCTGGTAGAACCTGCGCTGCTTGAAGGCAAGAGCACCGAGCCTGCTGCCCACTTTGTGCTGGGGACCGTCAAAGGTGACCTGCACGACCTCGGTAAGAATATGGTAGGTACCATGCTGCAGACTGCGGGCTTCCGCGTGCACGACCTGGGTAAGGACGTACCAGCGGAGCGGTTTGTGGAAAAGGTGAAGGAACTCGGGTCTGCTCTGGTCGGTCTTTCCGCTCTACTCACTACTACTATGCTTGAGCAGAAGCGGGTGATCGAGGCCCTGGAGCAAGCGGGGCTGAGAGACAGGGTGAAGGTGCTCGTCGGTGGCGCACCTGTAACGGACAGCTGGGCGCGCGAAGTGGGTGCCGACGGATATGCGCCCAACGCTCCTCAGGCCACCGAAATCGCAAAAAGGCTGCTCTCTCAGATGAAGGAGGGTAGCAACTGATGAGAAACGAGGGCAAATTCCGGATACTCTCCCAGCCCGAAGTGGAACGCATACACGAAGAAGCGCTCCGTGTGCTGGAGAGGACAGGCGTGTACTTTGACTGTGATGAAGCGCTGGACGTGCTGGAAGCCGCGGGCGCCAGCGTGAACCGGGCGACCAGCGTGGTTCGATTCCCGAGGCAGCTCGTGATGGATGCGATAAAACTTGCGCCTTCCGAGATTCAACTACATGACAGGGAAGGTAACCCTTCTGTGTTGCTTGGAGGAGATCGGGTCCACTTCGATCCCGGGTCCTCCGGTGTCCGGTTCATGGAATCGGACGGAGTCACCGTGAGGGAGTCAAGAGCGGAAGACCTAAAGAAGATCGTACAGGTGACGGACGCATTACCCCACATAGAGCTGCAGTCCACGGCGGTTGTGGCCAACGATGTTCCCAAGGAAATCGCCGACTCTTACAGGCTCTACATCGTCCTTTCGCATTCGAAAAAGCCTATCATCACAGGGGCATTCAGTGTGGACGGACTGTTCGATATGAAGGAGCTCCTGTCCGCGGTGGCGGGAGGCGATGAAGCGCTAGCCAAAAAGCCCAGGGCCGTATTTGATATCTGCCCCTCACCGCCGCTGAAATGGACGCACATCAGCGCGCGCAATATCATGGACTGCGCAAAGCTCGGGCTGCCGATGGAGTTTGTATCTATGCCTATGCCCGGCGCCGCATCTCCCGCAACCATCGCCGGGTCAGTGGTGATTCACACGGCGGAAACCCTTAGCGGTACCACGCTCGCGCAACTGGTGAAGCCCGGCGCAGCGGTCGTCTGGGGTGGAGCCCCCGTGGTGTTTGATATGCGCTCGGGTACCACCCCCATGAGCGCGGTGGAAGCGACGATGATCGGTTGCGCCAGCACCCAGATGGGGAAATTCTACGGCCTACCCACGCACACATATACCTGCCTGTCTGACTCCAAGTGCAACGATGCGCAGGCGGGTCTTGAGACGGCAATGGGTGCGGTGATGGGGGCACTTGCAGGTATAAACGTGATATCAGGCCCCGGCATGCTGGACTTTGTAGGTACCATGAGCCTTGAGAAGCTGGTGATAGACAACGAGATATGTGGTTTGATACTGAGGCTCCTCCGGGGTATCGACGTGACCGACGATACACTTGCAACAGATCTCATCGTGGAGCTGGGACCCGGCGGAGATTACCTGAACACAAAACACACGCGGCAATGGTTTAAGAAAGAAGTGTATATACCGGGTCCTGCCATCGACCGCAAAGACCGGAAGACTTGGGAGGCGCAGGGCTTTACCACATCCGAGCAAAGAGCGAGAAAAGTGGTCGCGGAGATTCTGAAGCAGAAGGAATTGGAAGGCCCGTGTGACGCAAAGCTTTTGCTGGATGAAGCGATGAAGGCAGTGAAAAAGAGAGCAGGCGCGGATAATCTGCCCCTTGGCCCAAAGTAGGAGGTAGGACATGTTTATTGTCGGTGAAAAGATCAACACAAGCAGAAAGAAGATCAACCAGGCGGTTGTAGCGAGAGACGCCGATTACATTTTGAAAGTCGCCGGCGAACAGTTGGACGCCGGAGCCGACATGATAGACGTCAATGCCGGGACTCTGGTAGACGGCGAACCTGACGCGCTGAGATGGCTTGTCCAGATCATCCAGGAGAGGTTTGACGTACCTCTCTGCATAGACAGCCCGAACTCCGCAGCGCTTCTTGCGGCCCTGTCCGTGCATAAGGGGAGGGCCATGGTCAACTCGGTCACCATGGAAAAGGAACGCATGAGCGCGATCCTTCCAGTTGTCCTTCGCTTCGGATGCAAGGTCGTGGCGTTATGCATGGATGATAACGGCATCCCCGACACTGCCCAACAAAGGCTTGATATCGCCAGGCGGCTGGTGGCCCGCCTTGAGAGCGAGGGCATAAACAGAGAGGATATCTACCTTGACCCCCTCGTCCGGCCTATCAGCACTGGCGATAACTTCGGCATGGCCGTGCTTGATACACTAAGAGGCATCAGCGCAGAACTTCCCGGGGTCCACACTATCTGTGGTCTATCAAATGTGTCGTACGGTCTTCCCGAGCGGGCGCTGCTCAACAGGACATTCCTCGCAATGTGCATTGCGTCAGGACTTGATTCCGCCATTTTGGATCCCAACGACAATCGGCTGATGGCGTGCTTGCACTCGGCGTGGGCGCTTGCTGGCAGGGACAAGTTCTGCAGGAAATATCTGAAAGCGCACCGGGCAGGAAAACTCAGCGCGGATGTCTAACTATAAACACCCGTGAGTTGAACTTTATAGGGGAGGTGGTAGCACCGGCCTTTAAGAAGTTTTCTCCCGACAGATCATGGGCTCCTGAAAAAGAACGTTTTCAAGGAGGTAATCTCGGGTGGAACAAAACTTCGGCGCATTGTCGCTGCTGCCTCCCCTTATAGCCATCGGTCTGGCTATCTGGACGAAGCAGGTCATTCTTTCGTTGTTCATCGGTGTGGCGGTAGGTACATTCGTCTTCAACGGCTACGCGGTGCTCCCCGCTTTTTTTGACCTGATTGAGCGCATTGTGGCACAGATGACGGATGATTGGCAGGCAAGAGTCCTAATCTTTACATGTCTTCTTGGCGGTATCGTGGGCCTGGTCCAGAAATCAGGCGGTTTTCGTTCCTTCGGCGAATGGGCCGGAAAGCGCGTGAAGACCAGAAAGGGAGCGCAGATCCTTACGTGGCTGGCTGGCGTGGTCATTTTCTTTGACGACTACTTCAACACCCTCACGGTCGGCTCCGTCATGAGGCCCCTCACCGACAGGTACAGAGTATCCCGTGAGAAACTGGCATACATCGTAGACTCCACCGCAGCACCCGTCTGCGTCCTGATCCCGATCTCGACCTGGGTCGCTTACATTGTATCCCTCATTGCAGCGGAGTTTACCAATGCGGGAATTGAAACAAGTCCGTTCCTCGCCTACATCACGTCCATTCCTTACAACCTCTACGCGCTCGCTGCTGTGGCCATGGTAGTCATGATCGCTGCGACGGACCTCGAGTTCGGCCCCATGGCCAAAGCGGAAAAGCGGGCCATGCTTACAGGCGATGTATCAAGACCTGGAGTGACGGAAGTCCCCGGTCAGGATATCGCGTTGCTTAAGCCGGCTGAGAAGGGTTCCGCGTCTGACATGTTTCTTCCCATTATCACCCTGGTAGCCGTGACGATCATCGGCATTCTCTACACCGGCGGGTTCTTTGAGGGCGCAAGCTTCCAGGAGGCTGTTGGCGATGCAGATTCTGCTACGGCGCTCCTTTATGCGACCCTTCTGGCCAACGTTGTCGCAGTGGTATGGTATGCGATACGGAGGGTTGTGCCCATCATGGAATCCATGGAAGCCGTCGCTACCGGGATCAAGTCGATGGTGCCCGCGCTGTGCATCCTTATACTGGCATGGGCCATCGGCGGTGTCAGCTCGGACCTCGGTACCGGGGCCTACGTTGCTGAGATAGTGGGCAGCACGCTTCCCGGGTGGTCCATACCGATCATCCTCTTCATCGTGGCCTGCTTCATCTCATTTTCGACCGGTACGTCCTGGGGTACCTTCGCCATCGTCATGCCTCTCGCAGTACCGATCGGGCTTCAGACACACGCGGATCTGCTGGTGGTGATCGGGGCGGTACTGGCGGGCGGAATCTTCGGGGACCACTGCTCGCCGATATCTGATACGACAGTTCTGTCGTCTACAGGTTCTGCGTGTAACCATATCGACCACGTGACAACCCAGATACCATACGCGGTCGTTGCAGCTGCGTGCGCTGCTGTGGGCTTCCTCGTGGCGGGTCTTGTACCCAACGCCATACTGGCGGTAGTCGTCACTCTCGGGCTCCTCTTTGCGGTCGCATGGTATCTCCACAGGCGCGGCGAGGTATTGCCTGAGATAAAGGCAAAGAAGGCCGCCACTCACTGAGTGTCAGTATAGTATAGGGCTGTCTCTAAACGAGGGCGGAAATACCCAACAGGGTTTTCTGCCCTTTAAATGTTTCGGGGCCATTTGGACAACACTAGTTTTTAAGAGAAGTCGGATGGAAAAGAAGGACATTTATGCATCAATGTATAAATGCTAGTAAGAGGACAATGAGGGGAGGGAACCCGCATGCCGAGAGAAATCCGGGTTGGGTTCTGGGGTATCGGGGCCATGGGCAAAGGTATGGTCCGGTGTGTGAGCCGAAAACCCGGCATGAGAATAGTCAGCGCTATTGTGCCCGCGGGCCACGGTGAGGGCGCCGACCTCGGCCGATTGGCAGGCTTGCCTGAGGATATGGGCGTCACCTGTATGGCGGATGTAGGACGGGCGCTCGACGAGGGAAAACCGGACGTGGTGCTTCACGCCACCGCATCCTTTGTAAGAGAGGTATACCCTCAGATCACCGAACTGCTGAAGCGCGGCATCAACGTCATCTCCATCGCGGAAGAAATGTCGTTCCCGTATATCCGGGAACCCGAGCTTGCCAGGAGCCTGGATGAACTGGCGAAGCAAAACGGCGCCACGGTCCTGGGTACCGGAATCAACCCGGGATTCGTGCTGGACACGCTCATTATCGCCCTGACCGGCATCTGTCAGGATGTAAGAATGATCAAAGCGGCGAGGATAAACGACCTGTCGCCTTTTGGGCCCACGGTCATGAAGACTCAGGGCGTGGGCACCACGCCCGAGGAGTTTGAACGCGGTCTCGAGGATGGGAGTATCGTGGGGCATGTGGGGTTTCCGGAGAGCATCTCGCTGATCGCCAGGGCGGTCGGATGGGAAATAGATGAGATACGGCAGAGCCGGGAACCCATTATCTCAAAGACGTACAGGGAGACGCCTCACGCCCGTGTCGAGCCGGGCATGGTGGCAGGATGCAGGCATACTGCCATGGGGCTGAAGAAAGGCGAACCGCTGATAACACTCGAGCACCCACAGCAGATTCTCCCTCACCTTGACGGTGTAGATACGGGCGACTACATACAAATCGAAGGTACACCCCCGGTGAACCTCACGATCAAGCCGGAGATTCCGGGAGGGACAGGCACTGTGGCCATAGCATGCAACATGATCCCTGTGGTGATCGATGCGCCGCCGGGGCTTGCTACGATGGCGGATCTGCCTGTCCCCAGAGCGATCCTAGGCCAGTGGAGGAAGGGGGACTGATATTGATGCCGGAAAAAGGCGCGTGGGTTGAAGTCTATAACATAGTTCTCCCAGCCGGATCGCGGGCGCCTCAGGTACCCCGGGACACGCAGGATGTACCTCTTGAGATGAGGGTGAGAGGCTTTCTTCTTGCCGAGGCAGAGCTAGGCAAAGAGTGTACAATCAGAACGCTTTCAGGCAGACAGGTCAAGGGGATTTTAGTGAACGATTCACCGCGGCACGTGCACGATTTCGGTGAACCGGTTCGGGAGCTCCTTGAAATAGGACCCGAGGTCAGACGCATGCTCTGGCCCTCGTTATGGGGTGGCAGCGATGAATAAGAGCTACGAAGCGGTCATGAGCAGAAAGAACAAGATTATGATCGACGCCGTGGGGCTTGACTACACGCAGTTTGAGCGCGGGCCATTAGCATTTGATTACGAGGGTATGATGCGCTCAGCGGGCTATTCGATAGAGCGAGTAAAGCAGATCCAGGCGGAGACCTCCGTGGGAGACACCCCTTTGATCGAACTGCGCAACCTGGAAACGCTAGTGCGCAGGATGGCGCCGCCGGGCAAAGGCGCGAGAATACTGGTAAAGGACGAAGCCGCAAACCCCTCGGGGAGTTTCAAGGAGAGGCGCGCGGCGCTGTCGGTGTACCAGGCTGCAAAGCAAGGATACAAGGGCGTGATAGCTGCCACCAGCGGCAACTACGGCGCGGCAGTGGCCTCCCAGGCGGCCATGAGGGGCCTCAAATGTATAGTAGTCCAGGAAGTGTATGATAGCCGCGGCCTCGGACAGCCCGAGATTCTGGAGAAGGGCAGGCGATGCGAGGCGTACGGGGCTGAGGTACTGCAGCTCAGTGTGGGGCCTGAGCTGTTCTATGTATTCCTGCTCTTGCTTGAGGAAACGGGGTTCTTCAACGCGTCGCTGTACACGCCGTTTGCCATCGCGGGCGTGGAGACGCTGGGGTACGAGGTGGGCAGGCAGGTGATGGAGCGCTACGGCAGGCAGCCCGATGCGGTGCTCATCACCCACGCGGGAGGCGGCAACGTCACGGGCACCGCCAGGGGCCTATTACAAGCTGGTTGCGATCGCACCAAGGTGGTGGGCGTTTCCGTGGACCTTTCGGGGCTTCACATGGCCTCTGACAGAGACTTTAACAGAAAATCGTTTACTACGGGTCACACCGGTTTCGGCGTGCCATTTGCGACCTGGCCCGACAGGGCGGACGTGCCGAGAAACGCTGCCAGGCCCTTAAGGTATCTGGACCGGTACGTCACTGTTACCCAGGGCGAGGTGTTCTATGTGACGGAGCTGCTGGCCCAGCTCGAGGGACTCGAGCGCGGGCCCGCAGGCAACACGTCCCTGGCCGCTGCGCTGTCCATTGCTGCGGAGATGGACGAGGACCAGATCCTGGTGGTGCAGGAAACAGAGTACACCGGCGCAGGGAAGCACCCGACTGCCCAGCTCACGTTCGCCCGGCAGAACGGCATCACAGTACGGAGAGGCGACCCGGCGGAGAGCATACCGGGAGAACTCATCGTAATACCAGAGGGCCCGCATCAGGTGAAGGCAAAGGACATTGACCTGAGCGCGCTTGCCCGCTCATACATAAGGAATGCGCTGGAACGATCGGGCGTCAGACAACCCGATGAATTTGAAATCGAGTTTCTTGCAAAAGAGGTCAAAAGAGATCGTGAGTTCGTAAAAGGCGTGATAGATGAGGTAACAGGAGGAAGGGAAAAGTGATCCAACGACCTGACGACTTTGCGAAGCGGCGAGCCGCGCTTGCAGGTCTTACGGAGGAACAGCTCAAGGAGCGATTCTGGTCCGCTGCTTTTGAAGTGGTGGCTCCTTTAGTCGAACTCGCCCGGCAGCATACGTCTCCTTCCATCGAGCGCTCGGTACTTCTGCGGATGGGCTTTTCCAGTATTGAGGCGAAGACTATAGTAGAGCTGTGCGCCGAGAGAGGGCTGCTCGGCAAAGGGGCCGGGCATGTCGTGCTGAAATATGCGGAGGCCAGAGGGCTTTCCATCAGGGCAGCAGGCGAGGAGCTATGTTCGAAAAAGGGATGGGATACAGTGCAGGATCTGTTCCAGAAAGGGGGACTGGCGCTTGACACTCCACCCAAACAAGAAGATTGACATAGAGGAAGTGCTGGCAGATCTCGAGCACTACAGGCCAAGACGGAAAGGCTGGTGCTGGAGAGAGGCCGATGGGCGAAAAGAAGGCGCCTTCGAGTACAGGCAGGCGTCAAAAAGGCTGGAGAGCAGCATTCCCCTGCCTGCTGCCAGGCATTTTGGGGGCATTGATCCTCAACCCGATTGCGTGATTACCACGGAGATTGCCTCCGGAAGGTTCGAAGACGATATAAGGCGGATGCGCATGGCCGCGTGGCACGGGGCGGACCACATCATGGTCATCCGAACCGCGGGTCAGAGCCACTACGACGGCCTGATCGAAGGAACGCCGGAAGGGGTGGGCGGGGTACCCATCTCCAGGAAGCAGCTTCGGGCAACGCGGAAGGCGCTGGACATGATAGAGGACGAGGTGGGCAGGCCCATCAACTTCCACTCGTACGTAAGCGGGGTGGCCGGGCCCGAAATCGCCGTATTGTTTGCCGAGGAAGGCGTAAACGGAGCCCACCAGGATCCACAGTATAACGTGTTGTACAGGAACGTGAACATGCACCGGTCCTTTGTGGATGCGGCCGTCGCAAAGGCGATCATGGCGTCAGCAGGCATGCTGCAGATCGACGGTGCCCACAACGCCAACGCCACTGCCCGGGAGGCCTTCAAGGTGATGCCCGAGCTTATGGTACAACACGCAATAAACTGCGCATTTTCCGAGTCAGTGGGCATGCAAAAAGACAGTATTTGCTTGAGCACTGTTCCGCCCACGGCTCCTCCGGCCCCTGCGTTGTGGCTCGATCTCCCGTACGCTGTAGCGCTCAGGAAGATGTTTGAAGGGTACCGTTTCAGAGCCCAGGAAAACACAAGGTACATAGAATCCGACGCACGCGAGGCGACAGTCACCCACGTGCTCAACCTGCTTGTGTCCCGGCTTACCTCAGCCCACATCCAGAGTACGATCACTCCTGATGAGGGCAGAAACGTCCCCTGGCATTACAATAATGTCGCTGCCATACAGACAGCTAAACAAGCCTTGGTAGGGATGGACGGCCTGTCCGAATTGGTGAAGCTTGACGAAGATGGGCCTCTCGGCGAGAAGGTGCGTGAGCTGATGGAACGCGCGGTGCTGTTTATGGAAGAGATAAGGGATTCCGGAGGCTATTTCGAGGCCGTCTCCCGGGGGTTCTTTGTGGACTCTGGCTTTTACCCGGAGAGAAATGGTGATGGCATCGCCCGAGATCCGAAGGGGGGCGTGGGCCACGGCACCATCGTCCCGCGCGATGCAGACTATCTTGCTCCTGTATGCCATCACTTCGGGCACAATGCCCTGCCCGCTGGCATTGAGCGCCCGTGCGACCTGATTGGGGGTTGTACTCTGTGTGACCCGTCCAAGATCGTTTACATAGATGAACTGGATGAACAGGATAACGTCAGGGCGCGGCTTGAGCCTTTCCGGGAGCACAAGCAGAAAGGGCTCATAAGACCAGAGGTCCAGTGGTACGGAGATGGTATGATATCGATGACAATGTTTCTGCCCGTGTCTGAAACGATGGCGGAGCATGCTGCGGTCGCCATAGCAGAGAGGCTCGGCCTTGGCGATCCCGAGGTGATACACAAGGCGGTAATGCACCCCGCTGAAGGTACCCTGATTGAACTGAAAGCTATGGTGCCATTTGACATAGACCCCGGGAGTATCAGAATACCGGAGAAGCCGAGGACGCTTTCGGAAGAGGAAATCAGGCAGGCCATCTCCAGACGCCCGATGCACGCTGTGGCCGCGACTGTGGGTGAAGACGAGCACTCGGTCGGCATGCGTGAGATCATAGATATAAAGCATGGAGGGCTCGAAAAGTTCGGTATCCGGGTTACTTACCTCGGCACATCGGTTCCGGTGGAAAAGCTGGTAGACGCGGCTATTGAAACAGACGCAGATGCCATACTGATAAGTACGATCATAACTCACGCAGACATCCACAGGAAGAACATGAAGAGACTGCATGAGCTTTGCGTGGAAAAAGGCATCCGGGACAGGCTTTTGCTCATCTCGGGAGGCACCCAGGTCACTTATGACATGGCCCGGGAGTGTGGAATGGACGCTGGGTTTGGAAGGGGCACAAGGGGCATCGACGTGGCGAGTTTCCTGGTCAGAGAGAGGGAATCCAGATCGTCCGGCCGGGGAGTGTGACCGCATGCATTTTGACCTTCTTGTTGCGGAAATAGGAAGCACTACCACAACGGTATCCGCGTTCCGCGGCATATATGGACAGCAGCCGGAGTTTGGCGGTCAGGGTATTGCTCCCACCACCGTGCTGCAAGGCGACGTGACTGAAGGGCTCATGGCCGCCATAGAGGATCTGCGTGGGCAGCTGGGCGAGGAAATTACGTATGACAGTATGTTCGCCTCTTCCAGTGCGGCAGGTGGGCTGAAGATGACAGTTCACGGCCTGGTCTATGATATGACTGTGAAGGCGGCACGGGAAGCGGCTCTGGGAGCCGGAGCAGTACTCAGGTACGTGACTTCGGGGGTCATGGACGGGGATGACCTCTCCCGGATCCTTGAGATAAAGCCCAACATCATCCTGCTTGCCGGCGGGGTGGACTATGGCGAGAAAACCACTGTCATCGCCAACGCAAGAAGCATCAGTCAGCTTGATATCGACGCGCCGGTGATATACGCTGGGAATGTGGCTGCCGGCGAAACTGTCAGATCAATCCTTGAGTCTGCCGGTAAGAAGGTAATATGCGTTGAAAACGTCTACCCAAGGATCGATGATCTCAATATTGAACCGACCAGACGCGCCATCCAGAAGGTGTTCGAAGAGCACATTGTGGTCGCACCGGGTATGGAACGGATCAGGGCGATGGTTGATGGCAGAATCATACCGACACCGGGAGCAGTGATGAACGCTGCGATCCTCCTGTATGAGCAACTGGGTGACCTCATGGTGGTTGACGTGGGTGGGGCCACGACGGACGTCCACTCCGTGACGTCCGGGTCAGAGGAGATCTCAGAGATGCTGATATCTCCGGAGCCCCTCGCGAAAAGGACTGTCGAAGGAGACCTCGGCATATTCGTCAATGCACCTAACGTGGTTTCGATCATAGGGGAGGATACGTTAAGGGCCGAACTTGGCGAGGATCCGGCGTCGCTCCTTGCGAGGCGCAGCGTGATTCCGGCGGATGAGACCGAGCGTCGCTTTGTGGAGCGGCTTACCGAGGAGGCCGTGACGGTGGCGGTATCAAGGCATGCGGGCAAGCTGAAGCACCTTTACGGCCCTACCGGGCGCATCACTGTAGCAGAGGGTAAGGATTTAAGCAGAATCAGGTGGATCATTGGCACCGGCGGCGCATTGACCCGGTTGCCGGGGGGGAAAAGGATACTCGAAGGTATTCCCTCTGAAAGGAGGGGCAAGGAGCTTTACCCTAAGGACGCCCGTGCGCTGATAGACACTGATTACATCATGGCAGCGGCAGGCACGTTGGGAGTTCGATTTCCTGACGCAGCGGCCAAACTAATGCTCAGCAGTCTTGGATTGGGGGGGACAGGAAATGAAAAATCCCCGCATAGAGATTTACACAGAACGCATCACGCAAAACGCAAGAGTTGTGGTGGACCTGTGCTCGAAGCATAAAGTGACGGTGACGGGCGTAACGAAAGGTGCCTGCGCCCACCCGGATGTGGCCTGGGCGATGCTCGACGGAGGAGTGGCTGGACTGGCTGATTCCCGTGTGGCGAACCTGGCGCGGCTTCGAAAGGCGGGAATCAGAGCGGAGATGATGTTGTTGCGTATTCCCATGCCGAGCGAAACCAAGAGCGTGGTAGATGTGGCAGATATCAGTCTAAACTCGGAAATCTCCACCATCAGGAGTCTTGGGGAAGCGGCAATCAAAAAAGGCGTTATCCATAAGGTCATACTTATGGTAGATACGGGAGACCTGCGAGAAGGCGTGTGGCCGGATGACGTCGTTCGGACATGTGCCGAGATCCGGAAGGTCCCCGGCGTCACGCTGGAAGGGATCGGCACAAACCTGGGATGCTACGGAGGAGTGATCCCGACCGAAACTAACCTGGGTCAGCTCGTTCATTTGAAGACACAGGTGGAAGAGGCGACGGGCAGGAGGCTGAGGCTGGTTTCCGCCGGGACGTCCGCCACATTCAACCTGCTTCAGGAGGGAAAACTCCCGGAAGGCATCAACCACTTCAGGGTCGGGGAAGCAATACTCCTTGGGACGGAAGCCGTGAGCGGCAGGGTGCTTCCGGGCGCCACTTCCGATTGTTTTCGACTTGTGGCTGAAGTGGTAGAAGTGAAGACCAAACCGTCTTTACCCATCGGGGAGGTGGGCTGGGACGCTTTCAGGACGGTACCCCGGTTTGTGGACAGGGGCATCAGGAAACGGGCCATTTTGTCCATAGGAAGGCAGGATATCAGGCCTGAGGCCATGGAGCCGCTGCTTGCGGGGTGCGAAATACTGGGCGCATCTTCCGACCATCTAATCGTGGATGTGACAGACTGCCCGACGGAAGTCCGCGTCGGAGATGAAATGCCCTTCAGAATTGGTTACGGTGCGTTGCTTCAGGCCATGACCTCGGAGTATGTTGAGAAAGTTGTATTATGAGGTGGTGCAGGAATGAGGGGCGTCGTTTTCGCCGGCCTTTGCCCCCACCCTCCGATTATGATACCGGAAATCGGAGGTGCGGAGGTGAAGAAGGTATCAAAGACCGTAGAAGCCATGGAATATTTGGCACAGTCGGTTTTCCGCCTGGCACCTGGTGTCATACTGATGGTTTCGCCACACGCCAGGATCGGGATGGATGAGATGACCTTATTGGACACCTCCTCAGTTAGTGGCGATCTGGGCCGCTTCGGCCGACCGGATGTAACGATAGAACGTCCTGTTTGCAGGGATACTCTGGACCTTGTGGAGGAGGCGGCCAGGGCAGCGGGGATCGGAGTCGCCAGGGCGCCAAGAGGCGAAGGCGCGCTTGATCACGGGTTCCTCGTCCCCCTTTATTTCCTCGATAAGGCAGGGGTAACCGCGCCCTTGGTATGCTTCTCCATGTCGCTTCTACCCCAAGAGAATCAAGTGCGCTTCGGGAGGCTTTTAGGTGAGGCATTGGACAGGCTGGATACCGGCTCCGCGTTTCTTGCATCAGGCGACCTGTCCCATCGGCTGACGAAGAATGCGCCGGCAGGATACAGCCCAAGAGGACGTGAGTTTGACACGTACATCGTGAGCGCGTTGGAGCGGACGGACCTTGATGCGCTCTTGAACATTGACCCGGGGCTCGTCGAGGCGGCTGGAGAATGTGGCCTGAGGCCTCTGTCCATGCTAGCAGGATTGTGCGCGGCAACGGGGCTCAATCTTGACCGCCTGAGCTACGAGGGCCCGTTCGGTGTAGGGTACGCAGTGGCTTCTTTCCAAAAAGGCGACCCGCTGGTGGCTTTGGCAAGAAGATCGCTTGAAACCTACATCAGGGACGGCCGCCGGGTGGCGCTGCCAAAGACCGGGATCCCCGATGCAAGAGCCGGTGTCTTCGTATCGCTCAAGGTCGGGGGCGAGCTGCGCGGCTGCATCGGGACGTTTGCGCCTACGCGTCCGAGTATTGCCGAGGAGATCAGGGAGATGGCCATCGCAGCGGGGACGCAGGACCCAAGGTTTCCCCCGGTCACCGCCAGCGAGCTGAGCACGCTTTCATACTCGGTGGACGTGCTTTCGCCTCCGGAAGCCATCAACGACGAGACCGCCCTGGACCCCAAGGTGTATGGGGTGATCGTGGAAAAAGGGCCGAAACGGGGGCTTCTGCTACCTGACCTTGAAGGTGTGGATACGGTCTCCGAACAGCTGTCCATCGCCAAACGCAAAGCCGGAATCAACCCATCTGACCGGGATGTACGCCTTTACAGGTTCAGGGTGGAGCGGCACAGGGAGGGAGCGCGATAAAAGAGGCACTTTACTGGGAAAAGCACAAGGAGGGCGTGCAGTGCAACCTCTGCCCTCAGGGCTGCTTCATAAGACCCGGCCGGACGGGTGTCTGTCGCGTCCGGAAAAACATCGACCAGACGCTTTATACCGTGAATTACGGGCAGGTTTCTTCCCTTGCAGTCGACCCGATTGAGAAGAAACCTCTGTACCACTTTTACCCTGGAACGACTATTCTGTCTGCAGGGACGATCGGCTGTAACCTGTCCTGCGGTTTTTGCCAGAACTGGCATATTTCACAGGCCGAAGCAGACACGCGCTACCTCTCACCGTCTGCCATGGTAGAGCTCGCACAAGAGCAGAGGAGAAAGAATCCGCGCATGATAGGTATCGCATATACCTACTCGGAGCCGCTCATGTGGTACGAGTGGGTGCTGGATGTCTCGAGGGAGGCAAAGGAGCGGGGGCTGCTTAATGTGCTGGTAACCAACGGCTACATCAGGCCTGAACCCCTTTCCGATCTGGCCCCGGAGATCGATGCGGCCAACGTTGATCTTAAGGCGTTCAGCGATGAATTCTATCGGCGAACGTGCGGTGGGCGGCTCGGACCGGTTATGGACACCATAGGACTACTAGTTAAGAAAGGAGTGCATGTGGAAGTCACGACTCTGCTCATCGCTGGAGAGAACGATGGGGAGGAGGAAATTGCTGGAATCGCCAGGTGGCTGGCCGAGATTGATCCGGCCATCCCGTACCACATATCAAGGTATTTCCCCCATTACAAGTATACCAAGGCACCGACGCCTACCAAGACGTTGCTCAAGGCGTATGATATCGCCAGGGAGTACCTTTTTTACGTCTACCTTGGAAATATTGGGGGAGGACAGTGGTCGGATACACTCTGCCCGCGCTGCAAGAACACGGTGGTAGCCCGTTATCCCGCTCTCTCTATCCGCTTGGAACAGGGCAAATGCCCTGACTGCGGAGAACACATTCCAGTTAAATACCGATTGGGGGAATGATGTGAATGGCTGTCAACATGAAAGGCAAGGACCTAGTGTCAGTGCATGACTTGACAACAGAGGAAGTCTACCAGATCTTAAGGACTGCTGAATACGTGAAAATGATGAATAAGACCGGCTCGAGGTTCCAGCCGCTTTCCGGTAAGACCCTCGGCATGATCTTTACCAAGCCTTCCACCAGGACCCGGATATCCTTTGAGGTTGCGATATACGAGCTGGGCGGGTACGGCTTGTTCCTGAGCGCCAACGAGCTTCAGCTGCGGCGCGGTGAGACCATCGCCGATACGGCCCGTGTGCTGTCAAGGTACATACACGGTATCATGATCCGCACCTTTGACCACAAGGACGTGGTTGACCTGGCGCACTACGCCACCATCCCTGTGATCAACGGGCTGACAGACCTTCTCCACCCGTGCCAGGCACTGGCTGATATCTTCACCATCTACGAGAAGAAAGGGCGGCTCGATGGCCTCAAACTCGCTTACGTCGGCGACGGCAACAACGTTGCCCATTCTCTGATGCATGCAGGGGCGAAGGTGGGCATGAAGGTCGCAGTGGTCACGCCCGAAGGCTATGAACCCAACCCCGAAGTGGTGAGGACGGCCCGGGAAGATGCCGCCGCCACCGGAGCGGAGATCATCCTGACGAATGATCCCAAAGAGGGAGTCCGCGACGCGGACGTAGTCTACACCGATGTGTGGACCAGCATGGGCCAGGAGAAGGAGCATGATGACCGGGTGGCAGCGCTCACGCCCTACCAGGTGAACCCGTCACTATTGGCGCACGCGAAGCAGGATGTCATTTTCATGCACTGCCTCCCCGCTCACAGGGGTGAAGAAGTTGTGGATGAGGTTATTGACGGCCCGCGTTCTGTCGTATGGGACGAGGCGGAGAACCGGTTGCACGTGCAAAAGGCCATCTTAGCGTTGGTCATGTAGGATAAAAGATACTCCAGAAGATAGGGGAGAGGAAGCGCTGTGAAGAGAACCAAGGTGCTAATAATGGGAGCGGCCGGCAGGGACTTCCACAACTTCAATACGTACTTCAGAGGAAATAAGAACTACGAGGTTGTATGTTTTACGGCCACTCAGATCCCGGATATCGAGGGGAGGGTGTATCCGGCTGAGCTTGCGGGGGATCTCTATCCAAATGGGATACCCATTTACCCGGAAGAAGAACTGACTGGCCTGATTGAGAAGTATGGCGTGGACCAGGTGGTATTTGCTTACAGCGACGTCCCCCATGAGTACGTCATGCACAAGGCCTCGCAGGTCCATGCAGCGGGCGCCGATTTCCGGCTGCTTGGACCCAAGTCTACCATGCTGAAATCCTCAAAACCCGTAGTGGCCGTATGCGCTGTGCGTACGGGCGCAGGCAAGTCGCAGACGACGAGAAAGGTCTGCGAGATCCTGCGGAACATGGGCAAGAAAGTGGTCGCGGTCCGGCACCCCATGCCGTACGGGGATCTGAGGAAGCAGGTGTGCCAGCGGTTCGCCACCTACGCTGACCTGGATTTCCACAAATGCACCATAGAAGAACGCGAGGAGTACGAGCCCCACATCGACATGGGGACGGTAGTGTACGCGGGAGTTGACTACGAGGCCATCCTGAGAGAGGCAGAAAAGGAAGCAGACGTGGTCGTGTGGGATGGAGGAAACAACGACTTCTCCTTCTATGTGGCGGACATCTACATCGTGGTCGCCGACCCTCATAGGCCGGGACACGAGCTGCGTTACCATCCGGGAGAGACCAACGCCCGCCTTGCCCACGTGGTGGTTATGAACAAGATGGAGACAGCGACCCCTGAGGGAATATCTCAAGTGAGGCACAACGTGGAGGCGGTAAACCCCGGCGTGACCTGGATCGATGCGGTATCCCCGCTGACTGTTGACGATCCGGATGCTGTCAGAGGAAAGCGTGTACTCGTCATCGAAGACGGACCCACCCTTACCCACGGTGAGATGACGTACGGAGCAGGCATTATGGCGGCACGGAAGTTCGGCGCCGCCGAGATCATTGACCCCAGGCCGTACGCCGCAGGAAGCATTCGCGATACGTACGCGAAGTATACCCATATCGGTACGCTTTTGCCCGCCATGGGCTATGGAGAGCGGCAGGTCAGGGAACTGGAGCAGACCATCAATGCGGCTGACTGCGATTTGGTGATAGCGGCTACGCCGATTGACCTCCGCAGAATCATGAAGATCAACAAGCCCGCCGTCCGGGTTCGCTACTCGTTGCAGGAGATCGGGCGTCCTACACTCGCTGACGTGCTCGAGAAACTCAGATAAACAATACCCACATACAAGATACAAGCAGGGGGGCCCCGGGAAAGAGCTCCCCTGCTTTTTTCGGCTGCCCAACATCCCATATATTAAAGCAATCTACCAGGAGGATATCGCCCCGCATGCCTAGAATGATCGCAGCACTTGGATAAAAGGGGGCAGGCGCCGGGGATGAAATGCCCGAGAATAGAGGTACGCCTTTCAGATATCACGTTCAATGCGGAACAGATAATCCGCCTCGCACAGCGGTCCGGCGTCGAGGTAGTAGGAGTCACCAAGGCGTTCCACGGCGATGTGAACATCGCCCGGGCCATGCTGGAAGGCGGAATAAAGAAGCTGGCGGATTCAAGGCTTGCAAGTATCGCTACGCTCAGGAAGGCGTTTCCGTCAGTACCCGTCATGCTGATCAGGTCTCCCGGGTACCACGAGTGCGAGGAGGCTGTCAGGCTTGCGGATGTATCGCTCATTTCTTCAGTAAAGACCGCGGAATGGCTGGACCAGGCGGCTAAGTCCCAGGGTGTTACTCACGATGTCGTGCTCATGGTGGACCTTGGAGATCTGCGCGAGGGCGTGCTCCCCGAGCATGCCGTAGATGTGGGAAGACAGATCTGCGCGCTTCGGAACGTCCGCCTTGTGGGACTCGGAGCTGAGCTGGGTTGCATTGCGGGTGTGCTTCCTTCTCCGCCTGCCATCCATACCCTCCGGCAGGTGAGAGCCGAACTTCAATCCATGTGCGAAGTGGAGCTCGATGTAATGTCGCCGGGAAGCTCATCAGCCCTCTTCCTGCTTGAACAAGGCGAGATGCCTGACTTTGTGAATCAGCTCAGGATCGGCTCGGTCATTTTGACAGGCACCGACGATATGAGAGGCAGGATCATCCCCTGGCTCCGGCACCACGCGTTTATGCTGGTTGCCGAGCTGCTCGAAGTATACACCAAGCATTCGGCTCCGTTCGGTCCGCTCGGCACGAACGCGTTCGGTGAGATGCCTGTTTATGAGGATCTCGGAATGAGGAAAAGGGGGATCCTGTCGCTGGGCAGGGTGGACTGCCATGACGGTGATCTTACCCCTCTGGACGAAGGAGTCAGGCTCCTTGGTATATCTTCAGACCATGCCGCGCTTGACCTCACCGACTGTAGACGAGATTTCCAGGTGGGTGACGAGGTGGCATTTCACATCGGGTATACCTCAATTGTTCGCTGCTTTACCTCTCCCTTCGTGCACAGGTACTACATACGATGACTCAATTCGAAACGTGTTACGGATCTTGCCGGCACCTGGCCCGCTTTTGAATAGAAGAACCATCTCTTCTCCATCTTATTAGCGAGGGAAAGGTGGAGAGGGGTAAACGACTTGACACTCAACCAGTGGATTTACTTCGGCGCGTGCGCAGTTTATATAGGATTCTTTCTTCTGTTTGTGAGGTTCTTTTACTGGAAGTATTATTCGACCAAGCACTGCTGGTCAAAGCGTCCCTGGCTGTCAGATGAACCCGGGCCCGATGCGCCCTTTCTGTCCATTGTGATTCCAGCCAGAGAGGAAGCGGATGTGATCGCCCGGACCATCCGGCACCTGGCCGCGCTGGACTATCCCAAAGAACGCTACGAGGTTATCATCGCCTCCGATGATAAGGAGCAGCGCGACGCAGACCGGATCCGGCGAGACGCGGTGGCGGAGTGCGAGACCGCTCTCATTACGGGCGACATGCGGGCAACCGGGCTCGGCGTGTTTGCGCGTCAGATGCTCACCTGTCTTCTCAGGCAGGAGGCTGCATGTCATGGGGTGCATGCCTATGGCCGAAAGCAAGGGACTGCCCTGTTGAACGGGCTCGGGTACGGCGAAACCAGGAGGGTGATCAACTACTGTCTGATTGACAGCAGTCTTCGCGATAGACTATGGTCGCTCGCCAGGATGCTCTATCCGACCACTCAGGAAGTGGTGGAAGAGACGATCTCCGCACCAGGCTATGACAGACCCAGGGTTGTACATGTGTCGGTGCCCTGTGACTTCGACGGATTCTACCCTGGACAGTGCGTGGGGCAAGACGTCCGATCCACAAAAGGCAGGGCGCTGAACCGGGCATTATCCGCGCTCAGCCCGCACACTGAGATGATAGGATTCTTCGACGCGGAGAGCAGACCCGATCCGGGAGTCTTGCGGTATGTGGCGTACCGGTTAAGATCGGCAAGCCCGCCTTCTATCCTTCAGGGCCCCGTCTTTCAGGTCAGGAACTATTTCTCCATAAACCCCCTCTGCCGCATCGCAGCTCTTTATCAGGCGGTATCTCATGACTGGTACCTCCCGTACCTGTTCCGGGCGCTTCCTTTCGTAGGCGGAACCAACCTGTTCATCTCCCGGGACTTGCTCATTTCATCCGGCGGTTTTGATAGGGACATCCTTACCGAGGACCTTGAGTATGGTGTCAGGGCGTACCTGGTCTGGGGTGCATGGCCCGAGTATCTACCGTACCCGTCCAGTGAACAGACCCCGCCCACCATAATGGCGTTCTTCAGGCAACGGATGCGATGGGGTACGGGGCACCTGCAGGTAATGAAGAAAGTATCCGGGATGACAGATGTAGACCCGTTGAAGCGAAGAGTTCTTTTAAGAAGGCTCTTCTTGAAAGGGCAGGCAGAATGGATCATGTATCAAACTGCCACGCTGGTACCTCCTGCTATGATTGTGCTCTGGCACCTGGGCATGGTTGATCCTTCCGCAGCGCCGGCTATACTCCGTTACTTCCTGCACGTCATCACCTTGACCTACTTCGGGTTCACCTTCTACGTCTTCAGAAGGTATTCCGATTATATTGATAAGAATACGGCGCCCAAGACTGCGTTAGCTTGCTGCATGGCGTACCTTGGATTGCTGCTCCTTCCTCTTGCCGCATTTCTCTTTCCATTTCCTTATACTGCAGCGCTTATACGCTATTCGATGACTGCGCGCCCGATGTCCTGGACAAAGACGCCGCGGACTAGGGAATGAGAGTTTCAGGCACAATACTACCAGGGAGGGATGTTCCATGCCGAAAAGGATTGTCATAATGGGAGCGGCAGGCAGGGATTTCCATAACTTTAACGTTTTTTTCAGGCATAACCCTGAGTACCAGGTGGTTGCGTTCACCGCCACGCAGATCCCAGATATTTCGGGGCGAGTGTACCCGCCAGAGCTCGCCGGCCCCAACTACCCTGAGGGGATCCCCATATATCCTGAGGAAGAACTCGAAGCGCTAATAAGGAACGCCAGGATCGACCAGGTGGTATTCGCTTACAGTGACGTATCGCACCAGTACGTGATGCACAAGGCTTCAGTAGCGCTGTCATGCGGCGCTGATTTCGTCTTGATGGGCCCCAGGGCAACCATGCTGGAATCGACCAAACCGGTGGTGTCAGTTGTGGCCGTGAGAACGGGCGTGGGGAAGAGTCAAACCACGAGGCGGGTTTCTGATATCATCAGGAGTCTCGGGCTCTCTCTGTGCGTGGTCAGGCATCCCATGCCTTACGGCGATCTTGCCCAGCAGACAGTGCAGCGTTTTGCGGCGTACGAAGACCTGGACAGGCACAGGTGTACAATAGAAGAGAGGGAGGAGTACGAACCGCACATAGACCGGGGGAACGTGGTATATGCAGGGGTGGACTACGAGCGCATCCTCAGGGAGGCCGAGAGGGAAGCAGACGTAATCCTGTGGGACGGGGGAAACAACGATATGCCCTTTTACAAGCCGGACATAAATATCGTCCTGGTTGATCCCCACAGGCCTGGTCACGAGCTGATGTATCACCCTGGTGAAACCAACCTGCGGGCGGCGGATTGTGTGGTGATAAACAAGGTAGACACGGCAGACGGCGATGACGTGGACGAGGTAAGAGATAGTGTACATCAGGTAAACCCGAGAGCGGTGGTGATCGAGGCCGCTTCTCCCATTTTCGTCGAGACTCCTGCCCAGGTGAGGGGCAAGAGGGTTCTGGTGGTTGAGGACGGACCGACTCTCACTCACGGAGAGATGACCTATGGTGCGGGCATAATTGCAGCGAAGAAGTTTGGTGCGGCGGAGATCATCGATCCCAGGGGAGCCGCGACGCCCGCGATCAGGGCCGTGTACGACAAGTATCCACACATAGGCCCATTACTGCCGGCAATGGGTTACGGGCAGAACCAGATCGCAGAACTCAGAGAAACCATAAACGCAGTAGACTGTGACACGGTGATCATCGCGACTCCAATAGACTTAAGGAGGGTAGCCGACTTCGTCCATCCGGCGGTACGTGTGAGATACGAGCTGCAGGAGATAGGCAAACCTGATCTTGTTGATGTGATTTCGCCGATTTTGTCCAAGTATGCCACGCACACGGAGGAATCTGCACCCGCATCGCCCAATTACCTACTGAATCGACCCGCTATGGAATATAAGGAATATAACAGATGTTAGGGTCGACCGGGAGGGTAGCGATTGGACCTGAAGACAGCACTGGGAACTTTTGCGTTGATCTTCTTTGCGGAACTTGGGGACAAAACACAGCTGACCACGATGATGCTGGCAGCTCAGAGCAAGGCCCCTGTGGCGGTGTTTGTGGGCGCTGCAGGGGCTCTTGTGCTCACTTCTTTGCTGGGAGTAGTCTTTGGAGAGACAGTCACACGCCTGATTCCTGTCACCTACGTGAGGACCGGTGCGGGAATTGCCTTTATCGTACTCGGAGCCCTTCTTATCTCAGGCAAGCTTTGAGGGTTTACCGCAGTTCGGACAGTACTTCCTAACGACAGGCACCAGCGCCCGGCATTCAGGACAGGCGGCCTGAAGCAGAAACCCACACGACGGGCAGTACAATTCACCCCTGACGCCGAATCCGCAGGCCGGGCACTGCCCTTTACGGAATCGCTGGTTACGTACCCGCTCAGGATTAGTTACGTAGCGCTTCAGGGCGACCAGTGCAGCGCCCGTTGCAACCGTACCCGCAACACTGACAGCGATCTGGGCAACGTCTCTCACGAGGTGCCATGCGTATTGAGCGGACATGACGACTGCCTGAACCGTAGAAAAGCCCAGGAAGGCGGTGCCTAGTACAAGGTGTCTTGATCTCTTTGCCCTGAGCACTTGCCATATCCAGTAGGAAAGGCCAAAGACCGGAAATACATATGCGAACCTGACCAGAAACAGTTTCAGTTCATAAACGTTCATTGCCTTTGAGTATGATGCGTTAATATCATCATGGGCGCGGTTGTAGGCTTCCTGGAGCGCCGAAAGCTCCTGCGCAAACCCGGACCTTAGGGCGGTGGCGGCATCCAATTCCACCATTGCAGATTCCATGGTCTGCCGTGACTCCTCGTACCTCTTCTCCTTGGCCGGATCGGCAAGCCCTTTCTCTAGGCTCACGCGGTATTCTTCACGCCTGAACTCGTACTCCACTTTTGCCCGCTCAAATGTTTCACGGCTTTGATGGAGGAGAGAGTCGGCGTACGAGAGCTTCCGCTGGGCCTCGAAGAGACGCTCTGATAACTCGGTAAGCCCGGCGCGTTGTTCCAGCTGGTAGTAATCCGGACGGGGCACTAACCGGGTGATACGGTTCATAATCCAAAAACCGCCCATAAGCATGAATATAACCATGCCCAGGGCCAGGATCTTCTCGGCGCGGGAATACTCAATTAGATGGCTCTCCTCTTCAGCGTGCATCAACATCCCTCCTCGACGATCACTTCGACGAGGACGCTCATTTACCTTGAGCTGTCACCTGGAGGATTGTGTAACTTCTTGCAGCTCGAGTTCATACTGCGCAGAAAATGGGTTGGTCGCCTCCCGTGAGTCTTACTCTGAGTCCTTTTGCTCACCTTTTTGTACCAGTCTGCCGGGCACTACCTTGAACTATACACCCTGGTGCAAGTCGAGAGGTACTCTTTTCTTATACAACATAATGAGAGGGGGCAGCGCCCCTCTCTCGTCGAAACCGGTATTTACCTTGAGACGCTGGAGACTGGAAGCCGGGTCACCTGTGATGCGACCAGAGGCGTTTCTTCTGTGTTGACTAGCTGGTGCCATACGCCTCGCGGGGCCAGTATAATGCTGCCCGGACCTACATCAAACGCCTCTTCCGTACCGTCATCCAGGTAGAACTTTCCGTTTCCCTGGAGCACGATGAACAACTGATCGCTTTCCGGATGCTGGTGGTAGGCAAGTACCTGTCCTGGCGAGAAATAATAGGTATCTGCGCCGATCTGGTCGGTTTTCATATTCGCAACCTTATTCACTCCGCTGTCCTGCACATGAAGCTTGGTCAGAACGTTTACACTCTGCCACTTCATTGGATCAACCTCCCTGGGGCTGTATTATTCTTCCCTTGCCGAGCTGTCATAACCTTGGTAAAGACAGGAGTCGGGTAACCATTTTTAGGACTTTGCCAGATTGTCGAATGCTCGTGCATGTTGTTTTTCCTGCCGGCCCACGAACTCGAAATAAGTAGCGATTTCTTCAAACCCTTCACTTCGGGCGATTTGTGCAAATTCAGGGTACATGTTCTCGTTCTCATAACTTTCTCCGTCGTATGCCGCCTTTAGGTTCTCCTGAGTATTACCGAGACCTCCGAGCCAGGCAAGCA
This sequence comes from Bacillota bacterium, assembly GCA_040755615.1. Lineage (GTDB taxonomy): Bacteria > Bacillota > Sulfobacillia > DUSP01 > DYEP01 > DYEP01. The sequence goes on from JBFMAL010000010.1 coordinate 30,563, forward strand.
GTGACAATGCGTGGGCGGTTTCATCATTTGCAGATTTGGCGAATGCCTTTGCAGCTTCATGGTGACCGGCGATCTCGGCGAGTTTAGCAAAGGCAGTATATTTCCGATTCGCCTGAGACTCCCCGGCAAAGGCCTTCCACAGGTTTTGTTCGGTGGCGGTACCTTTTAGCTTTGTAGGTGGGGCAAAGGTAGAGAACTTCCGGGCGCCGCATACAGGACAGGACTCGGCGACAGTAGATCCAATGGTTACATGGTAGCATACATCACACTTCCAGAACATCGATGCATCCTCCTTATAATTAATACTATGTAGTAATAATTACTGTGTCAGCCCATAAAGAGAGAGCTTGGCATTATTGGAGGCACTCCGGGCAGATACCATAGAGGTTCAGCTCGATCTTGGATATTGCATATCCCGTCCTCGCCCTGATGCTGTCTGCTACATCCTTAAGGTCCACCTCAGCCTTGTGAAGATCCCTAACGCGGCCGCATCGCTCACAGCAAAGGTGGACGTGTGGGCTTATGTCGGCATCGTAATGAGCTACGTTCTCACCGACGTGCAGGCGTTGAATCAGCCCGGTCCGTTCTAGTATCCCCAGCGTGGTATAGACGGTATTGAAACTTATGGCCGGAAACTCTTCTTTGACCTTTTCCCAGATCGTCTCCGCTGTGGGATGGGCCGTCGTCTCACAGAGCGTGCGGTAGATAGCCATACGCTGGGGAGTAACCTTGAGTCCTCTTTCTCTTAGCCTTTCTGCCAAACCCCTCATCAGTATTCACTCTCATACAGTAATTATTACTATCTAATCAGGATTATTACACAAGAGTGCCGAGGTGTCAAGCCCCGGTCGACAGATTTTTTAAGAAATGCTTACCCGTGTATGAGGTATGGCAGACATCTGACACACACCCAGACACTGTCTCCTGCGCGTCTTGCAGGAAAGAGGATTCTTTCGTCTTCCGTATTGCCGCAATTAAAGCACTTCTGGGCTATATAGGTCTTTGGCCGGTGTTTTGTATGTTCATGAACGGCCTCTTCAGAAAACGCAGGTGCTTCCCTCTCCTCGATGGAGAGAGCCCCTTCAGGGCATACGCCGATACAGAAACCGGCACCGTCGCATAGCTCCTCCCGTACCACCTTCGCTTTTCCGTCCACAATCTGTATGGCACCTTCAGCGCAAGGGCTTACACACAGCCCACAACCCGTGCAGCGATCCTCATCGATCTTTACTATCTTTCTGTACGCCAAGAACATCACCTGGCCTTTGGCTATTCACCCGGCCTGAGGCGACCAGGCCTTGTGATGCCATCTCCCTTTTGCCAGGTTTTCTCTCCTTTCTGAATCGTATTTGCCTGGTCTCACGGACACAGGCCAAAAAAGGGAGATCTCATCTGGAGCAGGTTGGTTCGAGTGAAAACGTGGACCTGCAGCTTAGTAGCTTGCCGGTTTAGACAAAAGCGCCCAGAGGTCCAGCTGCCGGCACAGTGCGATGGCTGTTTAAGCCTTTCTGACTAGATCGGCCAGCTTTAGCGCGGCTAGCGTACCGATGATGCTTTCTTGCAGCGGACGCCACGCGTCTTTCAGGGCGCATACCTCCACTCGGTCGCACTTTTCTTCCTGTTCATAGCACTGATTTATGGCAGGCCGCCCCTGCATCACTTCTACGATGTCCAGTATACTGATATCCTCAGGTTCTTTTGCAAGCAAGTATCCACCCTGGGCGCCCCTTTGAGAACATACTATACCCGCTTCGGCAAATTTCCTGAAGATCTTCTGCAGGAAATTCAACGGAATCCCTTCAGCATCCGCAAGATAGGAAACCGAAACCGGCTTTCCGGGAGCTGCCTGGGCTAACCTGACCAGGCTACGCAGAGCGTAATCAGTATTTCGCTTGATAATTTCCATCACACATCACCTTTATCATAATTTTAGTCCAATTTAGATTCGCGGTCAAGTTTGCGGATGTGGTCTAAAGCGCTGTCGGATCCTTGGCCAGATGCGCTCTTTGTTCCCGTGTTTGGGCTTTGGCGGACGCCTGGCGAAAATCGCTGGGCTAATCAATTCCGGGTCCTGCATGAAACAAAAAACTCAGGGACAGGCCCTGAGTTGTCAAGTCTATTATTCAGTCTGGTGCGCCCGGAGGGAATCGAACCCCCGCTAACCAAGCTCCGGAGGCTTGTGCTCTATCCGCTGAGCTACGGGCGCACTGGACACTAATATCTTACCACAGAGGGCGAAACTCTACAAGGCACCTCAGCCAACAGTAATCTCTGCCACTGACTGGATGATCACATCGGCACACTTTCGAAGTGATTCTGTGGTACCAGTGCCGCTCAAAACACCAACGCTAAGCCCAATACCCGCATTTCTCCCAAATTGCATGTCCGATGGCGAATCCCCCACCATGACAGCACTCTTTCTGGAAATGTTAAAGTATTTCAGCAGATACTCTATCATCTCAGGATCGGGCTTGCCCGCCGATACCATGTCACTAGTGACAATCGCATCGAACAGGTCTGAAAACCCCGCGATCTTAAGAGTGTTTAATGTACGTTTCTGTGAATCGGTTGTGGCTACGGCGCATTTGATTTCCGCAGCCTTCAGTGCCTTGATACAGTCGACGGCACCTTTTACTGCACGCGTCAGGGATGCCAGATCCAGCTCACTTTCCGCCTGGGCGTAAGCGTCTGCAGCGATCCGCCTGCACGTGTCGAATCCCCCCAAGCCAAGCTGGTACAACACCGTGGCAGTGACCACTTGTTCATCCCTGGATGAGGCCAGAGCGAACGGTCCGTCTGGAAGGATCCTGCCGTCCTTTACTCCAAGCGACTGGACAAGCACAGCCAGATCTTTCTCCGCCAGACCCGCCAGTTCTTTGATTGCGGATACGCGGCGCGAGCATAATTCTTTCCAGAGCGGAAACGGGTCAAGCAAGGTGCCATCTTTGTCAAATATGACGAGCCGACAGTCAAAAGAAAGGCTGCCAAAGTTTGCTACTGACAACGGAACACCTCCATGCAGATTATATCACACATTCTTTCGGAGGTTTTTGGGGGATTTTGGCGAATAGACAAGAGATCCCGTTAGGGCAACTTAGGAGCATCGATGATGTAACCAAGGATGGCGTTCCACTGCCGGCGTTTTGGAGGGAGCGAGCGGCTTTGAAGATTGATGTGATGCAGGATTTGAAGACTGCACAAGAAGCGCTGGACAGGTACGTGTGTTCCCTCGCCCTCGTCCGGGGCGGCCAGGTGCTGTACACCTCCACGGGTAAAGGGATCGCACCGCTGCTTAATCTGATCAGTGAGCGGAGAGACCTTAAGGGCGCGACTCTTTCTGACCAGGTTGTGGGCTTGGCCGTGGCTGCCATCGCGCGTGAGCACGGCATCCTTGCGGTGTTTGGAAAGGTGATGAGTATGCCCGCGAGGGCTTACCTTGAGCACGAAGGTGTGATCTTCGATTATGGAACCCTCGTCGAATCAATAAAGACGGCTGACGGCACGGCAACCTGTCCCATAGAACAGATCGCCATCGAAACCCCTGATGTCCCGGCGATGATCCGCAGGATTCAGGAATTCCGCGACAGGGCGGTGAGGAAATGAAAGGCTTCAGCGTGGAGGAAGAGCGTCTGGACGCGCTTTCGAAGGTTACGTCCGAAGGGCCGGGAGTCACCAGATTGCCGTACACGCCCGAGGATGCCCGAGCAAAGCGCATGGTACGCAGGTGGATGGACGAAGACGGTCTTGAATCATACGAGGATGCTATCGGTAACTTATTCGGTCGCGCGAATGGGGAAAGGCCCGGCACCATACTGACGGGCTCGCATCTTGACACGGTCAGGAACGGGGGGGCATATGATGGTGCCTTGGGCGTGGTGTCGGCCATATCTGCTGTGTCAGCGCTAGTTGGCACAAGCTGCGACGCCAGACGAAACGTTGAAGCTTGTGCCACAGTAGGAGAAGAAGGCTCGAGGTTTTCCTGCGGTTACCTGGGCAGCCTGGCGCTCACCGGGAACGTAGATCTTAATACCACAGATCACAGCGGGATGACGCTGGCCCAGGCGCTCAGGCAGGCAGGCATGGATCCAGCTCTTGTGCATACAGCCCGGCGTAGCGACATTGCAGCATTTGTAGAGCTCCATATTGAGCAGGGACCAGTGCTTGAAGCAAGCGGCCTGGCGATCGGCCTGGTCAACCGGGTCACGGGCCTGTGGGGTGCTTCCGTCCGCTTTACAGGCAGAGCGGACCATGCTGGCACGACGCCGATGGATGCGAGGCTCGATGCGCTCGTTGCTGCTTCTTCGCTGATCTCGCGCCTGCCAGCGCTTGCTGTAGCCTTATCCCGCCAGGCAAGAGCGACGGTGGGAATGATCAATGTCACTCCGGGTTCAAGCAACGTGGTCCCGAGTGAATGCCAGTTTTCTCTGGATGTCCGAGCGCTTTACGATGCCGATCTCATAAGGCTGTCCGAGACCATTGAGGCGGAGGTACGGCGCATAAGCCAGGAAACGGGCTGCGCCGGCACGGTAAAGTGGCTGTACAAGGAACCGCCTGTGGGTATGGACTATCGGATGCTCGAGCTTGCTGCAGAGGTGGCGGACCGGATGCAGCTGCCTTACCGCGTCATGGAAAGCGGCGCAGGTCACGATGCCCAGATCATTTCAAGGCTCGCGCCGTCGCTTATAGTCTTTATCCCCTGTGTCGGCGGACGGAGCCACTGTCCTGACGAAGCGGTGAAACCCGAGCACATCCGGAAGGGGACGGTTTTTCTCACTGAGTTCGTAAGAAGAATAAGCTTTGATGCCCATTTGTGCTAATACGCAATTTCTGAATGCAGTAACCCTGGGGAGGGGTAAGCTTGGCGACACTCTTTGGTTATCTATTTATCTTCTTTGCAAGAGTCATCGATGTGACCTTTGCCACCCTGAGATTGCTGATGGTTGTGAGGGGCAAGAAGCTCGAGGCCGCAGCTTTGGGCTTTTTCGAGGTGATGATCTACATCCTTGCGCTGAGCAGGGTTGTGGGAGCTTTGAACAATCCTATCAACCTGATAGTCTACGCGGCCGGGTTCGCCACGGGCTCCATCGTTGGCAGCTGGGTCGAAGAGCGGCTCGCCCTCGGCTACCTCACTGTTGAGGCAATACCCAGTTGCGGGCATGCGGAAATCCTCTCCGAAGATCTGCGCGACCGCGGGTTCGGAGTCACGGTCATAAACGGTGAGGGGCGCGAGGGCATTCGCAAGATCCTCTTCATCACTGTGCCCAGGCGCAACCTCCCCGAGGTGTTTAAGATCATGCAAAAGAATGACCCAGCTGCGTTCATCACTGTACTTGACACTCGCCGGACCCGCGGCGGTGTATTTCCCTACCGCAAGAGCAAGTGAGCATCCCAAGACGAGATTAACTTAATAACGAATTCCGAGGCCCGGGCGAGGTTGCCCGGGTCTACGTTCTCCCACGTGTCAGTAGGCCAGTGCCAATTGGGCAAGATGCCTTCGTTATCAAAGGCCATCACGCAAAGAGCGGGGTAGCCCCTCACCATAGCGGCCAGGGAGTCCGTGGTAAGCGCGCGGTACTCCATGGGTGCGATCTTCAGATGGGGGTTTTCCGACGATACGATCTCTGCCTGTGACAGGAGGTCAGGAGACGAGCGGTAGGTATGGAGCATCCCTTCCGCCGTAATATACTTCAGGTTGCCAGTACCAAGGTTGTCGAGATTGATGACCTGGGCACCTTTGATCGAGGCTTTGTATGCTTCCAGAAACCGTATCATCCCGACGGTTCCGGCCTCTTCCGCTCCTGTCGCGACCAGCCACACCTCGGTATGCCGGGGCGGCTCGGCCGACAGTCTGTCCGCCACTTCGAGCAGCACAGCCACTCCTGAAGCGTTGTCGTTGGCGCCCGGAGTCACTTTCCCGAAGAACTCACGGTGCACAAAGAGAAGGACTGCGAACGCGATGTAAATCACGGTGGGAGCTGCCAGGTAAGCGATGCCCGGTCTCCCGGATAGGGTCGACGCTACGGCTATCACTGAGTTCACTGCCAGGCTTATGGCCATGAGGATGTAGGAGGTTCTCAGACCTTTGACCATCTTGGGGTGGAAAGACAGCCCAGATCTCGAACTGTCGTAATGGGCTGATACGATCAGCGTGCCGAGTTTTTGACTTGCTGCAGGAATCACGCCGATCACGTTCTTGCTGGGAAACTTGGGTACGAGGCGGGCAAAGACCTCACGCGTGTTCGACTCGGCATAAAAGCTCAGTATGGATACGACACCAAAGAACAGTGCGACATACCTAGCGGAGTAAAGCGCGGCTATCGGAGCGATGAGATTGAGCGCATAGATACAGGCAAAGACCCAGGAGAAAGTGTGTTGGGCCCAGAAAGGCTGAAGGGTTACGTCGATGCCCGCCTGTTTCATTCTCGAGGCCACGTACTCGGCTGCCCGGGCCTCCTCCGCACTGGCCGATCGCCGGGGAAAAGACAGCTGCTTGACCGTTTCAAGTCGTTTATCCACGGCACACCCTGGTCCTAAATGCGAAATCCGGCCTCCCCTGACCAGGCCTTCCGCTCCTTTTTCATCAGACTTGCCCACTCCCTTGAAGTGGGCCAATGGCAGGGAGACCTCTTGGGGCATAGCGCTCGGCCCCAAGGCCTCTTGGCTTGGGCCATGCCAGTTGATTCTAGACCAAAAGCGGCAATTCCTTTCCGCTTCCCGGTTACCTGGCAGGCCGAATGAAAGAATAAACCATATCAGAGGAACATGCCAGTCAGCAGGTCTGAGATGCCCAAAGGCCCGGGAGCGACGATGGGCTCCCCGTACCGTGTGCCGATCAGGGATCCGTAGTACCTGTCACGGCTCTCGACGAAATAGAAGAAGCCTGGGTCGTTCACCTCGGTCCTGTGGCCATGGTGTTCGACCTGGGAGCGGTGGGCGCGGATGCTTTCCAGCTTTGTACTGTAGTATTCGGACGTATCTACAATGAACGTGGGGATCGCAAGGCCCCGTAATAGGTAGTACAGCAGCCTCCTGGGTCTGTGTGGCGGCTGTCCGGTGTCCCTTTTGATAAGACCGGACTCAAAACAGGCCTCCTGCACAAGATTACTGCAATCGATGTGGTCTGGATGCCTGTCTATATAGTAGGGGGCTACGACCAGCCTCGGCCGGAACTCGCGTATCACTCTCACGACCTTTGTCAGGTGATCATGGGCATTCTTGAGGCCCCTGTCCGGGAGCCCTAAATTAACCCTGTGCTGGGCGCCGAGGATCCGGCGCGCAGTCTCCGATTCGGCAATGCGCTCATCCGGAGTGCCGTTGGATCCCATTTCACCGGCGGACAGGTCTACCAGGCACACGCTGTGCCCCATGGCGACCTGGCGGGCCACTGTACCACCCGCCCCGATCTCGATGTCATCAGGATGAGCGCCGAAGAACATAATGTCGACCATCTTGTGCACTCCTTTTTTGGTTTGAAGGTTTTTCTGGCTGGTCATGGAATACCGGAAATTGGAGGGTGAAATCGTGAAGATTGGTATCATATGCTATCCAACCACCGGGGGGAGCGGGGTCGTCGCCGCTGAACTGGGCAAAGGTCTTGCCCGAATGGGACATGAAGTCCACTTCATCGCATACGCGATGCCGTTCAGGCTACAGCAGTCTTCCGACACCGTTCATTTCCATAAAGTGAACGTCCCCAGGTACCCACTTTTCAGGTTTCCCCCATATGATTCTGCCCTTGCGAGCATTGCAGCAGAAATCGCTGAGTCCTACGGACTTCAGATCCTGCACGTACATTACGCGGTTCCTCACGCTATAAGCGCCTATCTTACAAAGCAGATGGTGGGCCCAGGGCTTCGTACCGTGACAACCCTGCACGGTACAGATATCACCCTTACCGGCGTGAACCCGTCGCTGTGCCGCATCGTGTCTTTTAGTATCAACATGAGCGACGCCGTTACCGCCGTATCCTGGTACCTGGTCCGCGCCATGAACGAGCGGTTTTCGCTTGGACGCGAGGTGTCCATGATACACAACTTCATTGACACAGGTTACTACAAACGTGAACGGAAACCCTTCCTGATGCCATGCCTTGCGCCAAATGGGGAGAGACTCGTGGTACATATGTCAAACTTCAGGCCTGTCAAGCGGACTCCGCTGGTTGTGGAGATCTTCAGCAGGATCCGAAAGCACCTGCCCGCGAAGCTGGTCATGGTAGGGTCAGGACCTGATTTGCGCAAGGCAGAGGCCGCAGCCGAACGCCTTGGGGTGCATGACGATGTGCTGCTTGTGGGTACTCAGAACAATATCGTACCGCTGCTTTCCGTTGCAGATTTGTTTCTTCTTCCGTCATCCGAGGAGAGTTTCGGCCTCTCTGCGCTTGAGGCGATGTCGTGCGAGGTACCTGTCGTCGCTTCCAGGGTTGGAGGGTTACCTGAAGTGGTGACGCATGGAGTAACGGGATACTTGCTGGACAAAGATGACCTTGACGGCATGGTCGAGGCATGCCTTGAGATCCTGTGCGACCCAGAACGGGGCCGCGCAATGGGTTATGCGGGGAGGCAATCCGCGATCCGGCGATTCGATGCCTCCGTCCTGCTTCCGAAATATGAACAGCTTTACAGGGAATTGCTCTAGCTTTTCGTCCTCTGAAGCAGGCGCAGTGCGTTATCCCGGAAGATCTTCTTTATGTCGTCTTCTCGGATCCCCAGCCACCTGCACGCCCTGAGCTGGTCCTCAAGGTACCGGCGGGTGAAACCGCGTGGGAACCAGCTTGAATCCGTGCCGAATATGATGCGGTCGGGCCCTATAGTCTCATAGAACTTTCGAAACAGGTCTTCAAGCGTTAGGGGGTAGGGCATCCATCTCATCCACTGGTTGGAGCCTGAGGTATCTACGTAGATATTCGGACAGCTCCAGCAAAGGTGAAGCAGTTCCTGCGGGTAACCGCAGCCAAAATGAGGTATAACGAACGGTATATCGGGGTACTTATGTGCGACGGGCGCGAGAGTCAGCGGGCTCATCCTCGGGTGGTAGACCACTCCTCCTGCCTTTCTCAGAAGGCCAAAGTGGATCAGCACCGGGATGCCCGCCCTTTCAATGTACTGCCAGATTGGGTCGAGAGAGGGGTCTTCAAAGGGTATGTGAAGCCTCGGGCCATGCATCTTAAAACCGCACAGCCCCAGTTCTTCCACTGCCCGGCGGAGCTCGTCGAGCGCCCCGGGAGAACAGATGTGATGATGGGCAAACCCTCGGAAATACCGGGGGTACTGTCTAACGGCGTCAGCTAGAGTGTCGTTGCCTCCCCCGGTTACGAACACCACACACTCAAGGTCATTATCGATCACTTGCTGCGCCCATCTTCTTACCGTGGACTGTATCTCGTCCGGCGTTTCGGCGAAGGGTTCCGCCTCCGGGAAACACCATTCGCGGGCCATGGCCAAAGAGCGCTCCCGGCTGTACTTCCGAAGGGTCGGGTGGAGGTTTGCAGGCCAGCTTCCGACTGGCAGGTGAGAGTGAAAGTCCACAATCTTAAAGCCCGCACAGTCCAACGAGGTCTCACCCCGGTCAGTCGAGAATGTATATGCGGACGCGCTTTCTTCCCCATGCCAGTGCCTCTTCATGGGTATCGTAGGCAACGTCGATGCGCAACCCCTTTATTGCTGAGCCTACGTCGCCTGCAATCGCGTAGCCGTACCCTTCGACGTAAACGCGGCTGCCAAGCCGGATAACGCGCGGGTCTACTGCTATAACGCCACGGGTTACCTTAAGTCCCGTTGCAGTGACGCCGTCGGCCCACTTCCCGTTGCATTTCTCGCAAGGGCAATAGGCGGTGGCCGTCACGTCTAAGGCCCTTGTGTAGCGGAATGTGGCCCCGTCTCGGGAAAGGCTTCCCGCGGGATGTGCGATACCTACTGCTACCACCTCCGCCTTGGGCGGCACGACTACCTGTCTTCCCACAACGCTTGCGCGCACAAATTGGCCGTCCACTACTTTCACGTTATATGTAATCTCCTCAACGCCTGGCTGCCCCGGCTCGACCACTTTCCTCATTCCCCGTTCAAGCCATGGATCGTCCCTGTACCTGGTATCAAACTCCACGGGGACTAGCCGCGACACCTGGTGTAACTCCTTGACCGGGGAGATGAACGGTTCGTCAGTTAGAAAGGGAAGCGTTGCGGTGTCCGCTTCTGGTTCAGCAGCCTCTGTATGGCTTGTCCAGTTCTGCCACAACAGGAAAGTGGCAGCGACCATCGATATACACACGACGGCAACTACAAGCAACAGCCCGGTTCTTATCGATGATTTCCTCATACCACGGTCCTCCGACAAGGAGTGGCCTGACAGCACAAGTATAGCAGGAGCAGGGAAAGAATGTCAACCTAACCTGCCCGGCAATCGGGTATTTTAAGCCTATGCCTTATGTAATAGGATACATGCTCCCGCTGCAAGAAACACCACTCCGAAGATTTTCCACCACGCAAAAGGTATGCGCTCAAGGCCAAACAGGCCGAAGTTGTCGATAATGGCCGCTGTGAGCACTTGCCCGACAATTATTGAGGCTGTGGCAGGCGCCGCGCCAGTTCTGGCTATGCTCGCTGCCACCCCGTAAACGATAGGAACCCCCAGTAGCCCTCCAAGCAGTACATACCACGGGGCCTTTGGTATCCTCAAGAGATCGCCGTTTCCGAGCCTGCCTGCAAGGAGAAGCACCGTGACCGTCGCGGTGCCTATCCAATGTACCACAAACGTAGTTTCGAGCAAGCCGATGATCTTGGAGAGGGCGCCGTTCAATCCACCCTGGAGCGCCATGAGGATGCCTGCTGCTGCTGCGAGTCCCAGTGCCAGGAGCAACTAGTCCACCTCCTCAAATACTGTTAAATTATGCGCAACAGTGCGGCGACCTATTCCTCCGGGCCCGGGCATTTGCGCTCCGGCGGCCTTTTCCGAGCACATGGCAGGTATGAAGGATGAAGAAGCGAAGTATGGAGTGAATACTGGCGGTGAGGAAAGAGGTGTAGGTGTTGATGAAGCCTCCGCTGGTCTTGGTTTTCTCCCCGGACGTTACGGGGGAGATGCGGCAATCGCTCATAAGTTGCCTGGCTTCCAGTTTCAGCCTCATTACCCGGCAGGTGGACTCCCCGGTGTTTGTCGGAGACGACGTGATACCGGGAACCCGGCTGCTGAAGGAACTATGCTTTACATTGGGCCCGTCAGCAATGGAGCCTGACCGACTCAAGAGCCTTCTTATCACCCGACGCCATCTTGTTGACAGCTGCGGAAACAGGCTGTACGGCTTGTCTGAGCTGGGGGGCAACGTTGGGGTCGTGAGTATTGCCGGACTTGATTCCAAGGAGGCCTGCGCTGAGTCTTGGCACGAAGTAGGGCACCTGTGGGGTCTTGACCACTGCCAGGATCCTGCCTGCGCCATGGCTTTTTCCTCGGGTGAAGCGGGACTGTTGCAGAAAGCCGGCGGCCTTTGCAGAGCGTGTATGAACGAGCTGGAATTCTTCATGGAGCCGGAGGGCGCGCTCGGAGTGAGCAAGTGTCTGCTTGGAGAGAATTGCAGGTTTGACGGGAAGAACTGCAAGGACCCGGACGTACTGAAGTACGTTCGGGGCAAGAAAGTGGTAGGCATCTGTCCCGAGGAAATGGGAGGGCTGTCAACCCCCAGGGAGCGGTCAGAAATTGTTTCGGAATATCCGGTACGGGTAGAGACTGCGACAGGGAAAGACGTGACGGAGGCGTTCAAACAGGGTGCGTTGGCTGCGCTGGACACGCTCATTAATGCGGGCGTAAGACGCTGCATCCTGAAGGAAGGCAGCCCGTCCTGCGGCAGCCGATTGATTCATTCAGGGAAGTTTGACGGAAAACGTATACCTGGCAGAGGGCTGACGACAAGGCTTCTTGATGAGCATGGGGTTAGAGTTGTGAGCGAAGAGGCGGTTCGGAGGAGGGGTTACGTTGGCATCGAACAGGCAGAAGATAAGCGACCTGAAGATCGGGGATAAAGTCCGATCAGTTTTTGCCGTAAGCCAGATCAATCTTGCCCCGTACAATACACCGAGTCGTGCGGGAGAGTATTATCTACGGTTGGTGCTGGTGGACGCTTCGGGGTCCCTTGAAGCGAGGCTCTGGGATGGCGCGCAGGAGGCATACAGACAGTTGTCCGTAGATGACTACGTGTATGTCGAGGGGCAGGTCGTGGGATTTCGGGGATTGCAGCTGAACATATCTTCGTTCAGGAAGCAGGCACCGGAGGAAGTCGATCTGGCGGAGTTTCAACCGTGTTCGTCAGTGCCTGCAGACGCACTTTTGCACGATTTTCTGACTTGCGTGGAGTCCGTAGCGGATCCTCACCTGGCTGCATTGCTTGGGGCGTTCGCTAATGACGATTCCTTCAGGAACCTTCTCCTCCGGGCACCCGGCGGCAGACTTGTACACCATGCGTACTCGGGGGGCTTGCTTGAGCATACGCTCGAAGTGGTGAGCATTGCGCGGGCTCTCTGCCGGCTGTACCCATCCATCGCTGACCCCGATCTACTTTTGACCTGCGCTCTTTTGCACGATATAGGGAAGGTCAAGGAGTATAACGTATTCTCACCCTCCTTTAACCCGACAGACGCCGGTCGCCTGCTCGGCCACATCGTATTGGGCCACAGCATGGTAGTGGAGAAGATTGAGGCGATAGCCGGATTTCCGCCCGTTCTCAAAATGGAAGTGGAACACGCAATCCTGACCCACCATGGTCAGAGGGAGTGGGGTTCCCCGGAAGTACCCAAGACCGCCACTGCTTTCTTGGTGTTTCACGCGGACCTCGTCAGTGCCCGCTGCAACCAATTTTCTGCCCTGGTTTCAGGGCATGTGTCAGACAGCCCCTGGACCCACTATGACAAATACCTGGAAAGGCATGTATTCATTCCATCGCTGGTAAAAGGGTTTGATAATTGGGAGGATTGACTGCTTAAGGGAATGAAGGAATCTAACGGTTACAGGTAGAATACACACAAGTACTGTTGGGCTTTGGCCGGTAAGCTCCCCGGTTGCTTGCTGCGCCCGGGGAGGAATAGCCGACAAAAGAACCCGGTCGAAAGGCCCAAAAAACAAACAAGGGGGTAAAGACTGAATGTTCAGCCGCAAGTGGATCCTTCCAGTGGTACTGATGGTCACCCTGGCAATGCTGCTGAGCGCCTGCGGGCAGAAGCCTGCAACGCCGCCGCCGCCGGAAAAGCCGGCAGAAGTTGCGGAAGAGAAGAAGCCGTCGGGAATAGTCAGGGTGGGCTCCATCGGTGACGCCCAGAACCTGATTCCCATCCTCGTGACTGACTCGGCCTCTGCAGACATAGTATCCTGGCTGTTTTCGCCTCTCTTGACGACACACAGCAAGACCCTGGAACCCACTCCTGAAATTGCAGAGAAGTGGGATATCTCTCCCGACAATTTGGTCTACACGTTTTATCTGAACAAGAATGCCAAATGGTCTGATGGGAAACCCATCACCACAAAAGACGTGGCGTTCACCATTGAGGCGATCTGCCATCCTGAGTCTCCGAGCGACTGGTTCTCTGACTTCTCCCGGATCAAGGGAGCGAGAGCCTTCAAGGATGGTAAGGCTGACAAGATTGAAGGTCTTAAGATCATTGATGATCATACCATCGAGGTCACACTCGAGGAGGTCTACGCTCCGTTCATCCTGAGCATGGCCTTTGCGCCCATGCCTGCTCACGTGTATGAAGGCGCGTCGATCAAGGACCTGAAGACCCACCCGCAGAACTCCAAGCCGACAGTGACAAGCGGACCGTTTGTGCTTGAGGAGTGGGCGAGGGACCAGTATATCATGGTCAAGGCCAACCCCAACTTCTGGGGAGAAGGACCGGGCCTCGAGAGAATCATCTACCGCATCATCCCCGATCAGACTGCGGAGGTCATCGAGCTTCGTACGGGAGGCCTGGACCTGATCCCCACTGCAGTGAAGATCGAGGAAGTACCTGAACTGCAGAAAAGCCCGTTCCTTGAGGTCGTTACCAACCAGCGCCTCGTATATGACTATATAGGTTTCAACATGAAGAAAGAAGGCCCGCTCAAGGATAAGAGAGTCCGTCAGGCGCTTACCATGGTGTTCGATCCGACGCCGCTCGTCAGGGACGTGCTGAAGGGCTACGGGGTTGTGGTCAACGGGCCGCTTCCTCCGCTGTCCTGGGCGTTTGATCCCGACCTAAAGAGGTTGCAGGGAACCGTTGAAGAGGCCAAGGCGCTGCTCGCCCAGGCCGGATACCCGAACGGCTTTAAGATGACCCTCTTCACCAACGAGGGGAACGAAGTGCGCGAGAACGCAGGCCTGCTCTTTAAAGAGGCTGTGGCGAAGCTCGGAGTCGAGGTGGAATTCCAGCCGATGGAATGGGGCGCATTCCTCCAGTTACTGATGGCGCCGGAGCCCACCTATGATGCTATGGTTCTCGGCGTTGGAACAGGCGTAGACCCCGACCTGGAGTATTCCTGGCACAGCAAGAGCGCGGGCAACAGGTACGGCTACTCCAACCCCGAGGTTGATGCACTCATTGAGGAAGGTCTGCGTGTGACTGATCTGGCCAAACGTAAGGAGATCTATCAAAAGGCGCAAAGAATCCTTGTCGACGACGCACCGTTCATCTTCCTGTATGTACGCGAAGCGTTGCACGCAAAGAACAAGAACTTCCAGGGGTTTGACCCGCACCCCAGCACACCCATGTACAGGGTTGACAGGTGGCACAGAGTCGACTGAGCGAAAATTAAAACGGGTTTGTGTGGCTCATCTAGGGGCCACACAAACCCATTTTGCTGTTCAGCCGGCCATGGCAAATAATGGCAAAGAGGGAGTGGCGGCTCTTGAGGAAGTATCTTGTGCGCCGTGTGCTGCAGGCTCTACCCATACTGTTAGGCATTACCCTCATTTCCTTTTTCATTATTCACCTCGCACCGGGCGATCCTCTAGCCATGGATATCGAAGGTACAAAGATCAGCCCGGAAGCCATACAGATACGTCGGGAGCAGATGAACCTCGACAAGCCTATTCCCGTACAGTACTGGATCTGGGTCAAAGGCTTAGTAAGAGGTGATTTCGGCTGGTCGTTTCAAGACGGCCGGCCCATTGTGGAGCATCTGAAGGAGCGCATACCCATCACCCTTCTTATTATGGGGATTCCTATGCTTATAGCGGTTTTGGTTTCAATACCGCTAGGTATTATCTCTGCCACGCGGCAATATTCTCTCGCGGACCAGTGTGCTACGGTCTTTGCTTTCCTTGGCATCTCCATTCCGAACTTTTGGTTCGGCATAGTCCTCATGATGATCTTCTCATTGTGGCTCGGATGGTTACCCGCGACCGGGCTTAAGACCATCGGGGCGCCCTTTTCCATTGCTGACCGGGCCAAATACCTAATTATGCCTACAATAGTCCTGGCAACCGGCCAGATGGCGAGCTTGGTCCGGTATGTCCGGTCCAGCATGCTGGAAGTCATCCGGCAGGATTACGTTAGGACAGCGCGGGCCAAGGGCGTGTCCGAACGGCTCGTCATATACAAGCACGCGCTCAAGAATGCTATGATTCCTGTTGTGACCATCCTTGCGCTGATGATGCCAGGACTCCTGGGCGGCGCCCTGATGACAGAAAACGTGTTTGCACTTCCGGGGATGGGGAGATGGACGGTTCGGGCGGTGTTTTATCGCGACTACCCGGCCGTCATGGCGTCGCTTACCGTAAGCTCTGTTATGATTGTTGCGTTTAACCTAATTGCAGATATTCTCTACGGGTTTCTCGACCCCAGGATAAAGTACGACTGATAAGTCTCGGCGGGAAGGAGTGAGTGCGTTGACGGAGAAACAAAAGTCTGCCTCAAGAAACGTGGGGTATGAGCAGACCGTAGAGATAGAGTCCTTTTTGAAGATCGTCATACGAAGGTTCAAGAAGAACAGGCTGGCGATGCTCGGAGCCGTAGTAGTCATTTTCCTTTACCTGGTGGCAGTGTTTGCGCCTTTTATCGCCACACACGACCCGAACGCGACGAATACCATTATGAGGCTGAAACCTCCGAGCAGGGAGAACTACTTTGGCACAGACAGGCTTGGACGGGATGTATTCAGCAGGGTGGTGTATGGCTCGCGCATTTCTCTATCAGTGGGGCTTGTTGCTGTGGGCATTGCCGTCACCATCGGTACGCTCATAGGGTCTGTCTCCGGTTATTATGGCGGTACGGTGGACAACGTGCTCATGAGGTTCACTGACATTATGATGTCCATCCCCACGCTGTTCCTTGTCATCACCATAGTCGCAATGTTCGGCGGAAACATTTGGTATACCATGCTTGCCATAGGCCTTACGGGCTGGACGGGCGTGGCGCGCCTGGTCCGTGGGTCCTTTCTCTCGCTGAAGGAGCAGGAGTTTGCAGAGGCATGCAGGGCGATCGGTGCCAGCGACTTCCGAATCATGTTCCGGCACCTTCTTCCCAACGCCATGGCGCCCATCATAGTAGCGGCTACACTGGGTGTGGCCAGCGCCATCCTGACGGAGACTTCTCTCAGCTACCTGGGCCTTGGAGTGCAGCCACCCACACCCACATGGGGGAACATTCTACGCGAGGGTTACCAGTACATCAAGTACGCGTGGTGGTACGGCACGTTTCCGGGTATTGCCATCTTCATCACTATGATGGCCTTTAACATGCTGGGCGACGGACTCAGGGATGCGCTTGATCCAAGATTGAAGGAATAATTACACAGAAGCTAGCATTGCGTTATTCAACGGCCCTCGACCAATGGGCCGTTTAAATTTTGCGACTTCTCCCTGTGCGGCAACTTTTGCTTGCATATTCATACAGTCACGCTTATAATATGTACTATCACTGATCCAACACATAAAGAGGAGGCCGCATCATGGGTAAGGTCGTCTTAGCGTATTCGGGAGGACTTGATACGTCTGTCTGTATTAAGTGGCTCGAGGACAAGTACGGGATGGAAGTCATCGCGCTCACCGCGGATGTTGGTGAGGGCAAAGACCTCGAGCTGATCAGGCAGAAAGCGCTGCAGGTGGGCGCCACCAGGTGCCACGTTGTAGACGCCAAGGCCGACCTGGCGAAGAACTACATCGCTCCCAGCCTCAAGGCCAATGCGCTCTACCAGAATGTGTATCCGCTGGCTTCAGCTCTGTCAAGGCCCCTGATCTCCAGACTCCTCGTCCAGGTGGCTGAAATGGAAGGCGCCTCCGCCGTCGCCCACGGGTGCACAGGCAAGGGTAACGACCAGGTGCGATTTGACGTTTCGGTATCAGCGCTCAACCCAAGGCTGAAGGTGATTGCTCCCGTGCGGGAATGGCCCATGTCCAGGGAGGAAGAGATAGAGTATGCTCGTGAGAAGGGAATTCCTGTGCCCGTCGGCAAGAAGAATCCATACAGCATTGACGAAAATCTATGGGGCCGGAGTATAGAGTGCGGCGTCCTGGAGGACCCGTGGATGGAGCCTCCATCCGAGGTGTATAAGTGGACTGTGGACGTGGATAAGGCACCGAATACTCCAGAGTATGTCGAGATCGGATTTGAGAAAGGGCTGCCCGTCAGCTTAAACGGCGAGCCCTACGACCTGGTGGAACTCATCTCTGAGCTGCAGGCCATCGGCGGAGCACACGGCGTAGGGCGTATCGACCACATCGAAGACCGCCTGGTTGGGATAAAGTCCAGGGAAGTCTATGAGGCTCCGGCCGCCACCATTCTCATTAATGCGCACAGACAGCTGGAGAATTTCACGCTGCCGAGAGAGGTACTTCAGTTCAAGCCTGCGGTGGAGCAGAAATTCTCGGAGCTCGTCTATTTTGGCCTATGGTATTCCCCGTTGAAGCAGGCCATTGACGCGTTCATTGACTCTACACAGCAGGTCGTGACGGGTACCATCCGGGTAAAGCTCTTCAAGGGCACGTGCACGGTAGTGGGCCGCAAGTCGCCGCATGCGATGTACGACCTGTCGCTAGCCACTTACGACAAGCACGATGTGTTCGATCACAAGGCGGCAAAAGGGTTCATTGACCTGTGGGGGCTCCCCACGAAGGTGTTCGCTTCGATCCATGACAACAAGGGAAAAATGAGTCAGGAGATGCAGATCGCGGGAGGTAAATAGAGTTGTCCAAACTATGGGGCGGACGCTTTTCTGCAGACGGTGGCCAGAGAGCGGAGGAGTTCACCTCCTCCCTTTCTTTTGACAAAAGGCTCTACAGGCAGGACATCCAGGGGAGCGAAGCTCACGCGAGGATGCTTGCACGGCAGGGCATTATATCGGAAGAGGAGTGCGCGCTCATCATCGGCGGGCTGAGACAATGCCTCTCAGAGATCGAGCGCGGAGAATTTCCTTTCAGGCAGGAGTTTGAGGATATACACCTGAACATTGAGCAACGACTTACAGAGATCATAGGACCTGCAGGCAGAAAGCTTCATACAGGCAGGAGCAGGAACGACCAGGTGACGCTGGACATGCACCTTTATATCCGTTCCGAGTGCCAGGAAGTCCTGCTGCGTTTACGTTCATTGCAGCAAGCGCTGGTGGACAGGGCGGCGGAACACCTGGGAGTGATTATGCCTGGATTTACCCATTTCCAGCACGCACAGCCTGTCCTCTTTTCCCATTACCTTATGGCCTACTTCTGGATGTTTCAACGGGACGCAGAGAGACTTGCTTTCTGTCTTAACCAGGTGGATCGACTCCCTCTCGGCGCGGCTGCACTGGCAGGCACTACCTACCCGCTGGACCCATCCAGTGTTGCCAGGGAACTTGGGTTCACAAGGCTTTACGACAACAGCATTGATGCGGTGTCGGATCGCGACTATCTACTTGAATTCCTGTTTTCCGCCGCTGTTATGGGAATGCACATGAGCAGGCTGGCGGAGGAACTCGTCGTAGGCTCATCACGAGAGTTTTCCTTCTACGAAATGGATGACGCGTTTGCGACCGGCTCGAGCATTATGCCACAGAAGAAGAACCCGGATGTATGCGAGCTTTTAAGGGGCAAGTCAGGCAGGCTTATTGGCAACCTGGTCTCGCTGCTTGTGGTCTTAAAGGGACTACCTCTCGCATACAACTCGGACATGCAGGAGGACAAGGAAGCAGTCTTCGATAGCGTTGATACTGTGAAGGCGTGCCTATCCATGCTTACCGGCGTGATTTCTACGATGAAACTGAACCCGGAGAGGATGCGGGAATCGATGTACCGGGACTTCTGCCTGGCCACTGAACTCGCGGACTACCTGGCTCAAAAAGGTATTGCGTTCAGGGATGCCCACCATATCGCCGGAAGGGCTGTAGCCTTTGCTGTGAATAAAGGCGTGGACATCTGGGAACTGACCCTCTCTGAATTAAGGGCGTTTTCGGACGTCATTGACGAGGACGTGTACGATTGCCTGAACTACGAGGTCGCTATACAAAGGCGCACAACACCAGGAGGTACCTCCAGGGAGAACGTAGAACAACAGATCGCAAAAGCCCGGGCGCTACTTGAGGCGAAGTGATGGCCCGGCGCCAATGGGAAAGGGAGGGTAGCTGGGTGGGCGATGGTTCAAGCAGCCGGGACATTGAGCTCTGGCTGGATGACGCAGCTCGACTGTGGCTGGCCCATGATGGGATCTGGTTCCAGGCGGTCGAAAGCGAGTTCGGGCTTGCCACAGCGATAAAGCTGGACGAAATTGCGATGAAACGCTTTACGGTCATCGAAGCACAACGCATCAAGAAGCGGCTTGGTCTTGAGCAGGGAGGCGGGCTGAACGTGCTCAGGCGGGCGCTGGAGGCCAGGCTCTACGCCAGGCTTAATGAACAGGTGTTTGAGGAGTACGAGGACAGGCTCGTGTTTTCTATGAAGACCTGCCGTGTGCAAGCAGCGAGGAAACGGGCCAATCTACCTGATTTTCCGTGTAAATCGGTGGGTATCATTGAATATGAAGAATTTGCAAGAGAAATTGATCCTCGTATAAAGACTCGTTGCCTGTCGTGCCCTCCGGAGAGATCCGATATGAATGTATGGTGCAAATGGGAGTTTATACTCGATGGCTCCTGAGCTTGGCACAAATAATCAGCTCTGTTTGAGAGACAATAATGCTAAAGCAGTATTCTTGGAGGTGATATTATGCCCAAGCAGCCCGGACCGACATTAGACCTGAACAGGTTTCAATATGAAGTCGCGGAAGAGATAAACCTGGACCTGCAGAGATTAAGACAGAAGAAGAACGCGCCCGGCTCCCCTCCTCCGCAAGGAACTCCGCCCCAACCCAGGCAATAGCAGAAAGAGATTTGAGATGACCGGCCCGACGGGCCGGTATTTTCTATGCAAATACAGGCAATGACAACCTGTAGGCACAATTATTGTTCAAAGCAGATCAAAGGAATGGACAAGGGAATAGTAGAACTATATGTAGGGTTGGGAGGTAGTGCTGTTTTGTTGCATTTGCCGGAAGGAATTCCGGGACAACCTACGGTATTTGGACTTTATGGCCGATCCGGCACAGGGAAAAGCCACAAAGCTCTTTTGCTTGCAAACGAGCTCGGTATCGACCTTCTGGTGGACGATGGCCTGATTATCAAGGAGAGCAAGATCCTGGCGGGTAGATCGGCCAAGAGAGAGGATACCCGAGTAGGTGCAGTTCGGCGTGCCATTTTCTTTGACCCTGATGATGCCAGGGCTGCCCGGGAAGCGATACAGTCCGCAAAGCCCGAACGTGTGCTGATCCTCGGTACATCTGAGGCCATGATACACAGGATAGCAAAGGCGCTGTCGCTGCCTGACCCTGAGCGGTTAATCGCCATCGAGGAAGTCGCCAGCCGGGAAGAGATCGCGAAGGCACAACGCATAAGAAAAGAACAAGGGAAGCACGTGATTCCCGCACCTACACTCGAGGTGAAAAAGACTTTTTCCGGTTATCTGGTAGACCCTTTGCGCCTGCTCTTGGCGAGGAGGGGTGGTTCAAAGCCCGATCTGGTGGTTGAGAAGTCAGTTGTAAAACCCACCTACAGCTCTCTCGGAAGGTTCTACGTAGCTGATACTGTGGTCTTGACCATCGTTGCCTGTGAGGCTACAAAAGTGAAAGACCTCACAAGTGCGTCCAAGATCACGGTACAGGGCAGAGAAGACGGAGTGATCATCGCGTTCGAGGCTGTTGTACGGTACGGGGTCAATGTGATACAGGTATTGGCAGAAGTGCAAAAATGCGTCAAGGAAGCGGTCGAGTACATGACTGCCTTAAACGTTCTCTCAGTAAATATCACTGCAAGGCGGGTAAGCCTGGAGTAGAGGCTGTGGGAGGTGGGCTTTTAGTCTTGGACAGAGCAATGGTGTTCGGTCTCATAGGTGGCCTGGGTCTTTTCATTTTTGGCATGCGTACAATGGGAGAAGGCCTGCAAAGAGCTGCGGGTGACAGGATGCGGAAGATTCTCGAAGCACTTACCGCCAATCCTTTTATGGGAGTGATCATGGGAACCTTTGTAACCGCCCTGGTTCAGTCTTCGAGCGCTACTACAGTCATGGTAGTGGGCTTTGTTAACGCGGGGCTGATGAGCCTTCACCAGGCAGCCGGGGTCATCATGGGGGCGAATATAGGGACAACGTTCACCGCGCAGCTGATCGCGTTCAAATTGACGGACTACGCCCTGCCCTCGCTCGGTACCGGTGTCGGGATGTACCTTTTCGCCAAGCGCAAGTCTACTAAGAACCTGGGTTATGCTCTGGCAGGGTTCGGCATGTTGTTCTTGGGTATGGGAATTATGACGAGCGCGCTAAAACCCCTGGGTTCGATGCCTGCATTCGTCAATCTCACCGCCGAGCTCGCCACCCATCCTATACTCGGCGTATTGGTCGGCGTGGCTTTCACCAGTCTAATACAGTCATCGACCGCGACTATAGGTATTCTCCAGGGCCTTGCGGCAGGGGGCGTGGTCAGCCTAAATGCAGCCCTCCCGGTGCTGTTCGGGGATAACATCGGTACGTGCATTACGGCGCTTCTTGCCAGCATTGGTGCAAGCGTCACTGCCAGGCGTGCCGCCGGTATACACCTTCTGTTCAATCTTATCGGGACTGTGATCTTCCTTATTTTGCTTCCGGTGGTAGCCCCTTTGGTACGTTTGACCTCGTCAGACCCTGTCAGACAAATTGCCAACGCGCACACCCTCTTCAACGTTAGCAATACGCTGTTCCAGCTACCCTTCATCGCGTTGCTGGTAGCCGTTGTTACCAAGATTGTGCCGGGAAGCGATCCCATGGTAGAACGCGGCGTAAAGTACTTGGACAAGCGCTTGCTCGAGACTCCCACCATTGCTTTAGCACAGGCGGAGAAAGAAGTCTTACGTATGGGGCTTCTTGCCAGAGAGACGCTGCATGACGCTTTTACAGGCTTTCTCCGCTGTGATGACAGATCCATAGCCAGTGCATATGCGAAGGAAGAGGTTGTTAACGAGTTGGAAAGGGAAACTGTGGTATATCTCGTATCGCTCTCTCAGAAGCTGTTATCCGAGAAAGAATCGGCACGTTTGAACTTAATCTACAACGTGATCAATGATGCAGAGAGAGTTGGCGATCATGCTGAGAACATCGCTGAGCTGGGTGAGTACAGGATGGAACACAACCTCCCCTTCTCGCCGGAAGCCCAAGCAGGTTTGACCCGGATGTACACCAAGGTGATGGACACGTTAAACAATGCACTGGAGGCTTTCCGGACGGGCAACCCGGGTCTTGCCGAACAGGCCATTCAGGGAGAAGACATCATTGACGCCATGGAAAAAGAGATGCGACGCGCCCATATTCGACGCCTCAACGAAGGCAGGTGCTTCCCCGGGTCCGGCGTGGTGTTCCTCGATGTTATCAGCAACCTGGAACGAATCGGGGACCATGCCTCTTCAATTGCCCATGGCGTGCTGGGAGGCACATGATCGTGAAAGGAAAGTGCTGAGTACGAGTAGAATATGATATTTTGAAAAGTGAGTCACTGACTGTGGAGGTATCCGGTTGTGAGGATGCAGTACGGGCTCAGCCTTCAGCAAACTCAAAAGCTGATAATGACGCCGCAACTCAGGCAGGCCATCACCATATTACAGCTTGGGGCGCTTGAGCTTTCCCAGTACATCCTCGAACAGATATATGAAAACCCACTGTTGGAGCTTGGAGACGACCCAGCTCAGAGCAATCACGAACGAGACATAGAGGAGCTTATGAGCGAGCCGGAATGGCTTCAATACTTTGATGACTCAAGCGACTTGGGCTACGTGTCATCCTATTCAGACGACCCTCCTCCCTATGAGAGCGTGATTTCGCAATCCCCTACCTTGCAGGAGCACATGCTTTTCCAGGTGCACCTTCTCTCTCTTACGCCTGAAGAATTGAGAATTGCCGAGTACTTTATAGGCAATCTGGACCGTTTCGGGTATTTGAAGGTTGGAGTGCCGGACGTCTGCCGTGACCTTGGTGTCAGTGAAGGCTCTGCCGAGAAAGTGCTCATGGTGCTGCAATCGCTGGATCCTCCCGGCGTGTGCGCCCGGGACCTGCAGGAGTGTTTGCTCATCCAGGCCGCGGCCAGAGGCGAGGGGCCTCTCGTGATGCGGATCATCCGCGAACACCTCGAGGATCTGGGTATGGGCAAGTACTGCAGGATCGGAGAGAAACTCGGGGTGCCCGTGACCGAGGTCCAGAAAGCAGCAGACAGGATAAAAACGTTGAACCCGCGACCCGGCAATGGTTTTGGCGGAGGCCAGGATACCCGCTACATTATTCCGGACGTGACCGTGCATCGAGTAGACGGGGAGTATGTTGTGCAAGTGAACGATTCTGCAGTGCCGAGGCTTGGAATCAGCAGGACGTACCGCAAGATCCTTTCGGAGCGCGGTGAAGAGGAAACTCGAAAGTTCGTTGAAGCGAAACTCTCCTCTGCGCTCTGGGTGTTAAGGAGTATCGAGCAGAGGCGTATAACGCTGTACAGAGTTGTTGAGAGTATCGTGAAGGTACAGCGTGATTTCTTCGACCGGGGGATCCGGCATTTAAAGCCTATGACGCTTAAGGACATCGCAGGTCTCATCGGTATGCACGAATCCACGATCTCGCGGGCGACCGCCAACAAGTATGTTCAGACCCCCCACGGCGTTTTTGAATTGAGGTTCTTTTTTTCAAGCGGAGTGGACAGTCAAAAGGGAAAGGTCTCTGCCCAAAGCGTCAAGAAGCACATAAGGGAAATGATCATGAGGGAAGATCCGAAGGAGCCACTGAGTGACCATCGCATCGCGGAGATCCTGGCCAGCCGGGGTATATATATCTCAAGAAGGACAGTTGCGAAATATCGGACCGACGCAGGTATTTTGCCATCGTGTCAGAGGAAACGCTATTAGATGATTGAATATGACAGGAGCGGCCGGCCTGCCTCGGGCAGAGCTGGCGCAATTGTTTCAGGGGGGCTGTTTGTTGAGAATTAGCCTGATCAGAGTGGACGATCGACTGGTTCACGGGCAGGTACTCGCAGGATGGGCCAGGATACTCGGAGTACAGACAATCGTGGTTGCAGATGACGAAGCGTATGGCGATACGCTTACCAGGAGCCTCATGGAAGCAGCCGCTCCGCCCGGAATGAAGATAATCGTGTGCACCGTGGACGAAATCTCCCGGATCGTCCATGCCGCCGACGACCGGTCGTGCGCTCTGGTGCTTGTTCGCGACCCAGCAGCAGCGTTGAGGCTTCGCGAGATACTCCCATACGACAGGCTTAACCTCGGAGGTGTAGGTCTTGCACCCGGCCGCTCTCCCTTTTTTAGGAACATCTATTTGTCCGACCAGGAGCGCGGGATGCTGAAAGCACTATGCGATAGGGGCGTGGAAGTGAAAGTACAGGTTGTACCGTCTGACGCGCCTGTTGATTTCTCCCAGTTGAATGCAAAGAGGAGCGAGACCTGTTGAGCTGGGTGCAAATCCTTGCCGTATCCGTCGTATACTATTTGGCCCAGAGCCCATGGCTTGCGGGCGCGGCCTACTGGACCATTTATCGCCCATTAGTCGCAGGTTTCGTTACTGGCATGATCCTTGGGGACCCAGTGCTTGGGCTGATGCTCGGGGCCGGCATCAACCTCATCTATCTTGGTTTCATTGCCGCAGGAGGAGCGATCCCCGGCGACCCTGCAGCTGCAGGGTACATCGCCGTGGCAGTCGCCCTGGCGCACGGCCTGAGCCGAGGTCAGGCGTTTGCTCTATCTTTAGTAGTAGGCCTTGCGGGGGCCTACCTCTGGCACACGCGCCTCAAGATATGCAATTTCATCGCCGAAAGGGCCGCGTGCGCCGCGGAAAGCGGCGACATGAGGACGCTCGCACTACTGAATGCCGGAGCTCAGATACCCGTATTCTTGCTTTACTTTCTATCTGCAGCGCTGGTACTCACACTGAGCGAACAGGTTGCCGGCGCGATCACAGGCCTTGACCGTGCAGTAAACGGAGGTATTTCGCTTTTTGGCTCACTCCTGCCCTACCTGGGGATATCGTCGGTGGTGGTTTCCCGCATGCATTATGCCCTGCCTTCAGCGCTTTTGGCTTTTCTCACACACAGATACCTCGGCTTTCCAGCTGTTCTTGCTCTCATCCCTTTTTTATTGATGCTGCAACTGAGGGGGGTCCGCCGTGCCAGATAAAGCGACGCATTCGGCATTCCGCACGTGGCTCATCTGGACCTTCCTTTCTCACTCGTGCTACAGTTACGCGCGATTCCAGGGGGTTGGGCTTGCCCACTCCATGATCCCCGTACTCAGCCAACTGCCCGAAGAAGAAAGGCGGCGCGCGCTTTCCGAGTACGTCGAGCCGTTTAACTGTGAACCTAACCTTGCGCAGGTGCTTGTTGGAGCAATGGCGCGCATGGAACAGGCCGGTGGCGGTACGAAGGCGCGCCGGCTCAAATCCACCGCTTCTGCTTCTCTTTCAGGGGTGGGGGACAGCTTGACCCAGGCAGGAGTCGGGCCCTTTGCTCTGTCTGTTGCGCTGATGTGTGCCTTGTCCGGGTACGTCCAGTCCGCCTTCTGGTACGCGGTCTTCATGTCGCTGGCGGTATGGTGCCTTGGAGGGTTTCTCTTCTCGTTCGGCTACAGGCACGGGGTAGGCGCCATACGGCGTGTGATGAACGGAAGCGTTCAGGCGGTTATATCCGCTGGGTCTGCGGCTGGAGCCCTAGTTGTGAGCGGTGCTCTTGCATCGAGGTACACGGAGGTATCAAGCTTTCACCCGGCGGTTGCACTCAGCGTGCTGGCGTTTAGCTACATATGCCTCCGGCGTGGACTGAGGCCTGCCCAGGTGGCAGCAGTAATCTTCGGTGCATCGGTCATCGCTTCATCCTTGCTACACTAAATCGTTGAAGATGGGGAAAATAGATTTGGCAAGACCCGCCCATTTACTGGTATAATGTACCTAGTTGATTGTTAGGAGGGAACGTTCTTGGTCAGGGTTGGTATTAACGGATTCGGTCGGATTGGAAGGCTTTTCTTCAGGTGGGCATTGGAGGCGCCCAACGACATTCAGTTATGCGCGGTCAACGATCTGTGGGATCCCAAGACCCTTGCACATCTGTTAAAATATGACTCGAATTACGGTATTCTTGACGCGGATGTGAAAGCAGGCGACGGGTGTATCATTGTCAACGGGCATCGGGTGGCAGTAACTGCGGAGAAGAACCCCGCGGACATTCCATGGAATGAACTGGGCGCACAGATCGTGGTGGAATCAACGGGAAGGTTCGTGGACAGGGATACGGCCGCGCTTCATATGGCCCGAGGCGGGGTATCCAAGGTGATCATCTCAGCGCCAGGCAAGAAGGAAGACCTTACAGTGGTCATAGGCGTGAACGACCACATCTATGACCCAGAAAAGCATCACGTAATCTCGAACGCGTCCTGCACCACGAACTGCCTTGCGCCATGTGTCAAGGTATTGCATGATGCGTTTACGGTAAAACGGGGTCTGATGACCACAGTCCACGCATATACCAACGACCAGCAGATCCTGGATCTGGCCCATAAGGACCTCAGGCGGGCACGGGCGGCCGCGATGTCCATCATACCGACGACCACCGGGGCGGCGAAGGCAGTGAGCCTGGTGTTGCCTGAACTGAAGGGCAAACTGAACGGGTTTGCGCTGCGTGTGCCCACTTCAACAGTATCCATTGTGGACTTCGTCGCCGAGGTCGAAAAACAGGTGACTAGGGAAGAGGTCAACGACAAAATGAAAGAGGCCTCGGAGGGTGCGCTCCGCGGCATACTTGGTTACTCTGAAGAGCCGCTGGTGAGCGTGGACTACAAGGGTTGCAGGCTCTCCGCCGTTATCGATGCAGAATCCACCATGGTGATGGAAGGAAACCTGGTAAAGGTGATCGCATGGTACGACAACGAAGCAGGGTACTCCTCCAGACTGCTTGATCTGGTGAAACTCGTCGCCTCAAAAGGGCTTTAGACGGCAGGGGGCTCTTTTTCGCCCCCCGTCTTTTTTGAAATGGAGGGACTTTCTTGAGAACCGTTCGCGATTGTGACGTTAGGGACAAAAAGATCTTGGTCAGGGTGGATTTCAACGTTCCCATAGAGGCTGGCGCCGTGACCGATAACACCCGAATCCGCGCATCGCTTCCGACGCTGCAGTATCTGCTGGAAAAGGGGGCGCGGCTTTCGTGCATCTCCCATCTCGGAAGACCCAAAGGCAAGGTCGTGGACGCATATCGCATGGACCCAGTAGCTCTTGAACTGTCAAAGCTGCTTGGCCGGAAGGTGGTCAAGCTCGATGACTGCGTGGGCGACATGGTGAAGGAGGCGGTAGAGTCTGCAGAGCCGGGGACGGTCATACTCCTTGAAAACGTCAGGTTCCATTCGGAAGAAGAGAAGAACGACCCTGGATTCGCTGCCGAGCTGGCGCGAGGGTTTGACCTGTTTGTGAACGACGCATTTGGTGCGGCACACAGGGCGCATGCGTCCACAGAAGGTGTGACGCACTACCTGCCCTCCTATGCCGGATTCCTTCTTGAGAAGGAAGTCTCTGTACTAAGCGAGCTGCTCAATGCCCCCAGGAGACCGTTCGCTGCCATCATAGGAGGAGCTAAGGTCTCCGACAAGATAGAGGTCATTACAAACCTGCTTCAGAGAGTGGATCTCATGCTTCTTGGCGGCGGGATGGCCAATACGTTCTTAATGGCCAAAGGCATCGACGTGGGCCGGAGCCTTGCCGAAGCTGACAAAGTGGGCCTGGCCGGGGAGATACTCGCGCGCCACGCGCAGGTAGTACTGCCCATAGACTGCGTGGTGGCGCCTTCTCTCGATGCTGGGGAAGAGGCGAAGGTCGTTGCAGCAGACCAGGTGCCCCCAGGCTTTATGATACTGGACATCGGGCCGGAGACGGTGAAGCTGTTCGCCGACAGACTGGCCGGGGCCGGCACAGTGTTCTGGAATGGTCCTATGGGGGTATTCGAAAAGGAGGCCTTCGCTGCGGGCACCCGCGGAGTCGCCCGGGCGGTGGCCGGGCTTGGAGCGAGGACAGTGGTAGGCGGGGGCGACTCAATAGCAGCCTTGCAACAGTCAGGCCTTTCCGATAGGATATGGCATATTTCTACTGGGGGTGGGGCTTCACTTGAATTCCTCGAAGGGAAAGTGCTGCCCGGCATCGCCCGCCTGGAGGATGAGCAGTCATGAGAAAGCTCATGATGGCTGCGAACTGGAAGATGAACAAGACTTCAGAGGAAGCGCTGCAGTTTGTCAGGGATTTCTTGCGCATGTCGCCACCCGTCAGCGAAGTCGATGTGGTGATTTTTCCGCCGTTCACGGCGATTTACCCGCTGTCCCGGGCGCTTGACAAGACCGGTGTGTACTTAGGTGCCCAGAACATGTACTATGAGACCTCGGGCGCTTTCACAGGGGAGATTTCGGGGGATATGCTTGCGGCCGAGGGGGTAACTTACGTTATCATTGGTCATTCAGAGCGCCGGCACATCCTGGGTGAATCCGACGCCGTGATTGCAAAAAAGATTCGTGCGGCGCTTAAGAGTGGACTGACGCCGGTGCTGTGCGTGGGGGAAACCCTGCAGGAGAGGGAAGCGGGCGATGCCGCTGCCGTGGTCACCCGCCAGCTGAAGGCCGCTCTCTCGGGCATGGGCGGGGATCTGCCGCTGGTTGTGGCATACGAACCGGTCTGGGCCATAGGGACTGGCAAGACGGCGAGTGAAGCGGATGCCCAGGAGATGGCGGCGCTGATACGGAAAGAGCTCGCTTCCATCACGGCAGCGGCGGAGTGCATGCGCATCCTGTACGGCGGAAGCGTGACACCTGACAATGTAGGGCTGTTCTTGCAAAGCCGGGACATTGATGGCGCTCTTGTAGGCGGCGCAAGCCTGGATCCTGGTTCATTCTACAGACTCTCCGTGGCGGCGAAGGCCGAGGGGAGGACATAGACGCTGCGGCCGCTGGTGTAAACCAGCAGCAGGACTTAACAACGGCTCAATGTGTAGGATGTCAGCACGGGCTGGCCGTGTGGCCAAACTGCTGTCTTGGATAGATACGGTACCGTCAGGCGGATACTCTGGTTGGTGTACAAGAAACTGGCGGGCGGACGCCCGCATACGTTTCTTCCGCGACGGCCAAAAGAGAAGGAATCGGTGATGACTTTGCCAGTACCCAAACCCTTTGTCCTCCTTATACTAGACGGCTGGGGCATAGACGATGACGGACCGAGCAACGCCATCCACATGGCGAACGCTGTCAATTTCAAGACACTTTTAAAGGAATATCCTGCGACTCAACTGGAGTCTGCGGGTGAAGCCGTCGGGCTTATGCCCGGCCAGATGGGGAACTCCAATGTAGGGCATCTTAACCTCGGAGCGGGCAGGATAGTTTACCAGGACTTAACGAGGATCTTCCGCAGCATAAGGGACGGGAGTTTTGGCGCGATCCCGGTGCTCAAAGAGGTGCTGGCCTACGCCCGATCAAGAGGGAGAATCCACCTCATGGGGCTCTTGTCGGACGGAGGAGTGCACAGCCATATCGAGCACCTGTTTGCGTTGATCCGTGAAGCTTCATCAGCCGGGGTAGACCGAGTTTTCCTCCACTGTTTCACAGACGGAAGAGACGTGGGGCCGCACACCGGGATAACGTACATCCAGCAACTGCAGGAGTTCATCCGTGGCTATCCTGGAGTATCTATCTCCACCATTATGGGTAGGTACTATGCGATGGACAGAGATAAGAGGTGGGAACGTACCGAACGTGCCTATCGTGCCCTCACAGCGGCAAAAGGATGCAAGGCGGAGGGAGCGACACAGGCGGTGGAGGAGTCCTACCGGCAGGGGGTAACGGACGAATTCATATTGCCGTGCATCCTGGATGCGGAAGGCACGATCCGACCTCAGGACGCTGTGATATTCTTTAACTTCCGGGCAGATAGAGCGCGCCAGATAAGCCGCGCGTTTACCGACCCGGGGTTTTGCGAGTTTGAACGAAACGGTTATCTGGACGTGCGTTTTGTGTCAATGACCAGGTATGATCAGGAGTTTAAGTTCCCGGCAATGTTTGAACCGATTATACTCAAGAATACCATCGGTGAGGTGCTATCCGCACAAGGTCTCCGGCAGCTCCGGCTTGCGGAGACGGAGAAATATGCGCATGTCACGTTCTTTTTTAACGGAGGCGAGGAGAATCCGTTCCCCGGCGAAGAGCGGGTGCTCATCCCCTCTCCGAAAGTGGCCACGTATGATCTGCAGCCAGAGATGAGTGCAAAGCCCCTTACCGATGAGTTCAGGAGACGGGCGCGCTCGGGGCTATATGACGTGATCATAATGAACTTTGCCAACCCGGATATGGTTGGGCATACAGGTTCCCTGCCGGCCTGCATAAAGGCGATCAAGACTGTGGATCAGTGCATCGGAGAAGTGGTAAAGACCACACTTGAGATTGGGGGTGGCGTCATCGTGGTAGCGGATCACGGCAATGCCGAGACCATGGTGGACGAAGACGGGGGACCTCATACGGCGCACACTGCCAACCGGGTGCCTTTCATACTGGTCTACCCCGCCCTAAAAAACGCGCGGCTCAGGCCGGGCAAACTGGCAGACGTGGCGCCCACAATCTTGGAAATACTGGGGATCGAAAAGCCGCCTCAAATGGAAGGCGAAAGTCTTTTGGAAACGGAGGTTCAACGGTGAGTGCGATCGTAGATATACGAGCCCGTGAGATACTGGATTCAAGAGGAAATCCAACGGTGGAAGCGGACGTGGTCCTGGAGGACGGGACGGTTGGCCGGGCAGCGGTTCCTTCCGGTGCGTCCACAGGCGCTCACGAAGCGGTGGAACTGCGAGACGGCGGTTTGCGTTTTCAGGGTAAGGGTGTGCTCCGCGCTGTGGAGGCGATTAACGAAGTATTCAGGGACGAGCTGCTGGGTGTATCCGCGCTCGACCAACGCTGCATCGATAGTTTGATGATAGAACTTGATGGCACTCCCAATAAGGGGAAATACGGAGCCAACGCGATCCTGGCCGTATCACTTGCGGTAGCCCGGGCAGCCGCGTCACACCTCGATATACCGCTTTACCGTTACCTTGGCGGTGTCAACGCCTGCACGCTCCCCGTTCCTTTAATGAACATTTTAAACGGTGGCAAGCATGCGGACAACAACGTGGACATACAGGAGTTTATGATCGTGCCTTCAGGTTTCCCGAGTTTCCGTGAGGCGCTGCGGGCCGGCGTTGAGGTGTTTCACGCGCTAAAAGGAGTGCTGAAGAAGCGCAATTTGAGCACAGCCGTTGGCGACGAAGGCGGCTTTGCCCCGAGCCTCAGGAGCAATATGGAGGCGCTCGAGTTTATCATGGAAGCTATAGATAAAGCCGGTTACAAGCCCGGGGAACAGGTCTTTATCGCCCTCGATCCCGCTGCCACCGAATTCTTTTCTGAAGGCAGGTACCACCTGAAAGGGGAGGGCGCGAAACTGACGTCAGATGGGCTCCTTGACCTTTACGCAAAGTGGTGCGAGAGGTTTCCTATCATTTCAATCGAGGACGGACTTGCCGAGGACGACTGGGACGGCTGGCAGAGGCTCACTGCTTCCTTAGGCGACAGAGTCCAGCTTGTGGGCGATGACCTTTACGTGACTAACACGGAAAGACTTGCACAGGGGATCCGGCTCCGCGCCACCAACTCTATCCTGATAAAGCTCAACCAGATAGGTTCCTTAACTGAGACGCTGGATTGCGTGAAGATGGCGCACACAAACGGGTTTACAGCGGTTGTATCGCATCGCTCCGGGGAAACGGAGGACACTTTCATCTCAGACCTCGTCGTCTCTTTGAACACGGGACAGATCAAGACCGGAGCTCCATCCAGGTCCGAGCGTGTTGCAAAGTATAACAGGTTGTTGCGAATCGAAGAGGAGCTGGGCGAGAGCGCCATCTACGCGGGCACCGGGGCGTTTTTCCAGATGGTGCATAAGCCCGGCCGAGTTCCATGAATTGTTTTTTGCATATACCTATGCTACAATAACCATCGTTGAAAGGAGGTTATCCATGTGCTCACTTCCGTTGTGATTGCGTTTCATGCCCTTTTAACTGTAGGTCTTATCGCGGTCATTCTCATGCAGTCCGGAAAATCTGCCGGACTGGGTTCGCTGGGAGGTGGCGGCGAAACCATATTCGGCAAGAAGAGAAAGGGATTTGATCAGATGCTCTCCAGGGCGACTGTATGGCTCGCGGCGTTCTTTATGATATCCGCCCTCCTGGTTTCCATCATCAGAGGCTAAATCCTTTGAACACGTGCTGCGACGTCTCCAACTGTCGCAAATGTTATAAGGACTGGAGGTCAAGGAATACATGCAACAGTTCTTCCCACTAATCCCCGCAGCGGGCCTTTTGGCACTGCTGTTTGCCTACGTCCTGTCAGCCCGGATAAACCGTGCGGAAGCCGGAACCGCCAGGATGATTGAGATCTCCGACGCGATCCACGAGGGAGCCATGGCGTTCCTCCGCCGGGAGTACCGTTCCCTCTTTGTCTTCGTGATAGTAGTGACGCTCGCCATTTTGGCCGCGGGCCTCATCACCCCGGCGGAGAGCATGCAGCCCGAGACGGCGCTTGCGTTTGCTGCCGGTGCATTTGCGTCTGCGCTTGCCGGTTACATAGGCATGAAGGTGGCCACTCGCGCTAACGTCCGCACCGCAAACGCGGCCCGCAAGGGGCTGAACCAGGCGCTGAGCATTGCGTTTTCGGGCGGCGCAGTGATGGGAATGACGGTGGTGGGCCTCGGGCTGTTTGGGCTCGCCGCCATGTACTACCTCTTTGGCGATCCGTCAGACCTGAACAGCTTTAAGATCATCAACGGCTTTGCCTTCGGCGCCAGTTCCATTGCGCTGTTCGCCCGCGTGGGCGGAGGGATATACACAAAGGCGGCTGACGTCGGTGCGGACCTTGTAGGCAAGGTCGAGGCAGGAATACCGGAGGACGACCCGAGGAATCCTGCTGTCATCGCCGATAACGTCGGGGACAACGTGGGCGATGTAGCCGGAATGGGCGCTGACCTCTTCGAATCATACGTGGGGTCTATCATTGCCGCCATGGGCATTGGCGCGGCGCTCCACGGGCTGCAGGGTGTGATCTTCCCCATGCTCGTCGCCGCGGCTGGCATCCTATCTGCAATCGTCGGCACATTCTTTGTGAGAACGGGCCCGGGCGCAGACCCTGCCGGCGCGTTGCGGATGGGAACCTACAGCGCAGGGTTGCTTGCGGTTCTGGCGACACTTGGCCTCTCGTGGTTGTTCATGAACTCGCTCACTCTGTTCTATGCGACTGCTGCCGGGCTCATCGCCGGTATCCTTATCGGAGTCCTCACGGAGTACTACACGTCGGGGGACAGGCCGCCGGTCCGGAGCATTGCCGAAGCGTCTCAGACCGGCCCCGCCACCAACATCATCGCAGGACTCGCTGTGGGGATGAAGAGCACCGCGTGGCCCATCATCGTAATAGCTATCGCGATCCTTATCGCCTACAAGTTCGCAGGCCTTTACGGTATCGCGCTTGCAGCGGTAGGTATGCTTTCCACAGCGGGTATGACGGTATCCGTTGATGCCTACGGTCCCATCGCGGATAACGCGGGAGGCATATCGGAGATGTCAGGACTGCCGAAAGACGTCAGGAAGATCACCGATACCCTGGATGCGGTCGGCAATACAACGGCAGCGATCGGCAAGGGGTTTGCGATCGGATCTGCAGCACTGACAGCACTCGCTCTGTTCTCCGCATACAGCCAAGCTGCTGACCTGACCGCCATCAACATACTGTCTCCTGCTGTGATCGCGGGCGTATTCATCGGTGGCATGCTTCCGTTCCTGTTCTCTTCCATGGCCATGCAGGCAGTGGGTAAGGCTGCCTTTGAGATGATCGGTGAGGTCCGGAGGCAGTTTAAGGAGATCGTCGGCTTGATGGACGGAAAAGCGAGACCGGACTACGCCAGGTGCGTCGATATCAGCACGGGAGCAGCGCTGAAACAGATGATCGTGCCCGGCCTCCTGGCAGTGGTCACGCCGCTTGTCATAGGTTTGGTGCTAGGCCGGGAAGCGCTCGGAGGCCTGCTAGCAGGCACACTGGTGACGGGCGTGCTGGTAGCCATCCAGATGGCGAATTCAGGCGGGGCGTGGGACAATGCGAAGAAATACATTGAAGCGGGAAACTATGGAGGGAAGGGGACTGCGACCCACTCGGCTGCCGTAGTGGGCGATACGGTGGGTGACCCGTTCAAGGATACCGCAGGACCGTCACTGAACATCCTCATAAAGCTCATGAGCATCGTGGCGCTGGTATTCGCACCCCTGTTCCGGTAAGCGGGGAGGTATTGTTCAGGAAGTGAACAGAGAAGAAGCGCTTACTCTGGTGAGGCAACGGATCAAGAACAAGAACCTGGTAAAGCACATCCTGGCCGTAGAAGCTGTGATGCGGGCACTTGCGAACAGGTTTGGGGAAGACCCTGAACGCTGGGGCCTCGCCGGACTTTTGCATGATATCGATTATGAGGAAACGGCGGAAGACCCGCAGCGCCACTCCAAGGTGGGTGCGGACTTCATACACTCCCTTGGCGTGGAAGAGGAAATTGTTGATGCAGTGAGGTCCCACAACGAGGCCCATGGCATACCTCGGGAGACTCTGATGCAAAAAGCGCTTTATAGTGCGGATCCACTTACGGGACTGATCGTGGCATGTGCTCTCGTGCATCCCGAAAAGAGGCTTGAGCCTTTAACCGCAGAATTCGTGATGAAAAGGTTCGGAGAGAAGGCGTTTGCAAGGGGTGCGAGCAGACACGTGATCAGCGCGTGTGCAGATATGGGACTTGCGCTTGAGGAGTTTATCAGTATCGGTCTTGATGCCATGAAGCATATCCACACCGAACTCGGGCTGTAATGGACAGACAGAAGATCATCGCGTTCATGACGGATAAGAAGTACAAACCCATGACCCTGGAGGAGCTCCAGTATGAATTCGGAGTTTTAGCCGACAGGGCTTCTTTCTTTCAGAAGGTGCTAAAGAGTCTCGAACACGAGGGGAAAGTGGTCCGCACGAGGACCGGCAAGTATGCCGTACCCGAGAGGCTGAATCTGATTGCAGGAACGTACAGGGGCCATCCCCGGGGATTCGGGTTCCTGGTGTGCGATGCGGGCGGGAATGACGTTTTCATTCCCCAGAAGGATTCGCTAGGGGCCATGAACAACGATCGCGTCCTGGTACGCGTTAGGCGACTGCCAGGGAGGTACGACTCAGCCGAGGGTGAAGTGGTTCGTATAGTGAAACGCGCCAACCGCACTGTTGTCGGGACATACGAGGGCGGAAAGCACTTCGGCTACGTCCAGCCGGACGAAAGAAGGCTTCCATTTGACATCTATGTGCCAAAAGGCGCGGAGCGCAACGCCCGTTCAGGCGACAAAGTGATCGTATCCATCACCAGGTGGCCCGAGGTACACCGCAATCCCGAGGGAGAAGTCATCGAGGTTCTGGGGCAGAGGGACGATCCCGGGGTGCAGACGCGTATGACCATGGAGAAATTCGGCCTTTCGCCAGAATTTGATAAAGAAGTTCTGTTCTGGGCCTCCTCTTTGCCTTCAGATATTCGGGCTGAGGACGTACGCGGGAGAGAGGATTTCCGGGATACGCCTACCGTCACCATTGATGGCGAGGACGCCAGAGATTTTGATGACGCCGTGTCAATCCGAAAAACCCATTCCGGCTGGGAACTGTCGGTGCATATCGCTGACGTCTCCCATTACGTTACTGAGGGTTCGCCTGCAGACAGTGAGGCTGCGCGACGGGGATGTACGGTCTACCTGGTCGAAAAAGCCTTGCATATGCTGCCCGAACAGCTGGCAACTGATCTTTGCAGCCTGAAGGAAGGCCAGGACCGGCTGACGGTCTCAGTGATCATGGAGATTGACTTTTCCGGGGATGTACTGTCTTACCGGTTTGCCGAGAGCGTGATCACAAACAAGAAGCGCCTTACCTACACTGAGGTGCAGGATGCGTTTGAGGGGAGGTCCGCACATCTCCCCGGAGATCTCCGTGGGATGCTCTGGCAGATGAAGACCCTGGCCGAGATCCTGAGGGAGAAGAGGATGGCGCGCGGAAGCCTGGATTTGGACTTTCAGGAAGAGAAGGTCATAATGGACGAGGACGGCAGGGTGACGGGTATCGAGGTGCGTAGACGGACATGGGCGGAACAGGTGATCGAGGAGTTCATGATCAAAGCGAATGAGGTAGTAGCCGAGCACTGCTACCGGTCGGGAATTCCTTTCATCTACCGCGTTCACGAAGAACCGGAGCCCGAGAAGATGCAGAAACTGCTATATGTATTGTCTTCGATGGGGATACGGCTGGAGGCGGGCAGGAAGGTCCGCCCGGGCATGCTGCAGAAGACCATCGAGAAGGCGAAGGGCACCCCGGCTGAACTGCCGGTGAGCCAGATGTGCCTCAGGTCGCTGAAGAAGGCAAGGTACTCGGCAGAACACGGAAAGCACTACGGGCTCGCATCGGATTACTACACGCACTTCACCTCCCCGATAAGGAGGTACCCCGATCTATGGGCTCACAGATTGCTCAAAGAGATGCTGCATACAAAGCGCTGGTCGGCACAAAGAATAGACTATCTTGAAAAGGTACTGCCCGAGATCGCGCACCAGTCGTCGATCATGGAGAGGGTGGCCGAGGAAGCGGAAAGGGACAGCCTGGAGCAGAAGAAGCTCGAATACATCAAGGGATTTGTAGGTTGCACGTTTAATGGTATAATTGTCGGGGTTGTCGACTACGGCCTTTACGTGAGGCTGGAAAACTCGGTAGAAGGGCTGGTACATGCCAGCACGCTCATGGACGATTTGTACTCTTTCGATACCGAGCGAATGATCGCTTTCGGTGAGATGACGCGAAAGAAACTCAGACTGGGGGACAAGGTGGTCGTTAAGCTGCTTGATGTCGACGTGGATGAACGCCGTGTCGATCTGTCGCTCGTAAGGGGAAGCAGCGAAAGGGCAATGGGGGTCGCACGCAGTGAAAAGGCCGGGAAGAAAAATCGTGTGCGAAAACAGAAAAGCTAGGCACGATTACTTTCTCGAGGATTTCTACGAGGCGGGTATATCGTTGACGGGCACGGAGGTGAAATCCCTCCGCGAGGGCAGGGCGAATTTGCGGGACAGTTACTGCGAATTCAGAGGGAACGGCGTCTATCTGGTTAATATGCATATCAGCCCTTACAGCAAGGCATCGTTCCGGGATAACCATGAACCTTTAAGGCCACGACGGCTGCTGTTGCACAAGTACGAAATACTGAAACTGGCAAACCGAGTGAGGGAAAAGGGATATACACTTATCCCCGTCACGATATATTTCAACGAACGCGGTTACGCCAAGGCGGAAATCGCGCTGGCAAAAGGGAAGAGGCAGTACGACAAGAGAGACGATATGCTTGAGAGAGACGCCAAGAGACGCATCGACCGTGCCCTGAAGGAAAGATACAGGTAGGGTTGGTCTCCTCTGATCTTTCATGAACTACCAGTATCATAAAGAGGTGCCAAGAGACAATACTATCCTTAAGGGAGTGGTCAGGTTGCTTAAAATTAAGGATAGAATTGTTCTTGGCATTATCGCGGGCTTATCCGGGAACCTCGTCAAGATGGGCATTGATGAGTTGTGGATGCGGATTAAGATACCCAAGCGCTCCTTTCGAGAGACAGCGGCCGGGGCTTGGGTATGGAATAGAGGAGAAGCGCGGAGCCTGAAGGGTCAAGCCTTCGGATTGATACTTGATTCTTGGATGGCTTCGCTCGGTGGAATCGGTGCAGTCTATATGCTTTCAAAGACGGGAAAAGATCAGCTTCTACCAAAAGGGCTGATGTTTGGCATATCGATAGGATCGTTTCTCACTGCAGCGTTAAGCGCACTCCCGGCAAATAAGGTGCCGCCAAGGGGAGCTACCAGTAACCTTTCAAACCTCGTCAGTCACGCGGCGTACGGAGTTGTCACCACGTACATTGCAGCTGCGCTGGGTGACCCGTCCCTGTACGATGCTGGACCAGTGAACGATTATGATTACTCT
The DNA here is from genome assembly GCA_040755615.1 of Bacillota bacterium. Lineage (GTDB taxonomy): Bacteria > Bacillota > Sulfobacillia > DUSP01 > DYEP01 > DYEP01. The sequence goes on from JBFMAL010000010.1 coordinate 69,150, forward strand.
GGACGGCAAGAGGCGAATACTGAACGAATAGAAAGCATGAGACATACAAGAAGAAACGGCGCTGCTCCTAAGACACACAACCGACATTTCGGTCCTCATTGAAGAGCTGCCATGCTGGTGAAAAAACCGACCGGCTGGGAGCTGCACGTCCCTGTCGTACAGACGGCAGAGTTGGACCTCAAAAGGACAGAAGAGTTGGTTAAAGACCCGTCCCCTAAAATATGCTCTGTTGATTTAGGCATAAATCGTCATGCGGTGATGACCGTCCAGGATGCCGAAGGCAGGGTCCGCGCACTGAAATTTGCAGACCGGGGTCATTCCTCGAAGGTGAACGGTTCGCCAAACCCAAGTTTGACACCAAACGGGCCTTTCGCGTGCCATGGGCGTTGAAAACTGCTGGGAGACGCAGGCCGGAGTTACGTTCGCGAAGAAAGCGTTGTGCCACGCTGGTGGTGCACGGGCTATTGATA
>JBFMAL010000011.1:0-68096 GCA_040755615.1 Bacillota bacterium
AAGCTCAAATTGAAACTGCCCAAGAACATCAACACCAGAGAGGAGATCGAAAACTGTTTCCAAATCAAGAAGAAGGAGTCCTGGGGACAACTTTGCCTTTTCTCAAATTAGAAATGCCATACAAGCATGGATTTTAACCTCAACTGTCAAAGTCGGGACCGACCTGATTTTCGCCTCAAAAACTGGGGAACTTTCCGTCAAACTTCGGCATCAAAGAGATATGAGGCTCAAGTATTGTCGACAGGTCAGTTGAAGGGAAGGTGTGTGATCACTACAGCGAAGATTACTCTTTGATAATTTCATATGCAACATACCGATGGATGGAGTATGCGGTTATGAAATTCGATATAACAGGGGACGGTTTTCAGTTCCGCATCAAGAAAACCGTCCCCTCCGATCTATTCGTTGTAACGCCCTTATGATAAATAACGGTCAATGCCAAGTTTCGAACACAAGCTCACGCTTGATTCTGACCGAACTGAACCTTTCACTGGAAGAGATCACGCTTGTAGTATCCACCCCTGCTCTGCATGTGTCCACTCTACCCAGCCGACAGGGTCAATAGCGGTCCTTATCCCCTCTCCCTCTATGAGGCCTCCTGGCTGACGCTGTGGGTGATAAAAACGATCATGTCTTAGCGCAGTCCCCCCGTACTCCACCGGAAGGCCATAAGGGGCGGCTCCAGGTGGGCTTTCATATTCCCTCAATTGCCAGGAAACATCGCCCGGCGGACCCTGCAGTGCGAAGATTATCGAATACCTCACCGACACCTTCCTCAGCCTCTGCCGCTCTTCCGCAATGGCAACCTTATCGATCTTTAGAGGGCTTCAGGCCCGCCCGCCATCGGGCTACATACTGCTCCCGCAAGGAAGCACCGTTCGCCTTCGTTAGCCGCAACCTCGCCATCCGGTCTGCTCCGCGAGTGCTCCAGGCCATCGGCCGCTACGATAACGTCTTTCGCACCATCCCGACCCTCTCCCCCGGTGGGGGAGAGGGGTATAATAGTTCCTGGCCCTCTCCCCACAGTGACATTTTCCAGGCTTCGTGATGTGCCGCTCCACCGGCCCGTATCGGATCTAGGCTGATTCGTAGTAAACATCCCCCCGGGCAATCCCCTTTTCGCTCCCGATTTCCTCAATCAACCTTAGCGCTGCATCTACCATCGGTCTGGGTCCGCATAGATAGATCTTATAACCCTCCAGGTCCATCTGTTTCATCACATCGGTAACAAAACCCCGGTAACCTCTCCAGTCTTCGTCAGGGAAGGCGACGGTCTTGATCAATTCGAATTTACCGCTCTTGGCGCTCAGCTTTTCAAAATAATCCGCATAGATAAACTGGTCCGGCTTGTTAACCCCGTAGATAAGCTTTAGGTCAACAATCGAGTTGCTGCCCTCAAGCAAAGTCTTAACGACGGGGACAAAAGGCGTGATCCCGATCCCGCCGGCCACCAGTAATACTCTTTTTGCCTCCCGGTGAACAACCAGCTTATTGCCCATAGGGCCTTCCAGCTCCACCGGCATTCCAACTTCGAACTGCTCATGAATTATGTTGGAGCCATAACCGCCGGGAACCCTCTGCACGGTAACCCTAAGCCTGCTCCGATCTTTTAAATCAGAAGAAGAAATGGAATAGGCACGGTACACCTCCGGTTCAGCAGAAACCTTTACCAGAATAAACTGGCCCGGGTTGTAGTCAACCTCGACCGGATCCACCAGGCGGAAGGTAATTTCTTTAACATCATCAGCCAGCGGCTTGATCTCCTCGACCACCGCCTGCAGCGGCATCCGGCGTTCAAAGCCCTCCAGGTCAACGTTTTCCCTAATCCTCCGGCCGTTGGCAGTATTGGCCATCCAGAGCAAATTGGCCGGGCAGTGTTCAACACAGGTCGAGCAGCGAATACAGTTTTCATCGGCAAATTGGTTCTGCTCGTTGAAATTGCGGTATGGCTCCAACTGCATCGGGCAGACCCGGGCACAGGTCGCACAACGGTGGCATTTTTCCTTGGCCTCGATAGTCACCTTCTGATCTGTGTTCCCGTTAATTCTCAATAGCTTGCCCAGCTTATACATCAGCTGGCCAAAGGTACCCATGGGGCAGAAAGAACACCATGTGCGGGGACTGATTATCGACAAGGATAAACCGACAACCGTAGGCATCAAAAGATACTGGCGGGTAAACAGGTAGCCGAGCCGGTCCGGGAAAAGTGCAGAGCCCCAGAAGGGCATAACATTGCTCAACCTTTGGGCAAACATGAACATGTAAAAGATAAAAAAGAGCCATTTGGTAACAGGGGATTTAAAGAAAGCAGGAATCTTCCTGTTTAATGAAACGGGCAAGGCCAGGTAATCAAAAAGGCTGCCGTGCGGGCAGAGGTTTCCGCACCAGTACTTGCCTCTGAACAAACCCAAAAACATGATCGTCAGCATGATCAGGCCTACCAACAGCCCCAGTCGGGGATACAATAAACCCCCGAAAGCGATGACCGGAACAAAAATCCAGGCGAACTTGCGCCAGTTGTTGAAAATCCGGTTTGCCTTTAAATAATAAGTTAATGCCAACTTGCTCAACTCCTTTCACTTTAATCGGCTTTTCCCCCGCAGCCGTGTTTACCCATGGGGGTATTATATATACCCTATAGGGTATCTGTCAAGTAGGTAAAACTTGATAAAAGGCGGCTGTTGTTGTATTGTAAGAATACCCCAAGGGGTAAAGAGGTGGAAGGGCTCGCGAGAAACTCAGGCCCGGGAGGTGAACAGGATGCCGCCGGTTCCCTGCGGTAAAGATGATTTGCTCAACCGCTTATCCCGCCTGGAAGGACAGGTGCGGGGAGTGCGAAAAATGATCGAAGCGGAAAAAGACTGCGAAGAAATTATCACTCAGCTTAGCGCTGTTCATGCCGCTCTGGAGAACGCCACGAAAATAGCGATCACCCTCTTTATTGATAAATGCCTGCTGGAGTGCGAGTCCAGGGGTGATGACCGGCGCCAGGCTATGGAGCGGCTGGCCGGGCTGCTGATCAAGGCCAGGCTGTAGCAGCCGCGCTGCCGATGGGCCAAACCCGCCTTTGCTCTTCTCCTTAAGGATGCTCGTTCGAGCTCGGTGATGATTTCGGCAGCATCCTTCAAGAGCTCTTTTGTCTGTCTTGGTCTGCTCGTAGCGGTTAACAGTGGGATACATCTGTTGTTCCTCCTTGATCAAATGCTGTTCCATCTCCATCTTCAGAGTATGGAACAGCTTGTGGACGCGCCTGAGTTCCGGGTGATTGGTCCCGTGCGCCCTCAGGACCATTGTGGTCAACTCGCTTAAGACGGGTAAGGAGGCCTGTAGGAACGCATGGTGCGCATAACGGATATGCTCTATCAGATCTCCAAGCGGAGCGTAGCGCCAGTCAACCTGACTGGCTTCCGCTTCCCCGGCTTTTTGGCGGGCAGCTTCAAGCTCCTACAGCACCGCCCGCTCGTCCAGGTGCTGCTCAGAGATGGCAACGCCTAAGGGGCGATGCCCGCCACAGCAGTAATCGATGTTGTACTTTCTCAAGACGTCCACAGCACTTGGGAGTGAGCGATAATATCCCCTATCTTATCAGACAGTTTGAAGCGTTTCGGCTTGATCGGGTATCTCTTGCCCGCAGGCAAGTACGCAGGACAGACCATTCCCTCAGGAAGCATTTAGCTAAGACAAGCCGCAAACGACCTGATTTTTGCCTCAGAAACTGGGGAACTTTCCATCAAACTTCGGCATCAAAGAGATATGAGGTGTAAAGTATTGTCGACAGGTCAGTTGAAGGAAAGAGGTGTATGATGCATCAAAGGCAATTGTTTCTGAGGCGGCGGGTGTGGACTATTCTCTACCTGGCATTGGCTTTTGTCGCTCTGTTAACGTCCCGGGGAGTCGCGGCTGAAGTGAAGGTGGTAATTGACAACCAGAGAGTCAGTCTGTCGCCTCCACCCATGATCCAGAACGGCCGTACTCTTGTGCCGGTGCGTGCGCTTTCTGAAGCACTGAAAGCCGATGTACAATGGCATCCGGAAAGCAAGACCGTCACTGTCACAAAGGGCGAGCGGGTGGTCAAGTTGAGGATCGACAACCGCCTGTTCAGCTATACTGATGGCGTGACGGTTTTCGGGCTATCAGATGTCCCGCCACAGATCTTCGGCGACCGCACTTTCGTGCCTTTAAGACTTGTAAGCAACGCTTTGGGGTTATCGGTGACGTGGAGTGACGCTGAAAGGACCGTCTATGTGGATTCGGGAGTGCCCGCAGCGTATTCCCCGTTCTTTGATATTACGCTGCCGTCAATACAACCGGGGCAGTTCATTACCGGGATTACCGATCTCTGCGTAGAGTACGGCAGCATTCCCCCGTCCGCTGTTGAGGTGCGCTTCTTGCTCCTTGACCCTGAGACGGGCACCGGACCGATAATCGCGCGTGGCAGTAACCCGAGAGCCACCTATCGATGGGTTCCTGATATAACGCACAACGGCGCTCGAGTGCTGGCTGCTGCGACATACGACAAAGACGGTCGTTTCTTGGCTGGTACGGTTGTCCCAGTGGAGGTCAGTGTTCTGCCCCGGGTGGAACTGAAAGGCCTGACACAGAGACAGGCGGTAAGAGATACGGTATCGTTAAGCGTGGGACTGAACTTCATCGCCCAGTATGTGAAGTATGAGATCATCAATCGGAATACTGGCAGCGTGTTGGTAACAGAGGAAATGGATCCTCAAGGTGCCTTCAACTGGATCCCTCAGGTAACAGATAACGGCTATGTTACGGTCAGGGCCATCGCCTGCGATCGTGCGGGCAACCCACATTCCAGCGACGTATTCTATGTCAGGGTGGCAGCGGAGCCAAAGATCGTGCTCGGCGGCGTATCTAACGGGGCCACCGTCACAGGACCCGTCACGCTCTGGCTTTCGCGGAATTTCCCGGTCAGCCAGGTAGAATACGTGATTATGGACACACGAACGGAAGAACAGCAAGTCTTGGCACAGATAGCCGGGTACTCCAGTTACAGGTGGTTCCCCACCCCAGCACATGCCGGGACATGGTCACTGCTGGCCAGGGCAACGGATACTGAAGGCAGGACATACACGAGCAATGCCATCACTGTGCATGTGCCGGGCATCCCTAGGCTGCTCCTTGAAGGCGTCGGCCCGGGACAGGTGCTGACGGGGACAGTGCAGCTTAAGGCGTCGTCCAATGTTTCGCTGAGCACCATCGCCTACCATCTGATAGACCCAAAGACGGGAGAAAGACGCACCATCGCGGGCAGCAACAACCCTGGTGCGGAATACTCGTTCACGCCTTCAGCAGATGATGCCGGTGCATGGCAGATTCAGGCCGTGGGTACCACCGCTTCCGGAGACAGGATCCTGAGCGAGGCTGTGCCGGTCACCATTTACGTCGGACCTATATACGGACCCAAGCCTGTAATAGAGAAGAGCTTGTTCCTCGAATTTGTTTCCGGGCTGGCCCTGGAATCGCAACAGGCAACGGGTATGTCCGCTGCACTCCAGGTTGCCCAGGCGATCCTTGAAACAGGGTGGGGTCAGTACACGCCTGTGGATAAGTACACGGGCAAGGTCTCGTACAACCTCTTCGGCATCAAGGGGCGGGGGCCTGCCGGTTCTGTGACCTCTAATACCTGGGAAGAATATAACGGGGTCGCGTACCGAGTCGACGCGGCATTTCGCGCTTATAACAATACGGCCGAAAGCTGGGCGGACCACAAACGCCTGTTGCTCACAGCCAGCAGGTACGAACCTTTCCGGGCGGTGATGCATGACAGCACCCTTGGGGCGTGGGCGTTGCGGCGCGCCGGCTATGCAACCGATTCCAAGTACCCAATTAAACTGATCAATCTCATTACGCGGTATAACCTGGACCGCCTGGATCAACTGCGGATCTAGTCATAGCGCGCGAGCGCGGTATCTTGGAATAGACGCACGACCCCGCCGCATGACCGTTGCAGCGGGGTTTTCCCTACTGCTCACGCCACACCTGCCCGTGAGGTTGAAATCTCCACCATGATCCCGCATCTATTCTATTTCCCTCCGCTTTTTGGCGGTATTCCGACAAAGGCATCTTCGTAACCCTGTTTGCGGGCCAGATCAACAAATAAGCGCGCCTCGTGGTAGTCGTTAGCCTCGCGGATGGCCACGACGTACATCCCCTCAGGTTTGAAGGCCCATTCTACCCAGGCGGAAAAGCCTTTCTTTCGCGCAGTTGCGGCCCACCGCAGCGCATTCTCTTTGAACCGGAAGCTCCCGATAATCGCCTTGTAACGGTATGATGGCTGTCGTATATCCTCCTCTCCCGGAAGGTCACCGAGCCTGCCTCTCATGCCCCCGCTGTAGACCTTCCCGGCGGCCGCACCCACATTGCTTTGGAGGTGATACCACAGGTCTTTCGCGTTCTCAGGCACCTCAAACACGGCGTACCCGGTGGCGGAATCACCGGGCTGGATTTCCACCTTCCAGAATACCGGCAAATCCTTTCCAAGTTCCTCGGTGAGCACGACGTCCATCTCCCAGCCCGGGATCGTCTGGGGTCCGTTCTCGAGCCGTATACTAATTGCATTTTCGACGATGAACGGCTCGTCATGGCGGTTGCCTAAGGTCATTTGCAGTATGACAAAGCAGTTGCCGGGCGAGGCCTTGTTTTCCCCGATTGCCTTCACGTACAGCGCGCGGTTCACGACGAGTGCGACGTTGCCCGAAGCGCCATAGTTACCGGCTTCCAGCTCACCCAGTACCTCAAGGTCGGAAAGCACCCCAGCGCTGCAGATGCTGGGGGTCAACAAAAAAAGCAGGGCAAGAGCGGTCGCTAAAGAAAGTGCTCTCCTCAGATGCGGCACGTATAAACACCTCCGGTCTATTCCTTCTTATATGGACGAACAGGCTGGGGCTGGAGGTTCGCCGGCAACGCCTGCATACCGAAGGTCAAGTGTTTAAGACAACGGGGTTGACGGGGTTGGGCACGGGAAGACCCAAAAGGAAGTTTCTCAGGTTGGAAGCAGCTATCTTGGCCATCCGCTCCCTGGTCTTAGTAGTTGCGCTTCCAATGTGAGGGACTATAATGAGGCCTGGGGTAGTGAAGATCGGGTCGTCCATGGGGACAGGTTCTTCTTCGAAGACGTCCAGCGCTGCACCACGGATCCTTCGTTCCGAAAGCGCCTCACACAGCGCCCTCTGATCAAGTACTGCGCCGCGCGAGGTGTTGATGATGCACGCGTCTTTTTTCATTAAGGACAGTTCAGCCTTGCCTATTAATCTAGTGGTTTCCTGCGTTAACGGCACGTGAATGGTGACAAAGTCGGATGCGGAAAGCAGTTGGGGGAGCGTCACGTATTCAATCTGATACGCTGCTTCTGCATCAGGCTTCCGGGTACGTGATGTATACAGGATCTTCATGGAAAAGCCCCTGGCTCTCCTTGCCACGGCCTCTCCTATCCTGCCCATGCCCACTATGCCCAGCACAGATCCGGTGACCTCTATCCCGGTGAGCAGGTCCGGGCTCCAGGTTTTCCAGCGCCCCGATCTCATGAATGCCTCCGCTTCAGGTATCCTCCTTGCCAGCGCCAAAAGCAGAGCGAAAGTGAGGTCCGCAGTGGAGTCAGTGAGTACGCCAGGGGTGTTCGTCACGAGTATCCCCCGCCTGGTCGCATCCGCAACGTCTATGTTGTCGTAGCCCGCGGCGTAGTTGGATACCACGCGCAGTCTTTCCGCCCGGTCAAAGAGTTCTCGATCAATCCTGTCCGTCAACAGACAAAGCAGCCCATCCACATCCCTGACTTCCTGAAACAGTACCTCTCGCGGAGGAGGTCCATCGCCCGGCCAGACCCGTACATCAAACTCTCTCAGCAGATCCATTCCTGCCTCCGGAATTCTCCGTGTGACATACACTTTCAAGCCTTTTACCTCCCTGTTATGGATGATAGCACCAGGTTCACCGCGCTGATGATGAGCGAAACCACAACGGCAGAAAACAGCCCCGGGATAGTAAAGCCTGCGACGAGAACTGAGGCCACATATACCATCAGACCGTTGATGACAAACGTTAAAAGCCCGAGCGTGAGGAAGTTTATGGGTAGCGTTAGTATGATGACGAGCGGCCTGACTACGGCGTTGATCAACGCGAGCACCAGTGATGCCAAAAGCAGTGCCTCCGTTGTCTGGACGTACACCCTGGAAGGTACGAGCACTGACGCCAGGTACAGTGCAATAAGGTTGACCAGAACTCTATAAAAGAACCTCCTCATACTGATTCACTCCTTAATCACAGCCGAACCGGGCACAGGGTATTCACCTCGCGCCCTTTCCGTACCAGAAAGATGGTTTCCGGATCTTCCTGATGGAGTCTATCAGGAGTTGCAGAAGTCGACGATGGTTGCCGCCAGTACCCGGGCAACAGCTACCACGCTTTTGAAATCCACATACTCAACTGCAGCGTGAAGCCCCTGCCCGCAGGGCCCAAAAATGGTGGTGGGAATTCCTGCCTCAGCCAGGATCGCTGAATCCATCCAGCCGCTGAAGCCTATATACTGAGCGGGTTTGGCAAATACTCTCTCATATGCCCTGGCTAGGGTTTCAACGATCAATTCATCCTTTGAAACTTCCAGGGGCGACCTGTGGAAGAACACATCGAATCCAGCTTTGAACTGCCTGTCCTCGCGGGCAAGCTTATCAATTATCCCGGCGATTTCGTCCCTGACGGTCTCAGGGGACTCTCCAGGAACGGTCCTTCTTTCCAGCTCAACGCGGCAGTAACTCGGGTATGTGCTCAGCTCGGTACCCCCGCTGATGAGGGAGGTATGTATGGAAGGTGATCCCAACAGGGGGTGCGTTTTTTGAGTAAGCACCTGGCTGCCCAGCGTTTCGATCTCAACTAGCAGCTTACCCGCCTTTGCAATGGCATCAATGCCTTCATCGGGCCTGCTGCCGTGCGCCGCCCGTCCGAACACCTCTACCCTTGCCCACGCAAATCCCTTGTGCGCGATGCCTATCCCCAAATCCGAGGGTTCACATATGATGGCGGAGTCCGCCCTGTACTCCTTCACCAGGGCTTCCGTTCCCATGCTTGCGTATTCCTCGTCAGCCACACAAGCCAGGATGACGTCTCCTTTTAGTCTCGTTCCGGCCCGGGCCAGAGTCTTCACGGCTATGATGCTAGCCGCAAGCCCCCCCTTCATATCCAAGCTGCCCCTCCCGTATACTTTGCCATCACGGATCTCCGGCAATAGCGGCTCGATCTCCATCCCGTCAAGACCAACAGTATCGGTATGACCGTTGAGCATGATGGACTTGCCCCCTCCGCTACCCTTGAGGATGCCAATAACATTTACCCGGTTTGGACCGAGTTCCTGGCATCGCACCTCGAGGCCCGCCATGGAGAGGTATTCCTTTAGGAAAAGGGCGATCCGGGATTCGCCGTTTCCTCCCTTTACCAGCGTGGGGTTGACCGACTCGATCCTGATCATCTGCTGGAGCAGTGATAGCAGATCCTCCCTGTCTATAGCCAGTTCTCGCACAATCATCGTTCCTCCCTTGATGGTGGTGGGTTAGCTGGAGCGGTAGAGGCCATTGCGCCTCGACGAGACGCCAGGCTACATTCTATCATAAGAGCACTCTACTGCGGACGCAACAATCCCGCCTGCTGTCCGTGTCCTCCGCTTTGCGGGGTGGAGGACTTCAGGCGGGAGACTCGCTAGTCTTTTTCGGTCTTGGTGACGGTGACTGCCCCGTTTGCTTAACGACATTCTATAAGCCTGCCTCAACCGGGCTCTGCGCCGACTCGCACCGAAGTGCCCTCGCATTCGTCCCGTCACATATGTGCAGCTTGAATGGCTGTTTATTACCCGCAGGCCCACGTGGGACGGGCTCGTCCAGGGCTTCAAGCAGCCTCAGCCCTTCCTCGACCGTGATCTTGCCTTCTTTCACCGTCGTCAGGACTTGGGGACGCTCTTCTTTTACCGCGCGTTCTCGCCTTTCAGAAGAATCCATGAGCTAAGTAGAGTAAGGTAGGGTATCTCCCGCAGCACCTGTCTTGGCTATTCCACGTATACTTCGACACGTACTCCCTCTTCATCGTCGTAAACGTCCACGAGCTTACCCTGCGCACCCGTCTTCACCATCTCCACTATTTCATCCACGTTAAGCGGACCCAAGCCTTTTGCTTCCAGTTCCTTGCTGGGGATGAACTTGCCGAGCAGCTTGACAAGGTTGATAGGTACGTTAACGTTCACCTTCAATTTGTGCTGGTTTTCATCAAAGACGCGTACCCTAAGCCATTGACTTACAGCCTTGGCTGGTGCCGGCTCAGACTCCAGGGCCTCGAGCAGTTTTGCCCCTTCCTCCGGCGTGACTTTACCCTCTTGTACCATTCTGAGTATCTGCAGACGTTCTTCTTGCATGTGAGTATCTCCTCTCAGGGTTTTTCATCTCTTCAGGAGCTTCAGCGCCTCCTGCGCACTCATCTCCCCGCGGCTTACCGCGTCAAGGATCTCCTTCCGCCTCCCCTTCACCCTGTCGTCTTCAGGCAGAGGCTCTACCTTGTACCCAAGAGCGGTAATCACCGCATCAAGCCTGCTCCGCACTGTGGGATAAGATATGCCCATCTCCCTTTCGACTTCTTTGATATTACCCCTTGATTTGATAAATATCTCAACAAACTCCCGTTGTTCCTTATTAAGTTGGCAAAACCTGCACGCTAAGAAACTCCCTTCCAGTGCTGTGTCACAGTGCCTACAATGCAGGCGTTTAATTTCGAGCTTATGACCACATACCGGGCAAGTGCCTGGCGCCTCCCTTATAGTCAGAATTACCACCTCCTGGGATAATTTTATCGGGCGAGATCAAGAATGTCAAGTCTCATATAAATAATATTAAGGGTTGGTCTAATTAATTTTAATGGTACCCGCAGGGTGGTATATTGGATGTGGCGAACACTGGACACAGCGGGGTCCGGTCGGCGTGAATCGCGATCGGCTGAAGCAGTCGGCCATCCAGCTGATGAGGCGTCGCTCAGAAAATGGTCTAATGGATGGCCTCGTGGAGGAAGCCGGTGGGATTCACCAGCCATTCGCAACCAAGCCTTTCTTCCCAAGTCGGGCAACTCGGAGGCCGACCCAGACGGACGACGCGGACAGGTTCAGCTGCGGATGACTAGGGTGCGTTTACACGACATGGCGCTTCTTTGAGTACTTTCTCCCTTGTCAAAGATGGTCGACGGTACCAGGTTCTTTACGTCGGATACGAGCGTCCCACGGTGCAGACTCCGCCGGAAAGTGGGCTAGAAGCGTTCCTGCACGTCGCCCCACAGGAATGGATGGTTGTTCGGATGTGAGGGGGAAGTTATGTCATAGATCTGGCAATTCCGGCAGGATTTGGTCGACAGATGTCAAATATTTTCCATGATTCCAAAAGCATAAACTGGTTCAAGCATTCGGTGCCAGCTAAGAGTCAAGCCCTGCTGAGGCCGCACTAAAGCACGAGGGGAGGTTCAAAGGTGCTCAGGAAAACCTCCGTTGCTCCGCCGGAGTGGACCCCACCGGCCAAAAACAAAGTCCGTCAATGCCTGGACATCTCGGTTATACTGCCGCTGTTTGGCGGCGGCCCCGAGCCCCGAACTGTGGTCGCCGTTGAACCGGTTCGGCCAGCTTCGGTGAGAGGTCATTTACGGTATTGGTGGCGCGTTCTGTACGGCGTTAGTTTCCAATCTCCAGACAAGCTATTTGAACAGGAACGGGAACTCTGGGGCAGTGCGGAGACATTTGGACAGGTGGAGCTGAGTGTTCGGGTAACTGACCGGGGCACCGACACAACTTGCAGTCAATTGGCCGGTACGCCGCATCCCAGGACGGGCCCGGGTCTTGGGTATTTCTTGTTCCCGTTCGCGGCTGAAAAGGCGACGAACACTCCGGAAGCCGTCGGTAAAATGGGAATCAAGTTTTCTCTAACGTTGGAGTTTCCCACAGCCTACACCAGCGCGCTGGAAAACACATTGAAGGCGTGGTTGACATTCGGAGGCATCGGCGCACGAACCAGGCGTGGCTGTGGAGCGCTGTCAGGCCCACAACAATACCTCCCTCCGCACGCCCCGCCTGACCTGGAGAAATGGCTTTCGAGCCTGTGCGCGCACGACCCGGTGCAATCGCCAGCGACCACGCTGCTCCACGGTTCAAGTCTCTTGCTGGGGCCCAAGTGCTCAAATGCCATGGAAGCATGGGAACAATTGGCCAGGTTCTGGGCAGCATTTCGGAAGGGTCATGTGGCGGGCGTGCCCTACCAACCGATGTCTGGCGGGCATTGGTCGGATTACGGAACGCTAGCCACTCTCAGCAGTGCAAAGACGAAGCGCGTCCGGTTGAACAAGCCGTACCTCGGCCTGCCGATCATTTATCAAGAAGTCAGGGGAGCACGATTCAAAGGGTCTCTCGAGCCCACCTGCTCCGGTCGCATGGCTTCACCGGTGATCCTCAAGCCCATAGTGTTACAAGACAAGTCCGTCCGCCCTGCGCTACTGGTGCTCAGGGCTCCGGAACCAGAAGGCGTGAGATTGCGAGAAACGGGCGCTTACTACGACCTCGTGGCGAACCTGGGCGATGAAGTGCTGAAGCGTCTTGGCGGCGTCGGACCACTCGGCGCGGTGATAGAAGCTGCAAAAAGGCATTTCGGCAAGGACTGCCTAGTCTTCACAATCGGAGGGACGAAATGAAGTACCTGATTTCTGTATCCATAGGGCCTGTACAGGGTTTCATTGCTGCTGCGCGCCGGACGGCTGATCTGGAAGCCGGCTCATCATTGTTATGCGAAGCTGCCAGCCTGGTATCTCGAACGCTCGACAATCTCGGAGGGCGTCTCATTTTTCCCCCTGACCCAGAGCACACTTCGTCGAATAAGATCCTGGCACAGATAGACACCGACCCGCGGTCAGTGGCAAGACAGTTGGATGAATCTCTGCACAAGTGGCTTGAAGGCGAGTGGTCTCGTCTCGAAAGGGGACTCACCCCCGCAATGCTCTCGCTTCTGGATAGAGATTTGGCCCGAAGCCAGATACAGCAATTTCTTGAATACTATGCGGCGTGGTATCCGCTTACAGACGACTATCAGGAAAGCCGACGAAACGTTGAAATGCTACTGGCAGGACGGAAAGCGCTGAGAGACTTCAAACCGCCGACGTCGACCGCCGGCCGCCCTAAAAGCTCGCTCGACCCGTCCCGTGACTGCGTGTTGAAGACCGGACGAGATCTCAAAGTTCCGGCCGCTTTTCAAGAAGCCCCTTTCTGGCTGAAACCCAGGGAGACCCTCGACGCCCTTTCGCTACTGAAACGATTCAGAAACAGGCGCGGTGTTCCCTCGACAGCCGAAATGGCCGTACGAGCCATACTCCCCAGAATTGAAGCGGGAGACCCGCAAATCATACGAAATATCAAGAGTCTGGCCGAACGCTTTCCAAAGGTTATCGATCTTGGCGATTTGTTTTTCTGGGAACGTCTCGAGGAAGAATGCGCCGAGTCGCCGGACATACATGAGGTCAAAGACCTCGTCAAGAAGGCGCTGAAGGTCGCGGATTGCGAAGCAGTGCCTTCTTACTACGCCGTTCTAAGAGGCGACGGAGACCACATCGGCCGCATCATCTCCGCTCAGACAAGCCTCGAGAGTCATCAGCATCTTTCCCGTGTACTGGCAGGGGCCGCCGACACTGCAAAACAGGTGGTCCTGAGTTTTAACGGTTTTCCCATTTATTCTCGAGGAGACGATATTTTTTGTCTACTGCCCGTCAACACTGCCATCGAATGCGCAAAGAGCATCAAAGAAACGTACGAGGCTCTGCTCGAGCCATTCGACCCCGGGGCCTCGATTTCAATGGGGCTGGCTATATGCCACTATCTCGAGCCACTGCAATCCTCCATCGACATGGCCGGAGAATGCCTGAACAAAGCCAAGGAATTGCGTGACTCAATATGTCTGGGCTACTACCCTCGCGGAGGCGGCGCAACAGAGCTGTGTCTCCGGTGGGAACGTGCGGGAGACATTCAGGAGTGGATAATGGCTTTCAGGCAAGGGTTAAGCCGGGGCATCCCCTATGAAATCAGCCGACTTGCGCTGGAATGGAAAGGGATTCAATCAGGCACCCATACAACACTTGCTGACCTTCTGCAAAGTGAGGTCGACCGCATTGTGCAGAAGAAGCGATCCACAGTGCGCCCCAAGGTTCCGGAATGGGTGAAGGATGGCAAGAGTCTTGAAACACTAGGCAATCTGGCAACGATGGCGCGCGCGATGAGTCAATTCCCAGAGGCGAGCGTGATCAACACATGAAAGAGGTTTACATCAAAATCATGGGCCGCGACCCTCTGCTGTTTGGCGACGGACGGCCGTTCGCCAACGAACTGGGAGCTCTTGCAGCGCGCACCCTCCGCGAGCCGATGCCGGAAACCATAGCGGGTTTCGTCAGAACAGTAACCGGTTCCCTGAAGGGTTGGAAGTGGAATGAACAGAACGCGATCAGGGCGCGGTCCATTTCCGTTCACAGCCCGATTATACTGCGAAACGGCAGGCCTATGTTTCGCGCACCTTCGGACGCCCTGATTACACGACGGAGGCACGAAGAACCGCCAGGTGTTTTCGCCCTGCGCCCTTTCAAGCCGCACGCCGATGCGGGCATTTACCTCGATACCCCTCTAGATCCACTGCTCATTCCCGACCAGGCGAAACCCGAGGTTGGGTACAACTGGTGGCCGATGGAGACTTTTTCGGCCTGGCTTGCCAGTCCGGACGGAAGGCATGTCAGTGTCCCTGACCGGGAGCCGGGTATGCCGATAGAACGCCGGGCACATGTTGCAATTGACGACCAAAAGGGCTCCAGCCTCGAAAAGCACTTGTATACGACGGAGGGAATCGTCTTCACGGGCCGCACTAAGCGGCAAGGCGGCTCCAGCAGTCATTCAGATGAAGCCACCGAATATCTGGAATGGTCGATCCTTGCAAAAGTGAGCGGAGACGACTCGACCGAACTATCTGGCGTAGCGCCCCTTGGCGGGGAAGGAAGGCTTGCCAGCATAGCAACGGTTGGAGAAGAGTTCTGGCCTAAACCCAGTCCAGAACTGGTCAAAACCATCGGGAGGGCTGATAGGGTGAGGATGATACTGGTTACTCCGGCGCATTTCAATGGCGGATGGAAACCGGAGTGGCTCGACGATGACCTCCAGGGAACTCCGCCGTCGGTACAAGGGCTGAAGCTCCGGCTGGTTTCGGCAGCAGTGGGCAGACGGATGACGACAAGCGGATGGGACCTGTTTCACGACCGCCCAAAGCTTGTGCGCTGGCTGGTAGGCTCCGGGTCCGTGTACTTCTTCGAGGTGGTTCAGGGCAGCGCAGCCGTACTCACAGGAGATGCTTGGCTGAAGCCCGTCAGCGATGAAGAACAGAGTCGAAGGGACGGATACGGTCTGGCTGTTTGGGGCGTGTGGTGAACCAAAACGGTAATCGGGGAGGGAGAGCAGATAGTATGAACGTCTCCATAGCAAGGGCTACATTTTTGCACGCCATAACGCCTGTGCACGCCGGCACAGGACAGGTTGCTTCGGTCGTGGACCTTCCGACGGCGAGGGAGCGGGCAACCGGCTGGCCTTTCATTCCCGGAAGTAGTTTGAGGGGGGTTCTACGTGACGAAGCAAGGCAGTTGAGGAGCGCCGATTGGGTGCGCAATGTGTTCGGACCCGAACCCGACGAGAAAGTAGATTTCTCAGGTAGAATCCACATCAGCGATCAGCTGATTCTGTTTTTCCCCGCAAGGAGCTTCTTCGGTACGTTCGCGTTCATTACTTGTCCCCTGGCGCTCACCAGGATGATCCGCGACTTCTCAGCCATCGGGGTCAAGCCCCCTTTCAGAGGGCCTGTACCGGTACCGGGCGAAAGCCAAGCGCATGTCCTGCCAGACACGGCTCTCACCAGAGCCAACAAAGCGTATCTGGAAGACTTAGACCTCAATGCTACTCCAGACGCCCAAGCAAAATCCATTGCCGACGGATTGGCCCAAGTCCTCTTTCCACAGGATAGTGACATCTTTCTGAAGCGGTTCGCACTCGTCTCCGATGCGGTGTTCGACTTCCTATGCGAAACGGCAACGGACATCTCGGCCCGGATCAGGTTAAACGACGACACTAAGACGGTCGAGCATGGTGCGCTCTGGTATGAGGAATCCGTACCGGCGGAAGCGGTTTTTTATGGGTTTGCTATCAATGCAAAGTACGGACATACGGAAGATTCCAACGTGCTTCAGTTCTTCGACCAAATAGATGGAAGGACGATTCAAATCGGCGGTTCGGCAGGCGTAGGACGCGGTCTTGTCCGTTTGATAGTAGGTGGAAAGCCATGAGTACGCGTTCTCAGCAACTCATGCTTTTGGCTGAGAAGTTGGTGAGCCAGGTGCAAAAAGAAGAGAAGGCTCTCATCGACGCCTATGGAAGATTGTGCTTTACGTTCCCGGTGCTCGTACAACAAAGCGGGCTGTGTCAGGCGATAGCGTTCTCTCTGGACAAAGCCAGGTCGGATGAAGAACGTGAATCGCACAGAGCTCAAGCCCACAGGTTGCTTCTCGATCACGTGGCCGTGGTGCTTAATACAGCGCCGGGCGACCTCGGCAGGGCGGTGGCGGAAATGGATCTCGGTGAGTACATGTTGAGCACAAGGATCGTGCTGGATGCGTGGGTTTACTTCAGGCGTTTTGCAGTCTCCATCCTGAAGGTGAAATCCGCCGGTTGACAAGGGGGGGTTTGAGGGTGGAACGCTTGGCATGCCGAAAAGCTATCAGTGTGGTTTGGCAGTCGAAGGATATAAAAGTGGATAACCCGGGGCTGGCGCTGGCCAGGTATCTTACGAGGCACGCCGGCCAACAGGAGAAGCGTCAAGGGCACAGGCCCGAGGTAGCATTGATTCGGGACGTGGTTGGTTCCATCGTCAATGAAGCGTACCGGGCAGCGTTCGGCAGATGGTGCCGCACTGTCCCCAGCGAGGGGTTTTATGTTCTCCGGTTTATGGGGACAGCCACCAGCCCCTTGGCCATCGGCCTGGGAAATGAAAGCCCCCTTGAAGTCGGTCTGAAGCTGAACCATACATACGGCGTTCCGGTGATCCCGGGGAGCGCCTTGAAAGGCCTTTGCAGGAGAACCGCTCGCTTGCTCCTGGACAATGGTACTCTGACCAAGGAACAGTTCGATGTGATCTTTGGGAAAGTGGAAGAAAAGAACGACTCCCAAATAGCGCGTGAGAAGTCTGCAGCCTCGTACATAGTGTTTTGGGATGCGTGGTTCGATCCCGACTCTGCTGGGGGACGCCCCTTTTGGCAGGACGTGGTGACCGTACACCACCCAGAGTATTACAGGACCGAAGGCAAAAAGTGGCCGACGGACTTCGATGATCCCAATCCGGTGCCGTTCGTGATCGTTCGCCCGGGCTCTCGGTTTCTATTCACCATATCGGCCCCTGACGCAACGTGGGCGAGTTTCGTCGCAAGCCTGATGAAATGGGGCTTGCTAGAGCTCGGCATCGGTGGTAAGACTAACGCGGGTTACGGAAGGTTCGACAACAAGTGGCATGAGTTTGCAACCGCAACTGAGACCGAACAGGTCCTATACGGCTGCAAAGTTGAACGCAAGGTTGTGAGAGGAGCTTTGCTTGTCACCATATCCACCGGCGATGAGGAGATTCGTGTGAACCAACGCGAATGGCAGCCTCTGGAAGACAGCCTGCCGTCGGGTAAGAAGGATCAGCTCCGCAAAAAGGGGGTCATGCATGCCGATGTAGTAATTAAGCGGGACAAGTCCGGCGTGCACGTGTTGTCTGTAACACCACTCTGAGATGCGACCCGTATCACGGTGCGCATCGACCATAAGACCGTTCACCGGTATTGTTGCCTGGGGGGGTTCTCATGGCCAAAATGCTAATTTGCACGGTAGGGGGTTCTCCGGAACCCATCTGCAAGTCCATCTTGACACTTGAACCGCAGAGGGTGTATTTCGTTTGTTCCAGCCAAACCCAACACCAGGTCGAAGCCGAGATCCTGCCTCGCTTGGCCGCACAAGGTATACAAATGGACTGCGGAAGGTACGAACGGGTCATCGTATCGGACAGCCAGAATTTTGAAGCCTGTGTGGAATCCATAAAAAGCCACCTTACTCTGCCTGTAAAGCGGTGGCTTGGGACCCCGGAGAATCGGCTGTACATAGATTTTACCGGTGGCACAAAGTGTATGACGGCGGCCTTGACGCTGGTCAGCCATAGGTGGAAATGCAATTATGTGTATGTGGGCGGGCAGGCCCGTACAAAGGACGGCCTCGGTATCGTTATACCCGGCACCGAGGAAGTACTGCTTGTGAGCAACCCCATGGATTCCATGGGTTACCAGGTATACGAAGACATAGCCGCCCTTTTTAACTCGATGAACTATGCCGCGGCTGCGGAGATCGCAGATCGCGCCCGCAGTGCATCCAACGACCCCAGGGTAAAAGAGGCCCTCACCATCTTACACCTGCTGTCCACCGCCTATCTTGCCTGGGATAAGTTCGAACACAGGAGTGCACTGCATAACCTGCAAAAAGTCCTGAAGCGGCCACTCTCCCTGGAAGGTCTACTTGGGTACGAAGATGCAGCCAATGTCCTTCAAAAAGTACGCTCTCATGAGGAATTCCTTCAGGCGTTGCTGCAAGACGAAACCAATCGGATGAAGATCGTCGACCTGTTAGCCAACGCGCGGCGAAAGCAAACGGAACTAAGATACGACGACGCAGTCGCTCGCTACTACAGGGCGATAGAAGCGGCTGCTCAGATAGAGCTGAATCAACGCTACGGTATATCTACCGGCAACTTGGACTTAGCGAAGCTACCCACCGAACTTAAGAGCCGTTATTCAGGCAAGACTATGATCGGTCTCCAATCTGCTTATAGTCTCCTGTTTGAGTTGGGGAACGAACTTGGAAAGAGATTCTTCGAAATGGGGTTAGATGGAGAACATTCACCGCTCTCCACCAGGAACTGCTCCATCCTCGCCCACGGTTTTGACCCAGTAGGAGAAGAAGTGTGCGAAAGATTGAGCAGCTTCGCCTTCACGATATGCGGGGTGAGCCCGGATCAGCTGCCTGAGTTTCCCGTAATGTGTCTGGGTTAGATGGGGGAACAGGATGGCTGTACTGATACTGAAAAACCCGGCAGTGTGGTGTGCTAAACGGGCAAATCACAGCAGTAATTCAAAATGCATTACTTAAACCTGGTACGATACAGCTATGGAATACAAATGACACAAACATACGTCCGTATCACTTGTTAACTACCACTTCATATGGTGCCCGCGTTATAGGCGTAAGGTGTTAGTCGGCCCCGTCGAAACCAGGCTTAGAGAACTGATTAAGCAGGTAGCCAAAAAACTGGAGTTGGAAATTCTGGCCCTGTAGATCATGCCTGACCACCTACACCTGTTCGTTAATGCGCCCCCTACACTGGCACCGCATGAGATAGTAGCGCGGTTCAAGGGTACATCCTCGCACCATCTCCGTCGGGAGTTTGACTATATCGCACGGATGCCATCCATGTGGACGCGGAGCTATTTCGTTTCCGCCGCCGGAAATGTTTCCTCCGACACCATTCGCAAATACATCGAAATGCAGAAGAAAAGGGGCTGAGTAAACTGGCACGCAAAAAGAAGTCCAGCAGCAATGTGCCGATGCAGACCCTCACGGCCAGAGTAAAAGTAGTCAACCTTTCTGACCGGGATGCCTTGCTCTTGGGGCTTTTAGGTTTTTCCGCTACAAAGCTGTGGAATGTGGCCAACCACCACCGGCGCACCGCCTGGGACGAAACCGGCAAGATACCCAGCTTTGCGGAGCAGTGCAGAGAACTGAAAAATGACCGCTGGTACAAACTCCTGAAGTCCTGGGCGAGCATCCTTGTACTCCCACCGGAAGAACGGCGATAAAAAGGCCCGCCCGCCGGGGTTCATGAAGAAAGATACGCTCAGCCCGGTAACTTTTAAGCAGAAAGCTTTTAAGATGCTGCCGGATAACTGGGCGAAGCTGAAACTGCCCAGGACCTACGACCGGCGGGAAATCGTGCTGAAATACCGGCTCCCGTCGGATACCGTTCTAGGGAAAGTCCAACAGGTCAAGCTGGTGTACGAACACCAGACCGGCGACTGGTATTTGCACGTCACCCTAATCACCGACGGTTTTTCTTTCACCGTGCCGGGCGGGGAATTTTTAGCTATTGACCGGTATTTTCAGAAGGAGAAGCCCAAATGCACCAAGTCCACCAGCAAAAAATACGTCGAGCTTACTGTCAAGTGGGGTAGGCAGCGGAACCACTACCTGCACGTGCTGACTAAATGGCTGATCAACTTGGCCATTGCTCACAACGTCTCCACCATTGCAGTCGGCGAATTAAAAGGTATTCGCGCAGACAAGGACTGGGGAGATGCGAGCAACCAGAAGCTCCATGCCTGGCCGTTTAGTAAGATAGTCAACCTGCTCACCTACAAGGCGGCGCTGGCCGGTATCCGGGTGGTAAAGGTTTCTGAAAGGAGCACCAGCACCACCTGTCCAGTGTGCGGCAAGAGGGTCAAAATAGCCCGCGTAGAAAGAGGGCTGTTTTTGCACTGCAAGATGGCTTTCAACGCTGATATGGTGGGTGCATACAACATCTTGCAAAGGTATCTCCGTGAGACCAGTCTGGCTCTGCCGGGATGGCCGGGAGTAGTGGGCGCACTGGCACGCCCTGCGGTCAACCTCTTCGTGTGGAGAAAAACCACACCACTAGGCCGTGAACAGGGGACGTTCAGGCAGGCCGCTTAGGTCTGCTTGGGTATCCGCGAAGTATAAAACCGCTTGCACCACGGCTCCGTGGAACCCCACGGACTTCAGCCGTGGGAGGATGTCAGTGCTTTCCTCCGTTAGAAATGACAGCCGGCGCACAGGGACTTGTCCCATCAGAATGAGAATGAGTGGGAAAATGATAGACGGGCCGGTAGAACACGCGGAGCATTCAGCCTGAACCGACCAGATCCTCTCTGACTGTGCGGTCAAGCTGATCTCTTGACGGATTAACATGAATTAGCACGCCGCTGACGCGTGGTATCAGGCTGTAGAGGCTGCGTTTCGCCGAGGTCGCAACGTTATGGCCTTCCTCCACGCTGAGGTCATTATCGACAGAAATGCCAATATCGAAATACAGGTACTGCCCGTAGCGTCTGGCCGCGACGAAGTCCACGCGGGATACCCCGTCCCTGGCCAGAACGGCTTTTTCGGCAATCTGTAACGTGTCAGAATCCACGGAGGCATCGAGAAGTTGGTCCAGCGCCATCCTGCAGATCCGGTACGCGGTAAGCAAAATAAGGGAGGCTACCAGCATGCTTGCTGCGGGGTCGAGCAGGGGAAAGCCAGCGCGTGCTCCCAGTATACCGGTAAAAACGCCAGCGGTGATATAGACGTCAGCCCGGTGGTGCCATGCGTCTGCGTTAAGAGCCATACTCCTGCTGGACCGTGCCACCCTGGACGTGTATCTGAACATGCCCTCTTTTATGAGAAGGCAGACTCCCGCAGTGATCAAGGGCATGACCGTCGGGGGCTCGCGTAACCCCTTTAGCGCCAGCAATGACTCCTTCATGAAACTTACGCCCGCGTACGCCAGGATCAGGGATATGCCGCAAGCGATGACCGATTCTATCTTGCCGTGGCCATACGGGTGACTGGTATCCGGCGGCTTGTTTGAAATCTTTACGCCAAAAAGCACTCCCGAGCTTGTAAGAATGTCCACTGACGAGTGTACCGCCTCTGCCATAAGCGCAAGGCTTGCCCCGAAGTACCCGGCGAGCCCTTTCACCAGGGCGAGCGCCCCGTTCAGCCCCAGCATGGCTATTGCTGTTCTCTCGACGCGCTTCTGTTCAGACACGCTATCCCCCCCTAACCAACCTACCGACACCATGCTATGTTCGCTCTGCGCCCCCTGCTACTGTGTCCACATCCCCGCACCCTGTATATCTTGTATTGACTGGACAGAAAGAGAGGTGTACCAGTTGCCGTCCTCCGTCCTTCACGCGCTGCTTGAGATCTCGGTATCTGCTTTTAGGGATATCGGGGTACCGGTCGCTCTTGTCTTGCTCGCATTCGGGTGGGTCGAGCAGATAACAGCGGGACACATCGCTGCGTTTCTTTCCCGGAAGCGAAGCCTGCAGCCTTTGCTCGGCGCGCTGCTGGGCGTAATGCCGGGGTGCGGGGGTGCAATTTTGGTCGTTCCCCTGTTTGCGAGGGGCATGGTGTCATACGGCGGACTTGTGGCAACGCTTGTAGCCACGATGGGAGACGCATCCTGGGTTATCATCGCCCGCGCGCCCTGGGTCGCCTTCAAGATCCATGCGCTGTGCTTCGTCACGGCGGTGGCATATGGATACCTCATAGACCTGTCAGGCCTTCGATTTCGTGGAACTCTGGCAGGGCAGCCGAGGCGGTCCAACGGCATGAAACCAAACGGCAAGACTCCTCTGCTTTTGCTGTGGTGGTGCCTACTGATACTGACAGCGCTTTTGGGCCTCACTGGTGTGAGGGCCGTGGCCTTGGCGGGAACTGTGCTATCGCTTGTGATTACGGTAGCCTGGAAGAAGTTCCTGCGGGATGATACGCTGTGGGACCACGAGGCGGTACCGAAAGACTTGTCGAGTCTCCTTCACTTCGTGGCCAGAGATACAGCATTCGTGGTGGCGTGGGCCTTCACTGCGTACGCCCTCTTTGACCTATCTTTCATGCTCGCAGGTCTTGACCTTGAAGCCCTGGTGGCTCATGCTGGCTGGTTTTCTGTAGTCGCTGCGGCGGCGGTGGGACTGATTCCGGGGTGCGGACCTCAGATCGTAATAACGGGCCTGTTCACTCGCGGGGTAATACCGTTTTCAGTGCTCGCGGCTAATGCCATCAGTCAGGACGGAGATGCGTTGTTTCCTCTGATCGCTTGCGACCGCCTGCAGTCGCTGAAGACAACTATAATCACTACGGTGCCCGCCATCCTGATAGGCACATTGCTCTATCTAGGGGGCGTGTAGAACGTTACTCCAGGTATTCCTTCACGCGGCGGGCTGCGCTGCTATTCATGCCCGGGAGACGCGCAAGTTCCTCTTCGCTCGCCTCACGAATGGCCCGCAACGACCCAAACGCCCTCATGAGCACCTTCTTTCTCTTTGGGCCTATGCCCGGGATCTCATCAAGCACCGAGCCCGTCGCTCTCCTTGAGCGCAGCGACCGGTGGTAGCCGAGCGCGAACCGGTGCGCTTCGTCCCTCACTCTCTGGAGCAGGCGTAACGCCGGAGATATGCGGGGGAGCCTCAGCGGTTCGGCCGTGCCCGGCAGCCAGATCTCCTCTTCTTCTTTGGCGAGCCCAAGTACGGGCACGCCCGTCACGTTCGCCCCGTCCATCGCTGAGAGTGCGGCATGAAGCTGGCCTTTGCCCCCATCAACCAGCACCAGGTCCGGCCATCTCCACTCAGAGGAGTCCGAACGCGCGAAACGCCGGCCTATCACCTCTCCCATCATGGCAACATCGTTGGGCCCCTGCACCGAGCCAACCTTAAAACGGCGGTAGTAGCGCGGGGCGGGCCTCCCGTCTATAAACACTACCATGCAGCCGACGGGATCCTGGCCCTGTATATTAGATATGTCAAACCCCTCTATCCTGTGGGGCTCGGCATCGAGCCCCAGTACGCTGGCAAGCTCTGCCAGCGCCCTGTCCTTTTCTGCCTTTGACTCCGACGTGATGCCAGCCTGGAGCAGCGCTTCCGCGTTCTCGCGCGCCATTTCAACCAGGCGGGCCTTCTCGCCGCGTTTCGGAACATGAAGTCTGATCCTGCCGTTTCTCTTCGACGAGAGGAAATCCTGTATGGAGTGTTCCTCCTCGGTCTGGGCGGGCAGGAGGATCACGGGCGGGATGTAGGATGCGTCCTCGTAGTGCTGTTTCAGAAAGGACGCCAGGATCTCCCCAGTGGGGACGTCCAGCGTCCTGTCGACGAGGTAGTGTTTCTGCCCAACGAGCCTGCCCGATCTCACCGTCTGCACCAGCACGCACGCGCGGTCCGCCCATCGCGCGATACCAACCACATCCTGGTCACCGAGGTCTGTGGATACCGCTTTCTGTTCCTCCATGATGCGCTCGATGGCCCTGATCTGGTCCCGGTAGTCGGCCGCCTTTTCGAACTCCAGGCGTTCTGCGGCCTCCTGCATGCGTTCAATCAGGCTCCGTCGTACGTCTTCGTGTTTGCCGTCGAGAAAGAGACAAACGTCTCTTACGGATGCCTGGTATGTGGTGTCATCCACGAGCCCCATGCACGGCGCAGGGCACCTCTTTATGTGGTAGTTGAGGCACGGCCGCTGCGCGTTGGCGAGTATCCTGTCAGAGCAGGTTCTGAGCGGGAAAAGACTCTTTAAAAGCTTAAGCGTCTGGCTAACGCTGCCCGCAGGATAGTACGGGCCGAAATACCGGGCGCCGTCTTTCCTCGCGCTGCGAGAGATGGTCACACGCGGCCACCTGTGGTCCGTCCCCACTCTGAGGTAAGGGTAATGCTTGTCATCCCTTAGCATGATGTTGTATCTCGGCCTGTGTTTCTTAATCAGGTTGCACTCGAGCATGATGGCTTCCATCTCTGTGCTCGTCACGATGAACCGGATGTCTTTCGCTGCATTCATGAGAGCTTCGGTCTTTGGGTCCCTTCCGGACTGAAAGTATGAGCGG
Source organism: Bacillota bacterium (assembly GCA_040755615.1). Classification (GTDB taxonomy): domain Bacteria; phylum Bacillota; class Sulfobacillia; order DUSP01; family DYEP01; genus DYEP01. The sequence goes on from JBFMAL010000011.1 coordinate 24,762, forward strand.
ACGCGGCCTCTCAGGGAAGCCGCCTTACCGACGTATAGCACCTCGCCTTTTTCGTCAAGAAACATGTAAGCTCCCGGCGACTCGGGAAGGTTGTCGGCCAGACTTTTAAGCGCGTTTTCGGCCATCTTCACACCACCTCGCGCTTGTGACCTTATATGTCGAGCACTCGCTTTAAGAACATTCCGGTATATGAGCCGGGTACCCTGGCTACCTCTTCAGGTGTGCCGCACGCTACTACCTGTCCTCCCCTGTGCCCGCCTTCCGGCCCTAGGTCAATCACGTAGTCCGCCGTCTTGATCACGTCCAGGTTATGCTCGATGACCAGTACGGTGTCTCCTGCGTCCACCAGGCGCCCGAGCACCCCCAGCAGCTTGTGTATATCAGCCATATGCAATCCGGTCGTGGGTTCGTCGAGGATGTACAGCGTCCTGCCGTTGCTCCTTCTTGAAAGTTCCGCGGCCAGCTTCACCCTCTGTGCTTCGCCTCCCGAGAGAGTGGTCGCGGGCTGGCCCATTTTGATATACCCGAGACCTACGTCATCAATGGTCTGGAGTTTTCTCCTGATTCGGGGTATGTGTTCAAAGAACTGAAGCGCCTCCCGGACAGTCATATCCAGCACCTCAGAGATATTCTTGCCCTTGTACCTGACCTGCAGCGTCTCCCTGTCATAGCGCTTTCCCTTACACACCTCGCAGGGGACATACACGTCGGGAAGAAAGTGCATCTCTATCTTGATGATACCGTCGCCCCTGCACGCTTCGCACCTTCCCCCTTTTACATTAAAGCTGAATCGCCCGGGCCGGTAACCCCTCATCCTCGCTTCAGGGGTCTGCGAGAATACCTCGCGTATCAAATCAAACACCCCGGTGTAGGTCGCCGGATTTGACCTCGGTGTTCTCCCGATAGGTGACTGGTCGATATCAATCACCTTGTCCAGGTGCTGTACACCCTCGATCGAATCATGTTCCCCGGGCCTTGTTCTGGCGCCGTGAAGGGTGCAGGCGAGCGCCCTGTAGAGGATCTCGTTCACCAGCGTACTCTTTCCGGAGCCCGACACCCCGGTCACACACGTGAACACGCCCAGGGGGATGGATACGTCGATGTTCTTCAAATTGTGCTGGCGGCAACCCTTCAGCGTGAGCCACTTGCCGTTGGTGCGCCGCCTCTCCTCCGGGACAGGTATTCTCCTCTTGCCGCTCAGGTATTGTCCGGTCACTGACTGTTCGCAGGCCATAATATCCTGAATTGTGCCCTGAGCGACCACACGGCCGCCCTGTTCCCCCGCGCCCGGACCGATGTCGATGATATGGTCTGCGGTGAACATGGTCTCTTCGTCGTGTTCCACCACGATGAGCGTGTTTCCCATGTCCCTCAGCCGGGTCAGCGTATCAAGCAGCCGCTTGTTATCGCGCTGGTGAAGGCCGATGCTGGGTTCGTCAAGGATGTAAAGTACGCCTACCAGGCCTGACCCTATCTGTGTGGCGAGCCGGATGCGCTGGGCTTCTCCCCCCGCTAGCGTAGCCGAGGCCCGGTCCAGGGTGAGATAGTCAAGCCCCACATTCACCAGGAAGGACAGCCGATCCCTGATCTCCTTTAGCACCTGCCTGGCGATGAGCATTTCCTTCTCGCCTAACACGAGTTCGTCCAAAAATCGATACAGCTCAGCCACAGTCATTGCAGAGAGGTCAGCGATGGACATGCTCCCCACGCGCACTGCCAGGCTTTCGGGCCTGAGCCTCCTGCCTCCGCACGCCTGGCACGGTATGGAGACCATGTACTGCTCTATTTCAGTCCTGACGCTGTCGCTCGTTGATTCCCTGTAGCGTCTCTCAAGGTTTGGGATAACACCTTCGTAGCGCGCGTTAAATGTCTGCGTGTTGCCCAGCGAATCGGTATACGTGAAGGGAAAAACTTCCCTGTCGCCCCCGTAAAGGATGATACGCAGGTGTTCCGGCGACAGCTCGCGTAGCGGGGTTCGGAGGCTGAACCCGTAATGCCGCCCGACGGACTTCAAAAGTTGGATGTGATAGCCGTTGCTGCGGCTGAACGGCTCTATGCCCCCTTCTTCGATGGACAGAGACATGTCGGGTATCACACGGCCCGGATCGATCTCGAGCCTCACGCCGAGGCCCGTGCACTCAGGACACGCGCCGAACGGGCTGTTGAAAGAAAACATGCGGGGCTCCAGCTCACCCACGCTGATACCGCAATCAGGACACGCCAGTTTTTCGCTGAACGTGTACTCCGGACCATCCACGACCTGCACCAGAGCCAGACCCTGGCTCAAAGAGAGCGCGGCCTCGAGCGAATCGGCCAGCCTGCGCTGAATGCCTTCCCTGATGATGAGCCTGTCCACAACCGCCTCAATGGTGTGCTTGCGCTTTTTGTCGAGGCTGAGTTCCTCATCTACATCACGTATCTCACCGTCGACCCTCACCCGGACGTACCCGGAACGCTTGATCTCCCCAATGACCTTTTCGTGCTCGCCTTTTCTCTGCCTTACCACCGGCGAAAGCACGATGATCCGGGTTTCTGGCGGCAGTTCCATAACCCTGTCCACCATCTGCTCTACTGACTGCATGCTGATTTCCCTGCCGCATTGCGGGCAGTGCGGTACGCCGATCCGGGCAAACAGCAGTCTCAAGTAGTCGTGGATCTCCGTCACCGTGCCCACAGTGGAGCGGGGGTTTTTGGAGGCTGCCTTCTGGTCAATGGATATGGCGGGGGAAAGGCCTTCTATGTGGTCAACGTCAGGTTTGTCCATTTGGCCAAGAAACTGCCGGGCGTAGGCGGAGAGGGACTCTACGTACCTCCGCTGGCCTTCAGCGTAGATGGTGTCAAATGCGAGCGAACTCTTGCCGCTCCCGGAAAGGCCGGTAATGACCACGAATTTTCCCCTGGGGATCTCAAGGTATATGTTTTTCAGGTTGTGCTGTCTTGCACCTTTGATGACTATCTTGTCATTGGACATTCCCTTGTGGCTTCCTACCTTCCAGTTTGTATATCCAGTCGCGGATCTGTGCAGCTTTTTCAAACTCGAGCCTCTCTGCAGCAGCCCGCATCTCTTCAGTCAGCCGCTTGATGAGATCGGCCGCCTTATCAGGCGGTACTTCGACTGTCAGGAGTTCATCGGGTATGGCGCCCTGATCCACTGGTTTCCTGGCTTCTATGACCTGCCTGACTGCCTTCCTGACAGTTTCTGGCGTGATCCCGTGTTTCTCATTAAATTCCTGCTGGATGCGGCGCCTGCGGTTAGTCTCGTCAATGGCCCTCTGCATGGATCCTGTGACGCAGTCAGCATACATAATGACTTTGCCCTCCACGTTTCGAGAGGCCCTCCCGATGGTCTGAATTAGCGACGTCTCAGACCTTAGGAACCCTTCCTTGTCGGCGTCCAGGATGGCAACAAGGCTCACCTCCGGTAGATCGAGACCTTCTCGGAGCAGGTTGATACCTACCAGCACGTCGAACACGCCAAGCCGGAGATCGCGCAGGATCTCCATTCTCTCAAGGGTGTCCACCTCTGAGTGCAGGTACCTGACTCGCACTCCCATCTCCCTCAGATAATCGGTCAGGTCCTCCGCCATCCGCTTGGTAAGAGTGGTCACCAGCACCCGCTGCTCTTTCTCCGTCCTCAACCTGATCTCGCCCAGCAGGTCGTCGACCTGGTGAGCGGTGGGGCGGACCTCGATCTCCGGATCCACGAGTCCAGTGGGCCTGACGATCTGCTCCACAACCTGCTCGGCACGGGAGAGCTCATAGGGTCCGGGGGTAGCCGAAACGTATATTACCTGGTTCAACCTGTCCTCGAACTCCTCGAAGCGGAGCGGCCTGTTGTCAAATGCGGACGGAAGCCGGAATCCGTGATCTACCAGGGACTGTTTGCGGGAGCGATCCCCTTCATACATCGCCCCGATCTGCGGTACGGTCACGTGGGATTCATCGATGATAACGAGGAAGTCCCGGGGGAAGAAGTCAAGGAGAGTATAAGGGGGTTCCCCGGGACGCCTGCCCGTAAGGTACCTGGAGTAGTTCTCTATCCCCTGGCAGTATCCTACCTCCCTGATCATCTCTATATCATATCTCGTCCGCTGCTCGAGCCTGTAGGCCTCGAGTACTTTGCCCTGTTCCCGGAGCTCCGCGAGTCTTGCCTCAAGCTCTGCCTCTATCTGCGTCACAGCCGCGAGGAGTTTTTCCCGCGCTGCCACGTAATGGGAAGCCGGGTAAATGGCGACGTGATTGACCTCGGCGATAACCTCTCCAGTCAGAATGTCGAACTCCCTGATGCGCTCGATCTCGTCCCCGAACATCTCCACTCTCACCGCCCGTTCCCATGAGGCAACTGGGCAGATCTCGATGGTATCCCCTTTTACGCGGAACGTACCTCTTCCAAGTACGGTGTCGTTCCGCTCATACTGGATCTCCACCAGTGCCGCCAGGATCCGGTCACGATCGTTTACAGCTCCCCGGCGCAAGGAAACTACCATCCCGCTGTAGTCCTCCGGCGAACCGAGCCCGTAGATGCACGATACGCTGGCGACTATAATCACATCCCTTCGCTCGAACAACGCCATGGTCGCGGAGTGCCTCATCTTGTCGATGTCCTCATTTACTAGGGAGTCTTTTTCGATATATGTGTCGGTCTGAGGAATGTAGGCTTCGGGCTGGTAGTAGTCATAATAGCTGACAAAGTATTCCACCGCGTTGTCCGGGAAGAACTCCCGGAACTCCGAGCATAGCTGCGCGGCTAGCGTCTTGTTGTGGGCGATCACCAGGGTGGGCCTCTGCACCCTTTGAATGACGTTCGCCATTGTAAAGGTCTTTCCGCTTCCGGTTACGCCAAGGAGCACCTGGTGCCTGTATCCGCGTTTCAGCCCTTCCGCCAGCTTGTCTATGGCCTCCGGTTGGTCCCCTCGCGGAGAAAACTCAGAGACCAAACGAAACTTACCTTTCACCCGCTCACTTCCTCAAAAGCTTCTGCTAGCGAATAAATGTTCGCCAAGAAAGGCCAGATTCCTCCATGGCAGTTACTCAGAGCGCATCAGCTCGAATAGTTCGGTGAGATAAAGCAGCCTGACCCCCATCGCATCCAGCTCATCCTTCGTCTGGATCAGGGCTTCTGCAGTAACCGGGTGCACGTGCCCGATAGCAATATAACCTGGGAATCGAAGACTCATGCGCGCCGCGTACAGTATTTGACCCTTGATGTATTGCAAGTCTTTCCGGTTGTCGATGAATACCTTGTTTTGGGCGAATTTCACTCCGAGTTCGGAGGCCACCGATCCTGAAACCGAGTCATGCGTGGTCATGCTGTCTATAAAATACATGCCGTGTTCTCCCAGCACGGACAACACCGCCCGCATCACTCTCTTGTTTCGCGTGGCCTGAGAACCCATATGGTTGTTGGCGCCGAGCGCGAACGGAATCATCTCGATATGCTCCGTCACTATATCCCTTATTTCCTCGTCCGTCAGGTACGTCATTACGGCACCGGCCTTCACCGGGTCTTCTCCGGGGACAATAGGCTCCATCGGGATGTGGAGTAGGACTTCGTGCCCTCGGTTGTAGACGAATTCGGCCTCCGGGATTGCCCGGGGCGATTTCGGCAGCACGGCGAAGTTCAATTTCATCCCTGAATCCGCCAGTACCTCCAGCGCCGAACTACCATAGCCCACATCATCCATTATGAGGACGAGGTCTCCCGGTGCCAGTCTGCCTGTCTTGGGCTGGGTCTTGGCCTCACAGAGCACTCCGTCGGCGGGTCTTGGTGACCAGGCTTCTGGTATTGCATCGACCGCTTCATTGATTTCAGCCTCCACTGCCAGGGAACGGCTGACACGGTCGTTCAGGATGAGCGCCGGGATGATACAAGAGACGAAGAGAAGCGTGGTGAATAACCATAGGGGGTTTCTTTTTCGCTGCTCCATGGATATGCTCCTTTGGTTACCTCTCCAGACCGAGAAACCGCGCGATCCTACGTCCAAGAGTACCCGATAGCAGCATAGATTGACCAATTTCAATATGCTGGCTATCCCCGGGCTCGGGTGCTGTTACCAGGCCCAGGTAGCCATCGGGGTCTTTTTTGACCCAGATCTGGCGGAGCGTGCCATCTTCAATGCTCTCGTAGGTAATGAATACCCGGTCAAATGCGAAAAAGAGCGCGTTTCTCAGCTCGTCCCTGCTCTTTATCTGGTAACCTGCAACCTCGAACAGTATGTCGCCGGGGCGGATGCCTGCTCTCCAACTGGCCGAACCGGGCATGACTCCCAGCACACGCAGGCCGCGTTCCGGCTGGGAGTAATAAGAGGGAGCAACGACTTCCCGGCGTATACCCAGATGTATCACTGTTTCGTGTCCGAGAGGCGCAAACAGCACTGCAACCCATTTGAAAAGCGCCACCCTCGACGCGAGAATGCTGAAGCTCAAAAGCAAGAGACTGTAAGCAGCAAGAGTCAGAGCGCTCCTTGCGCTCTTTTCCCGCGGGGGCATGGTGATAGCAATGTCACTGTACCCCAGGGCAGCGGCCACCGGGATCATGGCAAATACCAGGTTACCCGCTTCCATCACGCTGCTGTCCGGGCGGATGAGCGGCCACCACTCCGGCATCTGAATAAGCCCCTCAAGCGCAGAAATGTCGGGCACCGCCGTGAGCACAAGTACCGCTATGGGTATGGGCCAGAATTTCTGGAGAACGTAGCCCCCAACCACCTCGCCGCGCTTGTTCTTGATGAACAGCGGCGTGGCACAGCTGTCGCCGCTCATCCATATGAGGAAGCTCTCTGTCATGTGCAGGACAGCCACCAGCCCCATGAGGCCGGGAACGTGTATGTCTGGCCAGCCAGACACAAGACTTACGAGAGACACGATCCCGCCCGCATAGGCAAAACACATGAACCTTGGGTTGATCAGCATCAGAAAAACAGCAAGCGGCCAGAGGTAAATGATACCGCTTGAGGAAAGCGAAATACCGATGGAAACAAGCAGAATGGAACCGGCGAGCCCTCCCAAAAGCCCGTAACCCAGGGCGGACAGCACTTGTGCCTGGATCTGGTTTTTCGTCACTCCATAAATCCTTTTTTCCAGGTTAGCGCATCGCCTGTACTGGAAAAACACCAAGATGGTGAGTGTCCAGAAAATGAACGCGTAGTTTGGATGAAACAGCATCACGGGGATGACCTGGAAAACCTGCACTATGAGTTTGACGAACGAGTTCATGCTATCAACTCCCCGCCTTGAGCTGGGAGCGAAGCACCGCTATGGCTGCCTCCACCTGTCGGTCAAGACCCTGAGACGGCATACGGGGTGTCTCCCCTTCTTCGAGGTTCACCTGTATGTTAGGCGAAATGCCCTCGTCGTGTATATCACGGCCTGCAGGCGTCAGGTACTTGGACGTAGTAAGTTTGACTGCTGTTCCGTCCCGCAGGTCTATGAGTGACTGGACCAGCCCTTTGCCGAAGGAACGCGTGCCCACGAGTATGCCCGTCCCTGAGTCCTGTATGGCGCCGGCGACGATCTCCGAGGCCGAAGCGGTACCCTGGTCAATGAGCACCACCAGCGGCATGTTGAGCCCCGGGGTCTTGGACGAGAATGTCTCTCTGGTCCCATCCCTGTATACAGTATGGACGATCGGTCCCTCGGGTATGAAGAGTTCGGCTACCTCCAGGCATTGGTCCAGGAGCATGCCGGGGTTCTGCCTTAGATCGAGGATAAGTGCTTTTGCGCCCCGTGCTTTCAGCTCTTGAATGGCGGACTTTACGTTCGTGGAAGCATGCTCGTTGAATACGGTGATCCTGACATACCCGATATCTGCTCCCACCATCTCGTATTCCACCGGGTTCACTTCTACTGTAGCCCGGATGATTTCCACTTCAAGCGTACGGTCGTTTCCTTCCCGGACAATAGTCAGCCTCACCGGAGTACCCTCTCGCCCACGGATCAGCTGGACAGCCTCGTCCACGGAAGCACCCACGATGTCTTTCCCGTCAACCTGTACGATGCGGTCTCCGCTCTGCAGTCCGCCGCGCTCCGCAGGTGTACCCTTAATCGGAGCGATGATAGTGATGAACCCGCCCCTCTGGCCGACGTACACCCCGATCCCGCTGTAGGTACCGGAAGCCTTCTCAAGCATGTCGCGGTACTGCGAGGCGTCAAGATATGCGGAGTAGGGGTCGCCCAGCGACATGAGCATCCCCTTGAAGACTCCCTCCATCAGCACCTCGGGGGTCGTTTCTTCTAGATAACGCGTGTTTATAAGATGCATAATTCTAGCAAACTTCTCAAAATCCAGCTGCCTCAGCTCGGTTGGGACCGACCCGTATATGAGGATACGGTAGTAAGCGCTCACCGCGGTATACGTGAGAAAACTGAAGGCGAGCGAAAGCACGACCGCCAAGATAAGGGCTTTCCTCCGGCTTATCATGGTTTAACACCGTCCCCGAGACTCGTGCTCACCAGGCACAAGATATCTATTCTCGCCATTCCTAGTTTATCACAGGGGTTATTATGCAACAAGGATACAAAAGATGCCGGGTACACACCCGGCAATTGGTCGATGTTTGTAACGGTTTTAGAAATAGGCCAACGGGTTGACAGGCGTACCATCCACACGCACTTCGAAATGTAGGTGTGGTCCAGTACTCAGGCCCGTGCTGCCCACCCGCGCGATTGTCTTGCCTTTGGTGACCTTGTCGCCCACTCGGACCAGGAGCGTCGACGCATGTGCGTAAAGCGTAGATATACCGCCGCCGTGATCGATGATCACCGTATTGCCATAACCTCCAAGCCTGCCGGAATGGATGACCACCCCGTCTTCCGCCGCAACAATGGCCTGCCCGGGTGGAGCCGCGATATCGATGCCGGTATGCATTCGGGAGGTCTTCAGTATCGGGTGATACCTCATGCCGAAGTAAGAATTAATGGGCCCTGCAGTCGGCCAGATCAGCTTGAGGTCAGCCTTTTTCTGCGTGCGCAGCTGGGCCTGCAGCTCTTGTATGATCTTGGTGAGGCGGGCAGACATTTCGTCAAGTTCGTCAAGCGCCCTCTCGTAAGACGCCTTTTCCCGCTGGATGCTTGCAAGATGGGCCTGCCGCTGCGCCTGGGTCGTCTCGTACTGCGCCTTCTTGTTCACCACCTGGCGCCTGAGTTCGGTCAGCTCGGCCTCTTTCTGTTCCAGGTACGCCTTCTTCTCTTCTACTTCGCGCTTCTCGGCCTTCACGGTCTCAAATAATTCCACGTCCTGGACAAAGATGGCCTTCAGCATGTCAAAGCGCGACAGGAAGTCCGAAAAACTTGAGGCGCCCAAGAGTACATCCAGGTACGTAACGGTACCGTTTTCGACGAGTGCGCGTACCCTGTTGCCCAGGAGAGTAGTACGCCTTTCAAGCTCCGCCTGTTTGACTGTGAGCTCGGCCTGTGTACGGGCGATAGCCTCTTCTGTCTCGCGGATGCGTGACTCTATCCGCTGAAGCTCCGCCTCTGTAGTCTCCAGCAAGGTCTCCAGCCTCTGAAGCTCTGCCAGTAAGCTCTTCTCTTGTTTTTCGGCCGATTGAAGGTTCTTCTTGTTCTGCTCGATCTGTCGGGTCAGCTGGTTCAGCTCTTGCTGCCTCTTGTTCAACTCGCTGCTGACATCCGCAAACGCTATGCCGCTTGCCGCCAGGCAAAGGGCTAGTGCCAGGGCTAGGACCCTTCTGGCTACTTTCAACGCTCTCCCTCCTTCTTTCACACTCTCAAGAACCTCTTTAGCGGGATGCTCGAGCCCAAGGCACCGATGGCGGTCCCGAGCGTGATAAGCCCCAGGCTAACCACCTGTAGCATTGGCTGCTTTGCGAGCACGGGCACGAACGGAAGCATTACGTACACGTTGGCAAGAAACCAGTCGTAAGCCCTATCCAGCACAAAACTGGCAACCGCCGCTCCCGCCAGCCCCAGCAACATACCCTCGAGAAAGAACGGCCACCTGATGAACGAATCGGTAGCCCCGACCAGCTTCATGATATACACTTCGCGCTGGCGCGAAAGCACCGCAAGCCTTACAGTATTTGAGATGATCAGGATGGTGGCTACTCCAAGGAGTAAGATGATGAACAGCGCGGAAACCCGTATTGCCCGGATTACCGCACTAAGCCTTGACATCAAATCCTGCCTGTGGTCCACCTTCGCTACTCCCTGGAATTCTTCTACCTGTGATGCGACGAGCCCCACAAACTCCGGCGCTTCGACCTTCACCACGAACGAGTTCCGCAGCGGGTTCATTTCCTCTACCGCCTCGAGCAGGTCCGCCTGCGGACCAAGCTGCTCCTTCAGCCTTGAGAGCGCGGTATCCTTGTCCACGTACTCGACGTCGGTAACGTACTCCAGCGCCGATATGGCCACTTCCAGATCAAGGATCCCCTGCGCGGGAATGTCGTCGTAAAGGTACGCCCTGATCTCTATCTGGGATTCTATCACCTCGGCCACATAGCTCAGATTCAAAGAGGCGACGACAAACACGCCGAGCACGAAGAGCGATACAGCCATTGTCGTGACCGAGGCCAAGCTCATGTGCAGGTGCCGGCGGATGCCCTGGAGGGACTGGCCGACGAGGTAAGTCCACGTCCTAACCCTCACTGGAGTAGACCCCCTTTTCCTCGTCCCTGACAACCTGACCGTCCTTCAATGCGATGACGCGTTTGCCGAACCTATTTACGATCTCCCTGGCGTGCGTGGCAACCACCACGGTGGTGCCTCGGCGGTTGATCTCGCGCAGCAGCTGAAAAATCTCCCAGGCGGTATCCGGGTCCAGGTTTCCGGTGGGCTCGTCAGCCACTACGAGTTCTGGGTTATTCACAATAGCGCGGGCCAGCGAGACGCGCTGCTGCTCTCCGCCCGAGAGCTGCCTCGGGTAGCTCTTCTGTTTGTCTCGCAGGCCTACGAGCTCGAGCACGGCAGGTACCCTCCTCCTGATCTCCCTTCTCGTTGAGTCAGTAACGCGGAGGGCAAATGCCACGTTTTCGAAAACTGTCCGGTCTTCAAGCAATTTGAAATCCTGGAACACTACGCCTATACGGCGCCGGAAGAACGGCACCTCCCTGGGGCGCATTTTCGACAGGTCTTTGTCAAATACTACCACTCGCCCGCTGGTCGGCAGCTCCTCCCTATATATGAGCCGTACCAGCGTGGACTTGCCGGCCCCGCTCGGACCAACGATAAACACGAATTCCGACCTGTCTATGTATAGACTGGCACCATCCAGCGCCAGTACTTTATTGGCATAAATCTTCGAGGCGTTTTCCAGCAAAATCATCGGGACCACTCCAAGACGATTCGAGCGAGTTTGGCACTCGATGGCTTTATTCGACATAACAGGATACTATCCTTCTTATTTGGAGGAAATTTGCGAGGATAAATCGAGGATTTCTGCAGGATAGCTCATTACATAAGCAGTCCAAAGGAAAATGTTGGGGGGGGTGCCGTCAGGTACCCCCCCAATTGCTGGTCACTTCGAGCGTATCGCTTCCAGTGCTTCTCTTACGATATCTTCGGCGGTGAGGCCGTATGCTTGCAGCAGCTCCCCTGGCTCACCGGATTGACCGAACAGATCCCGGACCCCGACCCTCCTTACCGGGACGGGGTGACGCTCCGCCAGGAACTCAGCCACGGCAGACCCGAGGCCGCCGATAATACTGTGTTCCTCTGCCGTCACCACTGCCTTGCACGTTGATGCGGCCTCAAGCAGCACTGAATTATCGAGCGGCTTAACTGAACACATGTTGATGACTCTCGCGGCTACGCCCTCTCCTGCCAGAATATCTCTGGCGGAAAGCGCCGCGTGCACCATGTAGCCCGCAGCCACTATGGCCACGTCGTCGCCATCACACAGCAGGCTGGCCTCGCCTATCTTAAATCGGTATTTCTCGCCATAAATATCAGGCACGGCCGGTCTGCCGAGCCTTATGTAAACAGGCCCCTTATGTTTGATAGCTGCTTCCACCACTTCCCGGGTTTCCCGCGCGTCTGCAGGTACGAGCACCGTCATCCCGGGGATCACTCTCATCAGAGCGATGTCTTCCAGCGCCTGGTGAGAAGCGCCGTCCGGTCCCACGGTGATGCCAGCGTGGCTCGCGGCAATTTTCACATTGTGACCTGGATAAGCGATGGTGTTCCTCACCTGCTCCCACGCCCGCCCAGTGGCGAAGATAGCAAACGTGCTGGCAAAAGGTATCTTTCCCGCAGCAGCCATGCCTGCTGCTATACCCATTAGATTCTGTTCGGCGATACCTACATTGAAAAACCGCTCCGGGTACACTTTTTGGAACTTTGCGGTCATGGTGGACTTAGAGAGATCCGCATCCAGCACCACAAGTTCCTCATAGACGGCACCCAGTTCTACCAACGCTTCCCCGTATGCCTCCCTGGTCGCCTTACCGGCCAACTTCAGCACCCCCCAGCTCGGAAAGCGCTGCCCTGGTCTTCTCTGCATCAGGCGCCTTTCCATGCCAATCGGCTACGTTTTCCATGAATGATACACCCCTGCCCTTTACCGTTTTTGCAACGATGATGGCAGGAGCGCCCTTCACTCCGTCCGCCCATGACAGTGCAGCGGTTAGTGCGTCGAGGTCATGTCCGTCACACTGATGCACCGCCCAATTGAAGGCCTTCCACTTGTCCAAAAGCGGCAGCGGGGACATCACATCGTCGATGCGACCGTCGATCTGCAAGCCGTTGAGATCGAGTATAGCTGTGAGATTATCAAGACGATAGTGCGCTGCCGCCATAGCCGCCTCCCATACCTGGCCCTCTTGCACTTCGCCGTCACCTAGGAGCACGTAGACTCGTGCAGGGCTTCCATCCAGTTTGAGCGCCAGCGCCATGCCCACGGCCTGTGACAGCCCCTGGCCCAGGGAGCCGGTAGATGCCTCCACACCAGGCGTACGTTTCATGTCAGGATGCCCTTGCAGCATGCTGCCGAGTTTCCGGAGGGAATCCAGCTCTTCCACGGGAAAGAACCCCCGCTCCGCGAGCACCGCATACAGCGCCGGGCATGCGTGGCCTTTGGACAGCACAAGTCTGTCCCGGTCTTCCCACTCCGGCTCGTTAGGCCGGATTCTCATCTGAGAGAAATACAGGGCGACGAGTATTTCGACGCAGGAGAGCGAGCCGCCCGGGTGACCGGACCCCGCTTGATGGATGGTTCTAATGATGTGCCTGCGTACCCTGCTTGCGATCGAGGCCAGTTCCTGTGAATCCAACCTTCCCCACCCCTATCCTTTCATTCTCTCTTTCAACACCGCTACAACGAACCTGGGCAGCTCAAGCTGCCTCCGCCACCTGGACGGCTGGTTCAGCAGGCGGTACAACCACTCAAGTCCGAGTCTCCTGAAGACGCCCGGCGCGCGTCTCGTACGCCCGGAAAACACATCGAGGCTGCCCCCTACGGTGATGAGCGAGATGCCATGAAGCCTCTCTTTCCAACGCGCTATCCATTTCTCCTGTTTTGGACACCCAAGCCCCACGAGTACCAGCTGTGCGCGGGAGCCGAGAATGTGCGAAGCAATTCTCTCCTCATCTTCCGGCGAAAAATAGCCGTGGTGCGTACCTGTGACCACTATCCCGGGATACCGGGAACGGAGTCGCTCGGCAGCCTCGTCTGCCACGCCTTCTGCGGCGCCGAGCAGGTATACGCGGAGGCCCACAGCACGCCCGAGCTCGAGCACCGATTCGACCAGCTCTATCCCGGGTACCCTCCGGCGCAGTGCATTTCCCATCAGTCGTGAGGCAACCACTATCCCGACCGAATCCGGAACGACCAGGTCAGCCTCGCGAATGGCGGCTGCCAGTTCGGCATCGCGCCTGGCCATCTGAACGATTTCCGGGTTTGGAGTCATGACCGATATACCAGTCCCGGTACGTATAGCATGAAGGATCAGGCCAGCAGCCTGATCCAGGTCCAGGTCATCAAAAGGAATGCCAAGTACGAATATGCGTCGGGTCTGCATCACGGTCTCACCGTCTGGCTGAAGGTAATGTGAAGCTGACCTGCGGTCGTCCAGACATCGGTCACGCCGCCCTCCACAGGCACACCTGAAAGATCCACGACAAAGGTGTCGCCACCTAGCGACGAAAGCAGCGCATCCGTAAACTGCCGGGGTATGTTGACGCCCTCGATGGATATAGTGTTTATCTTGAACGCAAGCTCACGTTCCCCTGACTGCAGAAAACCGCCCGTGAGCGAGACCCCGAGCTTCCTGCCCCCGAGGAGTAAATCGCCCGTGACAGTGATCCCGCCGGTAGAAATGGAAACCCTGCCGTTTCCAAGGATCGGTATATTCTCTGATACATGCCTGTCGAGCGCCGCTTCAGAAAGACTGAGCGTGGTACTCACGCTGCCCTCAATCATCTCAAGTCTGCCCTGGGTAACCAGGGAGACAGGGTTTAAGCGGACGTCCACCAGCTGGCTGACGATGCGGTCTACGAACAAAACCCCCGTGTCAAGCCCTTCAATCTCTACCCTTATGAGGTCGAATTGCCCACGGAGCATTTTGAGCGCGGGGCGTGACCTGACGGATACCCGGGTCACATCGGCATCATTGAATCTTGCTGCAACCACTTTGGCGGCGATCTGCTCGAGCCCGCGTGGAAGAACAATCTCGGCAACAAGCATGATGACCAATGCAAGAATCAGGCTAGACAGGAGGAACCTCTTCATCGTCGTTTTACCTCCCGTTGTTCCTTGAGTACTTCTCAAGGTATGCGTATATAAACTGGTCGATGTCCCCATCCATCACCGCGTTTATATTGCCTACTTCTTCACCGGTCCTGTGATCCTTCACGAGGGTATAGGGCTGGAATACATAGCTTCTAATCTGGCTCCCCCAGGCGATCTCCTGCTGCGTGCCTCTCAAGGCGTCCAGCTCCTTCTGCCTCTCCTCAATTCGCCTCTGCAACAGCTTTGCCTGGAGTATCTTCATGGCAGACAGTCTGTTGGCATGCTGGGACCTTTCGTTCTGGCAGCTCACGACAATGCCGGTAGGAAGATGTGTGATGCGCACAGCTGAGTCCGTCTTGTTTACATGCTGCCCCCCGGCCCCGCTGGACCTGAACGTGTCTATCTTTAAGTCTGCCGGGTCGATCTCTATCTCTTGCTCCTCAGGAAGTTCTGGCAGCACGTCAAGGGAAGCAAACGACGTATGCCTCCTCGCGGACGCATCAAAAGGCGAGATCCTTACCAGCCGGTGTACACCCTTTTCCGCCTTCAGCAAACCGTATGCGTAGCGCCCGCTTACGAGAAACGTGATGCTCTTTAGACCCGCCTCCTCCCCGGGCAATTCGTCCAGAATCTCTACCTTAAACGCCTTTCGTTCAGCCCACCTGCTGAACATGCGAAAGAGCATCGACACCCAGTCCTGCGCCTCGGTACCGCCAGCTCCGGCGTGAAGAGACAGGATGGCGTTGTTTTCGTCGTATCCACCAGACAGCAGGCTCCTCAGTTCATAGTCCCTGAGATCCCGTGCGAACTCCTGGTAATTCTTTTCCGTCTCTGCGAGCAAAGCCTGATCCTGGGTCTCCTCACCCAGCTCACACCACACCTCAAGCTCTTCCGCCCTTGTCTTCAGCGACGTAAAGCGCTCTACCTCTTCTTTCAACGAAGAGAGCCTCCTGACTAGACCCTGAGCTTCTTCGGGTTTGTCCCAAAAGTCGGGCGCGGCCATTTTCTCTTCGATAGACCGGATTTCGGCCTCGATACCTGCCAGGTCAAAGAGACCTCCCGAGTTTTGCCAATCGCTCACTGGCAGCTTGAATGTCCTTCCTTATGAGTTCGAACATATAGCAACCCCCTCTACCTGCCGCAGCATTTCTTGTACTTCTTCCCGCTTCCGCATGGACACGGGTCGTTTCTGCCTATCCTCTCACCCTTCTTCAGCGTACTTGCAGGAGTCTGGCCTCCCTCAACTGTTTGCCTCGGGGCAGGCTGTGTCACGACCCTCGCCCTAAATACCAGCTTCACTATATCCTCCTGGATGGAGCTTATCATGTTCTGGAACATCTGATGGGCTTCGATCTGGTATTCGATAAGCGGATCTCTCTGACCGTACGCGCGAAGCCCGATGCCCTCCCTGAGGTCGTCCATGTTCGCCAGATGTTCCATCCACTTCGCGTCCACCACACGCAGCGTAGCCTGCCTCTCCAGCTCCCGCATCAGTTCGGGACCGAGGTCCTTCTCCTTGGCTGCGTAGCGCTCCATAGCGATGGAGAGCACTCGCTCCCTGATCTCCCTTCTTTCCATGCCGTCAAAATCCTTTGCGGTTACAACACGGCCCGGCACAAAACTCTGGCCCACCGCAGTCGCAAGCCCGTCAAGATCCCAGTACTCAGGGGCCGAGAACTTATTGCAGTAGCTATCGACGAGCTCGTCCACGACCTTTTCGATCATACCACGGATGCTCTCTTTCATATTCTCTCCGCTGAGCACCTTGCGACGCTGGCTGTAGATGATTTCTCTCTGTTTATTCATGACATCGTCGTACTCCAAGACTCGCCGCCTGAGATCGAAGTTCCGGTTCTCCACCCTTTTCTGGGCGTTCCTTATCGCATTTGTCAGCAACGGGTGCTCGATGGGCGTGTCTTCATCCACCCTGAGCCGTTCCGCGATGCCCGCCACGAGGTCACTGCCAAAAAGCCGCATCAGGTCGTCCTCAAGCGACAGGTAAAAGCGGGACGAGCCTGGGTCGCCCTGGCGCCCTGAACGCCCTCTCAGCTGGTCGTCTATACGGCGTGCTTCGTGACGTTCTGTACCTATGATATGGAGCCCACCGAGCTCCACCACGCCCTCACCCAGGACGATATCGGTACCTCTTCCCGCCATGTTTGTAGCGATGGTCACCGCGCCGCGCCTTCCTGCAAGGGCGACGATCTCGGCTTCCTTCTCGTGGTATTTGGCGTTTAACACCTGATGAGGAATGCCCCGCTTTTTTAGCATGTCGCTTAGAAGTTCAGATTTCTCTATCGAAACCGTCCCGACCAGGACGGGCTGGCCTCGTTTGTAACACTCCTCTATTTCCCTGCAGACCGCACGGAACTTGGCCTTCTCCGTAGTATACACCACGTCGGGATAATCAACGCGTATCATCGGCTTGTTGGTCGGTATCTCTATTACATCTAACCCGTAGATCTTCTTGAATTCATCAGCCTCTGTCAGCGCAGTACCCGTCATCCCTGCGAGCTTTTCGTACATCCTGAAGTAGTTCTGGTATGTTATGGTTGCGACGGTCTGCATCTCCCGTTCGATCTTCACGCCTTCTTTTGCCTCAATGGCTTGATGAAGCCCATCTGAATAACGGCGGCCGAACATAAGCCGTCCCGTGAATTCATCAACGATGATCACTTGACCATCTTTCACTACGTAATCGCGGTCCCTTTTCATGAGGCACCGGGCCCGAAGCGCCTGGTTCAGGTAATGGGACAGATCGGTGCTCTCATCTTCATAAAGGTTTGATACGCCCAACGCCCGCTCCACTTTAGCGATACCTTTCTCGGTCGGTGTAACCGCCCTCGCCTTCTCATCTACCTCAAAGTCCTCGCCCTCTCTTAGTTGTCGGACCACGTGCGCAAATCGGTAATACAGGTCGGGGGACTTGGCACTTGGACCGGATATAATCAGCGGCGTTCTCGCTTCATCAATTAGGATGCTGTCCACCTCGTCCACGATGGCGTAGTGCAGCTTTCGCTGTACAAGCTGTTCCCGGTAGATGGCCATATTATCACGGAGGTAGTCGAAGCCAAACTCACTGTTCGTTCCGTAGGTGACGTCCGAATCATAGGCGGCCTTTCGCTCCTTATGGTCCATGCCATGAAGGATCAACCCCACCGACAGTCCGAGGAATCTATAGATTTGTCCCATCCACTCGCTGTCTCTCCTGGCCAGATAGTCGTTGACGGTGACTACATGAACACCTCTGCCGGTGAGTGCGTTCAGGTACACCGGGAGTGTGGCTACCAGCGTCTTACCTTCACCGGTCTTCATCTCCGCGATGTCACCTTCGTGAAGCACAACGCCGCCCATGATCTGGACGTCGAAATGCCTCATGCCCAAGACGCGTCTTGATACCTCGCGCACAGCTGCGAACGCATCAACGAGCAGGTCGTCAAGACGAGCGCCTTTATGCAGCCGTTCACGGAAAACCCGTGTTACGTTCGACAAATCTTCGTCCGACATGTTTCTGTACTGGTCTTCAAGCGCGTTTACTTGCTGCACGATCCCGCTGAGTCTGCGTATCTCGCGGTCATGAAGTCTCTTGGTGATCGCGCCCTGAAATAACCGAAGTACCACGCCGACTCCTCCCCGCACAAACACGTATAAAGGAACCGTCAGGTTCCCTCGTATGTTATTGTACCACCTTTTCTGCAAGGCGGCAAACGGCCCGCTGGTTAAACC
The DNA here is from genome assembly GCA_040755615.1 of Bacillota bacterium. Classification (GTDB taxonomy): domain Bacteria; phylum Bacillota; class Sulfobacillia; order DUSP01; family DYEP01; genus DYEP01. Next base: position 43,171 of record JBFMAL010000011.1, read on the forward strand.
CTGCTACTTAGCGCGCCAGGACAAGTCCCATAATCTCAAGGCCGCTCCGCAAGCTCATTAAGCTGTTCCGGTGCGAACCTCTCCTCCGAAAGAAGTGTTGTTCAGCTCTTCATTTCCTAAGGAATCTGGCCAGGATGGGTTTTAAGTCTGCGTTTCTACCCACAATCATCATGTCATAGTTCTCTCGTATACGCAGGTACCTTTCAAAGCTCCATTCAAGAACAGTACGATGCTGTCTAAGCACGGCCGGGCCTGGAGCAAAAGGCTTGAAGATGCCCTCAAGATGAAGAGGTCAAAATAAGGCCGGGCCATGTCGAAGGCACCTGAGACTCAGTTACTACCCCCACATCTGGGGCGGTCACTTGGAGACATCACTTCTCCCTGTGCAGCCTTGACCCCGCCTCAGCCCTATTCCAGTAAGGCCCATGCTACTGGCACGCGGCGACCAATGGGGCTGGCACACACTATGGGGTCACCGCTTCTTAAGCCATCATCCGTCCCGATTATAACAGGTTTTGCGGGGCAATCAAAACGGCCCCAAACTCGCCGATTCTTGGGTATTCCTGCTGTGAGAAACGGGTCTTACCAGTAACGTGTCTGGTAAGACCTGACTGCGGGCTGTGTACATATAATTGACGTAATTGGGCGCTTCAAAAAGCAGAAACTGTGCATACGCTTGCAGCAATCGCACTGCAAACCGTCTATGAAAACCTTAAGAAACATCGTACCAGGCGGGGATAATCTACGACCCTGTCCCTGAGGGTTCTGTCACCTGCAACAATGACCCCCGGCTCGGTCTGGCGGCAGTTCATGGTGTCTTGTCGGCCATCCCGCTCAGTTTCATGCCCCACTGGATCAGGAGAAAGAGTCCGATGGCCAAAAGCACGTCACCTGCGCTGAATACAAACGGGCGAGGATAGGGCGGGGGCATGACCATAACGTCCCCGAGAAAAGACAGTCGCGTGGCTTCGCTGATCAGCTGGTGGCTCCTGCTGCCATCAGCGAGCAGAAGCTGTATGTAATTGGTAAGCCCTGCTCTCTCCAGATGAGGGAGGCTTACCGGCATTCTCCCCCCGTTGGCGAAGATGACCACTGCGTTCAGCGCGGCCCCGGAAAAAAGCAGCGGAATGCCAGGCAGGCGCCAGTTGGAGAGCAGTGCAGCAAAGAGAAGTATGTATGAGATCAGGTGCAACAGCGGGGGTACGTACCGCGACCCGCTGGGTACGAGCCCGATCATGAGCGCAAACTGAAGGCCGTAAGAAAGGAAGATGAGGTAAAGCCTCCTGAAGGGTATCAGGGCGAGCGCCCGAACCGAACCTTTTCTCAGTTTACCGATTAGTATCGAGACTATGATGACGCCGGAAAACATCAAGACCCATCCTCTCTATGTCCTTAAATACTTCTTTGAACACCGTCACCACGTCCGGGTCCAACTCGCGACCGGACATCCTAACCAGCTGCTCGCAGGCCTCATGAAGGGGGAGCGCCCCCCTGTAGGGGCGGTCCTGTATCATGGCGTCGAACGCCTCTGCGCATGCCACCACTCTTGCTTCAAGTGGTATGTCCTTGCCGGACAGACCAGCAGGGTATCCTGTGCCGTCGTAGTGCTCATGGTGGTAGAGGATTGCCCGTTCGGTGTTCTTCAGAAAGGGGACGTCAGATACAAGCCCTGCACCGACCACGCAGTGGTTCTGTATCAGAACGAATTGATCCTCCCTGAGCGGTCCGGGACGAACCAGAATACGTTCATCGGTACCGAGGTTACCCACATCATGCAGAAGTCCTGCCCAGTAGATCTCCATCACTTTGGCCTCACCGAGCCCCATCTTCCTGGCGATGGCCGCGGCAAGACGCGCAGTGTTCATGCTATGCCCTCTGGCCATGGGCTCCTTATCCTCTATGGCACTAACCAGCGCTTCAACGGTATTGCGGTGCACCGCTTTCATGTCTACAAACAATCGGGTAGCATAAATGACTATAAGCAGAGATACCACAAATAACATGATCTCGAACGCGCCGAAGTCCTGGTAGTAATAGAACGCGGCAATCGCTAGGCCGAGAGCGGGGTTTACAACCATTCCGAGTGAGTTTCTGAAGTAAAGTCTGCACGCTATCCAGAAGTTCACGCGGTACCTCTTGCGCTCCTCCAGCGACTTCAGACATGTGAGAGCGATGTAATACACGATGGCAGCCCCAGAAAGCGGCAGCACGACCCATATAAACGAGGTCCTGGGCGGTATGCTCTCAAGCAGCCTGTAGCCGAAACCCGCCGCCAATGTGGCAAGTGCTGATTCACAGGACCTGTACCAGGCAAGCATGTCCATCAGATCAGATCTCTTCCAGCGTTCCTTGTGGACCACCTCAGCTAAGACCCGCCCCAGCAGCGCAGAAATCATTGCAGCATGTGGACCCAGGAGGATGATTGCGGAAAGGTCCGTGGATGGTGTTATGTCGAGCTGGGCGGTCCCGTCCAGATCGATGGGGATCAGTCTCAGAAGTACCGTAAGCAGCAGGAAGAAAGCAAGCGTCATGGTGACCCTTACCCGGGTGAACACCAGGTACCCCGCTATTAGGAGGGTCACGGCGCATACAAGCACAATATATCTTCTGTAGCTGGAAGAATACCCGGCCACCAGACTCCTCCCCCGGCTATCCGTCTCGTGATGCTGCGGCTTCGGCCTGTGCCTGTCTGGTCTTCAACTCTTCTTCGTATTCGGCCTGCGTGACTTCCATAAGTACAGATACGACCGCGGGATCAAATTGCTTGCCGGAGCCCCTAATCACCTCGCGTCTGGCCTCAGCAATGCTGAATGCACGCTTGTACGGTCGTTCTGAAGTAATAGCGTCAAATGCATCGCACACCGCGATGATGCGCGCTCCAAGTGGAATCTCTTCCCACGCGAGCCCATCGGGGAAACCCGCACCATCCCACCTCTCATGGTGATATCGTACCCAGGAAGCAGCCTTGCCCAGAAGGCGTATATCCTTAATGATCTGACCGCCGATAACAGGGTGCCTCTGCATCTCGGCGTACTCCTCTGCAGCAAAAATGCCCGGCTTTTTAAGTACTGAATCACGTACGCCGATCTTGCCGATATCGTGCAATAGACCAACATATTCCAGCAGTTCTATTTGATCTTCGGGCAGATGCATCTTCCGCCCCAGTTTCACTGCTAACTGCGCAACTCGTTCTGAATGCCCCTTTGTGTACGGGTCCTTGGCCTCGAGGGCTGTGGTGAGTGCTCTGACGGTGTCCAAGTACATCCGTCTCATATCAATGAATCTCTGGAAGGAGTACCTCGCCATAAGAAGCGGCAGGAAGAAGAGGCCTATCCCCACAGGTCCCGACCTCAGATAACTTGAGGCCAGGAGCGATCCGATGGGCGCGAGCGCAAGGTAATTGGGCAGCAGCCATTTCAAGTTCAGCGCCCATACTCCCCAGATCGACATCTTCTGCCTCAAAGCAAGAAAGAACACGACAAACGTGACATTGGTGAGGGCATATACCACCGCGCACAAAGCCAGCGGCACAATATCACTCAAGGTACTTACGGCTCCGACGGTACCGCCCGCCGCCCGATACGTAAGCCCGGAGATCCCGGCAACCAGCGCTACCATGCCTCTATTGAAGAGTACCATATCAATGGGAGTCTGGCCCCGGAGGTCCTTCACCCTGATGGACCCGATTGCAGCGACCCATGCGGCAGCTTCTGGGCCAAGTACGATGATCGTGGCGAAAAACACGGCGAAACTTACGGATACCGTGCCGTCGCGCCGGGGAAGGGTGACGGGCATGGCCTCCGCTGCCAGTGCCAGCAAAGAAAAAAATGCGACCTGTTCCCAGGCGTGCTGCCTGAGAGCAGGCCACCACAATACCAAGAGGAGTAACCCGGTAATGGTGACGAAGAGGGCATAAAGTTTGCTCCATTGTAACCGCGGCATTGTCTATTACTGCTCCCCTCAAAGAGCGAACCGGTGACCCAACCGGTTAACCTACCTGAATTGTAGCGCCGCCAGCGAGAACAAGCGCGAGAAGCGCAGCGAGAACCTTAAGAAGTCTTGCCATTTGAAAACCTACCTCCGCCGCAGTTAGACTTTGCTCTTATTCCGCTCCTTGAGCAAAGTGGCTCCGCTAAGACAGCACGGGTCACCGGTTCGCACATTTAAAAACACCTTTTACCTTCGGACTAGCCACGAGAACTGACGGTTGACCGCGTCAAGAGTTGCCCGAGAAACCGCCTCCCGTTCATCGTTCTTGATCAGGCTCGAACCAGTAAGTGGCTCTTCCCCTTCGCTTGAGATGAAAACCAGTGAAACGACCACCACATCTCTCATTCCCAGGCGCAGGGTAGCCACATCTTCCAGCGCAAACAAGTACTCTGCCCGGAAGTACTCTGCGACAGCCGCAAGGGTCGCTTCAGCCACAAGACGCAGCTTGTTACCTGGCGAAGCAGCGCCCCTCGCTGTGCCTTCCACCAGCTCGTTCTCGTACCGTAGCCGCACCCGGGCTTCAAAACTGGTCCCAGACGTGTGCGCAGAAACTGACTCCAGTCTCAGCCGGGCCCCGTGCAGTTCTTCATCCAAGTCCTGCTGAATCTGGGCCACGCTGATCTTCTTCTGGCTCACACTTGAGCCAAAGGAGCTCAACAAAGCCGACTCCACATCTTTCATGATCTGCCTTGGGTGCCGGCCGGCCCTTGCAAGAACATGTACTTCTTTGATTTCTCCATCGTCTTCTAACGTCACCCTGGCAGAAATCACGTCTTTCACGCGACGTATTATGCTCTCGTAGTTGACAGTGTCGGTGTTCTTGGACATGTATACGCCCCTTTTGGCGCTTAATCAATCTACATAATTCGAGGTGTCAGGAGAAACTCCTGCAGCTCTTCCATTAATACTCACATTTTGTTACAAACTGGAAGACTCCGCACAAGTTGCTCTTGTACCCTCTGCATTTACGTATCGTCATTAATGGATCCATTGTTTACTATTCTTGCTAAACTTGGAAGCGAGTCAGCACTATCGTGCGCAGACTCTTGGCTATCTCGGTCCGGCAGGCGGTTGTGAGGCCTGTTTGAATTGGCTGCTACCTGAACAAGCCCGAACTGCTCGGGCTTCTTCAGAGGATACTGCGATTGTCTGGCGGGATGTATCACGCGGCAACAGTGCGGTCGGTCTCCCCCGGTACGTTTAATTCTTTCTCAGTAGCAGCTATGACTACTGCTGCTGATATATCTCCGGTCACATTGATGGACGTCCGGGCCATATCAAGGACCCTGTCGATACCCGCTATCAGGGCGGAACCTTCCAGAGGCAGACCGACTGAGGTCAGCACCATAGTCAGCATGATGAAGCCTGCGCCGGGAACCCCTGCCGTCCCGATGGAGGCCAGGGTTGCGGTAAATACGATGGTCAGCTGCTGTGCCAGTGTAAGCTCGAGTCCGTACAACTGAGCCACAAAGAGCGCGCAGACTCCCTGATACAGCGCTGTACCGTCCATGTTTATGGTTGCGCCCAGCGGCAACACGAAGCTGGATACGCTCTCGGAGACCCCAAGGTTATCCCTCGTGCTCTTAATGGTAACAGGTAAGGTCCCAGCGCTGCTGCAGGTACTGAAGGCGACGGTGGTGGCAGGCAGCGCACCCTTGAAGAAAGTCAACGGGTTCATTTTAGCAAAGGCCTTCACCAGCGAAGAATATACCAGTGCAGCATGCAGGAAGCAGCCCAGATACACAGCGATGATCACCTTTGCAAGAGGCAGCAACACGGAGGGCCCGTTGACGGCTACTACCGGTGTAATGAGAGCAAACACACCTATAGGAGCGTAAGACATCACGACTGCGGTGATTTTGTACATCACGTCAGCCATGCTGTCAAAGAAGCTGAGGAATGGCTTGCCCTTATCTCCGACAAGCGTGATCCCCACGCCCAAAAAGAGAGCAAATGCAATGATCTGAAGCATGTTGCCAGCTACTAGGGCATTCAGCGGGTTGTCCGGGATGATGTTCAGCAAAGTGTCCACTACACTTGGAGCTTTAGCCGCTTCCACCGTTGTACCGGCAGGAATGCTGAGCCCAACACCGGGATTGATCAGATTCCCCAATATGAGTCCGATGATGACTGCTATAGCTGTAGTAATGAGGTAGTAGGCGATGGTCTTGCCGCCGATCCTGCCGAGTTTCTTCACATCACCCATGCTTGCAGCTCCAACGACAAGTGAGGCCAGTACGAGGGGCACGATGATCATCCTGATCATGCGCAAAAACAATGTTCCGAACGGCTTGATGTAGTTGTTTGCGATGCCCGGATTGCTTCCGAGCAGGAGACCTACAACGATACCGGCTATTAAGCCAATAAGTATCTTTGTTGTAAGTTTCGTGCTCTGCACATCTTTTCCCCCTTTCTAATTCTTTCCATCAAACGGGCGGGCTGACAGCTACTGGCTTTGATTACCTGTCCCCCCATTAATGGCAAATACTTTCAAATTAATTATAGTATGCAATACTTCGTTGTGTCAAACGTGATTCAGCGGCATAGCTCGTGTGCCCGGGATTCTGGTACCAGGCAGTACAGACCTCTCCGACCCCGCCGAGCACACCGGGTAGTGGTCATGCTCAGGACGCCGAAGGAGAATCCAAAAAACATGTTTCCTGGACCAAAAGCCTGATACCTCCAGACACAAGGGAGTGGCCCCCCAGTACGACCGGGATCTCTGCTCCGCGCGCCGCCTTTGTAAAGCGGGCGAGGTCAGGGTCGCTGATGAGGTGGTAATCTCCAAGGTCTGACCGGAACCGGTCCCACGTGGAGGGTGTTTTTCCCCAGTGCCCGAAATACACCCGGGTATCCAGAAACGCGCAGTCCGCATGAGATGCGAGCAACCGGAAGAATTGTTCCGGACCCATCATGTCCAGGAGGCTACCGATAAAGGAGTGGACTCGGTGATCGCGACCAAGAGCTTTCAGTCCCCTCTCTTCCGAGAACACTCTTAACCTGCATTTTAAGTGCGAGTTTATGTCCGACATTGTGGACGGTCCGACCCGGCCGAACAGAGCGACCTCGCTCATCGGCGTATGCATGACTTCTACACACCGCCGGATAGGAGTGTCATCCCACCCCAGGGATATCAGGGCATCACCTAAAATGGCCTTTCCTCCCTGCGTATGACTGAGGATTAAGAAGTCGGTGGGGGTGTCCACATCGAAGTTTAATCTTGGATTGTCGGGCAGCACAACCCTGACAAGGCCCGATTCCTTCAAGTAATAACCGAGAACGTTGTCCGCGTCCGGGCTTGGAACGTACAGTAGTTGCGCTGCAGGTCGAAACGCGATCAGGTCAGGTGACATGGGATTGTTAACCACCACAACACGGTCGCTGGACGCGAGTAGCTCCGCAAGATCCCGGAGTTCCTCCTCAGTAACCAGGGGAGCCGAGGCGCCCCCAAGGTACAAGAGGGCTTCCGGACGGTACTCCTCAACCACCCGGCGGATACAGGTACCGAAATGTAACTCGTCAGGTGACAGCCATATATCAGCGCCAAGCACCCTCGCTCCTTCGGCTAGATCCGTCCTGTTTGTGACCACCAATACATCCGGTACCACCCTGACGAGTTTTCTCAGGGTAGCCAGAGCCAACCCGCACCTCAGCCGGGCGATATCCCTGTCTAGGTCGCTCTCAATAGGTCCGCCTTCAAACATCACTCCAAGAACCCTGCCCATCGCGCTCCCTCCAAAATAAATCCGGGCGGCAGGAAAGCTCCCGCCGCCCGTGTTTTCCCGCACTATATCTCAGGCTCGATCCAGCCGTAGTTGCCATCCTTTCTCTTGTAGACCACGTTTACCTCTTCGGTATCATCATTTAAGAAGACAAAGAAGTCATGTCCGATCAGATCCATCTGCAATACTGCTTCTTCCACGTTCATCGGCTTTAGAGTTACTTTCTTGGTCCTTACGATCCTTGGCCCTTCTTCGTCCGCTGCTTCCTGAGGCACTAGCGTATAACCCTTGTTACCAGCTTGCCTGAGCCTGCGGAATATCCTGGTCTTGTACTTCTCTATCTGCCTTTCAAGTTTCTCCAATACGAGGTCCACCGAGGCGTACATATCGCCGGTCTCCTCCTCGCCCCTCAGCAACATCCCGTCAAGGGGTATCATGACTTCTACGATATGCCGGCCACGCTCCACGGAAAGTGAAACTTGCGCCTGAAGGGGACTCTCAAAGAATTTCTCCAGTTTACTGAGTTTCTTCTCGATGTATTCCTTCAGGGCGGCAGTGGTTTCAATATTCTTCCCTCGGATAGTGATTTGCAACGGACCTCACTCCTTTGCGGATCTTTACACTATAGTATTCCTCGACAGGATACGAATTCCTCCTGAATATGGATGCAATAGAAAACCCCGGTGATCTACCGGGGTTTTGTACGCCAGAATCTGTTGCAGTGTATTTAACCCAGCCGGGTTACATTCGCTGCCTGTGGACCTCTAGCACCCTCCACAATCTCGAACTCCACACGCTCGCCCTGAGTCAGGGTCTTGAAGCCTTCACCCACGATGGCTGTGTAATGTACGAATACATCCCCGCCATCTTCGCGTTCCAGGAAACCATACCCCTTTTCCGCGTTAAACCATTTGACTGTTCCAAGCATTCTTAAACATTCCTCCCAACTGATTGCTGAAGCTCACAGGAGGTGAACTCGCATCCTCACTATATCACATGCGCAGGGTCAAGTCAATTTATGCTGCCAGTACACGGCTTTTGTTGAAAGTCTCGGTAAAGATGTGTCTCTTTGAGATGCTTGACCCGCGACACGCCCGAACGCTTGGAATCAGGTCTTGAACTATAAGCCGTACTGCATTTTTACCCTTTCTTATCCAGGATCACCTTCTCCGAGGCGCCACTTGTGTTACGGTAGGTCTTTACCTGAAGGAGAACTTCTCGCATGTGAGCGATACGTTCGCTAATCATGGACATGTTGGAGCTATCTGCCTGGATCGTTGACTGGAGGGTCGCCTTGATCTTCGCTGCTTCTTCCAGGCTCGGTTCCCTCGGGAACCCTTTGATCCGCTCGATGATCAAAGCGCGCCTTGACAAGTCTTCTGAAATATCCTGTCCCGCCGATAGTTTCTCGCTGATACCTCGGGTCACTTCTAAGAGTTCGTCATACAGGTCGGGCAGGCTCTCCTCACCCATCTTCGCCTCTCCCCTCAAGCATCTCCCTCCACGCATCCCGAAGGCCGGACACGATCATCTGGGCTTCGCCTAGTGCCTGCTCGTCACCACTGACCGAGGCATGGACGAGACGGTGATAGACGTAGTCATAAAGTCCCCACAATGTCTCAGCCATCTTCCCTGATTCCAGGTTGAGTGCGGAACGCAGCTCCACTACAATGTCCTGGACTGAAATAAGGTGCTTTCGGGCCCCCAGTGCATCGCCCTGTTCAAGGGCGGCCTTCGCCCTCGCACAACCGCGGACTGCCGCATCGAACATCATCTGCACCAAGCGGCCCGGTGAAGCCGTCATCACTTGGATGCATTTATATCGATCCGCTGCTTTGATCATCTTCTTCCCCCTCCGTAAAGGTTGTTGAGGCTTACAAGCTGCCCCGCGAGCCAGGTACTCTGCGCGTTCATCACACTGAGGGTTTTTTCAAGAGCGGTGAATTCCCTTACCATTCGGGATTCTCTCATACTGAGACGTTGATTCATCCGGTCGGCTTGTTTTTCGATATCTTCTATCCGGAGTTTGAGCCCTTTTTCCCGGCTCACGATTACTCCGTGATACGTGTCCGTCAGCATAGATAGCACTTCCTGCACCCTCGGGACAAAGCCCTTGACACTGTCGTCGGCGGAGAAGAACCTTTGTACCCCCGCAGCGTCTGTCTCGAGCGCTTTCCTGAGAGCAGCATCATCCAGCTGCAGCAGCCCCTTTTTGTCGATAGTTGATAGCCCGACATCCCGCAACACGCGGAAAGGAGATGCCTCATCTCCCAGCACGAAACTGGCCATGGCTCTTAAGTTCATCTCTATCCGGCGAAGCACGGAATCTCCCGACAGACTCCCTGTGCCCAGGTTCGTTCCGACCCAGGACAGCGTGTCGTTATAGGCATCGATGAATTCCCGGAGCCTTGAGATAGTGTGGTCGTGGTCCGCGCTTACCGTGATGGTGGTCTCCAGGTTGTTCGCATTGAGCAGGGTGAACGTAAGACCGGGTACGACGTCGCTCAACACGTTGCTATCCCGAGTCACTTCCAGTCCGTTAATCCAGAGCCTTGCATCCTGAGCCTGGCGGATCTCGTTTGAAAGACTTCCGTCAGTCTGAAGGATCCCGAGTTCAACCAGTACTCTTGTTTCCGGGTCGTCCTCAAAGACGAGGCGGTTGTCCGCTCCCGTGCGGGACATGGTAAATACCAGCCGGTTGTCAATGATCTGCACCGTGAAGGGACTGTCCTTGATCTGGTTCATCTTACTCCAGAGGGTCTGGATACTATCCTCGGCGGTTACCTGAACCTCCATGGAATTAATCCGAAAACTGCCTGAGAGGTTAAGAGGCTGCGCAGGGTCTGCGAACCTGCCTGATGCCACTTGATGGGCTTTGGCAATCGTCTCGACCCTCACCTGGTATGTGCCGGTCTGGGCCGATGTGGAAGCGCTGACTTTCAATACATCCTCAGAAGGATTTGTGACTTTCTTCGCTTGATAGGCAGATGGCTGGGATAAAAGAGATGCTTTTTCGCCCAGCTTACCCAGTTTTGTCAGGAGAGACTCCCACGCGGTCTTTGCTGCGTTGAGCTGGGTTTTCTTCTTCTGGAGCGCGTCAACCGACCTCCTTTCCAGCGCCATCAGCTGGTCGATGACTTGTGACCAGTTTATTCCGGAACCAAGCCCGCTGACTGATATACCTGCCATTTCGTGTCCCTCCTTAGCAGCGTTCATCCAGTATTAAGCCGATGTACTCAAGGATCCTCGCGAATACTTTCAAAAGCTGTTCGGGCGGGATGATCCTTAAGACTTCACCGGTTTTTGCGTCCTTTACAAAAACCACGGGCTTGTTGGAGGCTTCGTGAATACCGTAATCATACTGCATATTTCCAGCCGCGAGGTCCCTGTTCATCTCGTCGAGCAGATGCTCCCACGCTCGAGATTTCCGTGCCGCGGCCTGTACGTCGCCGCGCTCAACCTCGTTTGCCGATTCCTGACCCACCCACCTGGGGCCGAAAGCATTTGTTACACCGGAGATCTTCACAGTGTCCACGCCCCCTAGACCGCTTTGCTCTCTGCGACCTCCAAGGCCGCTTTGTAAAACAGTTCCGCATCGTCCGAGAGTCCTTTTTCCCTGGCCGCATCCCCCAGCATACGATATATCCAGGCTTCCATGCAGCCCGCCTGAACGGCTGAAATGCCCTCCTCGACGGCAGAGTCGTGAAAGCCATAAGTCCGGTATAAATCGCAAAGTGCCACATGACGGTTCATATCCGTGTCACTCAACCTTTCTGTCAGGCAAAGCGCTCTCCCAAATAGGGTGAACTCACGAAGTTCAAGGAGGTGCCCAAGCAATGACCATACCGCCTTCTTCCATCCGGACCATATGAAGTCTCTTGCATCACCTGACATCGCCCCTGCCAGGCAGGAGACGACAGCGCCTAGAGGCGGGGGCAGTTCTGCACACCGCGCCACGTCGCTCTTGACGGCGCAAATGGCAAACACCGGGGCCCTAGCCCAATCCTCTTGCTGCGACTTTACCAGGGTTTCCCAGGCCTCTTCGTATCTTTTGGCCCGTATCATGCAGAGTGCAATTTCTGTCCCTGTCGCCTCTCGTGGGAAGTAGCGCCCGACCAGTGACGAACGGCCCTTCGCTCTCAATACATCTACGACGGCCGTCCGGACGCCGGGGGATGAAAGATCCACCACACTGCCCAGGGCACTCTCAATAACCCCAGGCTCTGTGTCCAGTAAAGCCGAGACCAGGCCGGCGGCCGCCGGCGCGTAGAATCTATTGATCTGCAGGGCCCTCTCGAACATCCGTCGCGCCGTATTCTTTTGGCCGATCTCTGCAGAGATTTCGCCCAGATCGCACAGGGCCCTGAAGGTACCCCGGCCAAAGACCCTGGGGTACACGGGAGGTGCTTCACCCATTTGCACGCAGGTGGCGAGGTCTTCCGCCGCGCCCGCCAGATCTCCCATTCGCCTTCTTAGCAAAGAACGCATGTATACCAGGTCGGTGAACCTGGGATGGTGCACCAGTGCCTCGTTTAAGACATCGATCCCTTGCTGGCCCTGTCCTGAGTTGTGAAGACATATAGCCAGTTCCAGCGCCAGTACTCCTGTGTATGCCGGGCTGTGATCTTTCACCCGTTTCCAGGCATCATACAGTACGCGTTGAGCTTCCTGCCAGCGTTGCATCCCGGCAAGCTGCCAGCCCAGGTTGAACAGGGTGAGACAGTCTCCCGGCTTCTTCCTTTGCTCCTGCCGGAGAATGGTGAGATTGCGATTGTTCTTGTCCTTTTGCCTCATGTGCGAATCCAGGTAGCCGTAATGGAGGATATTCACGTCTGACCGGCCGATTTTCCCCCGCTTCAGTATGGCCGGAGTAATCTGTTCATGCAGCGCGCCTTCAAACCTGAATGAGGGGTGGTTTCTGAAGAGCCGGCACGACAGCAGCGAAAATGTGTCAACTCCGTCGTGGGAGCAAGACATAATATTGAAGTATAAGCCTGCAAACCTCTCCTGATTGACTGCCTCAGCAAGCAGGCGATAATTAGGCGCCAACAATATCTCGTCGGCATCAAGGTAGAGTATCCAATCGCCTGTCGCATATGAGAGGCTCTGGTTCCTGGCCCTGGCAAAGTCGTTTTCCCACGGGTGGTGGTAAACCGTGGCCCCGTGTTCTTCGGCTATTTCCACAGTCCTGTCGACGGAGCCTGTGTCGACCACCACCATTTCGTCAACGCAGGGAGCGGCGTTTTTCAGACACAACCCGATGTTGTCTTCCTCGTTTTTTACAATCATGCACAGGCTTATCCGCGGTCTTTTCCTGGTATGGCAGTCCTTTTCGAAGGTCTCTTCCAGCCTGTCGATGACCCTGTCCCAGGATCGCTCGAGGGCCGTCTCCCTTCCCCGTCTGACCAGCGTTTGCCGAAGCTCCGGGCACTCGATCAATTGCCTGATGGCGCCAGCCATAGCGTTGGCATCTCTCACGGGCACAAGCAGCGCGTTTTCCCCGTGCACGGCGTATTCCCTCACACCTTCGTTGTCGGTGGTCACCACGGCAGTGCCACAGGCCATGGCCTCAAGGGGAGGAAGGGAAAACGACTCATAGTGTGAGCCGGAGACAAGAATATCGCAATCGGAATACGTCTGTGCCAGTTCTTCCTGGGTCGGCCGGACGATCACTTCACACGGGATGTCCGTGTTCACAAACTCTGTCTGCGACACCCGGACCAGCTCAAACTCCACGCCTTCAGACCTGAGGTTTTTCAGCGCCCTGTAGATATCGTCTATTCCTTTGAACTTCAGCTTCTCGTTGCCGACCACCAGTATCCTGGGTATGCTGCGGACCTTCCGGGCACGGGGATAAAACAGATCCACATCCACCCCGTTTCCGATCTTCACCGACTCCCGGCCGTATTGCTCTTTTAGGCGTCTTGATACGCACGCCGAAACCGAGAGCAGCCGGAGGGGAAGCCGGTACGATTGGTCCGAGAGCCGTTTCCAGTTTAAAACGCCGGGGTCATCCCCAAAGAAGAACTCGTCCCCCTGGACCAGGTAGTACCCGACTGCTTCCTTTGCGGCCAGTGCATCGCGGGCATGATTGAAGAAGGTAGCGACCACCACGTCGGATGGGGGTATGTACGCTGACATCTCACCGGAACACGGGATTACTTCGGTCTTTAAGTCGAACCACTCAGGTTGGCCGTCGCTGGACACCACGTACACATTGTGCCCCCTGCCGATCAGACGGTTGACGTGCTCAAAGATAACCCGCGCGCCCCCGGTGATGTTTGAACTGCCCAGAAGGTAGGTGATCTTCATGAAAAACCAACCCCCCCTTGTTGCAACACGGCGGCCAGCCCGAGAGCCGGCCGCCCTGTTACCTGAACCTGACATGCGTCTATCCGAGTAATCGTAGCACCGCCTGAGGCGCCATGTTTGCCTGGGCCAGCATGGCAGTGCCCGCTTGCTGCAGAATCTGGAGTCTTGTGAAGTTCATCATCTCCTGCGCCATATCTACGTCCCTGATACGCGAATTGGCTGCCTGGAGGTTTTCCGATGCCACGCCGAGGTTGGCGATGGTGTGCTCGAGCCGGTTCTGATACCCACCGAGCTTGGCGCGTTCGGTGGATACGGTCTTGATGGCCGCATCGAGCGAGGTGACGGCAGCGTTTGCGTTTGCAGTGACGTCTATGGAATTTACCGCAAGCGATGCTGCCCTCATTGAATCCAGAACCACATCTATTGTCTGTCCGGCGTTGGCGCCGATCTGGAAGGTGATGGTTCCCGCCGTTCCGTTCAAAATCTTCATGGTATTGAACTCTGTGGTGTCTGCAATACGATCGATTTCCTTAATGAGCTGGGAGATCTCTTGCTGTATGGCTGCCTTGTCATCGTTTGACAAGGTTCCGTTGGCGGCCTGGACCGCCAGTTCGCGCATTCTCTGAAGAATATTGTGGGTTTCGTTCAGCGCGCCTTCAGCCGTCTGGATAAGGGATATGCCGTCCTGCGCGTTCCTGATGGCCTGGTTTAAGCCTCTTACCTGACTGCTCAACTTCTCGGAGATGGCTAGCCCTGCCGCGTCGTCTGACGCACGGTTGATTCGTAGTCCGGAGGAGAGTCTCTCCATCGACTTGGAGAGCGCACCCGATGTCGCTAAAAGATTTCTGTGGGAGTTTAACGCTTCAATGTTGGTGTTGATCCTCAGACCCATTCTTGTTTTCATCCTCCTTGATGTTTTTCCCTGGGCCTCCCTGCCCCGGGTGGACTTGGTTTGGTTCCCTTACCTCCCAGGCGGTCGGCCGAACCGCCTGGGGGTCCGGGATGGCCGGGGTATGCATCCTCTTCTCCGGCGCCGGAATCGAAGGAGTGCATAATTTAGTTTCACTACCTTTATCGATGAAATCGCTCGAGTACTTCAGTACCAGTTTGGGGAAAATGAAAAAACCCGGGTTTTACCCAGGTAACAAGCCATTTTGCCTGTGAGGTCTCTTACTTCTGCTCCAGGATCCGCGCCAGCCGGTCAGGCCCGACGTACGGAGCCTCGGCGGCGCGCTTGTTCTCACGCTCGATCTCCTCGAAGACCTCTTTCCTGTATATCCTGGTAGCGGAAGGCGCCCTGATACCGATCTTGACCTGTTCGCCCTTGATCTCCACCACCATGATCTCTATCGAGTCGCCCACCAATATAGACTCGTTGACCTTCCTGGTAAGAACAAGCATGGTGCGCCCTCCTTGGCTGATGGCGTGATCAAGAAGCGTTACTGGTCGGCTGAACACTACGGCTGGCCAATGCCCGGTATTCATCAATTATGGGGTGACGTGTCGTATACCTCTCATCGGTCAATACAACCTGGCGCCCGATCCGCTTGCTCAGGTTTACCACCAGCGGACCCCGAAGGTTTGCCGTCATCCGCTCGGGATCCCTGGGAACTGATACGATGGCAAAGCATGCAATCTCGTCCTGACTGTCCAGCTGCAGCGCCTTACGGTCGTCATCGGAAATATGCGGGTTGTAGTCGGTCCTGAAGTAGCCGGGACGGACAACGATGAAAGCCAGCTCAGGTTGGTCCAGTGATTGCATCCATTTGAAGGCGACGGAACCGCCTACGTCGATTATAATATACCTCCTGGAGTTTGGAAACCCCAAAAGCCCATCAGGAAAGGTCAGGACGTCTTCCTCCCTGTACTGGATAACCCCAAAGCGCGTCGTCTCTATCTCCATGTTCGGCCCCCCTACCTGAGATAGTCCAGGAGTGACGGCTGAATAATCCGTGCCCCTGCTGAAAGGGCCGCCTGGTACGCATACTCCTGAGCTTTAAACAGGGTGACAGTCTCAGCAAAGTCGGCGTTCTCCGTCTCCGAGAGCAACTGCTCGGAGCTCAGCTTCACCAGCTGCTGACGTTCCTGCGTCAGCGATAGCTGAACCATCCGTCCCCCCAATTCTGACAAAGTGGCCGTGAGGGTATCGATGACTGATTCGATTGATTCCATTACCGTACCGGAGAGCGCGGCGATATCAGCATCGTTGAGGGCTTGTATCAAGCTGTCAACAGCAAGGATGGCAGGTTGTATGGTGTCAATGCCGGAGACGTTGATTTTGACTAGTACGCCGTCGCCCACCTCCCTGTTGATATCACCTGCGTGGGTGCCGACCGCTCCGGACGCCTCAAATGGTTTAGTCAAAGTGCTATGCCCCCCAAATACATACCTGTCGCCGTGAGTCGTGTTTCCGGTCTGAATTAGACCGTCCCTTATAACGGCTGCCTCCTGCGCCATGGCCTGCCTTCCCGCTTCGCCAATAGCGCCGTTAACACCGCCCACTGCCAGTTCCTTCACGCGCATCACGTACGAAAGCGCTGTGCTCACGGCGTACTCCGTGGTTGTGAGCCAGTCCTGAGCCTCTTTTATATTGGCGGAGAACCGCTCCGTCTGGGCAATCTTGCTCCGCAGCCTCAGCGCGTTCACGGTGCCCACCGGGTTGTCTGAAGGAAAGCGTATCTGCCTTCCCGAAGACATCCTGTGCTGAAGCTCGGTGAGAGCTTTGCGGTTTTGCATCACGTCCGACAGAAACCTGTTCACCATCATAGAATCAGTCACGCGCATCGCACTTTCCTCCTAGCGTCCCACTCTGCCCATTCTCTCAATAATTACTTCGAGCATTTCATCGAAGGAGTTAATAACCCGTGCTGCTGCATTAAACGCATGCTGATATTTCAACAGCTCAGCCACCTCTTCGTCAAGCGACACCCCGCTAATAGACTCACGCTGGTATTCAATCTGTTCAACCAGCAGCATCTGATTTTCGGAAAGCCGTTTGGCCTCCTGACTCAGCACCCCTATACCAGCGATGAAGCCTCGGAAGAAGTCGTCCACCGACGCTCCGCTGACGATGGGCTCCTGTCTGAAACGGGCCATCCGGAGCGCCACCGAGCCATCTCCTACGTCCCCGGTCCCAGATGCTGCGATTCTGTCCGGGTTTCCGGCAAGGACAGGGGATACCGCAATATCCCAGGCGCCCGACCCGACGAAAAAGTCTTCGCCCGGATTGCCGTCTCGATCGAATCCCGATCTATGCGTGGCATTCATGTAGCTGATGACAGAAGCCGCCAGCGTGTCGATGTCTCCTATCAGGGAAGGAATAACGTGGTCTCTCATCTGAAGATAGCCCGCGATCTGGCCTGCCTCGGGCTTTACTGACAGCGCCAGCCCCTGCCACTTTAAAGTCCCGTCTGAGAGCAACTCAATTTGCTGGAAATTATTCCCTGAGACCAGCACGCCACCGCCAACAAGTACATGGACGGTGTGATTCTTTGATGGCATGGAAACGGCACCTGCCGACTTGGCCAGCTGCTCGACCAGCCGGTCCCTTTCATCCATTAGGTCGTTGGGAGACTGACCTGCTACTACAGCACGCTGTATCTGCTCGTTTACGGCCGCGAGCTGCCGCGCGGTGGCGTTGATCTCCCCGATCTTGGCCTCTATTGACAGGTTGATGCTAGACACGAGTTCGGTCAGCACCTGTCTATGGTGCCTGAAGGCAACGGCTAGACTCCCGGCCTGTTTTATGACAGTGGTGCGTACTGCCCGGCTTTCCGGGTTGTTCGCCAGCTCCTGCAGGCTCTCCCAGAATTGGTCAAGCACCGAGCGGAGCCCAGCCTCTGAAGGCTCGTTGATAAGCGCCTCAACTTCCGAAAGGATTTGCTCCCTGGTCTGCCATTGTCCTAGCATGGCCTGGGCCTTTCTTGCCTGGAAGTCGAGAAAGGCGTTTCGTATGCGCCTTATGTCCTCTATGCGTACGCCGGTCCCGACCTGGATGGTTTCTCTCTCGCCCGCGCCGTGCAGCACTAAAGGAGGTGTGGTGGTCATACTCACCCGTTGTCTCGAATAGCCCCTCGTATTTGCGTTGGCAATATTATGGCCCGCCACTTCCATCGCTCTCCTTTGAGCATCCATCGCACGGCGGGCTATCTCAATGCCAAAGAACTGACTTGTCATGCTGTCATTCCCCTCTTTATGCCTT
The DNA here is from genome assembly GCA_040755615.1 of Bacillota bacterium. GTDB lineage: Bacteria > Bacillota > Sulfobacillia > DUSP01 > DYEP01 > DYEP01. The sequence continues at coordinate 61,396 of JBFMAL010000011.1, forward strand.
CTTGTCAAAAATGGCCTGGGCTGAGTCGGTCTGGCCTCCTGTCATGGTGCGGATAGAGAAGTCGATGTACCGGAGGGAATTTACAATCAGCTCCATGTTCATCTGGTTCTGGAGCGCCAGCTTTTCAAATACCTCGAAGAGCTGCTGCTTTACACTGGAAAGTGCAGCCTGCCTGTCAGTATCCAGTGCCTTTGCCATCTGGTCAAGCGTGGTGGTGTCCTCATCCATACCCAATCTGGTCGCTATTTCGCGTTGCAGGGACATGCGGCGCTCCTCCAGCCGGCCCGCCTTAAGGAGCAGCAGCTCCTCTGCAGAAACGACCTTGTCAAGCGCTTGGAGATCCCTGCCCACGAGCAGCTCGTGCTTTTTCTGCGACAGGCTGTAGAGGTCCTCGTAGAGCACGACCTGCTGATCCAGCGTTCCGATCATTGCATCCACCAGTTGTTCCATCAAAGCACCCCCCGTTTCATTCCAGCCTGTCGGCCAGATCTCTTGCCAGCATCTTCTCGGCTATCTCGTGAGATCCTATGTTGTACTCGCCGCTGTCCAACCGTCTCGAGATCTCTTCTACGAGCTCCTTGCGCACTTCTGGAAGGGACTTTGCCAAGTTGACGTAGTCCGCGAGCCTCTGGGCATCTGACGACAGCGCCACGCTGTCCATACGTGTCTTTTCAACCTTAGCTGTACCTGTCTGCGACGGCTTTTCCGTCCGGGTTGCCTTCAGATACGCCTTTATTACTTCATTCATCTGGTTCTTGGAGATTTTCATTGCAGGACCCACCTCTTTGGGTACATCTTCGGATTATCTATCGAAAGATCAAGGGGCTATCTTTAGCCCCGTTGTTGCCCGTATCATCTAATTAGAGCAGAATATCTCATCGTATCTCTTTCTTTCTACTTGACAAAGCCAGAAACATCTTCTCCGTCTTCGTCCTGGAATCTTTCACTTGGAAAAGCCTGAGGCACATGTCGCACACCTGGCCGGCTACTATGGGTTCGCCGCAGAGCCGGCACTGGAGTAGCTGCTCTCCCGATCCGGACATCTCCAGCCGGCCATCCCGCAAAAACTTCAAGATCTGCTGTTCCGGCACACCTGTATCCTCAGCCACCTGGGAGACTTTAGCGCCCTTGTTGTCCCTTAAGTATTCGCTGACAATGAGGTACTGCTTGTTCTCCTCTCTGATACAATCCGCACACGCGCGAGCTCCGGTGTCAGGGTATACCTTTCCGCAGATGGGACAGTTCTTCAGCATCTTGATCCCTCGCTTTTATGATGCGGCTTTTTTCATCTCGTACATCGCTCTGTCGGCGTACGCAATCAGTAGGTTCTCAGTGCTTCCGTGTTCGGGATAGGATGCCACACCCACACTAATACTCAGAGAAACCGGACCTGCAACGTGATCTCTGATGAACCCATGGGACTCCACGGTGCTCTTGATCCGCGCCGCCACGTGCTCTGCGCCCTGCAAGTCAGTGCCTGCAAGGAGCACAACGAACTCGTCCCCGCCATACCTGGCAGCTACGTCACAATCCCTGACCGCCTCGCTCAGAATCTCCGCAAACTCCCGGAGTATCTCGTCGCCCACCACGTGACCGTAGGCATCATTGTATTTCTTAAAATCATCAAGGTCCAGGTAGATCACGGACAGCGGAGTTTCCGAGCGCTTGGCTTTTCGGAGTTCGTCGCTCAGCTTCATATAGAAGAAGCGATAGTTGTGAAGTCCGGTCATCGGATCCGTTATCGCCATCTGCTCTGTACGAGAGTAAAGAATAGCATTCTCTATGGCAATGGCCGCCTGGCTCGCCAAGATGGTGCTGAGCCTCAGGTGTTCCCGGGTGAACTCGCCCTTGCCGGTGCTGCCCACAACCAGCTCGCCGACCAGGTGGTCCTCGACAATAAGCGGTACCACGAGCAGGGATTTCAGCCCGGAACCGGGCGTCTCTTTCCAGGGATTCTGCGGGTCAGTGGATATATCATCGAGAATCTGGGCCCTCTTTCTTTCAGCCACACTGCCGAGGACCCCATCCGCCAGGCTGAACGTGCAGCACTCGTTCAGCTCTTCCGTAGGGTTATGTACCATGACCGCGTTAAGCTCCTTACGCTGCTCGTCCCAGAGCAGCAGTGCGCACGTGTGAAAGTCCATGAGGCGCCTCATCGTCTCAAGCATGACGGAGAAGACCCTGCCCACGTCCAGTGAGGAGTTGAGTTCCTGCGCCGCATAATATAGCGCTGCCAGTTCCTGGTTGGCCAGTGCCAGCTCCATTTGTATTCTGAGAATGTACGCGATGGCGAGCACTGAAAGAAACACCACGGCCGAGGCGAAAATGCCTCTTTCGATATATAGTACGAGCATCAGCACCGAAAGGGGGATGGTCATCGCATGGTTCAGCCCATCCCATTTGATGGATTCAAGCCATTGAAGCGGCCCGTACTTGTCTTTCAGAAGGATTGAGAAGTAGGTGTTTACCAAAAGGTGGTTTGTCACAAAGTATGTGAGTACAAACGCTGCGGCACTCGGAACGGCGGGGAGCGCCCCGAACGAGCCCCCGAAGGCCAGGTACGCCCCGCTTGCAGCGATCATGCACACCACATACTGGCCCATATTGAACACGATGACTGAGAGGGGTCTCCTGTGAAGCAGCGAATTGCTTGTTAAGCTGGCGATCACGTTGATCCAGGCCGCCACTACCGGCCCGAATAGGACAAAACTGGGAAGCAGCACGGCAAAGGTGATGCTGATCCGCCCGCCCTGGTTGGGTAGCTTAATGAGCAGGCATTCTCCAAGGGTAGCGAGGGTGGCAAAAAACACGAAGGCTCGTCCATCCAATACGCCCGCAAAGGGAGTGAGGATAAGCAGCAGAACCAGCCCGGCCACGCCCACAATCCATTTGTACCGCTCCGCGGATCTCGAAGCCGAACTCATGCATAATCCCCCAGCTCTTCTGCTTCTTGCCATGTCTCTTTCTTCAAACAGAAGTATATTCCTTCAACCTTTAAATCCAGAAGGCAGCGCAGTCCTCTCCCGGCGTAAAGAGGCGCAGCACCGTGCTGACAGCTTCTTCCGGTTCAAGTGAGGCGGAGGGGACGAGCACGATGGCTTTCGGCCGGTACTCCATGATTCTGCCTGCGATGCTCTCCCCGCCGTCTGCGCACACCACGCACACGTTCTGGTACTTCGCGAGCCTGGCAACGATGTCTCTAGTCCTATCGTCTGAACCCAGGTCTACCACCATCAGCCTGCAGCCGATACCTGGGTGCTTCCAGTCCAAGAAGGTCGTCAGGGTCCTCACATACCGCTCGATAGAGTCCTCTTCATTCTTGGTCAGCACAATGATAATAACCCCTGTGGAGCGGGCCCGCCCCGGAAAGGTAGCAGTTAGGTAACCCACAATCAGGATAGCCCCGTACAGCGCCAGCAGGTAGATGACTGCGTTCGTCAACCACTCCACGCCGATCCCTCCAGTCCAGTACCATAGTATGTTGGAAAGGAGGGAGATGTGGGTCTAGGATAGCCCTGCCTGCTTTCTCAGCACCTCCACCATATCGGTCTTCTCCCACGGAAGGTCGAGGTCTTCCCGGCCAAAATGCCCGTACGCCGCGACCTGACGGTATATCGGCCTTCGCATATCAAACCGCTTGATTATGGCGCCGGGTCTTAGATCAAAATTGTCATGTACCAGCTGGACGATACGATCCTCGGGGATGACAGCGGTCGCGAAGGTCTCGACCATGATGGACACCGGCCGTGCGACCCCGATCACGTACGCGACCTGAACCTCGCACTTGTCCGCCAGCCCTGCAGCCACAATGTTCTTTGCAACATACCTGGCCGCATATGCGCCGGACCGGTCTACCTTGGTGGGGTCTTTCCCTGAGAACGCGCCGCCCCCGTGCCTTGCGTACCCTCCGTAGGTGTCTACGATGATCTTGCGGCCGGTAAGCCCTGCGTCGCCCAACGGCCCGCCCACAACGAACCTCCCGGTTGGGTTCACGTAAAAAACTGTTTCATTGTCCAAAAGTTCGGGCGGGATCACGTGCCGCGCCACCATTTCCACCAGATCCTCCCTGATGCGCCTGAGATCGACCTCCGGTTTGTGTTGCGCGGAGATGACCACCGAGCGTACGCGAGCCGGGACACCGTCTACGTATTCCACTGTTACCTGCGTCTTGCCGTCCGGTCTAAGGTACGTCAGCTCGCGGGTCTTCCTGAGCTCCGCAAGACGCCTCGCCAGCTTGTGCGCCAGGTATATGGGCATCGGCATGAGTACAGGCGTTTCCCTGCAGGCAAACCCAAATACCATGCCCTGGTCGCCCGCACCCGTTTTCTCTATTTCATCGTAATCTTGTCCCCTGGACTTTACTTCAAATGATTCGTCCACACCCAGCGCAATGTCAGGCGACTGCTCATCAATGGATGTGAGCACTGCGCACGTATCACAGTCAAAACCATATTTCGCCCTGGTGTACCCGATATCTCTGAGGGTGCTCCTCACAAGGCGGGGCATGTCGACGTAGCAGTCGCACGATATTTCGCCGGCGATCAGCACGAGCCCCGTCTTTACCGTGGTCTCACACGCGACCCGGGCGTCAGGGTCTTTCTCCAAAATGGCGTCAAGCACCGCGTCGGAGATCTGGTCGGCGATCTTGTCGGGATGCCCTTCAGTAACCGACTCGGACGTAAACAGGTACCTTCTCCCTTCAGACATCTCTCTCCCCCCTGCTATTTTCTCAACAGGGAACCTGCCAGGTATTTGCCTCTCAGGTATGCCTGCAGATCCTGTAACGTGGAGACTGCCTTGCGCGCTTCCCCGGGTGTCAATGACCCAAGTCCGCAGCTCGGCGTCAGGATGCTCCTGTCAACGATCAGGAACGGATCAAGTCCCTTCTGGGAGAGCGTCCTCAGAATACCGATAAACTGCTCGCCAATTGATACCGCCGTCACCCGGTTTATATCTTCCGTAGAAGGCACGATGCCCCATGCGATGTAGCCCCCGCGGTCCAGGAACCTGCGGATCTCCGGAGCATACGCGCAAAACTGCTCCCAATACCCATATGCGTCAAAAGATATTATGTCCAAAGGCAGGCCGAGCACCATGCTCCAGTCGGTGTTCCCGCAGCAGTGCAGGGCCCGCGTGCACGAGACGGAACGCAATACTGATACAATGTATTCTTCTGCCATTGCGCTGTCATAGGCGAAATACCCGGATCCCAATGTTGTGAGATACGGCTCATCTATTGAGATTATCACGTCCATGCCCACTGCAGACAGTGCCTCTGCCTGACCGCGCGCGTGCATGCTCAGCTGAGCGCAGATCGCCTGCTGAAGCCCTCGGTCATATAGCGCCGGCCGGCCCTTCCTGTCACGGGCCTGAAGCCCCATGGATATGGGCCCGGTAACCTGTCCCTTGATGAACCTCGGCCGTGTCGCTTCAGTGCTGTGGTCCAGCAGGTAGTAGAGCCCTTTTGCGGCATCCCGGTCGGGCAAAAGGGTGCGTCCGTCAAGATAATCGGCGAGCACCTGTTCAACACCCTGCTCGTATAGAATAAGGCTCTCCTGCCTGTCCCTGGGGAAGCCGTTCATAAACTGGAGGTACATGCTCTCCGCAGGTCCCGTTTTCGGCAGCTGGGGCCAGTATGGCATGTAGGGAAATTTCTCAATGACGTAGTTCACTGCTTCCTGGCCGTCCAGGAACGGCAGGCTTCCAATCCCCGTAGTGCAAAGCGCCTCGATCAATCCCATCCCCCCATAAAAAAAACCCCGGTCCTCGAGGGTTTTTGAATGTTCTCATCCTCCAGAACTGGAATATGGCTAATTGCGCCATAACCACTCTGCCGGGCTTGGCACCAGTACCGCCGTGCAGCGGGGGTTGCCGAGGAATCATCGGGCCGGTCCCTCATCCTGCTCCAGATGAGCGGTATACTTATCTTAACTATAAAAGCGCAAACAGGATCTGTGCTTCAGCAGCCACCTCCTGCCCAACCCGCGCGACGCCGCTGCCCCTGCCCACGCGCCCCCTGAAACGTTCCAGCGTCACATCGAGCTCGAGCACATCCCCCGGTCGTACCACTCGCCTGAACCGGACTTTGTCCGCTCCGGCAAACAGCGGTAACCTCGAGGCGTTCTCTTCCATAGAGAGAAGGACGAAGGCCCCGACCTGCGCCATCGCCTCCAAGATTAAGACACCCGGCATTACGGGGTTCCCCGGGAAGTGCCCCTGGAAAAAGGGCTCGTTTCCTGACACACACTTTATTCCGAGAGCCCTTTTCCCCTTCTCCAGCTGTAGCACCCTGTCTACCAAAATAAAGGGGTATCTGTGCGGAATCACCTTAAGAACGTCCGTCGACTCGTACATAACGTCCACTTCTCACCGTCACTCCCCTTATATTCTACACCATTTGGTTTCACCCTCCAACAAAAAATTTATGGCTCTACGAGCCACAGGCTATGAATGAAAATGTGCTTAGGGATTCCCTCCAAAGCCACGCTTGTCCGTAATAGATACGGGAGGCGGGGTTAAGCCGAGCTTTTTTGGTGGTTCAAACCTCGAAATCCGAACGTCAGGTTGTTGAGGTCCGCCTCACTATCGCTCTTGGAGGCTTTCCCCATGGATGCTGTCTTGGAACGCTGTGGTCCACTGGAACAGAAAGCCGGTTTCCGAGCTGCGAACGTTCGGCACGACTACCGAGGAACTGCTAGCCA
>JBFMAL010000012.1:0-64731 GCA_040755615.1 Bacillota bacterium
CTGCCTCCCATTTGCCGGATGAATAATTAATTAAGCTTGCTTTAGCCCCTACCTTAGGTGATTAGGTAGGGGTTCTTTTATGCTTCCTGCCGTAACCTACAAGGCGGGGAGTATTTGACGCTTACGTCGGTCAATCTGTAGTTGCAAAAGTCCCGGCAGCAGTATCCTTGTCATGACAGATGCCGCTAATAGCGAAGATATGGAATGTTTGTGCACCCAAGACAGCAGGCGGAGGTGTGAGTCCCAGAATACACCTCCGCCTCGGCTTTTATAGATCATAGGAAGCCATATTGGCGCATCGACCACAAGAAAGGAGGTACGCAAGCAGCGAGACATATCCTAGTCCATTGCCGAATCTGGATCAATCGAACGACTGTGCTCTTGCTCTTGGTTAGCTGGCTCTGCTATTTAAAGCCCTATGTCGGAGGCAAACCGGTGCTAGAGCGTGCTGCCCGTACGTTTTCTTGCTCAAGCCTTCCCCAAGGTTTCAAACCAGATGATATTGCAATGGTTTGTAGGTTTCTCCTTTGCACGAACCTATTTCTTAGTCTTGTCCGAAGCAGGCTTCGAAGCTGCGGATGGGGTCTTGCTCACAACTCGCTCGGTGCTGGTACCCTTTGCGCATCCGGTGGATTTTGGTGCCGCTTTTTTAGAGCCCTTGGCTTTTGCCAACTTTCATCACCTCCTGAATTACATTATACAGGTTTGTGCATCTCTTACAAGTCATGTCAGCGAGCGCTGCTGAGTTTTTTCTAGTTCGTGGCCGGACTAAACTTGCGTCCCCGGCTGCACCTTATGACGGCTCCTGGAGCCGTCTCATTAGCGAAGGTCTGGTCTGCAGGTAAGGGAGGTGGCGTCCGGTCCGATCCGCACTGAGTGCCGGCCGCCTTTATTTTGCAGGATGGAGTAGGCAGCAGCATGATTGAAGATGCTGTTCGCTTGCTGTGGAAAAAACCGCAATCTCTCCTGCTTCCGGGAGGACAGGTGAGCGCTCGGAGGTCTTGAATAAGGTGGCGTCCAGTGAAGAGTCTGCTCAACGTAGTGCCTGGTCACTTTGGACCAGTATATCGTAGTGACGTCTGAGAGAAATGAATGCATGGGTTGAAACCGTATCATGGAGTGGGGAAAACAGTCTCTTCCAAAAAGCTCACGGTAACTGATACTGCCAGCAGTATATTCTCATCCCTGACTTACCCAAAATTGCTTGGCGCCTTGGCCCTGGTCCGGAATTCCTCTTCGGAAATCAACCCTTTCTGTAATAGGTCATAGAGACTTGAATCCATCGTTCTCATGCCGTAACGCACGCCTGTCTGTATCGCCGAGAGTATCTGATGTGTCTTCCCTTCCCTTATCAGGTTCTTCACTACAGGGGTCGCTACGAGTACCTCGAAGGCCGCCACCCGGCCCGACCCATCAGCCCTCGGGACAAGCTGTTGGGACACAACGCCTACGAGCACCGATGCGAGCTGTACCTTGACCTGCTCTCGCTGGTAAGGTGGAAACTCGTCCACTATTCGCTCTACCGCCTGTGACACATCAGCGGTATGAAGCGTCGCGAGTATCAGGTGACCTGTCTCGGCAGCAGTCAGTGCTACAGAGATGGTCTCAAGGTCCCGCATCTCTCCCACAAGTATCACATCCGGGTCCTGTCTCAATGCCGCCCGTAATGCCGCTGCAAATGAACGGGTGTCCACACCGAGCTCCCTTTGATTGACAATGGCCTGTTTGTGACGGTGCAAATACTCAATGGGGTCTTCGAGTGTAATGATGTGGCAGCGTTGCTCGGAGTTGATCCGGTCCACGATAGCTGCCAAGGTAGAAGATTTGCCGCTCCCTGTAGGTCCCGTAACGAGAAAGAGCCCGGACTTCTGGCATACCATCTCGCCTACGATGGCAGGTACTCCCAGTTCTTCAAGGGACGGGATCGAGTGCGGTACGATCCGGATAGACAGCGCAATGGCTCCTCTTTGGCGGAAAGCGTTACACCTAAAGCGGCCGACCTCGGCTACGCTACAGGAGAAGTCTACTTCGCCCGACCTCTCAAACCTCTCCCTCACCTTCGTATCTGCTATACTGTAGAAAAACTCCTCTGTATCAGAAGTGGTCAGGACAGGGACACCTTCGAGTTTTACGAGTGTCCCATTGACCCGGAGTACGGGACGAGAGGCAACTGTCAAATGAACATCCGATGCACCCGCCCGGATCGCTAAGACCAGCACATCAATAAGCTTCACAGATACGGCCTGGAAGCCCAGGGGCTTTACCCCTGGGAGGAATGCGGCCTTCCCTCCCCTGGCAGATTACTGATCCTGCGTATCTAGATGCTGAGAAGACGCATGCCCAAACGGTTCACCGCTTTGCCGAACTTGTAGAGCGGTCTGGGCTGCCGGCAGTTCTTTAACCCTATAGGCGAGACTGATCTAAACACCTCGTCTTCAAGGCCCACACCTTCTTCCCAAGTGTGCTGCCGGATTCGTACATAGGCATCTCTTCGCCTCATTTCGACAAATTCCTCCCGTTCATTTCCATACGCGATAGCCCGAGCTGCAGCAAGGTCAGGGGCCCGGCTCCTAAGTTATCGGTCGACCAGGGACCTGCAACCTTTGGTCGCCTGAGGATACTATCGCTCAAGTCGAAGCCCGTTTCTACCGATGAAGAGTCTAGCGGACACTACCCGGGGGGGAGGGATTTACATGATCCGGGTCGGCATTGTGGGTGCAGGCAAAGGCGGTACCGCGCTGCTCAAGACGTTGCTGTCCGTGCCGGGCGTATCGGTGCTGGGGATCGCAGACGTCAATCCAGACGCACCGGGCATACAGTACGCAAGAGAGCACAACGTGCCCAGCTATTTGGATTTCCGGGCGCTGTTCCGAGCAAGCGGGCGGAAAGTGATCATCGAGGCGACGGGAAACGAAAGGGTGAAATCAGAATTGAAAGCCAGTGCTCCCGAGGATGCTGTCATAGTTGACTCGGAAGCCGCTCTCTTGATGATGGAAACAGTGCGCGTGCGCGAGCAGGCCCTCGATTCATTGAAGCACCAATCAGACCGGCTCGCGCAGCTGGCAGTAGACCTCGAAACACTGTTGGCTCAGGTCTCAAAAGATACAAAGGCAATGGCAGATCACGTAAGCAGACTGGCCGAGCAAACCAGGCACCTATCATCAGTGTTTGCCCAGGGCAAAGCATATCTCACCGAAACCGACGAAGTATTGGATTTCATTCGCGTTGTTGCTGACCAGACAAAACTCCTCGGGCTCAACGCAGCCATCGAAGCGGCAAGAGCGGGTGAGCACGGGAGGGGCTTCTCCGTCGTCGCTGAAAAGGTACGCGAACTGGCTGATAGCTCTTCGGAATCTGCCAAAAGGATCGCCACGATCATGAAAGGTATTGGCAATTCCATTAACTCCGCGGTGAAGGACGCCGAGGACATGCAATCAGTGACAGAAAAGTCTGCGCGTGAACATGCGGCCATCTCTGACTCCATTCACACTGCTTTAGCCAAACTTCAGGGAATGGTAAGCACCCTTAGGAACATCTCCCAAGAGGCCGTATCTTGATTTTGGTCCCGGAACTTTCGAGCGCTTGGAGCCGGATCATCCAAGGCTGCGCCAGGCGAGTCTCCTCCCGAAACGCTCATACTCATGTTTACCGCCAGCCCATGCGTTTTTGCGTTTACCGAAAAGAGCGGTACTGAGTCATCTTGGAGCCGGGGTCGTGCGTTGCGGCACTGTCATTATCCCTCCAGTTAACAGAAGAATACGGTTAGACCAGACGATCTTTATTCTGAAGCGGGAGGGAATCTTCATAATGTCCAATCTTATTAAGAACCCCAGTTTTGAAGCTGGGCTTGCCAACTGGGTTGCGACTAACGTCGCCCCTGCAGACTTCAACGCATTTGAGGGAACTGCCACAGCACGGATGGGTCCGGGTGTCGCCAGCCTGTATCAGGATATTCCCATTACCGGATTTGCAAGACCCTCTTTCGAGTTGAGTTTCGCAGTTGAATCGCCGTTCGTGTTCAACCCGGGTAACTTGACAGCGCAGGTCCACTGGCTGGATATCTCGGGAAATGTAATCGGTATAGGTGCCAGCGTGTTCATTCCTTCAGCCACTACGGGATTCCAGTTCTTCTGGCTCACAGTCGCGACAGCCACAGAACCGGCACCGAGCAACGCCACTGCCGCGAGAATCATCTTCAGTAAGTCTGCCGGAACAGGCAATAACGTACTCGATCTGGATCTGGTTGTGTTGACGCGGGTCGGTTAAGATCAGAAGGAGGGATACTAAATCGCCATGGTCAAGGACATTGTAGTGGGACCCAAGCTGGAACTTGTGCTCTCCCTGAAGAAAGCGCTGGAAACCAAACCTGGCATAGAGCAGTTCCTCCATGGAAAGAAGCTCAACCTGTTGGATGTTCCCCAGGACGAACTGATCCTACCGACAGAAATTCGAATGGCACTCGCCAGAGCTTTAAGAGAGCAGGAGATTGAAATATTGTAAGTCGGTGGCCCTACTTGGCTCAAAAATACCGAAAAGAGCGCACCCCCAGAAGATTCCGGGGTGCCTTTTCTTTTAGCCCATCTTTCCCACTGTGCAATGAACTGAATCGGCTCGGTCTTGATGCCCGCGCGTGGTGGTCTACCTGACCCACGGGCTGTTTTTCAAGGCGCAGTACAAGCACGAGGATACCGGCAGTCACCAGAGCTGAAAGAACTGACCAGGGTAAAACTGGGGGACCTGAACGCTGATGCCCAGAAGCTGTTCATCAGTTCCCGGGTGCTGTCCGCTATCCGCTTGAACCTGATTACCTGTAGCATCGCTCAGCCGGACATGATAAAGTAGCTATGCTCATTAGGGAGCAAGATCGCGCGAAGCAGCGCTCGGGACACGATGCTTTACCGTTGCCCATATACCATACAGCATGTCTTTGCTCTGCCACACCCCAAATTTGGGTCGTCTGCTTCCACTCGCAGCAGTAACAGTCATCGCTCAGTGGGGCCCGCTCAATGCAATTCGACTCAGGGTGTTTTTTAGGCCAGCGGTACTTCGATGGAGTGAGTATGTTGGGTGGAAGGACGCTTTGAAGAATCTATCGGGGGAAGGCGGCATACACGAGCAGCTTGACCTCTTCTGTCTGCAGGGAGGAAAACTTGCACCGCAATCTGACTTGACCCGAGCAGGTATTTCCCAAAAGGGAACCAAAATACATTTCTAAGAGTCATAAACTAACCGGAGTTGTTCTGTAAGGAGAGTGTTCACATTGAATCGCAGGAGCGTTTTAGCCATAATTCTGTGTCTCGCATTGCTTCTTGGCGGGGCGGGCTGCGGGAAAAGATCAGGCACTGCTCCTTCACCCGTGGAACCAGGTAACGGTGTGCCATCCGGCACTTCCCAATTTCCCGATAAGCCACCCCAGCTCAGCGCAAGCTACGGCCCTCAGCACATTTTCGTCATGCGCGCAGCCAGCGTATGGGTGGACGCAAAGGGAGAGACACAGCGTGTGCAAGAGACTTTGCCTCCCGCCGACCCGCCGAACGCGCTCATTGTCGAGCCCGGCAAGGAGATTACGTTCGGTATCAAGAGCCTTGTGGCAGAACCCGCACGCGCTACCATAGAAGTGTGGAACTACTGGTCGCTGTTCGGCTACGCCGAACAGCAGGACCGCCCGGTGCATTCAGAGGAAATCAGCTCCTTCCTGGTAAAGGACACAGACCTTGAGTTCAGGTGGGTCGTGCCCGAGGTACCAAGCATCGCAGGCGAGGCAGCCCACTACGGGTTCAGGATAAAGCTTGAATGGGAAACACCGCATACTGCAGAAGCCGTTTACTACGGCCGGTTCCAGCTCGGATCCGACCAGGTGTCATCCAGCGTTCGTGACACGGTCATGCGCTTTTTTGAAGCATGCTGGGAAGGTAACCAACAGGCTGTCAGCACGCTGCTGACGGAGTACGTTAAGAGCCGGGACAGGACGTTTGACCCCTATTCTAGCCCGCTTTCAGTGAACGAGAGCTCGCGCTGGGACCTGCTTCTCTGGAAATCAGATGAATACACGTACAAGCTGGCGTCAAAACCGAAAGTAGAAGTACAGTTCATCGGGCCGCAGCTTACCGGTCCGTATGCGGAAGCTTCGATATCCTACAGGGTAGAGGTGACGGAAAGGGAGAGTAAACGGGTCTACCAGTGGGATTTCAACGAGAGCTACTCCCTGCAGCGTGAGGGGTCTGACTGGCTGGTACACTACATGCACCGATCGGGTACCCCCTGGTACGCGGCAGGAGGCACCAAGCCGGGCTGGAACATACAGTCCACCCGGGAGGGCTCGCTGCTCAAGCTGGGCCCGTTCACCAGCATAAACCTCTGGTTCGGGTGTAAATGGAGCGATGACAATCAGGTATTCGCGTTCACTGGCGAAAACTTCGGTGAAACCGGGCTGTGGGCTGTCCGGCGCGATGGGTCGGGCCTTCGCCAGCTGATTTCGCTCGGCCGCACCCTAGATTTTGGGAATAATCAGCAACAGTACCTCCAGATTCTGGACTGGGCCCCGGGCAAGCACAGCATCCGTTTTATGATCAACGGTTACCAGGTTTTCGGACCGCACGCCAACCATACAGGTTTTTGGGTGGCTGAAGTGCACTATCCGAGCGGCGAGGTGACGGACATCGCGTTTATCCCCGCTCCCAGGTCAGACTACATGCGAGACCTGAATGTCACAAAGGATCGCACCAACGTGATCTTTCGCCGCTCACCAGACCTCTGGCGAGTGAATCTTACAACCGGTGCTGTAACACATATTCACGACGACATGCCTAGCTGGGACGGCCTGTTCGTACTCCACTACTCGCCCTGCGGATGGTACGGAGCGCACGGAGACGCAGGCCTTCATTCCGCGGTGATCGTTTACGACCTGAAGACCGGAGAGAAGAGAGAGATCACCGTCCCAGGTGCGGAGAGCATATTCTTCTCAGGGTGGACGCCTGACGGGCTGATCGCGGTATCTGTGGCGTACCTCGACGAGATAGTCCACGGCGAAGTCTCTTCCTGGCCTGCTGGGGCGTCCTCACTCCGGTTCTATGATGTCCAGGGAAACCTTAAGATGGAAGTGATTCCACCATCAAGCGATCCCACATTCAGGATCGGCCCCTGGGCCTGGACTGACGACGGCACGGCGCTGGCCTTTACTGTAGGCCCACTGGTGGAGACAGGAAGAGACGTTACGGGAATTGACATGCTGGGACAGGATTCAAAAGAGCTCTGGCTGTGGCGAGGTCCCGGTACCGAGCCCAGGAAGTTGTCGTCGCTTTCGGGGATAGCACAGCGCATAGACTGGGTGGAGGACAACAGTGCCGTGGAGGTCTGGTACCGGGTGGCAGACGACTTCAGCGGCCCTCCTGAAAAATGGTACTTAGCTACTGAGCAGACAGGTGTAAAGGTGGGCCTTGATGGAACCACCACGGACCTCGTTGAGCCTTTGGGGACTCGGGAGATGGGCGAGACGAAGGAGCGGTCATTCCTGGCACGGACTGAATCCGGAGTCACGAAGGTGGTCGCCCGCGATGCCCACGGACGCGAAGAGGTGCTCATTGAAGGCAGGTTCGGCGTGTACCAGAGTCTCTTTGAAGCAGCTGCCCTCGCGTTCGTCGCAGATCCTGCTAACTACGAACCATACCCGTCCAAGGTCTATCTATATCTCCTGTGTCCATGACCTGATATCCCTCGGAGGCTGCCTCTTTACGGAGGCAGTCTCTCCTTTTGTAGTGAGCGGTGTTGGAAGCATCTGCGTGACGTGCTGCGGCTACAGTCATTCCTCGGCGAGAAACCCTCTTTCTTTAAGCCTCGCCCGGGCTTCTTCGATCAGCGCAGGAGTGCGCGCCTCCACGGTGTGAAGGTGGAACCCGTCGGTCAAGGCAGACAGAAGCGACGCCTTCTTGCCTTGTAGGTCCTTCAGGAACCGCGCTACATCCTCCCGGGATTCAAGCATCAAGAATCCCTGGAGTTCCCCGTAGATCGGGTGCTCCACTATCACGTCTCTTACCTTCACTCCCATATCGACGAGCAGGTACAGTTCCTCCGCGGTCCTTTCCGGCCCGTGCTTCACTGCTATCACGTCCTTGTACCCGCCCTTGGGAGGCAACATGTAGCCCTGCGGCGTGGATATGATGGTGTGGCCCGAAGCGCGAAGAACAGCGATATACTGGACTACCGCCTGCCTGCTCACTCCCAGCTGCACCGACAGGTCAATGCCCTTTATCGGGCCTTTTGCCTCTTCCAATAATTGAAGCAGCTTTTCTTTCCTGTTCATCAAGGCCTCCGGATATCCAGCATCCTTCTTAATGCAAGTCTAGCAAATTCCGCAATTTCGCCGTCCACACGGATTACTCCTTCTGGGTTCCCACGTACCAGTGCCTCCAGAGCCGAAAGGAGCGAAGACGCACTGATGCGGTCCATCCCTGGACAGGGTCTTGCGTCCGGGTCGAGGCAGAACACTGCCTTATCAGGGTTTTGCCTGGCAAGCCTCTGCACAAGGTGAATTTCCGTTCCCACAACCCAGGCGGAACCTGCGGGAGCGCTCGTGACGAGTCGGATGAGATGCTCCGTGGACCCAACATCATCCGCCAGGTCTACCACTTCACGCCTGCACTCGGGATGGACTACCACCATCGCGCCAGGATATTCGCGTCTTGCCTGCATCACGTGCTCCACTTTAAACTCCGTGTGAACGCTGCAGTGCCCATCCCACACGATCAGCCGCGGCCTGGCCGCAGACAACACCCTCTTTTCCTGGCGCGACCAGCTGGCCACCTGCTCTGCGGCAAACCCCACCTTTGCAGCCGTATTCCTGCCCAGTTGCTCGTCAGGAAGAAACAGTATGGAGTCTCCCTGAGAAAGCGCCCATCTGAAGACCTGCTGGGCGTTGCTCGAAGTACAGGTCGCACCGCCGTACCTTCCGCAGAATGCCTTGACCTCTGCCGACGAGTTGACGTACGCGACCGGAACCGGCTCAAGATCCATCTTTAGAAGATACTCCCAGCATTCCTCCAGTTCCTTCCCGGTGGCCATGTCTGCAAGTGAACACCCGGCCTCCTCATCCGGCAGGATGACGCATCTTTCCCCCCGAGTGAGGATATCCGCAGTCTCCGCCATGAAACGCACACCGCAGAACACGATGTTCGGGCTGCATGACTCCTCCGCCACCCGCTTTGAGAGCAGGAACGAATCGCCTACAAAGTCGGCATGAGCGACTACCTCGTCTTTCTGGTAGTGATGACTGAGAATGGTCACACTGTCGCCGAGGGCCTTTTTTGCTAGAGTGATCCGTTCGAAGACATGTTCATGCACCACTATCACTCCCTCGAAAATAAGCTTTTTCGTTGGCGGTGGCGACGATGAATCGTCATGAGGAGCTACCCAGCAACCAGTTTCATCGTGAGGTCAAGTGCAGGCACGGAGTGGGTCAGCCAGCCGAGAGAGATGAGGTCTACCCCCTGGGAAGCTACCTCTTTTGCGTTGTCAGGCGTGATACCGCCTGATGCCTCCACCAGGCATTTCTTGTTCACCGTCAGCACAGCCTGCCTGATGTGGGAGAGATCCATGTTATCAAGCAGGATGGCGTCCACCCCTGCTTCCTGCGCTTCCTTGACTTCGTCAAGATCTGTCACTTCCACCTCCACCCGGACCATGTGCCCTATGCGCCTTCTCACCAGGTCCACCGCTTGTTTGATCCCTCCGGCGAGCACGATGTGGTTTTCCTTGATGAGCACACCATCATCAAGCCCAAACCTGTGATTCAATCCACCGCCCACCCTAACGGCGTACTTGTCCAGCACCCTAAGCCCGGGTACGGTTTTTCTGGTGTCCACGACCCGTGCACCATATGGCTGTACTACCGCCACAACCTGCGCTGTAGCTGTAGCGATCCCTGACATTCTCTGAAGAAAATTGAGCGCCACCCGTTCAGCGCCAAGCAGCGCCCGGGCGGGGCCTATAATGCGTGCCAGGGTCTGTCCGGCATAGATCTCGTCACCGTCCGCCGCTTCGTGGACAACCCGGCACGAGGGATCCAGTTCCTGAAAGCAAAAGGCTGCCACGTGAAGCCCTGCCACGCGGCCGGGCTGCCTGGCCTGTATGACTGCTTCCGCGACGAGGTCAGGGTGAGCGATCGCCTCCCCCGTCAGGTCACCGCGACCAATATCCTCAAGGAGAGCGCGCTTCAGTAGGTCCGATAACACAAACCTATTCAACCTTTACCATCTCCTTCTCACGAAACGATGTAATGTGAGCCAAGGCTCGTTTCGCGGCCAAGAGCTGCCTCCACAACTAGACGCGAAACCCGAAGCATATTTCGTAGTTCAAGGTCCGGGCTTCCACAATCCATCTGCGCGAGCTGCCGGGCGGCCTCATTCAGTCCGGCCTGTGTACGTACAATGCCCGCCTTCTCCCAGAGGAGTTTCTGGAGCGTTGTCCTGCCCCGAGAGTCTATGCTCCACGACGTCGCAATGAAGCGTGGGTCAGGGAGATAAAGTGGGCTCCCTTTGGGTTCGGCTGCTATCCTCCTGCTTACACGCCAGCCAAAGACAAGTCCCTCAAGTAAAGAATTACTTGCCAGCCGGTTGGCACCGTGCACGCCTGTGCACGCCGCTTCTCCTACAGCGTAAAGCCCTGGCATGCTTGTCCGTCCCCAAGTGTCTGTCGATACGCCCCCAATGGTGTAATGCGCTGCAGGGGTCACTGGCATCGGCTGGTAACGTGTGTCGATGCCCAGGTCCCTGCACGCCTCATGAATTGCAGGGAACCTCTCCGCGAACCTTTCGCCAAGATGCGTGGCGTCAAGATATACCTGTCTGCCGGCGGCGAGCCGCCGGTATACCGCCCGTGCCACTACGTCTCTTGGTGCCAGTTCCTCAACGAACCTCTCGCCGCTGTCATCGATAAGCACTGCTCCCTCTCCTCTGACGGCCTCGGAAATGAGGAACAGGGGGGACGTCTCATCCCTGAGCGCCGTGGGGTGGAACTGGATGAATTCCATGCCCTTCACCGCCACCTTCACCTCCGAAGCCATTGCGATGCCGTCTCCGGTACATACAGGCGGGTTAGTCGTGTATGCATAAATCTGGCCAGCCCCTCCCGTAGCCAGCACCACAGCGCGCGCGGCAAAACCGATCAAGCGGCCGGGTGGCTGGAGCGCCCACGCACCCCTGCAACGTCCCGAATGCACCGCAAGCTCGGTGACAAATGTATCCTCATATACCGTAATGTTGGGGTGCTCTGCCGCCCTGTGAATCAGCACCTTCATGATGGCCGCGCCTGTTTGATCGCCGCCGCACCTCAAAATCCTGGGCACGCTGTGTGCAGCCTCCCTGGCCAGCGCGAACTGTCCGCCAGGCAGCGTATCAAACTGCACCCCGAGTGATAAGAGCTCGTTAATGCAACCTGGCCCCGCTTTCGTCAGGACGTCCACCGCTTCTCGGTCTGACATCCCGTGGCCGGCAAAAAGAGTGTCTTTCGCATGCAGGGCCGGACTGTCTCCGGCTCCGATAGCGGAGGCGATCCCGCCCTGTGCAAGGCGGCTTGCCGAGTCGGCTATTTTTCCCTTGGTGACCACCGTCACCTGTCTTTCCCGGGCAAGCATAAGCGCAGTAAAAAGGCCCGAGATCCCGCTGCCGATAACGAGTACGTCACCAGTCAAGTACCTTCACCTCACTTCATTATTGACGGTCATCTTGTGTCTTGTCAAGTGACAAGACAGTGGGGTCAACAATGGTCCTGCTAGAAAGCGCAGCAGCTGTGACGGGACCTCCATGGGGGCGCAGGTTACACCTGCCATTTGGCATCGCTCTGAATTCGGTCTGAACACAGGGCGAATAATACTATCTAGGGGTGAAGTGGTCGATAAAGGACTCTGTGATCCAGGTGACCGTTACTGGGACCGTCGGGGCGGCTGTTATGAATCTCCTGGTACTACTGCTCATTCTTCTGGGCGTCCCCACCGTATCTCCATGGGCGGTGGCAGCAGACGTGTTTCTCACAAAGGTAATGGGGAACACGCCTGCAGGCACCCTCATCGGGCTCATCGGCACACTGGCCCTGAACATCTTCTCGGCATTCCTCATCCTACTTGTGCTGAGGTGGAGCGGGTATGACTTTGCCATCATCAAGGGCGTGCTTACAATCAACGCGTTTTCCTTCGTAACTATGGGCCTCTTCATGCCTCCTTTGAGGATTGCCCCGCAAGTTCAGGTGGGACCCGTCACGAATCTCGTGGCGCTCACAGTGCTTACGATTACCGGAGGGTTGATAGCTGGCCTATTAAGGAGGTTTCACACAATCTACGTACCCTGACCCGGTGCGCGGATAGACGCAGGTGCTGGTCCGGGCATCAGGCGTCTGTGAAAGAGGTTAATCTCTTCAGGTTCGTCGATACACTCAGTCAGATTCCGAGGCTGAAACAGCCTGCTGTCACCGAGGTTTGCCAGTATCGCCATTTTAGTTACCCCGAACACACAGTGTGCCAGGCATGCAATAAGGGCGTCCTTGGGTTTAACGGATAAATGGCGGTTGCTCCAAGCTTTGACATGACCCGTAGAGGGCAGTCCATTCAGCCGCCCCCAGCGCAGCCCCTCTGATGAAGTATTTGTCTTTTCCCATGAAGGTTAGACAGTAGCAGCAGCTTACACCCGGTCCTGCAGCGATCAAGTAGTCCGCAATGGTACCCACCGCACTGCCGTAGGGTGTATTGATATCTGCTTTGCTGACGAAGATGCCCCGCAGCCTTTTGCTTTCCAGTGGACTTGTAGTCTCCCCATGTGGCAAAGACTGCCTCTACAGCGCATTTGGCCAAGTTCCCGCCAAGACCTGCGACGATTAAAAGCCAAAAGCGGTCTGTGATCTTTTTCATCCCGACTGAACACCCCATACATCTTATTTGCAGTGAACCGGGACGATTATTTGCAAAAAGCCCCGGACAACAATTGTATAGGAGTATGAAGCCAGGCTGCTCGCGCAAGTTCAAAAGAGCAAGGCGATTACGCCTTTTTCAGTCAGGTGCGGGAAGGCCTCTGGCCCTCAACCGTTCTTTCAGATAGCCTGTAAATTCACCGGTACTTACCGGCCCAGCGAAAGGGGCCTCGTTATCAATGTAAATGTTTTCGTCACCACAGCGCAGCGCATCGCTCCGGTCGCTGATCAGCCGCTCGCTGGTGACCACATACTCTGAAAACCGCAGGGCATCCGCGAGCCGGGCGCGGAAGTATTGCATGATCCAGGGGCACCTGCCACTCATGACCGCCTCTACCCGTACCCGTCCATCCGGTGCGACAGACCTTTCGGGCGGAAGGTACGATACATGAGCGTCAGAATTGTTCTTTCTAAGAAGGACCGTTGCAGGCGGGCAGCACTGCTGCATGGTGAATCCGAACCTCTCGAAAAACGGCACCGGCATCCAATCAGGATAAGTTACAACTGCGATACCCTTTGAACCCGCTGACGCCAAAAGCACCTTGTCCATGAGAGACCTTGCGATACCCTTCCTCTGGGCTCCAGGAAGTACCCAAAGGCACCGGATCACCCAGAGGCCTTCACCTTCAAGCGGTAGGGGGGCCGCGTCAGAAGGCATCACCTCGGTGCGACCCACCGGTTCGCCACCTTGGAACGCAGCGAATACGCGGGCGCCCAGCGCAGCGGCCTGCCGATGCGCTTCCCGGCTTTCCCAAAGGACGCTCTCGGGATCAGACCCGGGTACTGTACACATCCGGTTGACGCTGTCGATGTGATCCGCACCCACTTCCTCGATCCTGAAAACTTCCATCGTACCTTCCCGCCTCTCCCTGTCATATTCAGGTTCTTATGCATGCTTCGTGTATTGCAATGATTTCCCTCCCATGAAACCAAAAGCCCAACGACAACGTCAAAGGGGATTAGTGATTCTTGTCCAAGGAAATTCCGGTCGGACATATGCTGTATTGTGGCGTGTGTAGAGGCAGACAGTAATTACAAATTGAAAGAGAACATAGCCCGAATGCGGTGCGAGGTTTTTGCCGAAGACACCGATTTGGCTGTAAGGAGGACCCACATGAAGAAACTTTACAGGTCCAAGCACCAGCGTATGCTGGGCGGGGTCTCGGGAGGCCTTGCCGAGTACTTCGAGACTGACATCGTGTTAGTGAGGCTCGCGTGGGTAGTGTTCGGGGTGCTGACCGGCGGCATCGGTGCTCTCCTCGCCTACATCGTCGCATGGATCCTTATACCGGAGGAACCGGACGTCCCAAAATCTTGTCGCGTGCACACAGATGCCAGTGAACCACTGCGAGAAGAACCAGGAAAACAGGCAAGTGAGCCCGGCGAGGCGCAAGGTGAT
This sequence comes from Bacillota bacterium, assembly GCA_040755615.1. Taxonomy (GTDB): domain Bacteria; phylum Bacillota; class Sulfobacillia; order DUSP01; family DYEP01; genus DYEP01. The sequence goes on from JBFMAL010000012.1 coordinate 14,351, forward strand.
GGCGCCCCTCCGCAGGACGCACGCGATGTACCCCGGGGCTCAGATGGAGGCTCGGCTCAGAGGCTATTCGGGTTCATCCTTGTCGGCCTTGGAGCGCTCCTGTTTCTTGACAGGTTGCTTCCTGTGCATTACAGGATGCTGTTGAGCCAGTCATTGAGCCGCCTGTGGCCGCTACTCATCATAGCGCTCGGAGTAGCAATGCTCGTTAAGGGTGCAAGGAGGGAATAGAGAGGGATGGCGCTCCGGTCTATATTCAGCGGTGTTGCGCTTATTCTCATAGGGCTCCTACTCCTTGGCAATACCCTTGGCTATGTTTCATGGGCAGTATGGCTGCAAGTACTCCAGTTCTGGCCCTTGCTCCTCGTAGGAATTGGCCTTGACCTCATCTTCAGGCGCTGGCGGATGCCTGCCTTTCCTGCAGCGATCATCGCCATGGTCATACTCGGTTGTACCATAAAGCCCGGGCTCCCCCCTTACTACCGCTACAATTACATCTACCAGTACACTCCATGGAGATACATGAGGAGCCCGGTGCCCCAGCTCAGGCAGACCATCATTGAAAGGCCCCTGGAGGTAACGAAAGCCAATCTCAGCTTCGAGTTCGGAGGGATCAACCTCGACCTTCGCGAAGGCTCAGACCAGCTGTTCTCCGGCAGCTTCGACTACTGCTACGACGCACCATCTGTCGCGTATGAGCGCAGGGGCGACATCGCGGATGTGCGGATCAGGCAGGAATCCATCACTGGAAACCTTCCGAATATGGAGTGGGACGTCAGGCTCTCAGACAGCGTTGAATTCAACATCGAGCTGCGGGGAGGTGCCGCCAGGGCGGTACTGGACTTCAGTTCAATAAGGATATCCTCGGTGGACATCGCCCTCGGCGCTTCTGACTTAAGGATGATATTCGGAGATAACGGTACTCACTCTGATGTGAATGTGAGTACGGGAGCGTCAAGCATAACTGTGGTCGTGCCCCAATCCGTCGGTATCAGAATCAACGTGAATGAACACTTCACCACCAGGCATAACCTGGATGACGCAGGGCTGATCAAGAGGGGGGGAGTCTGGGAGTCGCCCGATTACGAGTCAGCGGCGACCCGGGTGGACATGGTAGTCAGCTCCGCAGTATCCTCGTTCCGCTTGGAAAAGCCGCGCGTGCATTAGTATACTTAACCTGGGGCATGCATTACCGGACGTGTCCGTTCCTTGATGGACCCTTGACCCAGCAGCGAGGTTTTCCTGTTTCCATTATTTTAACCTGTTCTTTCATGAACTGTTTGGTCAGACCTTCCGTCAAAAGAAGAAAGAACACTTGGAAAGGAGGCCAAATACCATGAAGACCCGGGCCTTTCTGATACCGTTAATTACTCTAATAGTTCTGTCTCTGTTCCTGGCTGCAGGTTGTGCAAAGGGCAGCGAGAAACCCAGGACGCCGCCGGCCAATACGGCTGATCCGGGAGCGAAACCCGACGACACCCAGCAGGATGCATCCTTAACAGCCCCCAGGACGCCTGGCGCACATCAGACCGACGACGTAGGTCCAGAAAAGGAAGACGACGTGATAAGGCTGCGGCCTGTGGATCAGTCCGGCAAAAATCCATCGTTCAAGGCGTTCCGGGACAAGCTGCTTGATGCCATCGCCCGTCGCGACAAGGACTTCATTCTTGAAATAATCCACCCGGATATCACAGTAAGCTTTGGGGGCGAATCAGGGCGTGACGCCTTTATCAAGCACTGGAACCTGGACGAGGAAAACTCAAGTCTCTGGGACGAGCTGGGCGATATCCTCCGGCTCGGCGGCACGTTCAGCGCGGATATGAAGACATTCACAGCGCCTTACGTGTTTACACTATTTCCCTCCCAGTTTGACGAGTTCCAGTATGCGGCGGTCACGGGAGACGGCGTGAACATCCGGGCAAAGCCGGGCCTTGACGCTCCGGTGTTAGGCAGTGTCTCTTACGAAATCGTCCGTGCTGACCCAGCCCTCGTGGGTCCTACAATAACGCTAGACGGCAGAGAGTACGGTTGGGTGAAAGTGGAGACGCTGTCAGGAGTTAAAGGCTACATCTCCGCCAAATATGTGAGAAGCCCTATCGCCTACCGGGTCTCCTTCGAGCAAGTAGGCGATAAGTGGCTCATGAAGTACCTGGTTCAAGGCGATTGAGGCCGAGTGTTACCCTCGGGCCACCGGAAGCGGTGGCCCTTTCTTGTTGTTGTCGCGCCCTGTCTCCTTTTCCTCGCGGCATATAGGTTACATAAGATGCCACATTATGGCCTGCCTGAAATTACCTTACGTATTTCAGCAGGACTTCCCTCTCCTGAGGCGAATTTCCTAATTTACGTAAAATATGGCGCGTTGGGATTCTGTACCAGGAGAAAGGAGTGTACTTTCTTGAAGACAGGGCGTAGACTAAAATACCTTGCGCTGTGGACTGTCGTGACCGTGGTGCTGTTTTCGGCTCTGGCAGAGGCGAGCACCGTCCACGTGGTGAGGCCGGGAGAAACACTGTACCTCTTGGCACGCCAGTATGGAGTAAGCGTTGACGAACTGGCAGACGCAAACTCGGTGTCGGACCCGCGCAACCTGCGGGTCGGTACGAAGCTGGTGATTCCAGCCGCACCTGGCGAAGGCACCGTCTATATGGTCTCACCAGGCGATACGCTCTACAGCATCGCTCTGCGATACGGCAGCACCATACAAGCATTACGCTCCGCGAACGGTCTTGAGGGCGATGTCCTGTTGCCCGGTATGAAGCTCAATGTACCCGGCTCCGGAGCCGCGCAGGCGTCGGGCGCCCTCGCCCTGCCATGGTCCCAGGTGGACAGGCTGTTCCCCCGAGGCAGTACCGCCTTAATCACCGACGTACGTACGGGTTTATCATTCACCGTCCGGCGCCGCGGAGGCTGGGCACACGCGGACGTAGAGCCTCTCACAGCGAAGGACACCCAAACGCTGAAGCGCATCTACGGAGGGGCATGGAGCTGGTCGAGGCGTCCCATAGTGGTACAGGTGTCTTCGTACCGCATTGCTGCCAGCATGAACGGTATGCCGCACGGCGGCTCATCCGTCTCGGACAACGGGTTCCCTGGACACCACTGCATCCACTTCCTTGGAAGCACGACGCACGGTACACGGAAGCTTGATCCCGCCCATCAGGCTGCCGTTAAGGAAGCAGTCGGCAAGTAGAGGCAACTGTCGGTGGGCGGTGACTCACCACGCCCACCGATGCTATGTTTAAGCCGATCGTACGTGATCTCAGCGTCTCCTGCCTAAGCCTGCTGCTGAAGCGCCGCCGGAGCGACGGAGTTTGCACACAGGATGAGGCGCCCGCGCCAACGCCCTACGGGGTAGCAGCCCCCCTGTTATCGCGGCAAGTATCGTTCTAGCCTGAGGCTTTGGAAGAAGGTGGTGATCATCCTCGTCGGTCTGGGGATGGGTATATCCGCTATAACCACAACGCCGTAAGCGGTGGACAGGAGCCACACCAGAGCTAACACTACCAGTTCACGCCACCATCGTTTCCGGATTAAGGATGGTGCCTCGATCACAGCGATCACGACCATCAGCAGGATGAACCAGAACATGACAGTGCCCCCTCACTTGCCTAACGCGTCCTTAGCGTATTCATGATAAACCCCGGGCGGCAGAGACTTGTTTCTACGGTAATCTCCACCGGCAGGCGCCTGAAGATGTCCTCCCACCGCCCGGCGACTTCCGCCCAAAGCTCTGGGTGTTTCCTGTACAAGAGATTGCCAAACCCGAATACATCTGAGCCCAGCTCCTGTGCCTTGGCGAGCGCCATCTCTATATCGTTCCTCACTACCTCCGACAGCCTTCTCCTGATGAGAAGAACCGTCTCTTCGTCCGTCAGGTTGAGGTCGGGTACGATTCCTGCCGGACCGGATACTTCAGTTAGGGACACACCCATCTGCACCTTCACCTTCATCCTGACCTCCCGGCTATCTACCACAGGTTCAACCGTCGCGCTTGACGTGACTACCAACAGACTGGCCAGGCAACCCCCGGGCAACTCGACCAGCAGCAACCCACGACGGTTTCGCGTCTTTACCCAGTTCCACCCCCTCGTCTCCCTTTCACCCATCCAGCCCACCAGCCGAGGTCCGCAGAATGCGGCTGATCCAAACATGTCCATGGGAGGTGTTCCCGGCATCTCAGTGGATTTGGATTCCGGTTCTGCAGTAGTTACCCTCACCCTGGGCAGCAGTATGTCCTGGCCGGGCCTCAAGTACTCCACAACCTTGATCAGGAGCGGCTCGGACGTGCTCACTGCCATCCGGCGCCCGAACGTATTGATCATCCTGCCAATACCGGTAGCCGGTATAGACTCGGGCGGGAATTGTGCCCGCATCAGCTTGTCGAGGTCTCCTTCGACCACAGCGATGCCTGCCAAGAGGCGCAGCTGCCGTTCCCTCGTTACCATATCTACAACCGGGTCTATCCCCTCCCTGGCTAGCCGCTCTGAGAGCAGGATGACCCGCACGTGCCCGAGGCTCAGCTCTCTCGTCATGACCCTGTGTAAGTTTTGCAGCGCTTGAGACAGCGTCTGTCCTTTTTCTGATTGGGTAAGGAACGGCTGTGCTGCGCCACCGCCTCCCCCGCCTTTATCCGACTGCGTCATCGCCGCCTGCGGCATAGGCGACTGGGCTATCACCAGGTAATTTCCTTCCTCGTCCACGTCAAAACCGAGGACCTGCACGTGTACCAGTTCTTCGGGCTCTCGTATGTCCCAACAGCCAGCCAGCAGTACGGAACAGAGTACGAGGGCCCAGGCGAACCTCGATACTGTCGGCATCGCACCGCCTCCTGATCTACAGTCGCCTGATGAGATATGCGGCCCAGAGAAGCAGGAATGGTACAAACATGATGACGGTGATGTAAGGGAATATCACCTCGGGGCGAAACAGTGCGAGCACTTCGAAAACGTCATCATAGCCGTGTACCGCTAGCAACGCCCACACCACGGCCATGGGCGCCACCAATGGCCGGTAATCTCTGAGGCCGAAAAGCTGAGACATGCCTCGTGAGCCGCAGTAAAGGAACAACGTCACGTCGATGAGCAGCCCAAATCCCCATGCTATGGTCCCGAAGACATCTACGCGCTCAAGGAACCTGGGGGCGAGCTCCAAGGACCGGGTCATCAGGAAGAAGGGAAATACGGTCCTTGAACCCAGTTCGGGGCCTAACGTACCCACAACTGTCACTGCTGCCAGCACCAGCACCACCCCATTCAGCAGCGCAGCAAGGATGGCTGCGGACACGGCCTTCTTAGGCGCGGTAAGCACCGGCACGAGCATGGAAATGCCAATGAACTGAGCCCCCACGGCAATGGGCGTGATCGTTCCCGATAGCACAGGTCCCACGCCCCGGGCAAGAACAGGCTCTAAATTGGCCGCGTCTATGCGCCGCATGGCCACCAGCATGCTCGCAATCACAAAAGCGGTAAAGAGGAAGATAAGCGCGTCCGCCAGCCGGCCTAATGACTCAATCCCCTGGTACACGATAAGGCTGGCGAGCACGACCATCGAGGACACAATGAAAAGCAGGGGCGTGTTTGGAAGGTATCCAGTAACCAACACCTCTGCATAAAGCCTTGAGTCGGTGGCTGCGATGTGCAAAAACAGCCAAAGAAAGCCCAGCGAAATAAGGCCACCGAGGTATTTCCCAAGGAGTTTCCGGCTGTATTCGATTACGGTCATCTCAGGGAATCTGGCGCCCAGGGCAGCTATACCGACGGCGATAACTACCGTGACGAAGAGCGTCAATAGGGCGGAAGCCCATGCGTCCTGACCCGCGTTCCCGCTAGTAAGTACGGGCAAGGTGGCGATGATAAAGGTGGTCCGGATCATGAAAATTATAAATCCCATTTGCCGGTTGGCGATCCTCTCAACTCTCATCTCTTTTCCTTTTCCTCTTTCTCTATGCTCTGCCGCGGCCTTCTGCCCCCGGCAGCGCGGACTGGCTCCCTGAGGGCCTCAAGGAAGGGTCGCTTCGTCATACTCCACCACCATGTTCTCAGGAATACGTCCTTGAAATCGCTCAGAATGAGCGGACCTGCCGGGGCGAAATACGGGTAACCAAAAGACCGCAGCCCGATAAGGTAGATGATTACCGCCAAGAAGGCGAATTGAATGCCGAAAAGCCCGAAAGTGCCGCCGAAAATGATGAAGACGAACCTGAACAGCCTCGCCGCTATGCCGTAGGAAAAGGTAGGTACCGTAAATGAGGCGATGGCTGTGAGCGCCACGATGATGACAACCGGGGGTGATACAAGCCCCGCCCGTATCGCAGCATCTCCCAGCACCAGCGCTCCGACGATGCTGATGGCAGGCCCGATGGCGCGCGGGAGCCGGATGCCCGCTTCCCTGAGGAGCTCAAATACCATTTCCATGACGAGCACCTCGAACAGTACAGGAAACGGTACGCCTTCTTTGGACGCGCTGATACTGATCAAAAGGTCCGTGGGAAACAGCTCGTTGTGGAAGGTCAAAGCAGCCACGTAAAACCCTGGCAGCACCACGGACATCCAGAACCCCACTACACGGAGCAGCCTGAGGAAGGCGCCGATCGGCACTTTCTCGTAATAGTCGTCGGGGGCCTGGGTGAGCATGAAGAAGTTCATCGGGACCACTAACACGAATGGCGTGGCCTGGGTGAAGATGGCTACCCTGCCTTCAAGCAGCATGCTCGCCACCCTGTCGGGCCTTTCCGTCCTGAATATGGTAGGGAATACCGAAAAGGGATTGTCCTCGATGAATTCCTCTACGTAGCCGCTCTCGAGGATACCGTCTATCTTTATCCTCCGCACCCTCTGACGTACTTCCTGGACAAGTTCTTCGCTCGCCAGTCCCTTAATATACATGATGGCCACCTGGGTCCGGGTCAGGTCCCCCAGCGTGAATTGCTCCATCCACAGGTTCGGCGTCCTGACCCTCCGTCTTATCATGGAGACGTTCGTTTCTATGCTCTCCACAAAACCCTCTCTGGGGCCGCGGATCACAGTCTCCGACGCGGGCTCCTGCACCGCCCGGGTGGCAAAGCCCTGGGTATTCAGTGTGAGCGCCTTAGCCGTCCCATCAAAGAGCACCGCGGCGTGGCCCTGCGCCAGGTTCGTCCACATGTTATCGAAGTTCGTCACTTCCATTACATCCGATGACTGGGCCAGCCTATCTCTGAACTCGCTGAATATGGTGTGCCTGGACGCATTACCCACCGGGGACTCGAGCAAGCCCAGTGTGAGCACGTTAGTGATGCGCTCAAGGAGCACCGTGTCAACAAACCCCTTGATGTGGATGAGCGCCGCGGGTATCCGGCCGCGGCCCACTTTTAGCCGCCTCGTGATCACATCGCTCGACGGGCCCACGACCGCCCTCAGCATCTCCAGGTTATCCTCCAGTGAGGCCACAAGGGGCAGTTGCTTTTCAACGGCCTCTCGCCGACTGATGTCCAACCGGTCGTCTTTCAGTTCGCTGAGGCCCGGGTCTGACTGTCTATGAAAGAGGTTTCTGAAAAACCGCATGCTCGGCATCTCCCGCACATCTGTTACCGCACATCTGTTAAATGATAATATCTGCAACTTGAGTAGAATTTAGCAGTCCGGGCAAAAAAAGTAGGGCTCACTCGATGGGGACTGGTGGCGTGCCGCGAAGAGGAAGGGGGAAGGAAATGTCGGGGAAAGGTCGAATCTGGAATCTCAATGATTGACCAGTCCAGGCCTTCCATTGGCCGTCAGGAGGAGTTTGTATGCGTTGGTACCGAAGCGTGTGCCCGCTTGACTGCTTCGCTCATTGCGGTCTGCTCGTGGCGGCGGACCGCGGGAAAGTGGTGAGCGTGAAAGGAGACCCCGATCACCCCCTCACGAAGGGGCTTGTGTGCAGTAAGGCAAAAAAGCACGTGGAGCGCACGTACAGCCCTGAGAGAATCCTTACGCCTCTTGCCCGGGAGGGTCAGGGATTCAGGCGGATCACCTGGGACGAGGCATACGACACAATCGCAGAAAGACTGAGTCGCATCAAACAGCGGTACGGCAGCCTTGCGCTACTGCATCATGATGGTTCCGGCTATGAGGGCATACTGTCAAACCTCGCAATGAGATTCTGCAACGCCTATGGAGGTCCCACGCTGCCCGAAGGCAGTACCTGCTGGGGAGCAGGCTATGCGGCCCAGACGTATGATTTCGGTGCGCCCGGTACCCATGACTGGTCTGATCTTTCAAACTCCCGCTGCATTGTGCTCTGGGGAAGGGATCCGTCGAGGACCAACATCCACGCTATACCCCACATCCGGAAGGCTCAACGGAACGGGACCAAGCTTTTGGTAATCAACCCGCTGAGCATAGACACACCGGGCGAGCCGGACCTTCATATCGCCCCGCGCCCGGGTACGGACGGCGCACTTGCACTTGCCATGGCTCACGTGATGATTAGCGAAGGGCTGATTGACTGGGAGTTCATATCACAGCACGTGCACGGTTTCCCTGAGTATAGCCGGCTTGTTGACGGCTTTACACCCGGCAGGGCGGCCGAAATTTGCGATGTGCCTGAAGCGTCCATACGGAAGGCAGCGAGGATGTACGCCACGCACAAGCCGTCCGCCATTCTCCTTGGCTACGGTCTTCAGCGCTACTCCAACGGAGGACAGACTGTGCGCGCGATCGATGCCCTCTGCGCCATCACGGGAAACATCGGGGTGCCTGGCGGGGGAGCAAGCTACGCTCACAGCGGCTGGAAACACATCCTGGGCAACGTGAAGGGGAACCATCTCGCCCAGTCGCGGCGTACCATCCCGTGGCCGCGCCTGGGAACCGGCATCATGGAAGCGGATGACCCGCCCATCCGGGCAATCCTTGTAACGCGCTCAAATCCAGTAACCCAGCTCGCCCATACCGCCCGGGTGGAATCCGCATTTGCCCAGGCAGAGTTCGTTGTGGTTGTGGACTTCTTTATGAACGATACGGCCGCGCTCGCAGACGTCGTCCTGCCTCCTGCAGGCCCGTTTGAACACGAGGACGTAGTCTGCAACTCGTGGAACCCGTATATCGCTCTCGCCCCTCGGATCATCCCGCCTCTTGGGGAGGCCCGGCCGGACGCGCAAATCTTCTGCGACCTGGCCAGGCACATGGGGCTTTCCGCCTTCGGGTCGACGGATCCGGGAGAATGGTTGAAGGAAGCGCTGGCACCCGCAGCTTTGTACGGTATAAGTCTTGAACGCCTGAAACAAGGGCCTATCAGACACCCGCTCATCGGCCCTGTCGCGTGGCAGGACCGAAAGTTCCCGACGCCAAGCGGGAAATATGAGTTGTACTCGGATCTGGCAGCTCAAAAGGGCATAAATCCGCTGCCTGATTACGTCCCGGCTGCAGAGGCGGGAGCGCCGGCAGCGGGCTACACACTGCACCTGCTAACACCGCACCACCGGGACTACCTGCACTCCCAGTTCGTCAACCTCGGAAACGAGGGAGACGAACTGCTCGCACCGATCGTGTGGCTGCACCCTCGGGCGGCCAGAGAGCGCGGACTTACAGACGGAGACCGCGTGACGGTCAGCACGCCTCGTGGCACGTTGTCCGCCACCGTACGGCTCACGGACAGCCAAAGGGAGGATACGGCTGTTATCTTCCAGGGCGGGTGGCGGAAGTTCGGTGCGGGGGTCAACCTGCTAACGCCGGAGCGCGAATCTGACATGGGGCTTACCATCCCTTACTACGACTGCCTCTGTGAAGTTCAGGGCTGACGGTTGGTTTTTGACGAAGGGCCGTACCTCACCGGAAGGCTGCCCATCACGCAGTTTATCGTCCACGGCGGTGAGCACTGAGGGGCAAGGGGGATCTTTTTGCTCAAACCAGACATCCGAAAGAAAGTTGCGGTAGACATCTTTGTATACTTCACTGCTGGAAGCGCGGGAACAAATTGTAAGTGGCGTACGTCTTCTGTGTATATCGGATATCCTGCGGAGGCGGCCAATGCTTCGACTTCATTACTTTCTGGAGTGATGTGAATGGTCCTAGTAGAGCTTAACGGTATTCGTCGTGTCTACCGGCTGGGCCGCATTGAAGTGCACGCACTTCGCGGCGTGTCGGTGCACATAGAGAAGGGGGAGTTCGTGTCTATCATGGGACCCTCGGGTTCCGGCAAGTCCACTCTCCTGAACATCCTCGGGTGCCTGGACCGGCCCACATCAGGAGAGTTCAGGCTCTTAGGAAAGGACGTAACGCACCTCAGTGACAACAGCCTGTCCGAATTGCGCAACCGTTTCTTTGGTTTCGTGTTTCAATCCTTCAACCTGCTCCATCATTTCACCGCCAGGGAAAACGTGGAATTACCATTGGTCTACCGCGGCGTGGGCGCGAGGGAGCGTAGAGTGCGGGCGATCGAAGCCCTGGAAAGCCTCGGACTCGGAGACCGCGTGAATCACCGGCCTACCGAACTCTCGGGCGGTGAGCAACAGCGCGTGGCCCTGGCGCGCGCTTTGGTCGCTGAGCCATCGGTGATCCTCGCCGACGAACCCACAGGTAACCTGGACAGCCGTACCGGGGCAGACATTATGGCCATCTTCCAGCGGCTCAATGAGGAACGTGGCATCACCATCATCCAGGTGACGCACGAGGAGAGTATCGCCCGCCATGGCCGCAGGATCCTGTACATGCGTGACGGGCTCCTTGAGCAGGAAGAGAGAGTGCACCAGCCGTTGCGCGCTGAGGAATTCGTATCCGTTGGAAATGTTGAGGCCAGACAGGAGGGGCGATCATGGTAAGGAATATTCTGGCTACAGTGGTAGTGCTCGCAATCGTGATCACAGGAGCAGTATACGCGTACCGGCAGATGCTTCCGGCACAACCTGCTGACACTGCGGTAAGGTATGCGACTGCGGAGGTCAGGCGCGGTGATATATCCGTGGGCATCACTGCGCGCGGCATCCTGAATCCCCCGTGGGGCGGCACAATTCAAACGCCCTACCCCAAAGGCCCGATGCCCGGCGACTTCTTGCGCGGCTTCATCGTAACAGACGTCCTGGTCAAAGAGGGGGACCCTGTCAAATTCGGGCAGCCTGTTATCACGCTTGCCATGGCAGACCTGGATTCTACTATTCAACGGGTGGCGGATGAACTCAACCAGAAACTACAGAACCTCGCGGAACGCCTGGGTGTACCGGTCTCCGAGGTGAGGAACGTAAACCCGGCAAGAGGCATTACGCTTCGGGCACCCGTAGGCGGCCGCATCGTCGGTCTTTCGATAGCAGAAGGAAGCAAGATCACACAGGGTACTGCCGTCGCCCGGATCGTTGATGATTCACGGTGGGTAATGACCGCAAAGCTCACCCCAGGCGAGTTCAGTTCGGTCAAACAGGGCGACCGTGTGCTCGTTCGCTTCCAGGAGTTTGAAGGTCTGACCGAGGCGCGGATTGTGAAGGTAAACCCGAACCCGGTCCCCGAGAAGTCGAGCAACCTGATTGAGAGCTGGGACCGGAGCGGGAGCACCTCAGACACCGTCCAGTTTGTGTATACAGTAGTAATCGAAGGCGCGAACCCTGGCCTGATCCGCCCGGGCATGATGGCACAGCTTGCGCTGCCTCCGGCGGACAGCACTTCAACGGACCTGACTCAGCTTTCCATGAGCTCCAGCTGGCTCCGGTATATCGCTACGGTTGACAGCTACAAGAACGAGGAACAGGTCATAAGTACTGCAAGCGGCAATGTGACACGCGTCTTCGTTCAGGATATGGACACTGTAAAGCCTGGAGATCCCATCGCCCTCCTGTCCGGTGAGGAGACTCAGTTCGCCATCGAGCGCGACCTGGAACAGATCAAGTCGCTCGAGCTGCAGCTACAGTCGGCACGCTCATTCGCCAATGAGCTGACGGTGCTCGCTCCCATGGACGGTATCGTCGCGGAAATTCAAGTGCAGCCAGGACGCCAAATTGAACCGTGGTCATACCTCGGTCGTATCTATGACCCGGCCCAGATGCAGATGATGGTTCAAGTAGACGACACTGACGTACTGCACGTCCAGCAGGGAGCCACAGTCAAGGTAACGCTGGACGCGCTCCCTGGCGAGGTGTTTGAAGGCAGGGTCACCAGCGTATCCACCTCAGGCAGGGATCAAAGCGGTATCACCTACTTCTACGTGTGGATTGAAGTAAAGGGTAATGAGAAAGTACGTCCGGGAATGCAGGCCCAGGCATACATCGAAGCGGGCAGAGCTCAGAATGTGCTGATCATCCCGCTCGAGGCGCTGTTCCAGGAAGACAGGCAATACAAGGTGGAAATCTTGGAAGACGGCATGCCCGTTACAGTAGTGGTACAGGTCGGCCTGATGAGTGAGTTTGAGGCGGAAATAAAGAGCGGCCTCGAGGAAGGCCAACTGGTTATCACGGGCAGCACCCGCGACATATTACCAAGTCGTAGCGCACCCGACAGTCTGTTCAAGAAAGCCGACTGACCGGGCAACAGGCACTTTGGTAAGTGTGAGTAAGGAGGGACACGCGTGGGCGGTTACTTGCTGCAAGGTGTTTGGGTACGACTTGGCTCGAGCATTCAAATGGCATGGCGCGGTGTTCTGTCCAAACGTCTGCGTTCTGCGCTGACCGTACTCAGCGTAGTCATCGGTGTAGCGTCGGTCGTTAGCCTCATGGCCATCGGAGAGGGCGCCCGGCAGGCGGTTATAGGACAAATAGAAAGCCTCGGCGAGAACGTCATTGTCATCGAGACGGTCAGCCCTGACGTACAGTTCAGGTCTGATCTGGCCGAAGAATTGGTGAAAAGAGTCAGTACGCTGGATTACGCCACTCCTGTAGTCACTACGGAGACGACCATCCGGTGGCGCAGAACTCGGGGCACCGTCGACTTGCTTGGGGTAAATGAGCAGTTCCCTGTTATTCGCGACCATGAGCTTATCTCGGGGCGGTTCTTCACCGAGCTGCACGTGATGCAACGGTCGCGCGTCGCCGTCCTCGGGTACAACTACGGTGTGGCCCTGCTCGGAGGTCGTGACCCGGTGGGGAATACGCTTACCCTCGACGGACGGACTTTCCGGATCATCGGCGTGCTCGCCCCTAAGGGCGACGGAAAGGCCGGGGGGATCGATAACAAGATCGTCGTACCATATACTGTGGCCCAGCAGATCGCAAAGACGCGTTCCGTTACGGAGATCTGGGCCAAGGCGTCCTCCACCCAGGATTCCGATCTCGCGGTAGCACAGCTCAGCCGGATCTTCAAGAGGGAAATCGGGCTTGACCCCACCGCTCCGAAACCCTCGGACGGCTCAGACAGCGACGGCGGGATGAACATCGACGACCCCGGTGGACACAGCAAGGGCTCCTATGTGGAACCGGTTCCGGTAAGCCCGGGCCCGAGCCCGGTGCCGGTTGATAGTCCGATATTTCCTGAACAAGACAAGAAGCAGCCAGTTACCATCACCAATCTGAATAACATGATAAGGGAAGCGGATCGCGCAAATAGGGTGCTGAGCCTTTTGCTCGGCGGGATCGCAGCGGTCTCTCTCCTGGTCGGCGGTATCGGGATCATGAACATCATGCTGGTATCCGTGAGCGAGCGTACTGCAGAAATAGGCGTCCGGAAGGCCATAGGTGCAAAAAGGTCAGACCTCCTGATACAGTTCCTGATGGAAGCGTTCCTGCTGAGCTTCGCCGGAGGTGTTGCAGGGCTGTTTGTGGGCCACGTGACCGTACGACTGATCACCGGCTACGAGCTGGACGCCGTTATCACCTTACCTGTTGCCTTTGTCGCGTTCCTGCTCGCGCTGGTGGTAGGTACAGTGTTCGGCGTGTACCCTGCATGGATCGCCTCAGGTCTTCAGCCGGTGGAGGCATTGCGGCGGCAGTAGGTCAAAAACGGCAGCAGGCATATGCCTCCCGGTGCCTCCTCTTTATTGTGCTCGGGGGTGAACAAACTGGATCTACCGGTAAAAGCATGGTATGACGCAATATTCGTGCGCCATTCAAGACGCACGTACCTCAGTGCCCCATTAACCGACAATGAAGTGCTGCAGCTTAAGAGGGTCTGTGACAGGTTCAGGCCGTTCCCCGAGGCGCGGGCAGAGCTGGTACTGGAGCCGCCCGATAAGGTATTCAAGGGCCTGATCGGCGCCTACGGCAAGGTGAAGGGCGCCCCGAGTTACATTGCGTTTATCGGAGACCTGAGTTCTCAGCGCGTTCATGAGGCAGTGGGATATACAGGTGAAGGCATCATCCTCGAGGCCACATCCATGGGCCTTGCCACGTGCTGGGTGGGGGGCTTCTTCAGGCCTGAGCAGGTAGCAGCTCATCTCACCCTTGGAAGGGGCGAGAAGGTACTGGCGGTTACACCCGTAGGGCACGCGCCCGACGATCCCTCACCAGAAGAGAAGGTCATCAAGCGTCTTGTCTCCTCTCACAGGAGAAAGCCGCTGGATCACATCGCGCGCGGCTTTTCCAAAACCTCTCCGGAATGGATGAGAAGAGCTCTTGAAGCAGCAAGGCTCGCGCCCTCTGCACTGAACAGGCAGCCGTGGAGGTTCAGCGTAGAGAGCGAGTCTATCACCGTTTCGGTAACCGCTCCAGACGGCATCTCAGGCATTTCCAGTCGCCTGGACTGCGGTATCGCTATGCTGCACCTCGAACTGGGCGCACTGCTGTCCGGGGTGCGCGGTGTATGGGATTTCCTAGCGCCACCAACTGTAGCCAGGTATACCAAGGCTCACGATTTATGCAATACCGACACCTCGTCAATGTTGCTGTCAGGAATGGTGGTTCCTCACTGACTGATCTTCCAGATACCGTTCATGCGATGGTCAAAAAAGGGACGACCATTTCCAGGAGAAGCGACGACCAAAAAACGAGCAGTGCTTGCCAAGATTATGTGCACACGAATTGTTTCGCTGTGGGGTACCTGAAAGGAGGCTGAGGAGTGCAAATGGGCCCCTGGTTGGTCAGACGAGCACCCGGTTTGGCAGGCTTTCAGAGTCTCGCACGTCGCTCCCTGAGTGTGTTCCCAAAGAGGCAATGCCGTACCAGGCAGAGAAAGTAGATGTGGGGCGTACCCTGGCCTAACGCCACTGATGCTCCAGCACGCTGATGGTCCCGACCCTTCCACAGGTAATCCTGCCCACAACAGACCCAGAAGTGACGCCTCTTTCTGCTGAGTGTGTAAAGAAGACTGGATACCCTGGTCTTCGGAACCGAGATCAAGAGCCCTCCCGAGGTCTGAGGGGCACAGAGGATCGGAGCGAAGATTTGCGTCTCTCCTCCATAATCTATAATACCCTCAAGATGACGGATGTTAGCCATGGCACCCCCGGGCGCGAAGTCCCCCATCTCAAGGACCCCACGAAGCAGCGGGACGTTCTCCCAATACAGTTCAGCGGATACCTCGCTTGCGGTAATTATTTCCCAGAGGTGACCAAGAAGTACAAACCCGGTCACATCAGTACATCAATTGACTCCCACTTCTACCATTACCTCTGCGGCCAAAATCGTACGGATCGTCGACGACGGGAGTAAAGAAGTCGACTGTTTGAACATGGGCCAGGTCGTCGCTGATCCTGTAAACGCCAGCATCATCCAGAGTATCTGTGCCCACTAAGACCTGCTCAGGATGTTCCAGAGAGCGTTGGGTGCGCAGGACCTGCGCAAGGTCTCCCGGACCGAGTTTGGCCGCTCACCCTGCTTTCTTGCACATTTTGGCGAGCCTGATCATCAGCCGCCGCGCCTCCTTCATGCAGATAACTCTAAAGACTTATTGTTCATTCCCAATATCCAGTATGAACGCATTGCCTTCAGTCCTTACTTTTACTGTAAACCCGCGCATGCGGGCAAGCCTTTCCACGTTATCACGGGCTACTCCCGTATCAACCCACACCTGCACCCCTTCATCCGGAAACTGATCCATGGCCCTCTTGGCTAGTATCACTGGTTGCGGGCACGAAAGACCCCGTGCATCGACCTTCTTGAACAACTAGTTCACCCCCAGATCAGTTCTTCTCATGTAGTATCCAAGAACCAAGCAGAACGCCAACCCGACCAGCACTCCAATCTGACTGAATGCCCCCGGACCTGCGGGCGAGCCAGCCATCGACATATTGTGAGAAAAGCCTGCGCCTGCCAGCATCCCAAGTACGAAGATACCCGCATCGGCATCCCCTTCGCCTGACATGATCAGCTGTCGACCCGGGCAGCCCCCTGCGAGGGTAAAGGCAAGTCCCGCCAGGGCCATACCTGCGAAGTTCCACAACTGAGACGAATGAGCTATAGGTTGACCTACAAATCCCCATCGAAACTGACCCAGAACCAGGTTCAAAAAGAGAGCGGTTGAAAAGAAAGCGATGATTCCGGAAAACAGATGAAAGTCCCTGATCAGAATAAGGTCTCTTAAAGCTCCAACTGTGCAGAACCGGGTTCTCTGTGCCAGCACTCCTACTATGAGTCCACCAACTAATGATGCCAGGAGGGGCGCGTGCTGTGATCCCGGGCCTTTGAGGCTGGCAAACACTGGACCGGTTCGAGCACCGTCAGCAGTCCCCATCTGAGGTGCGAAAACAGCCAAGAGCAGAAGGACGACCATGAGCGCAGGCATGACCAAACCGCTCCCTGGCTCGTTCCTGTGGCTGCGACCAAGGGTGTAACCGGCTTTGAGGAACCCCACGCCAACCCAGATCCCTGAAATTAGGCCTGCCAGCCCGAGTACAGCATTGGCGTCTCCACCCGCCAGGCGGAGGATGGCACGCCACGGGCATCCCAGAAAGACTAAGGCCCCTACCATCGCGAAGAACCCGAGGAAGAAGCGAATTAGTGGCGCAGAGCCTCCCCGAGCATGAAACTCTCCATTAGCTGCGGCGCTGATGGTTGACCCCAGGACCAAACCAATGATCTCAGGTCTGATATACTGTACAGTGGATGCCCTGTGAAGACCGAGCGCCCCGGAAATGTCTCTTATCATGCAGGCAACACAGATCCCCATGTTAGGCGGATTTCCGAGTCGCTGCAGAGCGATGGCGATGGCCCCAATGACCATGCCGGATAGCACAAGTGGATTTCTTGAATACTTCAATGCTGCACCTCCTTGCATAGTACCCATTTCCAAATCATAAGACCAAGCACTATGGGCAGCGGGATACTTCAGCAACTGCGTCCCTGGCCCTCTTCAAGTCGTCCATGGTTGTGAATATGCCAAGGCTCATGCGCACAGTGCCTTGCGGGAAAGTACCTATGGTCCTGTGAGCACCCGGGGCACAGTGCAGCCCGGGTCGGACCATTATACCGTACTCTGTATCTAGGCGGTAAGCAACGTCAGATGGGTCAACCCCGTCAATGTTGAACGAAACAACCCCAATAGCATTGTCTGCCCGAGAAGGTCCAAACACAGAAACCCCTGGTATTTGTGAAAGATAACTGCAGAGGACCTGCCGAAGTTCGCGGTCCCTGGTTCTCACTGTGTCGACTCCGATCTCCAATAGATACCTGACCCCCGCAGCCAGGCCCGCAAAACCCGGGGTGTTGTGCGTCCCGGCTTCCAACCGTTCAGGCATGCTATCGGGCTGCAGCAGCAAGTCCGAATGACTCCCAGTGCCGCCCTCCCTCCAAGGATCGAGATGGATTCCCGGCCTAACGTAGAGCCCGCCGGTCCCCTGAGGGCCGAGCAGCCCCTTGTGTCCACTGAATGCCAAGAGGTCCACTTTCAGACTGCTGAGGTCAAGAGGGAGTACCCCTACCGTCTGTGCTGCATCGACCAGAAAATATACGCCCTTTTCTCTCAATGCGGCTCCAATGTCTTCGATGGGATTCACTGTCCCTACTACGTTAGACGCGTGCGTCAATACCACGAGCTTGGTGTTGTGCCTTAAGGCTGATAGTATGCGGTCGGGTGTTACAAGTCCCGCTGAGTCCGCTCCAGCCACAGTCAGGTGCAACTTGCCAGCCAGCGCAAGTGAGCACAGCGGTCTCATCACCGAGTTGTGTTCCATGGCTGAGGTGACCACGTGCTCACCGGGTTTGAGGATCCCTTTGAGGGCCATGTTGATGGCATCTGTCGCGTTGAACGTTAACGCGATCCTAGATGCATCTTCGACATGAAGGAGACGGGCCAGTGCGGTCCGGGCGCTTTCAAGGATCCGTCCAGCTTCCAGGGAGAGTCGGTGGCCAGATCTGCCGGGGTTAGCTCCCGCTATTCTCATGCAGTCTTCTACTGCCTTGTATACGACTTCGGGTTTGGGCCAAGAGGTCGCAGCGTTATCAAGGTAGGTAATCAATGTTGTTGCCTCCCGGTCTACGACAGCTCTCACGCACCGGTTTCCCGTCGTGGTTGAACGGCCCATCTGCATCTATCCCAAGCAATCTGACAGCCTCCTGCACTTCTGCCGCCAACGCCAGGGGCAGCTCCAGGCAAATACCGCAACTTGAACTTAACGTTCTCGGAACGGGCCTGAGTTTGACTGCAAATCCCCGTTCACGCAGCAGGCACTCTCCCGTTAACGCCCAGTACGTGGAAGGAAAGGTAAAGTAGCACATATCCACCTTCAAGGAAGACCACTTCCAGTCAGTCTAGTCTCCATAGCCTTTCTTAAGAACGTAACAAAGACTTCGAGCGCTACCATGTATTCTCTAGCCTTCAAGTAGGAGATGTAGAGTTGGCGGCATATTCTAGTCCCCTTGAGCCTGAGAACCTTTACACTCGTGCCTCTACCGGACTCCGCCGTAGCCCATTTTGATACAAACGCCAATCCTGCACCTGCTTCTACCGCCGATAGAACCGCTTCCGTACTCCCGAGCTCCATGACCTTGTTTAATTGCAGAACGCGGCTCCCGAGTACCTGTTCGACAACTTCTCGCGTGGCCGACCCTTTTTCTCTCCAGACGAACCCATCGCTTACCAGGTCATCCAAAGAGACTTCTGTGCGCCCGGCTAGTCTGTGACTTGGCGGTACAATCAGCACTATCTCGTCTTCCGCAAAGGCCTGACTGACCACTCCTGGCTCACAGATGCTTGCGCCCACAACCGCTACGTCCAGGGCCCCAGACAGGAGTTTATCACTGATCACCTTGGTGTCTCCGATCTCCACGGATATCATAACGTCTGGATAGGATGAGACAAACTTGCCAAGAAACACCGGTAGAATATACTGACCTGGAATTGTGCTAGCACCCACTAAAAGCGTACCCCTCACCTTATCGGAGAACAAACGCAGCGCTTTCTTCATCCGTTCCCGTGCCTCAAGCACTTCCACTGCATGACGGTATAGTATTCTCCCGGCATCCGTAAGTTCCACGTTCCTTCCGTTCCTTGCGAATAGCGCAACCTGGTATTCAGCCTCAAGCGAAGAGATTTGCTTGCTAACCGCAGGCTGCGTAAGGTTAACTGCTTTTGCTGCCTTGGAGAAGTTCTTCATGTCTGCTACAGCAATAAATGTCTGAAACCGGTCCAGCATCTCATGCCCTCCCAGCGGGCTGATTCAACAGCCATATCTAAATTCCTTCTATACTTTCTATAACATCCAGTTATAGCAAGTCTCAGGGGTCCCTCTCAAAGTGACATGGCAACACCTCTCAGGTGCTGCCTGATTGAGTGCTTTTCGCAGGGTGCTGACCGGGCGGCAATCGCGGCCTACGGTGAGCTCAAGAGCGTCCTGACCGGGTACAAAGATCACCTGAATCTGGCCGTAGCCCGATGGCCGGACGCTACTTGAGGCTGAGGCAGCCACCTTCCTCGAGTTAATTAAGGTAAGGAGCCACCTCCTTTCTCCAGCACGTCCACATCCAAGAACCAATAGCCGTCGTGGAAGTATTGACCTTTCACCTCTATTGAAAGAGGATAAGAGAATATGGGACCATCCAGGACCACCGTGTGGAATTCCCCCTGCTCGCCCATGATGTCCACCCTCTGGTACCCGAGTGCTGCGCACGTCTCCCTGTTTAGTTCTCTCCCGAGGAAGCTCTTTGGCAGTGTTCCATCTTTGACAGCAACAATCAGGGCCTTAAAGCCCAATCCGTTCAGCTCATGAAGTAACGCATGCCGGGGCTTCTTCCATAGCGGCAGACACGGTTGAATGCCCACAGACAGGCACGTGGTCTCGATCCAATCCCGGTGTGCTTCAAGGTCTATGTCACCGAATACGCCGGCTTCTATCCCGTTCTCTTTCAGTGCTTCGAGTATGGAAATAAACGCGCGGGTGTAATCGTTCCACGATGTGGGCCTCGTGATCACCGGAACACCCAGGGCTTCCGCCTGGGCCTTTATGAGCCTCACCGGAAGGCCGTGCGACCTGGTTCTCGTGCCGTCTTCTGTCAGGGTAGTTACCAGCGCAGACAGCACGCCGCCTTCCCTGACAGCGTGATAGAGCGCAAGAGAGGAATCCTTCCCCCCGCTCCATGAGCAGAAGAAACGAACGCATTTCATGGATCTGCCGATCCCTCCTCTTCGCTCAAGGCGCCTGCCACGCCCGCAGATTTAAACGATGCCATTTCAGATATGATCCTGCATGCCGCCTCGACAAGGTGCATGGTCAGCACTGCGCCAGTTCCCTCTCCGAGCCGCATTCGCATCCGGAGCATGGGTTCAAGATCCAGCATCTCAAGCATATACCTGTGGCCCGGTTCTTCGGAAAGGTGTGACGCGATCATGAACTGGCGCGACCTGGGCTCGATCTTTGCTGCGACAAGAGCGGCTGCCCCCGATATGAACCCGTCGATGATGACCGGTACCCTGTTCGCCGCGCATCCGAGAATAACTCCTGCCAGTCCCGCAATTTCAAGCCCGCCCACCTTGTGCAGAACATCGACTGCATCCCTCGGATCGGGGCGGTTTACGGAAAGCGCTCTGCTCACCGCGCTCACTTTCCGTGACAACCGTTCATCGCTTATACCCGTGCCCCGCCCGATCAGTCTCTTCACCGGAAGGCCGCTGAACGCCGCAAGTATGGCGCTGCTTGGGGTGGTATTTCCTATCCCCATATCACCCGTAGCCACAAGGTCCGCGCCACTTTTGATCTCCCTCTCCGCCACCCAGATACCACGTTCCACGGCCTCGATGGCCTCCTGCCTGCTCATCGCCGGGCCTGTCGCAAGGTTGTCCGTCCCGGGCCTAACTCTGACTGGGAGCACGCCGGCACACTCAAGGTTTGACTTGACTCCCATATCAACTACCAACACCCGGGCACCCGCGTGCCTGGCCAGGACGTTGACGGCAGCGCCCCCGTTTACGAAGTTCATTACCATCTGCGCTGTTACCTCGCTGGGAAAGGCGCTGACCCCTTCCGCCGTAACGCCGTGGTCACCAGCCATAATAACCACAAGTTTTTGGTGAATTTCAGGCAGCACCCGTCCCGTGATGCCTGAAAGCCGTATGGCGAGTTCTTCAAGAACTCCAAGGCTCCCCCGGGGTTTAGTCAGACTGTCAAGGCGAGCCTTTGCTCGCTCCATCGCGTCCACGTGAAGGTCGCCTATCCTCTCCCTGGTACGTTCAATGCTCAGTCTCATTCCGTTTCCTCCCTGCCTACTTTACTCCTCCGCCGATAATCGACGCCTTCATCACAGGTAGATTAAGCTTGCCGCTGGCATAGCGGACCGCGTCCGGACCCGGTCCATTACGCCTGTCAAAGAGCAACCCTATCACAGTGCCGCTGTGAGCCACGTTCACACCGACCGCTCCCAGCTCTCGTCCCATTCGTATGCACCTGTCCAACGCTGGCTTTTCGAGGATCCCCTGATTGGCCATGGCGCTCAGTGTAGCCCCGCAACCGATCAGTTCTGGGTCCCCCCGTATCACGCCCTGTTCTACCAGTGAAAGCGCCTCCTCCACCTCCCGCTCTTTCTTCCGGTTCAAGAAAGCCAGATCGGGACGGCGGTTGAACATGAGAGTATCTACAGTGCCTCCAGGATCCACGATGATAACGTCCATGGGCGGCGCGCATCCCAGCGTCCGGCGGATCCTGCCCATGCGGTGGTCAAAAAGGGCTATCCCAGGATACATGAGCCCATCGGTAGGCTCGATCGATAGCGCTATGTCCGCCACCTCTTCCGCGCTGATTGCTTTTCCCAGGGCCCGGGCTGCTGCCACGCACGCAGCAGCGATATCCGCGGAGCTTGATGCCATCCCCTTCCCCACGGGGATGCTCGAGGCCACACGGTAACTGAACGCGCGGCCTGGCTGTCCAAGCCGAGCCAGTGTACACTCCACTGCCTGTCCGGCCTTGGTGCGGCTCGTGTACTCCCTCCTGCCTGCTCTTTTGCAGTCGACAGAGACTTCCACGCACGACCAGAGGTCCACGGGACATGTCACCATGAAATCGATACCGTCCAGCCGCCCCTGTACCAGCTCACCGCAGGTACCGGGGGCTTGGGCCCGGCCATACACTTGTCACGTCGCCTCCATTCTTAAAGTTCACAAAAGTAGCATTACACGCCGGGCCGCCTCGTCAAAACTGGCCGCTTCGTACACCCTGCCCTGTACCGCAGCCGGAGCGGCGAGCCCGTAGCGGTTCAGCCAGATCACACAAAGACCGACCTCCAGGGCACCAGAGATATCTGTAACAGGGGAATCCCCCACATAGATACCCTTTTCTGGCAAAGAGCCCTGAGCGCGCACTGCTTCAAGGAAGATCGCCGGATCGGGCTTTGCCGCACCATACCTCTCAGAAAACACGAGCGACCTCCGGTCGAAGTATTGGGCGATTCCCAGTGCCTCCAGTTTTTGCATCTGAAGCTCCTCGGGCCCGTTACTGACTATCCCGCAGCCGATGCCGGCTGATTTGAGTGTTTGAAGCAGCGGCAGCACCCCGGAATATGGCCTGATGCTCGAAAAGAACGATTGAAACCATCTCCTTGTCATCGCCTGCGCAAGACTTGAGCTTGCGCCTGAATCCAAGAGGGCGCCAGCGAAGATCGATTCAAGCATCTCATAAGCGCTCAAGCAGGCGCCGGAACGGGCAGGTGCAGCGTGAACGAATAATCCCTTCCAGAATGCGGCTGCAATCAGTGCACTGGCCTCCTCGGGATCGCCGGATACGGGCGTGTAAGTACGGAGAACGTCCCTAAGTGCAAGGTCAGAGAATCCCGCAAAATCATATAACGTTCCATCCAGATCGAATAGGACGTACTCGGCTTTCATGGTTAGCGGGGCGCCACGTGAAGCAGGCCGTAAATGAGATTCAGATTTGTGTGCTGCCTGACGATCTCAGCAAGGCGATTAAGCTTTCGTTCCCTGACCTGGCGATGATGCTCTCCCCTCGGTACCCGGAAGGCTCCACCCTTGCGCGCGCACAGCGCGTTTAAGAACGCGTGCCTGAAGTTTTCGTTATGGAAGATATCATGAAGGTAGGTGCCGAATACCCGCCCGTTCTCGCACACCGCCCCCTCGGCCTCCCCTGAAGGCTGTATGGAGAGCCAGTGTTTGCAACCTGGCCACAGGCTCGTGATCCCCATGTGGATCTCATACCCCTCTACCTCCTGTCCAAGGATCTCATTTAAGAAACCTGCTCCTGTCACCACCTTCGCCCGCACTCGGGTTACTTGCTTTTCTGGCCGAAACTCGGTCACTGTATCGAGCAGCCTTAGTCCTTCCACCTCTGTGATGTCCGATTCCACCCTGCCTGGGTCTACGATCTTTTGTCCGAGCATCTGGTACCCACCGCATATGCCGATGACCAGTACTCCCTGCCGGACCAGCGCTTCGATCTGGCGGTCATATCCTGAACGCCTGAGATAGATCAGGTCCGCCACCGTGCTTTTGCTGCCGGGCAGGATCACAGCGTCTACATCGCCGATGGGTTCCCCGTTTCGGATGTAGCGCAGTGCAACGCCCTGTTCCGCCTCGAGGGGCTCGAAGTCTGTGAAGTTGGATATGTGGGGCACCTGGATCACGCCGATGGTGAGTCTGCCCGGCTGTGATGCGCCGCTCCGCTCGGACAGGCTCACAGAATCCTCTTCTTCCACGAGGCGCTCGTGTATGTAGGGGATAACCCCAAGGACTGGTTTCCCCGTGCGCTTTTCCAGGAAATCTAGGCCCGGCTCGAGCAAAGCGAGGTCTCCGCGAAACTTGTTGACGACAAAGCCACCAATACGGTCGACCTCCGCAGGCTCCAGCAGCTCAAGCGTGCCTACGAATGATGCGAACAACCCGCCCCTGTCGATATCCCCAACCAGAATCACAGGCGCATCCGCCAGCTCGGCAATTTTCATGTTGGCAATATCCCGCTCTTTCAGGTTGATTTCCGCGGGGCTGCCGGCGCCTTCAATGACAACAATGTCGAACCGGGAAAGCAGGCTCTTAAGCGACTGCTTCACAACAGGCATGACCGTTGGAATGTAGAGATCCCGGTATTCCCTGGCGCCGAGGTGGCCTACCGGCCTGCCCAGCAGCACCACCTGGGCCGTGTGGTCCGCGGTGGGCTTAAGCAGGATAGGGTTCATGATGGCCTCTGCCTCGATCCCCGCGGCCTCAGCCTGCACGCCCTGTGCCCGTCCGATCTCCCTCCCGTCGGCTGTGGCGTACGAGTTCAGCGACATGTTCTGAGACTTAAACGGCGCTACCGAAAAGCCGTCCTGACTGAAGATGCGGCATAAAGCGGTGGCGATTACGCTCTTTCCCACGTTAGAGCCCGTGCCTTGAACCATAATTGCCTTGCCCGGCATAACGCTCACTCCTCCTCCAGCACGTGACGCAGCTCCTCAACGAGTCTTTCATTCTCGCCTGGAAGTCTCACCGCCACTCT
The DNA here is from genome assembly GCA_040755615.1 of Bacillota bacterium. GTDB lineage: Bacteria > Bacillota > Sulfobacillia > DUSP01 > DYEP01 > DYEP01. The sequence goes on from JBFMAL010000012.1 coordinate 39,065, forward strand.
GATATAGTACTGGTCAAGACCTCTGAAATTCGAGCAATCGCGTATGAGTATCCCCCGGCGACCAAGCCTGTCTCTGATCAGGGGCGCGGGGTAGCCGCTTCCTCTGACATCGCAGAGAATGAAATTGGCAAACGAGGGGAAGGGTTTCATCACTTTCATGCCGGCGAGCGAACGTAGGAGAGAGGCCCGCTCCTCACTTACCAGCGCCACGCTTCTCCTCACGTATTCCGCATCCTCGAGGCAGCGTACGCCTGCCAGCTGGGCAAGCACATTGACACTCCATGGATCCCGCATGGCGTCCATGGCTGCAACAACCGCTTTCGGTCCGATCCCATAACCCAGCCGGAGACCCGGCAGGCAGTATAACTTGGTCAACGAGCGGAGGACAAAAAGATGTTCAGCATCCTTTTTTGCAGAGCCACCTGGACCCGCGCTTTCTTCGGGCAAAAAGCCCGCGAAGGACTCGTCTAAGAGCACGAAGGTGCCGGCCCTGTGCGCCGCTTCAATGAGGCCGCCGAGCGCATCATGAGAGGTCCTCATCCCGGTTGGATTGTTCGGGTTACAGAGCACCAGGAGATCGTAGCTGGAGAACCCGATCCGCCTGATGAGGTCTGGCACGGGCAGGGCGAAACTGTCGTCGGGATACATCAGTACGGGATCGACTTCACCGCCCACCGCGCTCACCGCCCTTTCGTACTCCATAAAGGTGGGAACCGGCATCAGGACTCTTTTCGGTTTTATCACACGGCAGAGGAGGTGTATGAGTTCGGCGGCCCCGTTTCCGACTACTACCCGCTCTTTTGGTACACCGTGCTCCAGCGCGAACACTCCCTTCAGCGCTCCCCCGAAGGGCTGAGGATAAAACCGCACAAGCTCCACATTTTGCCGAAGTAGCGCGAGCACTGATTCGGGCGGTCCGAGCGGATTTAGGCTGGCGCTGAAATCTATTATCTCGCCAACGGGCTTCCCAAACTTCAAAGCCACTTCCCACACGTTTCCGCCGTGTTCAAATCTCTGCACTTTCGAATGCGTCCCCTCCTCTGGCTGTTACGTAATGGCTGCAAAGAGCAAAAGAAAGGATATCTCTGCGATCTCATTGACCGCGCCGTATACGTCACCGGTCATGCCGCCTATCCGGAGTGCGACACCGCGGGAAAAGCCGCAAGCGGCCAGTAGAGCGCCCAAGATGGAGATGAAGACGGCGGTAATTCGCACGAGGTCGCCCGCCCGTATGAGGGCCCAGATTGCCAATAGACAGGCAGTGAGGAGTAACGAGGCGCGCATCTGCCGGACGCCGCCCTCCTCTGCGTACCGGCGTCCGAGTCCTTCTTCCTTCCTGGCGTAGCCATACAGCGCGATGGCGGCTACCATCGCCTGACGCCCTGCCACAGCCATGAAGAAGATGGCCTCGGTGCGGACGTCATCCCCCAGCTCCAGCAGCAACGCGAATTTGAGAAGGAGCGCCATCACCAAAGCCGTAGCGCCCATCGCTCCGATGCGACTGTCGCGCATGATCCCAAGGATCGTCTCGCGATCTTTCCTGCTGCAGATACCGTCGAACGTATCTGCGAGCCCGTCGAGATGAAGCCCTCCGGTGACGATGGCCAAAGCCGCGACCACTGCCGCGGAGCGGACGGGGGTGGAAAACACCTGCCCGGCTGCGACATCAATGCTGAGCACGATCCCGCCGATAATCCCGCCTGCGAGCGGAAACAGCTCCACCTGACGCGCCCCATCGCCGGTTTGCCGTCCGCCAGGCGACGGCACCGGGAGAATAGTCAGAAGTGCGATGGCACCAAAGAGCTGTCGCAGGTAAGCAAACAAGTCGTATCCCCTCCTAGACGGCTGCCCGGATGATTGCGCCCAGCCCAAGTCCTATCCACGCGGTTATCTGCACCAATCTGAGCGCGTAATCAATATGCTCTTCCGCCGGCGTACCTCCTTCTTCTCCAAGAAGGGGTCGCGTCAAGGCGCGTCCGCGGTAGCAATTCACACCACCGAGCCGGACCCCGAGGATACCCGCCATCGCTGCTTCGGGATAGCCGCTGTTTGGGCTTTCGTGCTTGCGCGCGTCCCGCCGCATGGTCTTCCACCCCCTTGACCAACCATAACCGAGCACGTACCCGCCTGCGATCATCAGCAACCCCGTAAGCCTCGCGGGTAGGTAATTGGCCAGATCGTCAATTTTTGCGGCCGTGAGACCGAAGTGCAGGTAGCGCTCATCCCGGTAGCCGATCATTGAGTCAAGAGTGTTAATGGCTTTGTATGCCAGCGCTAAGGGAGCGCCGCCGATGAACGCATAGAACATGGGGGCGATAATTCCATCACACGTGTTCTCTGCTGCAGTCTCAATGGCCGCCCTCGCCACTTCGCTTTCGTCCAAATGTGCGGTATCCCGGCCTACTACCTGAGCAAGCGCATGGCGAGCAGCGGTCAGATTGGTCTTCAGACCGGCCTTCACCGCCAGTACGTGTTCGTTCAGACTGCGCACCGCGATGGCGGTATAAAGGAGTATGGTGTGAAGCACCAATCCGGCCGGTTTCCACACGTGCTCGGCCCAGCGAAGCACGGTCAGCACTGCAAGATATGTTCCAGCTACGATGACCAGGGTAGAAAAGAGCCCCGCAGCCCTCTGAACTCCCGGTGAGCTCTCATCTTTCCTCAGCCGCTTCTCGAGAAAGAGGATGGCTTTGCCGATCCCCACCACCGGGTGGGGCAGCCACCTGGGATCACCGAGGACGAGATCCAGAAAGAAGGCGATGATCACCTGAACCCAAACGTACCCGAACACCGGTTATCCCTCATCTCAGGCGTAGCGGTATGCCCGCAAGGAGTATGTATACCTCATCGGCCAGCCCGGCGAAGAGCTGGTTTACTTTGCCCGCCAGATCCCTGTACACCCGGCTCAGCCGGTTGTCAGGGACGAGTCCCATGCCCACCTCGTTGGACACGACGATCACGTCCGCTTCAGTGTTTCGTGTAAGGGTGGCGACCGACTCGAAGTAACCGAGCAGCTCCTCAGAGATCCTGGATGCGTCATGCGCTGAATACAGGCGGTCTCCATCAATCCCCGCTCTGTCCAACAGGTGATTTGTGACCCAGAGGCTCAAGCAATCCACCAGAAGGACTCTGCCTGAACTCCCGTGCTCGCGCAGGATCTTCTCTAGGAGGAGCGGTTCCTCCACCGTAATCCATTCTTGCGGACGTCGCGAACGATGCGCCCGGATACGCTCCCGGGTCTCCTCATCAACCACAGGCGAAGTGGCGACGTACACGACCTCTTTTCCGCTGCCTCCGGCATATCGCTCAGCAAAACTGCTCTTTCCGCTTCTTGCCCCCCCGGTGATGAAAACAACCTTTCCCGCTGGTGCCATTTTGTCCCACTTCTTTCTGATCTCATGATCCCTCGCGCCCGATCCGCTTCCAGTTCTCCTAATAGAACATGCGCATTTTGAACCGCCTGCGCAGGATGTAGATGAAGAATGGCCCGCCCCCCAGCGCTGTTACCAGTCCCACCGGGAGTTCAGTCGGGGCGATGACCGTCCTGGCCAGGGTATCCGCAGCCACCATGAAAGCAGCACCTCCAAGAGCGGAGGCCGGGATCAGGAGAGAATGATCGGGCCCGGCGATCATGCGGGTGACATGAGGTACGATCAGCCCGACGAATCCGATCAGGCCGCTCTGTGATACCGCAGTAGCTGTAAGGAGTGTGGCGCCGGCCAGAAGCATCTTTCTTGCCCGCTCCACGTTTATCCCGAGGTGCCTGGCGCTCTCGTCTCCCATGAGTATGCAATTGAGCTCCCTGGTATGGAAAACGACGATGGCCACACCAAGAGTGAAGTACGGGAGAGCGGCTTTGAGGTATAACCACCTGGCACCGTCGAATCCTCCCATAAGCCAAAAGACTACCTGATGCAGCCGCTCCCCGGAAAAGTACATGAGCAGTGACACGATGGCTGAGAGAAACGACCCCACCGCGATGCCCGCAAGAAGCAGGGTAATAACAGAAACGGCGTGTCCGACCCTGGCCAGGTGGTAAACAACTAGCACCGTCACAAGAGCGCCGACAAACGCTAGCGAAGGCACGGCCCCTACTCCCAGAACACGGAAACCAGGGTTGAGCAGTATGGCGACTGTAGCTCCGAGGGCGGCACCGGAGGATGCGCCGATCACATAGGGGTCTGCCATTGGGTTTCGGAACAGCGCCTGGAAAGTAGTGCCGGCAACAGCGAGGGCGGCTCCCACCATGGCCGACGCCAACACCCGTGGCAGCCTGATGTCAAGAATAATCGTCCGGGCTGTGCCCGCTGCGGTCGTGGGCCTGCTCAGAATGCCGACCAGTTCTTCCAGCGAGACGTGCACCGCTCCAACCCGAACGGCGAGCGACATGCTTAATATCAGCGAAGCGAGAAGTATCACGATCATCGCTCGCTTCTTCCACTTCCTGCGCTGCGCTGATGCGAACAGGCTGTGTGAGCCGGGTGGGGAAGCCCACCTGGTTTCCCCACCGGCGACGCTGCGGCACCTTTCATGCTCAACCGTTTCCATCTGTTCGCCCCCCCGTGTTAACTGGGCGTTATACCTTCGTAGCGCTGCGGGCTGCTAGTCAAGGAGCCCGGGATGGATGATCCTTACCAGCTGTTCCAGCGCATCCACCGCCCGGGGACCTGGCCGAGAAATAATATTTGCATCAATACCGTAGACCTTCCCGTCCTTCACGGCACTGATCTCCGACCATCCATCCCGTGACCTGACCTGTTCAACAGTGAGTGCGGTACTACCGTGGAACTCCGGGAAGATGATTACCTCTGGGTTTCTCTTTATGATGGTCTCAGAACTGAATTTGGGATAGTCGGCGTCGGCATCGTAGGCGATATTCCTTCCTCCTGCAGTTTCAATTAGCTGGCTGATCAGGGTCCTCGGTCCCACGGTCATGATGGGGTCTGAATAGACCTCGTAGTACACCCAGGGCCGTTTGTCCATGGGAATACGGGAGACCCTGGACTGGACTTGATCGATCCTGTTTCGCATCTGTCTTATCAGTTCATCTGCGCGCTCCTGCGCAGAAGTCGCAAGTCCTATCCACTTGATGCTTTCAAGGAGGTCATCAAGGCTTCCAGGACGCACGACAACAGCAAGCATTCCGAGCTCTTGAAGACGCTTCACGGCTTCTTCATGGATGCTTGTGGCAAACACCAGGTCTGGCTGCAGGGAGACGATCTTCTCTACGCTCGGTTTGGAGAAACCACCGACCTTCGGAAGATTGGCAGCCTCAGGCGGATAGTCGCTATAGTCATCCACTGCGACCACCTTGTCCCCCAGCCCTAGGGCAAAGAGTATCTCGGTGTTGCTCGGGGCGAGCGAAACCAGCCTTTCGGGTGCAGAGTCAAGGGTAATCTGACGGCCCATATCGTCAGTAACGGTGAGCGGGTAACCGCCTGTCTCGACCGAAGGATCAACTGGCGACTGCGCCCGGTTCAGGGCACACCCACCTGACGCAAGGACGAAAAGCGCAGGTATAAGCAGTGTCGCTACTAATTGTGGAAGCCGGTTTATATAACGCGCAAGCATGTATCTTCCCCTCCTGATAGAAGGTTAGAATTTGGGGAGAAATAGAAAACCCCGGTGTCGACGGACCGGGGTAACAGGACCTTGGCTTTACGGACCGAGACCGGAGAAAAACTCTGCGGCCATAGCGTGTCCCCCTTTCCCTCGAAGGTAAACTCCGCATTGCAGATAGGCAGGTCTCCTGACTCCCGGATCATCACCTTCGAGCGCCTTCCCATTCCCCTTTCAGGTTTGGAGAGTACGGGGAACAGTGGCTTTTTGCTCTGGTTTCCCGGTTACAGTGGCGGGACCGTTCAGGATTTGCACCTGATTCCCTATTGAGCCCTGACGGGCACCTGTCCGCTAAGTCTATTCTGTTGTAATCAGTATAACACAGGGGTGAGAAGAAGGGAATATGCAGAAAATGATCTGCTGTCACCCTAGCATGGGGAATTCACTCCACCGTAACGCTCTTTGCTAGATTCCTCGGTTTGTCGACATCACAACCGCGCTCCACAGCCGCATAGTATGCGAGGAGCTGTTGCGGAATGGCCGTGAGTACGGGCATAAGCAGAGGATGAGTGTGGGGAACTCGAATGATGCTGCTGGAGTATTCATCCAGTCCCTCTGCATCGTCCGTGGTGATGATAATCACGCGGGCACCTCTCGCCCTGACCTCCGTGATGTTGCTGACCATCTTCTCCAGCACGTCTTTCTGCGTGGCAAGGGCGATTACCGGCACGCCCTCTGTGATGAGAGCAAGTGTACCATGTTTCAATTCACCTGCAGCGTAGGCCTCAGCGTGGATATAGGAGATCTCTTTCAGCTTCAGCTGACCCTCAAGAGCAGAGGCGTAATCCACCCCCCTGCCAATAAAGAACACATCGTCGTGGGCTGCGAGTTCCTTCGCCAGCTCCTGCATACCCGCACATCGTTCCAGAGTCTCCTGCGCCTTCCTTGGAAGCATCCTAAGATGCATCACGTATTCGTTCAGTTCATAAACGTCCATGCGTCCCCTCATTTGCGCGATATAGAGGGCAAGAAGGCTCAACGCCTCTACCTGGGTAGTGTAGGCTTTAGTGGAAGCAACCGCGATCTCTGGCCCCGCCCACGTATATATCACATCGTCCGCTTCTCTCGCCACCGAACTGCCTACAACATTGGTGATAGCGATGACCCTGCAACCCCGCGCTTTGCCTTCTCTTAGGGCCGCGAGAGTGTCAGCTGTTTCACCTGACTGGCTTACAACGACCAAAAGAGAGCCGGGTGTTATAACTGGATTTCTGTACCGGAACTCGGAGGCCAGGTCCACCTCAGCCGGGATGCCAACGATACGCTCCATGAAGTGTTTCCCTACCATGCTTGCGTGGAATGCGGTACCGCAGGCAACCAGGAACACCCTGTTTATCGCCAGAGCGTCCGCTTCTGTCATCGTCATCTCTGTCAGGACCACCTTGCCATCTGGAGAAAGTCGGCCTCTCAAGGTTTCAGATAGTGCACCGGGCTGTTCATGGATTTCCTTCAGCATGAAGTGCGGGTAACCCCCGCGTTCTGCCTGAACTGGATCCCAAGGTACGAAGAAAGGCTTCTTTTCCCGCTCCTCGCCGGACAGGCTAAGCACCCGGACCGAGTCGCACGTGATCACGGCCATCTCTCCGTCCTCAAGGACAATGGTCTCCCGGGTATGATTGAGCAGCGCGGGTATATCAGATGCGAGATAGTTCTCACCCTGCCCCAATCCTACAATCAGCGGGCTCAGGTTCCTCACAGCGACGATCTTGTCCGGTTCCTTCGTGCTCACAACTGCCATCGCATAACTCCCGTGGAGGTCCTTCGCGGCCCGCTGCACCGCCTGCTCAAGACTTCCCTCATAGTAGTGCTCGATGAGGTGGGGCATCACCTCTGTATCCGTTTCAGATCTGAACACATGTCCCCGCTTCTGCAGGAATTCCCTGATGCGGGCATAATTCTCAATGATCCCGTTGTGGACAACAGCTATTTCGCCCTCACAGTCCGTGTGCGGGTGAGCATTGGTATCCGACGGTTTTCCATGAGTCGCCCAGCGGGTGTGGCCGATGCCCACCTTGCCTTCCAAATGATTCTGCAATAGCCGTTTCTCGAGAGCCTGTATCCGGCCCTCGCACTTTTCAACCAGCGCCGAATGGCCATCCACCATGGCCACGCCCGCTGAATCGTATCCCCTATACTCGAGCTTCTTCAGTCCATCTATCAGGAAGGGCAACGCAGTCCTGTCACCCACATAACCCACTATGCCGCACATGTTCGTTTCCCCTTCTTTCCTTTGTGATATAACAAAACAGGCCATGCGTACCCAAGAGGTGCATGGCAAAAGAGCATTCGCAGGCTCGCCCTGGCCACCCGGTCCCTGTTGTCCCCACGGTCGCCCGAGGGATTTGAGGAACGTTTTACGGCTGGTGATCCGCCGCGGGGCATCCGCCGAATCTTCGATAAACCCCGACCCTCGTCCACTCGCAACAACGAGCGAGTTCAGGCGCTTTTCAGGCTAAATCTGCCAACACCTGACTTGCAGCTTGAATTAGCGTATCCGTTGTACTTTCTTCAGCCCAGCTCCTCTTCCACCACCTCCTTGATGTGGGTAGCCAGCCTTTTCACCACCGCCTCGTCGTCTCCTTCAACCATGATACGGATAAGCGGCTCAGTGCCTGAAGCTCTTACAAGCACGCGACCCCTAGTTCCCAGTTCTGCCTCAGCGTCCGCGATCGCCCGAGTAGTAGCCGGGCAGCGTGACAGCTCAACGCTCTTTGTAGACCTGACGTTTACCAGCACCTGGGGCAGCTTTTCCATGACCGACGCAAGGTCTGAAAGCGGGCGTCCCGTATTCTTGCATATCGCCGAGAGCAAAAGGCCAGTCAGTATCCCGTCGCCAGTTGTAGTCCTTGAAAGGAAAATGATATGTCCTGACTGCTCGCCTCCGAGAACCAGTTCCCTCCGGCGCATCTCCTCGAGTACGTTCCTGTCACCTACCCTTGTGCGAATCACCCTGCCGCCAACACGGCGGAGCGCGATATCGAGCCCGAGGTTGCTCATAACCGTCCCGACTACGGTTTTCTCCGGAAGCTCTCCCTTATCTATCATATCCATCGCGCAGATAGCGAGTATCTGATCGCCGTCTACTACTTCACCTTTTTCGCTTACGCCGAGCACGCGATCCCCGTCGCCGTCGAATGCAAGGCCCAGATCTGCACCCTTTTGCTTCACCATGCGGCAGATGGGCTCCATTTGAGTGGACCCGCACCCTTTATTTATATTCAACCCGTCGGGTTCTGTGTTCATCGCCAGCACTTCGGCACCTAGCCTTCTGAACACACGAGGTGCGATATCGGTTGTTGCGCCGTTGGCGCAGTCCAACACGATTTTCAGGCCCCTCAGGGCAGTGCCCGCGGAACCTATAAGAAAACTTACGTATTCATCGACCAGCTCCCTCTCGTGTTCTATGACACCTATACCTTCCGCCGAAGGTCTCGGCAGCCTGTCCTGTTCCTGCCCGACAAGCGACTCGATCCTGTCTTCGGTCTCGTCGGGGATTTTAAACCCGTCTGAACCAAATATCTTTATCCCGTTATACTTCGCCGGGTTATGAGAAGCGGATATGACCACGCCCCCGTCAAATCCCATGTTCCTCACGAGATAAGCCACCCCCGGCGTAGTGATAGTACCCGCACAGACCACATCAACGCCTGCTGAGCAAAGGCCCGCGGCCACGGCGGCCTCGAGCATGCTTGACGAAGCCCTTGTGTCCCGGCCTATAAGCACCTTCTGCTTCTCCTTGTTCCTCAGAACCTGCGCAGTTGCCCTCCCTATCTTAAACGCCAGTTCCGGCGTGAGTTCCTCATTGGCGATGCCCCTTACTCCATCTGTTCCGAAAAGCCTGGTCATTCAGAGTACTCCTTTCAATTCCTGGGATATAGCATTACGTCGACAGTCGCCGGATCAATAGTTTTCACGCTGATACCCGCGGGTGTACGGTATTTCACATTCAGGCTGTATTCTCCAGTCCTCAATCCGGAAGCGTCCACGAAGAGCTCGATCTCGGACGCGCGCGTCTCTTCAACGATCTTCCGGAGGCCCTCCACCGTAACGGACGCACCTGCCGGGTTCATCTCCCACTTAAGTCCCGGAGAGACGCCCTGTATCAGTATGGGAATGCTGTCGAACGTCCGCTTTATAATATCCTCTTCGATATGAACTGTGACTGTAACTTTCTGCGTATCGATGCTGGTGAGCCCTTTTGGTACCACCAAGTCCATCTGCCTTACAATCGTTGAGGCAGCGCCCTGAACCGACAGCGGCATGGTCTGAATAGTCTGCAGCGTCCTCCCTACACTCTCAGGGGCGCGAATCTTTACAGTCTTGGGCTCCACGTCTACGCTTACAACGCGAAACCCTTCTTCAGGTACGCCGGTGATCCTCGGCTCAACTACAAGATATTTGGACGGGGGCAGCTTGTTGAACGGGACTGTTACGGCTACCTCCGCAGGCGAAAGTGTCACCCCGGTGACTTCCTTGCCTTGCGTCGATGTGGGCACCAGCGGCACGTTCACGGTAATCTCGCCTGCCGCGCCCGTAACATCCACCCGGCCCAGCACATATTCGATCTGCGCCACCTTCCTGCTCGGTCCGGTTACAGTGACCTCTTGGAGCGCTGCTACCGGAGCTTGCGCCACGTAATCCTCCGCAGGCGTACCCATGACCTCCAGCTTAACTTTCGCCTCTCTCTGCGTGATCGCATCAAGGCCCACCGTGACCAGGGATGGAACCACTTCAAGCACGGTGAGCCCCTTCGGCACTGACACTTCAACACGTAGCGTCTCACTGCCCTCCGCCGCCTGCTGAAGATCGACAGAGGCACGAATATCAGCCCTGTCCAGATCCGTAACGAGCCGGCGCTGACCTCTTACCACAATATTCACACTCTTTGGTTCGAAATTTGTAATGGTATAGCCTTCGCGCAGGTTCTCAAGTATTATGGGTATGCGCTCGAACTCACGGTCAACCGCGGGGTTCTCTTCACTCATGACCTGGAACCAGATGACAAGCGCGAGCACCGCCGACAACACCTTTACTGTCAGGTCTTTTTCCCACCAGCGTTCCACGGACGGCACTTACCCCCTGTTCCAGAAATGAAAACCCCTGTCTGAGTGCTTCGGTTGGCACAGGTTACCGAGCATTTCGCTCAAGGTCTTCGAGTCGATGTTACGGATGAGTTTTCCGCCTTGTGCCAGCGAAATGCTGCCGGTTTCCTCTGATACCACAATAGCCAGCGCATCGGAATGCTCGCTGATCCCCAGCGCCGCCCTGTGCCTGCCGCCCAATTCCGGGGTGATAGCGGGCGATTCGGAGAGCGGCAAGAAGCATGCGGCCGCCATCACTCGGTCTCCCCTGATGATCACGGCGCCGTCATGAAGCGGGGTATTGGGAATAAAGATATTGACGAGGAACTCGCCGCTCACTACTGCATCAAGCCTGATCCCCGTCTCTATGAAATCGCCAAGGCCCGTCTCCCTTTCAATGACGACCAAAGCCCCGATTTTGTTCCGGGACAATATCTCGGCCGCTCGTACCATCTCGCCGATGAGCCTTGCCATCTCCTCCTCATCAAGAAGCACGATGGACCTGGCAAAGAACCTGCCTCGGCCGATCTGCTCCAGTGCCCTTCTGAGCTCGGGCTGAAACACAACCGGAAGCGCGACAAACAGCATCATCCTGGTGTTCCTGAGCACCCAGTTGATGGTGACAAGGCCCAGCCACTGGCTCACCGTGGTGGCGATCAAGAGCACCATGACGCCCTTGATCAGCTGAATAGCACGGGTGCCCTTGATTAACATGAAGAACTTATAAAGCACAAACGCGACGATGGAGATATCCAGCGTAGCGACTAGTATATCGCGGGGTCGCAAGAACCTAAGCTGCTCGAGGGCTCCGTAAAACAGCGGCCATTGTGCGATAACAACGACAGCCGATAGCACAAACAGAGCCAATAGCCCAAGCCACTTTGCCAGCACCATCGGCCAGCCCGACTTGGTCGAAAGCCTCAATAGCACATAAGTAGCCAGCACTATGCTGGCCAGCACAATGAGCGTATCAGCCAGACTCAAGAATTTGAGAGCCTCGATCAACTGCGGACACCTCTTGCGTTTTCCTGACCTGATGTTCTTCTACAAACTTGAATACAATACCTTTCACTTTTGAGAAAAAACCTTAATCTTCCTTGACCGCCCTTTAATGTATTTTTCACTTCCACTCAAAGGAAAACGTAGTCTAAAGTAGAACGGATAGAACAAGATTCACCCGGGGAGATATGGTGTCATGAAGGCCTTCACCCCGTTCAAACTTGGAAAAGTATTACTTAAGAACCGGGTTGTCCGCTCGTCGACCGCGGAGAGCATGGCCCTGCCCGACGGCCGCATCACAAGCCATCTCATCACTCTATACAACGCGCTATCCGAGGGAGGTACCGGGCTTATCATTACCGGAGGCGCATACGTCCATATATCCGGGCGGAGCTACCCGGGCGTCATCGGTGTTGATCAAGATGCGCAGATCCCCGGCCTATCCGAACTGGCCGCAGCCTGTTCCTTACGGGGCACGGTGCCGTTACTCCAAATCTATCACTGTGGACGCCAGAAGTTCGACGGTACTCCGGCTCTTGGGCCTTCGTCCGTCCGGGACCCTATCCTTCCAGCACCGAGAGAACTCGCCATTGATGAAATAGACCTGCTCTTTTCAGCGTTTGGCGATGCCGCGCGGAGGGCACAGCTGGCCGGCTTTCCCGGCGTACAGATCAGCGCCTGCAACGGGCACCTCATCCAGCAGTTCCTGTCGCCTCTCACCAACCGCAGGCGCGACAAGTACGGCGGAAGTACGGAAAACCGCGCCCGGTTCCTCATCGAGGTATGCCGCGCCGTCCGCAAGCGTGTAAGACCTGACTTCCTGGTAGTCGTAAAACTGGCGATGTCTGACCTCGAAACCGGCGGCCTCACCGAAGAAGAAGCCCTGCGGGTGTCGGCCTGTCTTGTCAACGAAGGCGTGGATGCGATCGAAGTTACTGCAGGCACCTACAAGACGGGCTTTTGCACTTCACTCGGAGATATACCGGTTGAAGATGTCATGCAGACCGACGCCATGAAAGCCGCGTCCCCGTTCAGGAAGATCGCCGCGCGGCATTACCTCAACAAACTGCGAAAGCAGTCCCGCTTCGAGGAGGCATATTTCCGCCACTTCTCAAAGCTTTTGAAACAACACGTATCGATCCCCGTCATACTGGTGGGAGGTATTCGTACCGTCGCCACCATGGAAGGGCTCATCCTCGGAGAATTTACGGACCTAGTTGCCATGAGCCGCCCGCTTATCAGGCAACCGGCCATTGTCGACAAGATGATCGGAAATCCGTCGATAAAGCCCGCATGCACTTCGTGCAACAGGTGCGTAGTCCGTGTCGCCTCGGGCCGCCCGCTCATCTGCTACTCCCGGTTGACATAAAACGCGAGGCTTTGTAGCTCCAGGGTAAGGTCCACGTTCTGAACAAAAGTGCCTTCCGGCGGCACGATCTTGGTAGGTGCAAAATTAAGAATGGCTTCAACACCCGCCTCCTTCAGTTCAAGTGCCACCTTCTGGGCCTCGGGCGCCGGCACCGCGATGATACCCATCTTTATACCTTCCCTTTTAATGGTCTCTTTCATCTCCTGGATAGGCCTGATGGGCACGCCTTCAATGTTATGCCCTGTCTTTTGCGGATCCGAGTCAAAGATCGCGGTGATCCTCACGTCCTTATGCCGGGTGATGTTGTAACGCGCGAGCGCAGTGCCCAGGTGTCCAGCGCCGACTAGCACCGCCTTGACCTCTTTATGCAGTCCAAGGATCCTTCGCAGGCACTGGCTGAGGTGAGACGTGGAATAACCCACGCCTCTCACGCCGAATGCACCAAAATAGGCCAAATCTTTTCTAATCTGTTCAGAGGAGAAACCCGTCTTCTCCGCCAGCTCAGCCGATGAGATTACATCGACCTGATCGTTAACCAGATCGGAGAGGGTTCTAAGATAAATCGGAAGCCTTCTGATCGTCGCCTCGGGTATCCTGTTTCTCGGCACCGCTCTCCCTCCTGTAGATAAACTAGGAGTGACGTTCCAGAACAAACTCACACGCCGACTCAAGCGCCTCCTTCTCAGGGGATTCCGGCAGACCCATCAGGACGTCCCTGGCTTTATCGGCGAACGAGCGTGCCTTGTCTCTCGCGTATCCGATAGATCCGCCAAGCTCTAAGATCCTCGGGATATCAAGACCGGCCGAAGACATATTTCCCCCGGAGAGCATCTTCCGAAGCGTCCCTCCGTACTTTCCGCCCAGGGCGTGAATCACCGGCAGTGTGAGTACCCCCTGCTCCAGGTCTTTGCCCACCTCCTTTCCCACCGAGCGGCCGTATCCCAGGTCCAGCAGATCGTCGGTTATTTGGAACGCCATACCTATAAATCTGCCATAATCGAAAAACCTGTCTGCCAAACTGTTGCAAGCACCTGACAGCATGGCGCCCAGGCGGCAGCATTCAGCGATGAACAGAGCGGTCTTTTGTTCGATCCTTAACAAATATTCTTCCTCGGTTACGCTTAACCTTTCATTTCGAAAATTCTGGTGAATCTCTCCAAGGCACATTTCAGAGACCACCCTGCTCATGTTCACCAGGAATTCGGGACGGTAAAACCCCGCCAGGGCGGAGAAGGCGCGCGCGAACATAAAATCCCCTGAGAGGATAGACAGGTTATTCCCCCAGAGGGCGTTGACTGTCGGCCGCCCCCTCCGGAGCCTTGCGTTGTCCACTATGTCGTCGTGAATCAGCGTAGCCATGTGCATAATCTCGACTGCCGCAGCAGCCGTGATCCTTGCTTCCCTGGAAGTCCCCGATATTCTCGCTGTGAGCAAAAGCAGCGCAGGCCTGAACCTTTTTCCACCACTTTCCCGCAGGTGACAAATGGCTTCATTAAGCAGGTCGTGGTTGCACTCAAGTATCTCGCCAATTACAGTATCGACACAGGCCAGCTCCTCTGACAGCAGTTTGTGCAACACCTCAAATCGGCTGAGCATAGTATCACCTGCCGGATCTAAAGCTGAAGTCATGCCTCATCCCATCAGTATTCTGCGGGAAGAGCCCTGAGCTGAGAAAGCGTGAACACGGGACCGTCCACGCACACGTACTTGTCTCCGATGTTGCACCGCCCGCACTTGCCGACGCCACACTGCATCTTCAGTTCCAGCGTGGTTACGACCTGCTCGTCGCTGAATCCCAGTTCCAGAAGCGCCTGTAATACGAACTTAATCATTACGGGAGGGCCGCACGTTACCGCCACCGTACAGTCCGGCCGCGGCGCGACTTGTCTTAAGAAACTCGGGACAAATCCCTCAGGGCCCTTCCAGTTTTCATCCCCCTTATCCACTGTCACCTGTACCAGCGTGTCGGGGAAGCCAGGCCAGTTCTCGAAAATCTCGTCTTTAAAACATAAATCCCCCGGAGACCTGGCCCCGTATATGATCTGGATGGGTCCATAATCCCCCCTGTTGTCCAAGCAGTAATTAATGGCGGACCTTAAGGGAGCAAGACCGATCCCGCCGGCAATAAACAGCAGCCGTTTGCCCCGCCACTCATTGACGGCAAACCCGTTCCCGTAAGGACCTCTTATCCCCACGGTATGTCCTGCCTCGAGCTGGTGAAGCGCGGCGGTGACTCGTCCTGCCCTCTTCACCGAAAACTGCATCCGATCCCGGGTGGGCGATGATGTGATCGATATCATGCACTCACCCATGCCTATGACGGACAGCATGGCGCATTGCCCGGGCATGTACCTGAATCTATTCTTTTCGTCCAGGAACTCGACTGTGAAGGTCTTCACATCCCCGGCAGCCGTCTCGTCCCTGACCGACTCGATCCTTGCCAGGCCTGGAATCAACAGCCCTTGCATCGTCCCGCCTCCTTCAAGTCAAAAAGCGCTGACGCCGCGTGCAGCCCGACGGAACATGCTCGAATGCAGCGGCCGCAGCCCACACAGAGGTAGTCGCCCTGCCTCTTTACGCTGTAGTTGAACTTGTGCATGAACCGCTGGCGCACCCGTTCCTTCCGGGTGGGCCGCGGGTTGTGCCCGCCAGCCATCAGCATGAAATCGGAAAACTGGCAGCTGTCCCACGACCTGTAGCGCTTGCCGCGCACGCCCCTTGGAGCATCAAACACTGAAAAGCAGTGGCAGGTGGGACAAAGGTACGTACAGGCGCCGCAGCCCCTGCACCGCGCGGACATCTTCTCCCACACTGGATCGTCGAACATGCTGTCGAGCGCCTCCGCCATGCCCTCTACCGATATCCGCCCGGCCAGCGGGAGTTCAGCACGCCGCAGTTCTTCCATCACAGAAACGGGTGTACCGCCCTCGGTGAGGTACGCCGAGTGCGAAGAAACGAATCCGGCGCCCTCCTCAGTCAGCGGCTCGAAATAGAGGGAGGTTCCGTCATCATATACAAATACGTCACTTCCCGCCTTGCTGTCAGGGCCGATCCCAAAGGCTGTGCAGAAACATGTGTCAAGCGGCGACTTGCATCCAACGGTAACAACGACCGAACGGGCGCGACGATTCTTGTACCGGTCATCAGCATACTCTCCTTCAAGGAACACCCTGTCAAGGAGCGTGAATGCTCTCGCGTCGCAGGGGCGCGCGAAAAAGACCAGTACGGGCTTTTGTTCATCGACCCCGGCTGCGAGCGAAAGGCCTGTCTCAGGCGTCCCCCGGTACGTGAATAGCTCTTCGGTCTGGGGAAGGAACGCGCCCTTACATGAGTTGACCGGGATCAGGTCCGGGTCCACCATGCCTTCAAACCATCCGAAATTCACTGTTGGGCCCTGCCTGGACGGGCAGAACACCTGCCAGCTGCCCGATGCGTGCTCTAGCAAACTCAAAAGCTTGTGCTTGGGTATGTGCAGCACCGCGTCCACCTCCTAACAGAACTCCTCGGGGTCATCCGGCAGGAAGGTACCCAGGACTTCCACGTCCCTGGGTATCCTTGCGTCATCCACCCCGAAGAGCGTCTCGATATCCCTGGTGAACTTGCGGTTCAGCTTCATAAGAGGTAGTCCCACAGGGCAGGCGCGCTCGCACTCGCCGCAGCCTACGCAGCGCCCTGCTACGTGATACGCACGGGTAAAATGGAACATGAACTGCTCGGGCAAGGTGACCGCAGGCGAAAGCCATTCCGGCTCAGCCAGATCCAGCGAGCATTTCCTGCAGCTGCATGCGGGACAGGCGTTCCTGCATGCAAAACACCTTATACACTTTGCGAATTCCTTCTCCCACATGGCGTATCGCTCATCCGGCGTCATATGCTCGACTTTGTCGATTCCGGAGTAATCCACCGGCGCCGGCAGTTTTTCTTTTTCGCCCTCGAGCACGACATCGGCATCGGGAGACGCCGACCCTGACACACACGACAGGCAGCGGTCAAGCAGCACCGACGCCCACGGAAGCTCCGTGCGGCCCAGAGCAGTGTGAACCAAGAGCGCGTCGCCTGCGTTCTCGAGCGCAGTGATCTGGTATGGGCTCACTGGGATTTTCGCTGTATCCACCACACCGGGACAGCTCACAGATACGATATACAGGTCTTCCCGCTTTACCCTCCTGTCGCGGATGAGCCGGGACACGCCCAACGCATCACACTGTCTGACGACGATACCGGCGGGTTTGGGCGCATCCAGGAGATACTTTGCCAAAAGCGGAGCGTCCGAAAGACCGAGCTGAACCCGGTCGGCTTCGCTCCCTGAGTGCAGTATGGCGGGTATGGAGGCAAACGGGTAAAAGCCTTTTTCCAAGCAAACGAACGAGCGGACCCTGCCCTGGGAGAAGGCTGAAGCCACAGCTTCTCTGAGTTGTTCCCTCAAGTCGTTCATAGTATCTCCCTCATCTTTCTGTTGGGTCCCATTGCCCGGATCCTGTCTGTCATGTTCCTTATTACTTCCTGAAACTTCTGCCCTTCTGAGGCGCTGATCCAGTGGATCTCAAGCCGTGCCGGGTCCATCCCCAGATACTCCATGAACCTACGTGCGACCTGAAACCTTCTTCGCGCGTACATGTTTCCGGTGGAGTAGTGACAGTCGCCGGGGTGGCAGCCCGCCACCAACACCCCATCGGCACCACGCTGGAACGCCCTGATCACAAAGACGGGGTTTATCCGTCCCGAACACGGAACGCGGATGATCCTGACGCTGGCAGGATAGCTCATCCTGCTAGTTCCAGCGAGGTCTGCTCCGGCATAGCTGCACCAGTTGCACGTAAAGCCTACGATTTTCGGCTGCCAGTCTAAAGACATAACGCTTCCACCTCCGCCAGGATCTGTTCGTTGGTGAACCCAAGGAGGTTCATGGCGCCATCCCTGCATGCAACCGTGCAGGCACCACAGCCCTGACACAACCCTGTATTAACCGACGCCACACTGCGGGTGACGGTTTCTTTCCCCGCGCGTTCCGTGATGATTTTTTCTTCAATGGCCTTGTATGGACATACGTTCATACACCAAAGGCACCCCGAGCAGAGCGATTCATCTACTGAGGCCACGTTGGGGTTCGTGGTCAGCTCCGACTTCGCAAAAAGGGATATCACCTTGACCGCCGCGGCGCTGGCCTGCGCCACTGTCTCAGGTATGTCCTTGGGCCCCTGGCACGTACCTGCCAGGAATACCCCCGCAGTGTTGGTCTCGACCGGCCGCAGCTTCGGGTGCGCTTCACTGAAGAAGCCGTACTGGTTATATGAAATGCCCAGTTTCCTAGCCATCTCGGGTGCGTCGATCTGGGGCACCATGGCGGCGGCCAGCACGACCAGGTCCGCCTCCACCTCTACCCTCTGGCCGAGCAGCGTATCCTCGCCCTGCACGATCAGCTTGCCGTCCAGTGGGTAAATCCGGGATACCCTGCCGCGCACGTACCTTGTGCCAATTTCCTGGGAACGCTGGTAGAATTCCTCATAGTCTTTACCTCCGGCCCGAACGTCCATGTAGAACACGTATGCGCTGGCGCCGGGGATCTTCTCCTTGAGCAGGATGGCGTGCTTGGCCGTGTACATGCAGCACGCCTTGGAGCAGTAGGGATAGCCCTTGTTTTCATCCCGGGATCCAACACATTTTATAAACACCACGGTCCTGGGTATCCTGCCGTCAGACGGCCGCCGGATTTTCCCGTCAGTCGGACCGGTGGAACTGATGAGCCGCTCGAGTTCAAGCCCTGTGATCACGTCAGGGTACCTGCCGTAGCCGTATTCGCCGTACGCTTCCACTGAGAACTGTGTGGCGCCTGTGGCGGCTACCACGGCCCCGAACTTCTCGTTTAACACCTGATCCTCCTGGCTGAAGTCGACCGCGCCAGAGGGGCACACCTTCTGGCAGATCCCGCACTTGCCTTCGGTAAAATGCCTGCAGATCTCCCTGTCGATGGTCGGCTTGTTGGGAACGGCCTGAGGGAAAGGCATGTATATGGCTTTCCGGGTACCAAGGCCCATGTTGAACTCGGAATCCCGGCTGGTGGGGCATTTTGAGATACAGATGCCGCATGCCGTACACCGGGCTTCATCTATGGACCTCGCGCGCTTACGCAAGCGCACTTGAAAATTGCCCACGTAACCGCTGATATCCTCCACCTCGGAGCACGTCAATATGCGAATGCCCGGGTGCGACGCCGCATCCACCATCTTGGGAGTAAGGATACAGGAAGAACAGTCAAGCGTGGGAAAGGTCTTGTCCAGCTGCGCCATGCGGCCTCCGATGGTAGGTTCCCGCTCGACGATGGTCACCTCATAACCGGCTTCCGCTATATCAAGTGCTGCCTGTATCCCCGCAATGCCTCCTCCTATCACAAGCGCCCTTTTCTCCACCGGTATGGTAGAAGGAAAAAGCGGAACACTTCTTTTCACCTTGGCAACAGCGCGGCGCACGATGTCAACCGCCTTGGGCGTGGCCACAGACATATCGCTGTGTACCCAGGAACAGTGCTCCCTGATATTCGCCATCTCCACGAGGTATTGGTTCAATCCCGCCGACGCCGCACATTTCCTGAACGTCATCTCGTGCATCCGCGGTGAACAGGCGGCCACCACCACCCGGTCCAGGCGATGCTCCTTTATCGCCTTTCTGATAGAGTCCTGACCCGGGTCAGAGCACGTGTACTTGTTCTGCTCCACGTGCACCACGCCCGGCATCTTCGCTGATTCCTCCGCTACTTTGCCCACGTCCACAGTTCCGGCGATGTTCGAGCCGCACCAGCAGACGAATACACCAATGCGTATCACATGTATCGCCCCCTATGCCAGCTGCTTTGCCCTGAGGAGGCCCATGGCATTGACCATATGCGTGGTCAGGCCAAGCCGCTTCGGCTCAAGACCGAAGGCCAGCCCCAGGAGCTCGGTAACGTAGTACACTGGCAACTTTGTTCGCCCGCGCTGCCTCATGTCCAGGTTCGCCTGGCACATGGGACAGGCTGTGACGATGCACTCGGCGCCGTGACGAGCCGCCATGTCCACGATAAAGGTGGCGAGCGAAACCACCAGCTTCGTATCGGACAGGGATAGGCTTGCGCCGCAGCACTCGGTGCGATGGGGCCAATCAACCGCCCTTGCCCCCGTGGTCTCCACCAGTCTCTCCATCTTGCCCGGGTTCTCCGGGTCATCGAAGTCGGCGTACTCCGGGGGTCTGAGCAGAAGACAACCGTAGTAGCAGGCCACTTTCAGCTCTTTGAGCTTCTTTGTGACCTTTTCCCCCACGGCTTCGGGGCCGTACTGGTAAAGCACGTCAAGAATTGAAAGCGGCTCGTAGCGGCCCTTGTACTCACTGCCAAGGGCAGTCAGTACCTTCCTTGCGAGACCAGGATCGCTACGGAGCGCATGGTGAGCCCCGCGCAGCCTGCTGTAACATGCAGTGCAGGGCGTCATCAGAGGCAGGTTCATTTGTTCTGCAAGGATGAGATTTCTCGCAGGAAGAGACACGGCCAGCGTGTGGTCGACACTGTGGGCCGAGGACGCGCCGCAGCAGCTCCAGTCCGGGAGTTCCCGGTACTCGATGCCGAGGAAGTCAAGGCAGGCCCGGGAAGACATGTCATACTCCTTCGCGGTGCCGTGTAAGCTGCAACCCGGGTAGTAGGCGTAGCCCACTTCTCTTCCCTCCTTTCTCGTGCCGGAACAGAGAGCGCAGTTGCCTCACTCCGGCGATGCCCCGTGGTGGCTTCAGTTTGCCCTGCATGAACATGCGGAGCCCGAGGTCCAGGTCCTGAAACAGGTTCATGGAAGCGAGCTTGTACCTTACCACCAACTCGAACTCATTGATCCTGCCATACCTCTTGATCAGGGAAAGGAATACCTTGTGAAACGCCTGGGCGCGTCTTGACGTCCGGACGTTTCTTGCGAGAGCGATGACCCTGAGCGCAGACATGACCCCGGCGATGTCCACTCCGCGCGGACACCGGGTGGTGCACGTGAAGCAGCCTGCGCATCGCCAGATGGTGGGGCTGTTCAGGGCCCTGTCGGAAAGCCCGAGTTGTACCATGCGGATCACCTGGTGCGGCTGTTCCTCCATGGCAAAGGACACGGGGCAGCCAGCCGAACACTTCCCGCACTGGTAACAGCTCAGGACTTTCTTCCCCCCTTCGGCCTCAACCGCCTGTGCAAATGGAAGCCATTCGCCCTCATGACGGGACAGGTTGAGATAGTTCATGCGCCTCTTTCCCTTCGTCTTGAGGATTTTTAACAGACACAATTCCACATACTCGACTTATCTTCCTTCAAATCCCACAAAATTACTGGAGATTTGTCGCCTGAACCAGAGCCTTATACTGGCAATAATGGATTTCGTGGAGGGTTTCGTTGTTTGCAGGAGAAACACTAAAGTTAGTTTTTTAAGACTGGAGGTCGCCTGGGTTGAAACGGTTGCTGCTACTATTCCGCGTGTTCTTCGTAATCGGGGCCTTCACCTTTGGAGGGGGATACGCCATGGTCCCCCTTATGCGGAGAGAGCTGGTAGAAAGATACAGTCTCATAAAAGATGAGGAGTTTCTTGATATTTTCGCGCTCGTTCAGGGCGCTCCGGGACCCATAGCGGTGAACGTCTCGCTTTATACGGGTTTTCACATAGCAGGTCTCAAAGGTGCGATGGTATCCGTTCTTGGCACCGTGCTCCCGTCGTTTTTGATCATCCTCGCGCTGGTCGCTCTGGGAGCGCGTTACCTTGAACTACCTGCAGTCGTCGCCGCATTTCGTGCGATTCGGCCTGCAGTGGTGGCGCTGATCGTCGCCTCCGGCATATCCGTCGCGCGGCGCGTGATCAATGATGCGCGAGGTTTGATCCTGGCACTGGCCGCCTTCCTGGCAGTGGCCTTCGGGGTTCACCCCGCGCTCGCGGTAGCCGGCGGTGCCCTGGTCGGTGTGGTGCTTGAAAGGAGGGGCGGGTCTCGTGGAACTGCTTGAACTGACCGCCACCTTTTTCAGAATAGGGTTGTTCAGCTTCGGCGGTGGGTACGCCATGATTCCCCTGATAGAAGTGGAAACGGTGTTAAGACACCAGTGGCTTGAGAGGGTGCAGTTTGTGGATATCATCGCCATAGCGGAGATGACGCCCGGTCCCATCGCAGTCAATTCCGCCACTTTTGTAGGTTACAAGGTAGCAGGTGTGGCGGGTTCTGCCGCTGCTACCTTAGGCGTGATCCTGCCCTCCATCATCATAGTCCTGCTGCTGGCGACGCTGTTTGAGAAGAGGCGGCATCACGCGTACGTAGCCGCCGTGCTGAGGGGAGTGAAGCCTGTGGTGGTGTCCCTGATTTTTCTTGCCGGGGTCAGCGTGTTCAAAAAGTCGATCACGGACCTGCCCACCGCTGCCGTGGGCGTCCTGGCGTTCGTGGTGACCACAAAGACCAGGATAAACCCTATCCTGATCCTGGTTGGCGCAGGCGTGCTGGGGGCGCTCTTCTTCTGACACTGTTTTTCATCAGCCTTCCTTCAGCAGGCATAACGCGACCGCGCCGGGGCCGAGACCCGCTGTTACTGAGGCCGCAGCGTGCAGGATCATCTCTTCGTGAACACAGAAGTTGTCGCGCACGGCCCCCATAACGGTTCGCGCATCTCCCTCCGCAGCAACGTGCACAACAGCAGCGCGCACCGCCGCGCCTTTGCCTATTTTATCCACCGCCGCTTTTACCAACATTTCAAGGCCTCGTTTGCGGCCGCGTACGAGGCGGTACGGCGCCAGCACGCCTCGGCGAGCTGTGACAATGGGGTTTAGCGAAAGGTTGGCTCCGAGCCAGGCCTGCGCCTTGCCGAGGCGGCCCGCACGGTGCAAGAACGTAAGGTCGGGAATGAGCACGAAGATGGCCGTTCGGTCGATGGCGCTCCGCACCAATCGGATGATGGAATCCCTGTCTGCCCCCGCAGCAGCCGCCCTGGCAGCCTCCAACGCTACCCAGCCCGTTGCCATGGATCCCGTCCCGCTGTCAACAACCAAGATGTCAATCTCGCTGCACCCGGCGGCAGCCAGTGTGGCCGCGTTATATGTTCCCGACAGCTGCGCTGTGACGTGGATAGATACGACGGAGAGACGGGGGCACGAGGGGTCCGCAAACTCCCGGACCCTGCGGTAGGCCTTCATAAAGTCTCCGGGAGCGGGCTGGGAAAACTGGGGATACTCTCCCCGGGCGAGAAGCTCAAGCACCTGCTCAGGACTGATGTCGATGCCGTCGCGGAATGTCCGTCCCCGCACTATGATGTATATAGGGATCACGACTAAAGACAGGCCCGATACCAGGTGGGAAGGCAGGTTACAGGTGCTGTCGGTCACAATCATCACATAGCGCACGGCAGTAACACCTCCGCGAGCTACCCGTATGGCGATCTTCGGATATCGCCATTACAGTCTACGCGGCGTACGCTGTGGAGCAGTACCGAAGACGGTGACATTCATTACCTTGAATATAGGCCCGCAGTATTATGCGGGCCTCAAGTTCTTCGTGCAAGAGCGTATCAATCAATTCCGCCGTTCCAGCACGCTCCTGCTTCCTGATTTCCACTTGTAGATAACTGTCATTTCTCCAAACATATCTCAATCCGGGTCATGTAACAGGAACGACGGGAAAAACCGGCAAAAGTACTGCATAATCATAATAAGGAAAGGCTTATGCCCGCTGCCCTAATCAGTAATGGTTTTTTCCGCGGCCTTTAGGACAGTTTCCAGATCCTTGTACGCCCTTTCTCCATCTTTGCGGGTGTATTCAAGAGTCGGGATAAAGTCCACGTCACCATAAAAGGAAAACTCGCGTTCTTTTCTCAGCCACTTGGAAATTGAAATAAGCTCATTTACGCTGTCCGCTACTTCATCGGGTAGCTTGTGGCTGTATTCCGCCAGAAGATAGCCAACATCATGTTGTTTTGGAGGTTCAACCCCGATGTGCCTCAACATACCTTTTAACGCCAGTTCAACGGCTTCCTGAGCCTCACGGACAACATCGGAATATGCTTCCTCCTGCATAAGCAGAGACAATACTTTTAACCGGACTCTTGCCTTTTCAAGGTAACTTCTTGCTAGGGTGACATTATTCATATATCAAACACCTCTCCCTGCCGGTAATCGGGCTTTAGCAACCAATGCCACCGTCCCCGGATGAAGATTTTTCTTGCACCGAGTTTCTTCAGGCGTGCTGAAAAGTCTTTCAGGTATCCGTAAAAAAAGTCATCTTTATCATAGAGTAATACAGCATCGTTAATCATATCCAGAAAAAGCAGACTGCCAACCAGTACTTCTTCAGGGGTTTTTATCACTGGAGAAAGTGTGGTGTGAATCCCCTTTTCTTTTAAAGAGCTGAATACCGGACTCATTCTTTCTTCCACTGCTGAAAACTGATCAATCCGTCTTACCCGGCCAGGGGGAAGGTTGCGGGCTACGACAAGAACATCAATATCAGATTCAAAAGAAGGTGTGCCACGACCTACTGAGCCAAAAACAGCCAGTGTAATAAGGTCCTCACCGTACACACTCTCACAAGCCTTACGTAGTTGTATTGTGGCGAACTGAAATGACTCCAGAAGCATAGCAACTTCCCCTTGCCCCTTTTAATTATGGTTATTATAGCATGTACCAGAATGCGAAAAAAAGCGAAAACCCAGTGATGTCAGAAGTTGCGCAAACCACTCCATCTAATAGGACCTAACAACTGCAAGATCCTTTAGTCTTTGAGTTCGGTTTTGGAGTATAATAATGCATGACCTTGTCCGCAAAGTCCAACTATGCTTTCGAGTATTACCTGCTATTTGGCACTGCCCCGGCGAGAAGTGTTAATCTATCCTAGCTCAACCGCAACCTTATACAGAGGACCGTCTATGTACGCCAGCCCGACAAGGATATCGTCAAGCCTTTACCACAGCATGATCTGAACATCCTGGAGTGCCTGGCGCCCGGGTCCTACAGCGTGGGCACCACGGCGGCCAGATGTACAATCTCGATTATCTGTCTGAAACTGCATTTCGAGGTCGATAGCAGGGCTCCTCGCCCTACCAGCCACCATATCCAACCCCTCCAGTCCCTCAAGCGAGGTAAGCACCCGAACACGGCTTCAGCCAAAACTGTCCCCCTGTGGCTCGGAGGTTCGAGACGGACTTGGCGCACAAAGGCTCTCCAGAGGAGAGCGTTTCGGTTAATCCCGATCAGCCCTACAAAACAGAGGCCCAGCACACTGGGCACGGAGCGCCTTCGTTTTGTTGCTGGAAACAGTACAGAACTAGGTACGGAGACAGGTCACCGCGGGACCAGCTACGGTTTGTCAAAGGTCCGGGATGAGAACAGATATGGCCATATCTGGGATCTGCAGCTGGTCGAGCACGTGACCCAAAAGCTCGCTGGGATCCGTAGCGTGGTATACGTAGCGAATTCGATTGAAGGCCCCAGTCTACATCCCAAACGCCTCAAGACGGATAGCCTGGACGCTTTCGCCATTGCCGAACGGGTACGCTTCGGGCACCTTACGCCATTCTCCCGGGAACGGCTGGTGACCGAGCCCCTCCTGCAGTTGACCCGTCTACGCCTGCACATGGTAC
>JBFMAL010000013.1:0-63525 GCA_040755615.1 Bacillota bacterium
TATCCTTTGTATTCCTATAACCAGCGGGGTTCCAACATACGAGACTACAACCGCACGCTCGTAGTACTGAACCCCTTCTGCTGCAACTTGGACATTTCATCCGATTGCTGGTGGTAGAATACACTTCAGTACCATCCACAGCTGCCACTCTCAGACCATCAATCATACCGAGCGGCACCTTATTCCGTCTTGCCTTTTGAACGATGTCCCAAAGGTATCTCTCAAGGCATGGCTCTACCCGATACGCCTCCGATGTCCGTTGCTACGCTGGCCAATTTGATGTTGGCAGCCTGGGCGGCTCACCTCGGAGGCCTTCTTGCGGTACCTGGTGAGGTCCCTCAGGACCCGAATGGGCTCTGGCGGGATGAAGCTTCCCCGTATCAAACCGTGACGCAGAAGCTCTACAAGCCATTCGGCATCACACATATCTGTCTTTCGGCCGGGCACGTTCTTCACTTCCTGACCTCGAAGCTCCCCTCCAGGATATTGAAGACGGGCTTCCAGTACACCCCTGTACTCTCCAGCGCTACGTGGGTGCATCCTGCCCCCGACAGCCAATCGGATAAACCAAGCAAATCTTGCGTCGTTGTACCAAATACCCGCTTCTCCTTCTTGGGCTCACCTTTAGGCCCTGGCACCACCAAACACGCGGTGACCGTCCGCTTATGCACATCCAGCGCTGCACAACGCTCATACAAAACCTTCATCTTGCACGCCTCCTCTATCACGCCAGCGGAACGTCCCGGAGCTTTTGGATCCTCCCTCGCGTGCTCTATGACGACAGACGGTGCCTCCCAGGACAGACTCCCCATCGGGCTCACGGCACCAGTGAGTAACCGACCTCCTTGCTGGCGCCACTCTTTTCATCTACTATACAATGACCCTGCTTTCATGGTCGGTGGCGGCAATGAATGGTCGTGAGGGACTCTCCTCCCAATTACCCGGATCTACTTTGCTCTAACAAGGGAAAAGTTTGGTTGGCCTGCAATATTGTCATGTCACCATGAGAGGAGACGTGTTATTGAACCGCAAGGAAGCCAAGACATGTAATTGAACAAGTTGTTGACAGCAAAGACCCGAGTGCTGTACTGCAAGTGGATACAGCGGGCAGCTTGTTAGACAAATAAAATTGGGGCAGTCACCTCTGGCAACTGCCGGCCCTACCAGCGGTAAGCGTCATAGAGTGATATCCAGGAATTGGCCCTTTCCTCCCTGTCCTTTCCTGCCCTTTTCCTTGCCGTCCTTACGCACCGTTTTCTTCTCCGTCCTGCCCGGAGAGCGGACTTTCTGCATTCCCACCCGCACGTTCTCCTGGAACGCCTGTGCTTCCTGACCCGCCATGTCTCTCTGAGTCTGCGCCAGGCGATGAATTCTCTCTATCTCCGTGCTCCTGGTCACGCTCGTCCGGATATGGGTATCGTGTCCCTGCACATCCGCTCCCTCCTTAGAGGATGCTCGTCTTCACCCTCGACAACTTGCCCCTGAGCCTCATTACAGCCTTACTGTGCAGCTGGGAAATGCGCGACTGAGACAGCCTCAGCGTAAGCGCAATTTCCTTGGCGGTTAGGCCCTCGTAATAATACAGCGCGATTACCAGTCTCTCTTTTTCAGGGAGTTCGTCTATCGCCTTCGCCAGTAGTCGCTTCACATCCTCCATCTCAGCGTGCTCCTCAGGAGACACTGCTGCCTCATCGGCCAGTGCCTCACCTAAGGAGGGTTTTTCGTCGTCGGTCTTCCCCCAGAGTTCATCCAAGGAAAAAAGTGAAGTCGCGATGGTTTCCCTGAGTCGCTGCTGGTACTCCTCCTCGGAGAGACCGAGGTACTCCCGGACCTCCTCATCGGTCGCGGCCCTCCCTTCTCGGCGCTCAACCGCCGCAAAAGCGCGCTCCACCTCCCGGGTCCTCTGCCTCACCGATACGGGTACCCAGTCAAACGCCCTGAGTCCATCGAGTATGGCCCCTCTTATTCGGGCTACCGCATAGGTCTCAAACTTGACCCCTCTCTCTGGCAAAAAGCGGTCAACAGCCTCCATGAGCCCGAACACGCCGTAGCTGATCAGGTCATCCAATTCCACGTGAGGCGGCAGGGTGATGGCTACCCGCCCGGCCACGTACCTGACCAGCGGCAGGTATTTCAGGATGATCTGATCCTTCAGGCCGGGTGACTTCGTACTTTTGTATACCTGCCACAGGTTAGCCGCTTCCTCAGAAGATAACACGGATCAAAACCCCCTTCACGTGCTCAGGCCAACCCGAGTCTCCTCTGCTCCAGCTGTTTCTGGAGCACAAATCTGCAGACCCAGTCCTGATCCCTTATTCTTATATCCACAAACTGAACCCCCAGCCGAAATCGCTCTGCGTCCAGATCGGACGGCACACAACGCACCACCCGTCCTGTCGCGCGTACCTCGCGCCCCTGTATCTCCATCAGGCACTGGATCAGCGTCTCCGGTTGCAGGCGGATGTCAGAAAGGAGTCCGAGGCCGCCGCCGGAGATATCGAACGTGGTGGCCACGAAACTGATTTTCTCGTCCCCTTCCTCCTCCGCACATGTAGACACGTTGACGGGCAATCCCACCTCGAGGCGGACGAAATTCCTGCGCTGTATACGTTCAAGTTCTTTCGGTAATACGCATCTCATCTCCGGGACCTTCTTGTGGATGACCGACAGCACCTCGCTGGAAAACCAGTACACTCCGGTCTCCTGCACCACGCGGATCTTAATCCTGGTACCGGGCTCCATGGACAGGTAGTGCCGCTGGTAGAGAGGCACGTCCGATGTGAACCAGGTGTCGCCCAACGCGTGGACTCGGCAGTGATGGAACCTCTCTAGCAGGTCCCCCACCACCCTTACCTCGATCTTCGCTCCCGGAGAAAGTAGGTCCGCAGGCTTTATGCTCATGTCAAACTCACCACACCCACTGATTCCACTTCCACTTCAGGCAAGAGTTCACTGAATGAGAGCACCGCGACCTTCGGCCCGAGCCTTGATAGAATCTGGCGCAGCCTCGGGCGGGCGTGCGGAGTGCACAGGATCATGGGCAGTTCGCCTCGCCTGGCCACATCCTCCATAAGCGCTGAAAGTCTGGTATAAAGGTGCCTGAGCTCATGGGGGGTTAGGTCGGGTCCGTCTGGAGACGAGAGCCGACGCTCGAGATCAGGGTCCAGCGTGATCACGAGCCCTCTCTTGGTATCAAGATCATACAGTCTTGTAATCTGTCTCTTCAGCGCCTGGCGCGTGTTTTCAGTCAGGTACACCAGATCGCGAGACTCCCTGGCGGTATCTGCCAGGCTCTCAAGGATGGTGACCAGGTCCCTGATAGGTATACCCTCCTGCAAGAGCCGCTGCAGCACCTTCTGCACCTCTCCCAGCGACAAGAGTCCTGGTATTAGTTCATCGATCAAAGCCGGATGTGTCTCTTTCACGATATCCAAGAGGCCCTGCACCTCCTGCCTTCCCAGCAGCTCGTGCGCGTGCGTGCGTATCACCTCTACCAGGTGGGTGGCAAGCACGGAGGTAGGATCGATCAGAGTGAGGCCATCCGTCTCCGCCTTTGCGCGCGATTCTTCCGGCACCCACCACGCTGTAAGCCCGAAGGTAGGCTCGCGGGTTTCTACCGCTCCGTAGTCGTCGGGGTTGCCTTCAGGGCTCAGTGCCAGCAGGTAGCCCGGGCGCAGCTCCCCGCCCGCCACTCGGGCGCCCCTTAGCCTTATCACGTACTCCGAGGGTTTCAGCTGGCTGATGTTATCCCTGATCCTTATCGGGGGAATGATGAAACCGAGCTCCATGGCAATTTGTCTCCTGATCATGACCACCCTGTCGAGCAGGTCGCCGCCTTTTTCCGCCTGTGCCATGGACAGGAGGTTGTAACCTAGTTCTATCTCGAGCGCGTCTACCTGGAGCCACTGTTTCATGTTCTCGGGCTTCCTCCACGCGTCAAGTTCCGCCTCGCTCTCCGCGCGCACCTGTTCCTGGCCCTTCTTCGCCCTGGCGGAGGTGCCCGCGGCAAAAAGCCCGGTTGAGAGCGCCATAACAAAAAACGGTAGGAACGGGAGCCCGGGTATGAGGCCGAGCAGGAACAGAGCGCCGGAGGCCACCGCCAGGGGTTTTGGGTTCGACAGCAGCTGGTCAAACACGTCGCTCCCGAGCCCATCTTCGGACGCTGCCCTGGTCACCACGATGCCGGTGGCGACCGAGATTAGTAGCGCGGGTATCTGGCTGACCAGACCATCCCCGACAGTCAACAGAGAGTAGCGCATAAGCGCGCTGCTGAGGTCCATTCCCCTCTGCACCATCCCCACGATGAAACCGCCAATCAGGTTTATAATGGTGATGATGAGCCCCGCGATGGCATCGCCCTTCACGAACTTGGATGCGCCGTCCATCGCGCCGTAGAAGTCTGCCTCACGAGCCACTTCGCGCCGTCTTGCCCTGGCCTCCTCATCAGTGATCAGTCCCGCGCTCAGGTCCGCGTCGATGCTCATCTGTTTCCCTGGCATGGCGTCCAGCGTGAACCTGGCGGCCACCTCGGCCACGCGCTCGGCGCCCCGGGTGATCACGACGAACTGGATAATTACGAGGATTAAGAAGACGATTAGTCCGACGACCGGATTGCCTCCCACCACAAACTCGCCGAACCTCGCAATGATCTGCCCCGCGTATCCGTGCAGCAGGATGAGCCGCGTGGACGATATATTAAGCGACAGCCGGTACAGCGTAGCGACGAGCAACAGCGCCGGAAACACCGAGAAATCCAGCGGTTTCTTTATGTACATAGATACAAGCACGATCACAAGCGCCAGGCTGAAATTGAGCGCAAGAAGGACGTCAAGGAATACAGCATTAAGAGGAACCACCATCATGACGACGATCAGAATGACCACAACGGCCAGACTCACATCCCTTGCGACCTTCATCGCTTTGCCCCCTTCGCCTGCATCTTCATCCGGTACACGAACGCCAGCACCTCTGCGACTGCCTGGTACAGCTCACGCGGCACGTAATCGCCTACGTCTGTGGACCTGTAAAGCGCCTGAGCGAGCCCTTCATTTCTCACCACTGTTACTCCGCTTGACAGCGCCAGCTCTCGGATGCGCCGGGCCATGAGGTCCCTGCCCTTGGCCACGACCCGGGGCGCCCGCATCTTCTCCGGCACATATTTCAGCGCCACCGCGAAGTGCACGGGGTTGGTAATGCATACGTTCGCCTTCGGGACCTCGGCCATCATCCTTGAGCGCGCGATGCGCCTTTGCATCTCTCGGATCCTGGACCGGATCTGGGGATTTCCCTCGGTCTCCTTGGTTTCATCCTTCAGTTCTTTCCTGGTCATCATGAGCGACCGCTCGTGTTCCCACCTCTGGTATGCAAGGTCGCAGGCGCCGAGAAGCACCAGCGCGCCTCCGGCCTTCAGAGCCGCCAGCAGCGCCTGCCTGCCGACGTACGCCGCGCCGATTTCCACCTCTGAGCCGCCGAGGGAAAGAAGCCCTCTGACTGTCCCCTTCAGGTGAAGGTACAGCACCGCGCCCACCAGCACGACCTTCCCCAGGGACTTGACCAGCTCCACAGCTGATCGCCTGGAGAAGATCCGGCCGAAGCCGCGCACCGGGTCAATCCTGGTGAAGTCGGGCGATATCGCCTGTGTGGAAAACAAAAGCCCCACCTGGGATGCCATAACCACGCCCGAGAACGCAAACGCTGCAAGCATCAGGGGCAACGTGGCGTAGCCCAGGGTCTTAACGCTGAGCCATCCCACAGACACCAGGTCCGGTTCGGGAACGATCCAGTTGCCCCACACGCTTTGGGCATACTCCCGCAAAAGCCCCACGATCCTCCACCCGAGCGCCCAGAGGCACAGGATGCCCAGAAGGAACACGGAAGCCGCGGACAAGTCCTGGCTCTGCGGTACCTGCGCGCGCTTTCTCGCTTCGCTCCGCTTCTTGGGCGTTGGCGCTTCCGTCTTCTCTTCTGAAAACAGCTGGAGGTCTATCAAGAATACCCTGTTTTCCATCATCGCTGCCCCCACGCGGAGAGAAGTCCCACAAGGACCCTGTCCATACCGGAAAAACGATTTATCAGGATACCAATGACAACCGGGAGCGATAGCAGCACAAGGGCGCTACCGCTCAGCATCTTGACGGGCAGCCCCACGACGAACATGTTCATCTGCGGGACCGCCCTGGACACCACGCCAAGACCTACGGTGGTGAGAAATACCGCGCCCAGCACCGGCATGGCGATTAAGCCGGCGAGTCTCCACAGCTCCCGCGCGGCGTACGCCATTGTCCTCGCAGTCTCCTGCGGTATGAAAAACCCACCTATAGGCGCCACCTCGTAGCTCCTGGCCAGCGCCATAAGCAGCACGTGGTGGCCGTCCACGCTCATGAACAACACCAGGGCTATAATGTAATAGAAGGAACCCATCAGCGGCACCCAACTTTGAAGCAGCGGGTCCATAACGTTCGCCAGGCCAAACCCCATCTCCATATCGATGACCTGGCCCGCAAGCTGCACAGCCGCGAATATCAGCATCACCATGAACCCAAGCGCCATCCCGGTAATTACCTCGCGCGTGCCCGCCAGCACCAGCTCGACCGGACCCGATACGGCCGGGCCGTCATTCACTACCTGCGAGAGCAGGTACGCGATGCCGGCGGACAGGGCTACCCTGGCCTGAACCGGCAGGAAGCGACCTCCCAGCACGGGCGCTGTGACGAACACCCCTGTGACTCTCAGAAACACCAGGGCGAAAGTGACGACTGCCACTAGCGTATCACCTCGGGCATGAACTCGAGCATACGAACGGCGAACACCCTGAGGGTGGTCAGCATCCACGGACCCAGGAACAAAAGCCCAAGGAAGGTCACCAGTATCTTCGGGACGAACGCCAGCGTCTGCTCGTGAATCTGGGTGGTTGCCTGAAAAATGCTGACTAGGAGCCCTATGCCCAGCCCGAGCAGCATGAGCGGTCCGACGGTGACCAGCACCGTCATGATTGTCTGTCTTCCGAGCGCCAGGATCAGGTCCTCCGTCACGCGCAATTCCTCCTCTACCGGAAGCTCAAAAGCAGCGATTTCACCACCAGGTACCACCCGTCCACAGCCACGAACAAAAGGATCTTGAAAGGAAGCGAGACCATCATGGGAGGAAGCATGAGCATGCCCATGGACATGAGCAAACTCGCCACCACCATGTCAAGTACCAGAAAGGGCAGGAACACCATGAACCCCATCTGGAAGGCGGTTTTCAGCTCGCTGATTGCGAACGCCGGTATGACAACGTGATCCGGCAGCTCGGAGGTGTCAGATACCTGCTCGATACCGGCAAAGCCCGCGAACAGCGCCAGATCCTTCTCGCGCGTCTGGCGCAGCATGAACTCTCTTATGGGCACCATGCCCGCCCTTACGGCCTCCGCTTGGCTCAGTTCCCCGCGTACGTATGGTTGCACTGCCTGCTGATTCACCTGCGTCCACACGGGCGCCATCACAAAGAAAGTGATGAAAAGCGCGATACCGATAAGCACCTGGTTGGGCGGCATATTCTGTGTCGCCAGCGAGCTTCTGACAAACGCGAGCACGGTAATGACCCTGGTGAAACAGGTAGTCAGGATCAATAAAGAAGGGGCCAGTGTGAGCACGGTCAAAAGCAGGAGCAGCTGGAGGGTCAAAAGCCCCTCCGGAGTGCCCTCCGGAGTGAGTCCCGTCACCTGGATCAGTGGCTGAGCCAGCCCCCTACGCGACGAAAGCAGCACCAATGCGGTTGTAGCAGCAATGTATCGGGTCATGACTTTCCCCTCTTTAAAAGCTGTGAGAATATGGTAACGTACGATTCTCTGTCCTGTTCAGGCTCGGGTATCCGGTCAAACTCACGGAGCACGTTCACGGTCTGTTCTGAAACGCCCAAAAGCAGAAACCGGTCGTGTACCCGAACGAGGCAGAGCAGGCGGTTCGGGCCAAGGGGCAGGGTCTCGACCAGTACCATGCGGCGCCCTCCCCACGCGCCCAGCCTGTTCTTACCGTACCAGACCAGCGCAAGCCGCCCGAGCACGGCGAACACTATCAGGTAGAAGAAGAGCTGCACCAGCTGCCATGCGGATTGTGTGGTCACGACCCGACCCCCTGCTCGGCCCCGCCGTTTGCATCCCGGCCGCCTCCGACAACCTCCGTGATGCGAACGCCGAAGTTCTCATCCACGACCACAACTTCGCCCCGCGCCACCAGCCGGCCGTTGATGAACACGTCTACCGGATCCCCGGCGCTCTTCTCGAGCTCAACCACGGAGCCCTGCGTGAACCCTAGAACTTCCTTGAGCAGCCGCCTGGTGCGCCCGATCTCCACGGTCACCTCGAGCGGAACATCGTACAGAAGGTCGATCTTCTGTACCTGCCCGGACGGAAGCCTCCGCTCCACTTCGGGGAACTCCGCCTTCTGAATTTCTGTCACTCTTTCCTTCCCGTTCTCAGACAAGATGACCCCTCCTATTCATCACAAACGACCACAGCAAGCCTCCTGCCCACTCTTGCGGGGTAACCCACAAACTTGGGCTTTCCGCTTACCAGCAGCTGGATCTTGTCCCCTACCCTAGCCTCCAGCACCAGCACATCTCCCTCAGAAAGCCCCATGAACTCCCCTACCTTCATGTGTGACCGCCCGAGCACTGCCGTGATCTCAAGGCTCACGTCCTCCACAGACCGGCGGATGCTGTCATGCTGTTTCCTGGCTGTATCCCGCTTGCCCGTCAGCCACTGGTGGGTACTGAGTTTGGGCAGGACGGGCTCAAGGGTGACATGTGGTAGACAGAAGTTGAAGAGCCCCACGTGCTTTTCGATGCGGACCTCAAGCGATACCACCGCCACGATCTCATTGGCAGAGCTGACCTGCGCAAACAGCGGGTTGGTCTCAATGCGTTGAATCGACAGGTCAAGCCCGATAACCCCCTGCCAGGCTTCCTTAAAAATGAGCGTGATACCTTCAAACAGTTTGCTGAGACCGGCCACCTCGAGTTCGGTAACCGCCCGAGGCACCTCCGCCATGCTGCCAGTGCCCCCGAACAGCCGGTCGATCATGGGAAACACCACCGACGGGCTGGTTTCAAGGAGTATCGCCCCGGGCAGCGGGGAAGGGTTCAGGATGGTGATCACGCCCGGATTGGGTATATCCTGGATGAACTCGCCGAAGCTGGACTGCTCGACGGAGGTCACGCGTATCTGCACAGTCGTGCGCAGCCGGCCGGAAAGAAACGCCGTGAGCATGCGGCACATGTTCTCGTGCAGAAGCTCCAGCACGCGCATCTGGTCCTTGGAGAACTTGTCCGGTCTCTTGAAGTCATACTTCCTGATCCTCGGGCCAGCCGACTCTTTTTGCTGGGCGACGGTCGCGAGCAGCTTGTCGATTTCTCTGGCGGTGACCAGTTCCACTGTTATCCCTCCGTCTAGGGCAAAACGAACTCGGTGAAATATACCGCGGAGATCTTCCCGCTGCCCAGGAAGGCGTTGAGTTCAGCCCGGACCTCCTCGGCCAATCGCTCCATGCCTCCCGGCACCGATACCTCTTCCAAGGTCTTCGACCGGAGCACCGAGAGCACGAGGTAACGGACCTGTGCGTTCTCCTTGCTGATTTGCTTTGCCACCTGGGCGCTCTCCCCCCGGACCTCAAGGCTCACCTTGATCATCCTCCGGCTGTCAGAGGATAGGTTTGTTACAAAGTCCCCTACTTTGATCACTACCGGCTTTGGCGGCGCGCTCCGGGCCTTCTGGTAGTACACCCAGCCGAAGTAGCACCCACCCCCGAGTATTGCTGCGATCACTGCAAGTATCACCATCTTCTTTATCACGGCACTACCCCTCCAGGTTCCCATTTGGACAATCCAAGTCTTAATAGCACGATGTCTACCCGCCTGTTCAGTCTCCTGTTCGCCTCGGTGGAGTTGTCAACGAGCGGCCGGTACTCACCGTAACCCGCGACCGACAGGCGCTCGGGCGCCAGCCCATGCTCCTCCACGAAGTACCGCACCACCGTAGAGGCCCTGCCGGTAGACAGTTCCCAGTTGGACGGGAACTTCTCCGTATGTATTGGCAGGTTGTCGGTATGCCCCTCGACGCGTACGTGGTTCGGGATCTCCCGGATGAGATCGGCAAGATCCGAAAGGATCCTGCGCGCTTCGGGTTTTAAGTCCGCGGAGCCCAGGTCAAACAGCACGTTGTCTGAGAATCTGAGTATGATGCCGCGTTCTTCCGTCGCGGAGACCACCACCGCCTCGAGCCCCTTGTCCCTTATGTGCTGCTCCAGTTTTTCCCTGAGTTCCTCGAGCTGTTTTCTGTCCTCCAGGTCCTCCTCGGCTTCGCCCTCTTCCTGGTACAGGGAGCCCTCTTCAGGATCGATGTACGGGTCGGTGCGAAGGCTCTTCCCCCCGTCCAGTACGCCCAGGGCGCCCTGGAGAGAGAGCGCGGTTTCCCTGAATTTCCTCGCGTCTATGGTGGAGAAAGCGAACAGGAATACAAAGAACGTTAGAAGCAGGGTCACCAAGTCGCCGTAAGTTGTCAGCCAGGACGCCACCTGCGTCCGGTCATCCCGCCGCCTGCCTCTCCTCATAGGCCTGTTCACCTGCCTTTCTCTGCTCCGCCCGTTCCATCTTTTGCCTCTGCGTCGGAGAGAGGAACGCCTTCAGTTTCTCTTCGATGATGCGGGGGTTGTCCCCCGCTTGAATGGAGAGTACCCCCTCAAGTATGAGTTCTTTGTACAGCACTTCTTCAGCGCTCCTCATCCTGAGTTTGGCCGCGATGGGTAAAAACAGGAGGTTTGAAAGCAGCGCCCCGTAAAACGTGGTGACCAGCGCTACCGCCATGCCCGGTCCTATAGCCTCGGGGCTGCTCAGATTCTTGAGCATCTGGATGAGCCCGATGAGCGTCCCGATCATGCCAAAAGCAGGAGCGAGGCTGCCCATCGTTTCGAACATGGTCTGGCCCGCCTTGTGGCGTTCCTCAAGGAACGCGATCTCCGTCTCCAGGATGTTTTTTAAAAGCTCCGGGTCGGTGCCATCCACCACCAGCTGCAGCCCCTTTTTGAAGTACGGGTCCTCCACGGACTCAGTGTCCTCCTCAAGCGCCAGAAGCCCCTCGCGCCGCGCCTTCTTGGACAGCTGCACGATCACGTTCAGCATGTGCGAAGGGTCCCCGTTCCTCCTCACAAACGCATTTTTAAGCACCTTGCCCACGCTGATAACGGAGGACATGGGGTACGCGAGCAGCGTCGCGGCGAGCGTGCCCCCCATAGTGATCATGAGAGACTGGGGGTGCCAGAACGCGCCTATGGAACCCCCCATGAATATGGCCCAGAAGAGGAGGACAACACCGGTGATGACTCCAATAAGGGACGCAAAATCCATCAGTCTTCAGGCCTCCTCGATACCCGGATGCGTCCGGCGAGGGGGAGCAGGGTCCGCCGCCTGTAGTCGATGGCAGCATTGACCAATTCCTCGACGGTTTCGCGGACGATGACCCGCCTTCCGTTGGTAAGGCACACCACCGTTTCGGGGATACACTCGATGCACTCTATGAGCTCTGCGTTCAGCACCGCCGGCCTTCCGTCAAGCTTGGTGACGTAGATCACCCTGCTCACCCCTTCTTCTCATCTACCTCTTCAGGTTCACAAGCTCCTGGAGCATCTCGTCGGACGTGGTGATGATCCGGGAGTTTGCCTGAAACCCGCGCTGCGTCACTATCATACTCGTAAACTCAAGCGACAAATCCACGGAGGACATCTCCAGCGCGCCCGGGGCCACAGTGCCTCTCCCTCCGGTCCCGGCCTCACCGATTTGCGGTATGCCGGAGTTGTTGCTCGCCTCGTACGTGTTCTCGCCTCGCTTCATCAGGCCGCCCGGGTTTGCGAAGGACGCCAGCCCGACCTGTGCCAGGCGTTCTGTCAGACCGTTGGAGTATACGCCGGTAATCACTCCGCTTGAGTCTATTGTAAATCCTTCCAGGGTACCCATGCTGTTTCCGTTACGGTCGATCACCGCCACCGACGATCCGGAAGCGCATTGGGTGATGCGGCTGAAGTCGATGGTGATGTCGACCTGGTTCGCGCCCTCCGGGGTAAAGCTGATGCTGTCGCCAAGCACCGCGCTCAGCTTGCCCTCCGTGGTGAACTTAAGGCTCCCGCTGCCCACTACGCCCGAGTTCCACTCAGCCTGCCAGCTCCACTCGTTGACATCGGTCTTCTCGAAAGTGATGACCAGGTAATGCGAGTTGCCGAGCGAGTCGTACACGTCGATGGTTCTCACCAGAGCGGTGCCGACGGGCTCCCGCGCGTCGATGTTGTTCGCCATCGTCATGTTGGCAGTGGCGCGGGCGCCGATAACTTCTCCTACGGGGATCCTGAGGTTCGTCAGGGTGTTCTGGTTCTTCTCTCCGAAGATGCCGTTTTGCGCCATCCAGCCCTGCACTCTCCTGCCGCCCGTAGCCGTGAGATAACCATCTGCATCAAGGTCGAAGTTGCCCGCCCTCGTGTAGGAGAACCCCGAGGCGTCCCTTAGGATGAAGAACCCGCTCCTCTCGATGGCCAGGTCCGTCATGAGACCCGTCGGCTGCAGGTTGCCCTGCGTGTGAAGCACGTCCACCCCCGCGATAGTCATGCCGAGCCCTATCTGCTGCGGGTTCGTGCCTCCCCGGCTTCCGGAAGGAGCGGACGCCCCTTTGATGGTCTGGCTGAAGGCCTCCTGAAAGTTCACCCGTGAGGCCTTAAAACCAATGGTATTAACGTTGGCGATGTTGCTGCCTATCACGTCCATGCGGATCTGGTGGTTTCTGAGGCCGGTCACACCGGCGAACATTGAGCGCATCATTTGGTCAATATCCCTCCCAGGTAAGCTGCCGTCACGGTTCTCCGCTGTCAGTTGGACAACCGGCTGCCTCCCTTCCGGGTCCGGCTAGATGATGACGGCGCTGTCTATATTGGTGAACACGTTCTCTTTCATCCGTTCCGTGCTGATAGCGGTGACCACCACCTGGTTCTTCACGCTCACTATCAGCGCGAGGTCATCCATGATAACCAAGGACTCCCTGCAGCCTTTTTGCCTTGCCAGGTCGACGGCTGTGCACAACCTCTGCATGTCCCTGTCCGTCAGGGTCCTGCCCGCACTAGCCAGTCTCTGCCCTGCGTGGGCTGAGATCTTAAGTTCGCTCTCTTTGACTTTCTCTTGCAGTATGCTGGAGAACTCCCCGGTCGGTCCGGGCCTTCCGGTCGAAGGCTTCGGCGCTATTGGCCGTATCTCAGGAAGATCCCCTATTCTGATCCTGTCTGGCACGTGGACCACCCCAGTACAAGCTGTTGAGCGATCATCTCAAGGAGCTGGCGTATCTGCCTGGTCTCGGACAGGGTCGTCATCTGCACCATCTGGGTCATCATTTCCCTGCCGTTCATGGGCTCAAGGGGGTTCTGGTTCTGCATCTGCGCGGCGAAAAGCTGCAGGAATTCTGTACCCCCGAACTCGCTCCACTGCATGGTCGCGCTACTCTGATCCGTGGCATTTACCCGCACGTTCGCACCTCCTTTCACACCCTGCAATCAAACGCGGTCGCTGCCCTGACGGGGACGTAGCCCGTGCGCTTCAATCTTTGAATCAACGCAGCGCCTTTGTCTTCCTGGTATCTCCTATCGTTGCTTATCCGATCCCTGCCTGTACCCGCCGAGTCGTCGCCCACCACGAGAGACAGCACGGTCATGCCTCTTTCTGCCAGCGCGGTCCGGAGCTCTGCCAGGTGCGATTGCACCAGCGCCCGCGCCTCAGGGTTCTGCACCTTAAGATACGCCGATACCCCTTGCTCGTCCACGGATACCAGAACGAGCAGTTTGCCGAGCCGCTCGGGCTTCAGCTGTATCTCCATGGTCTGAGTGCCCTGTGTTCGGAAAAGCCGCACCCGTTCCACCACCACTTCCGCGATGTCCTGGACGTTGCCCGGCTCGAGGGCTTCGGTCTGTCCGCCTGTTGCCGCCTGCTCACGGATACTCACTGTCGGTTCTCCCGACCCTGTTGATGCGAGAGCTGGTGGATCGGGCTCCGCGTGTCGTGTCGTGATGGGCGGCCTTGACCACCTTACCGCAGGCGGCTCCGCCTGCTCAGGCAGGCCTTCCACCCTGATCGCACGGGGCTTTGACTCCGCCTCTCCCTGCGGTGAAGCCGCGGGGTGCACCGCGGACCGGCGCTCTACCCGGGACGTCAACACGCGTTCTTGTGGCATATGTGCGTCTGTCTCCACCCCCGCTGACGCCAGCTGATCCGCCGTCTGGTGCGGTAGCGCGGCCGGCTCCAGGTCCTGCACCGGTCCCGGGCAAGCAGGGCGCGCTGGTTCCGTCTGTGGCGGC
Organism: Bacillota bacterium; assembly: GCA_040755615.1. GTDB lineage: Bacteria > Bacillota > Sulfobacillia > DUSP01 > DYEP01 > DYEP01. The sequence goes on from JBFMAL010000013.1 coordinate 14,358, forward strand.
GGCCCCGCTTGCAGAGAAGTCCGCTCCATCGGCCACACCAGGCAGGTTCGAATCTCCGTGTCGTGCCCGACCTCTGGCACCTGCGGCGGCTCAACGGCAGGGGTCTCGAGGGACTCTACCAGCGAAGCCAGCAGCGCGGCAAATACGTCCTGTATCTTCTGCGGACTGCTGTCGTCCCCGGGCTGGCCCGCCCGGCATTCTATCCCCGCACCGGCCACTTCACATATTTCCATCACGTCTCACCTCCCGTATCTTGCCGCCGCCCTGTCATCCTGCTCTCTCTGCTCAATGGCCTGTACTTCCCTGAAATACTCCGACATATGCCTTGTCAGGAGGTTCTCAAGCACTTTCCGTTCTCTTGTCGCCGCGAGAAGCTCATCCCTCCTGCGCGCGGTCTCATGCTGGCAGAGCGCCAGTTCCTGTTCCCGCCTTCTTGCCAGTGTGCAGAATGACTCAAGCATCGTCACTGATAGCTGCACGTCTGCGAGTCGCAGCCGGCCAGGTCCGGTGCTGCCGAACCATCTGCTGGCGAGGTCCTTCGCCTCAACGAGCCTTGCTTGGGCGTCTGCCTCCTCCTTCAGCGCGTGCGCGTATCCCAGTTTCCTCTCCTCCTCCGCGTTCTTCCTGAGTGACAGCAGCTTGTGAAGTCTGGAACCGAGTAGACTCATCTTCATCCCTCCTTTCAGAAGAGCTGGAGCAGCCGGTTACGGCTGTCCTCGAAGTCGGCGTGTTCGCCAGTGTCCTGGGCCAGGAACGCGTTCATCTGGTCTATCTTGGCCAGCGCCTGATCTATCCGGGGATTTGAGCCCTTCTGGTATGCCCCCACATTGATCAGGTCTTCCGACTCCCTGTATACAGCGAGCAACCTTCGGAAAGTGCTCGCTGCAGACCTGTGCTCCGGCGGTACAAGGTCGTTCATCACACGCGAGAGGCTGGCCAGCACGTCAACTGCTGGGTAAAGCCCTGCCGAGGCCAGCGCCCGTGAGAGTACGATGTGCCCGTCCAGGATCCCGCGGACCGCGTCCGATACCGGCTCGTTCAGGTCGTCCCCGTCCACGAGCACGGTGAAAAACCCGGTTATGCTGCCTGACTCGGTATTCCCGGTTCTCTCAAGCAGTCTCGGGAGCGCAGCAAACACCGAAGGGGTATACCCCCGGCTGGTGGGCGGTTCCCCTATCGCCAGGCCCACTTCGCGAAGGCCCATGGCGAACCTAGTCAGCGAATCCAGCAACAGCAGCACGTCCTTGCCGCGGTCCCGGAAGTATTCGGCGATAGCCACGGCGGTGTGGGCGGCGTTTATCCTGAGCAGCGCCGGCTGGTCCGATGTGGCCACTACCACCACGGACCTCGCCAGCCCTTCCGTCCCCAGGTCTCTTTCGATAAACTCACGGACTTCCCGGCCTCTTTCTCCGACGAGCGCGATGACGTTCACATCCGCTTCCGTGTGACGCGCGATCATGCCAAGCAGCGTGCTCTTGCCCACCCCGCTGCCCGAGAAGATCCCCATCCGCTGCCCGCGGCCGCACGTCAGAAGCGCATCTATGCTGCGTACACCCACTGCCAGTTTCTCGGTGATCCGTCTCCTTGACAGAGGTCCCGGAGGAGAGTTTAATATGGGATACCTGGCGCTCACGCGCACCGGGCCGAGCCCGTCCACTGGATTGCCGAGCCCGTTCACCACGCGCCCGAGCAGCCCGTCACCGACGCCCACTTCCAGTTGGCGCCCTGTGGACACCACCTCGCTGCCCGGACCGATCCCGTCCATTTCGCCGAGCGCCATGAGCAGCACCCTCTCGCCCCTGAAGCCCACCACCTGCAACAGCACTCTCTTGCCGGTCTCCGGGCTTTGCAGCCGGCATACCTCGCCCACGGTGGCTGCAGGGCCCAGCGACTCCACAGTGAGCCCGACCACCTGGGTGACCTTGCCGGTGAGCGGCATGGTATCCGTCTCTCCCACTATCTTAAACATGGAGACGAAATCAGGTTGATACACTCGATATCCCTCCACGCTCCCGGGCTTCCCGCAGCGCGTCAACCACACGCTCGATCTGCCGCGCGATCCGCGCATCTACCGAACCTCTGGACGATTCCAGCATGAAATCCCCGGTTTCAAGCGACGGGTCTTCCTCGACTGAGAGCTCCACCACGTGCGGCGCCTCCGCTTTCAGTTCGAGTCTGGCCTCCTCCATAAGCACGGTATCTCTCGGGTTCACCCTGACCACCAGCCTGCCTTCTCCGCGCAGCTTGCTCACTGCAGCCCGCGCCATCGCCAGCACCACCTCGGGCCTCTGCGCCATCTCCGTCCTGATGATCCGTTCCGCTATGTGCACCGCGAGTTCGATGATCATGGGTTCATACTCGCTGTATATATCGGAGGCAATCCGTTTTGCCTCTTCCACCTCGCGCTCCGCCTCGTGGAGGATCCTCTCGGCCTCCGCCCGGGCTGCCCGCATCCCGGCTTCATAACCCTCGCGGAATCCTTCTTCCCTCGCTTGCCGGCGCAGGCTCTCGCGCTCCTTCGCATCGTCAGGCGCGGGCGAGTTCTCCGGGCGCGCGGCAGCCGCCTCATCCTCCTTCTGACATTCGCACTGGCTGCTCACCTGCAGTCTCATGACTCCTCCCTGCCGGACTGCGAGTGATTTTAGCACCCTAGACAACGATGTCGTCACCTCCGCCGCCCCCGACGATCACTTCGCCCTCTTCCTCAAGCCGCCTGATCAGATTGACGATCTTCTGCTGGGCTTCTTCCACGTCGCGCAGTCTGACCGGACCCAGGGCTTGGATGTTCTCCTCTAGCATCTCTGCAGCCCGCTTGGATACGTTCCGGTAAATCTTGTCCTTGACTTCTTTGCTCACCGACTTTAAGGCCAGCGGGAGGTCCTTGTTCATGTCCACTTCCCGCAGCACGCGCTGCAGCGACCTGTCGTCCATGTTCACGATGTCCTCGAACATGAACATACGTTTCTTCACTTCCTCGGCCAGTTCGGGGTCGGAGATCTCAAGCGCCCCGATGATCCTCTTCTCTGTGGCCCTGTCCACCCTGTTCAGTACGTCCACAAGGGACTGCACACCGCCGGCGGACGAGTACTCCTGGGTCAGCAGAGACGACAGTTTCCTCTCCAGCACCCGCTCCACTTCCCGTACCACCTCAGGCGCGGTCCTGTCCATCCGGGCCAACCTCTTGGCGATGTCCGCCTGCCTCTCGGGCGGCAGCGCCGAAAGCACCGCAGCGGCCTGGGGGGTATCCATGTATGCCATGATCAGCGCGATGGTCTGCGAGTGCTCGTTCTGGATGAAGTTTAGAATTTGCGAGGCATCCGTCCTCCTTATGAAGTCGAACGGCCTCACCTGCAAGCTGGCCGTGAGCCTGCGCAGGATCTCCATGGCCTTCTGTGTCCCTAGCGCCCTCTCAAGCACGTTTTTCGCGTAGTCCACGCCGCCCTGGGACAGGTAGTCCTGGGCGAGGCACATATCGCGAAACTCCTCTATTACCGAGTCTCTCACCTCTGGGGGGACCTTTCTCGTGGCCGCGATTTCCAGAGTAAGCTTCTCTATGTCCTCTTCCGCCAGGTGCCTGAATACCCTGGCCGAGACCTCGGGGCCCAATGAGATCAAAAGGATCGCCGCCTTCTGCGCCCCGGTGTACTGCCTTCTGACCACAGGCCCCAAGCCTCCTTCCGTGACCTTAATCCTCGTTCATCCACGCCTTAATGACCTGGGCTACGCCTTCCGGATTCTTCTGCACCAGTCGTTCTATCTCTCTGATGGGCCGTAACACGCCGATATCGTCGGTGGTGGCGGCCACCTCTTTCACCGCGACGGGTGCGGGCTCAAGCTTCGGCTGCCTTTTGACTCGCAGAAGCACCATGACAAGCAGAGACAGCACCACCAGCGCAAAGAACACAACGAGCGACGGGATGAGCACCTTTTGCCACCACGGAGCGACCGGCACGGGGGCGTTCATGTCCTTCAGTATCGCCTCCTGCAGGCTCGTATCGAACTTCACCCCGTACACCGTGATCTGGTCCTCGCGCGATGCGTCCGAGCCGATGGCCGCAGCTACCGCCTGTTCCACCAGCCTCGTCTCGTCCGACGACATATCGCGGTTTATGAGCACGGCCACGGACAACCGGGTGACCTTCCCGGGCGCCACGACCACCTTTTCGCTGATCTGGTTCAGTTCCAGGTTCCGCGTAGTCTCCCGCCGGGCGTAGTCCGAAGACTGTCCCTCCGCGGGCGACTGATAAGTGGGAATGCTGCCTGACTGCAGCGAGGGGAGCCCCTCTCCCCTGAAGGTCTCCTCGAGCTCCTGCACGCTTCTGACCAGGCCGTCGCCTGACCCCGGCTCAAAGAACGTGCGCTGGATCACTTTCTGATCAAAGTCAAGTGTAGCGCTTACCTGGACGGCCACGTTGCCCGGCCCGAATACTCTCTCGAGCAGATTCTCAAGTCCCTGCTGGAGCTCGGTCTGGAACGCCCGCGTCAGGTCGTTCTGACCCGCGGCCGTGCCTGTTGTGGAGGCATCCGCGATCCCGTGCGACAGGATGCGGCCGTTGACGTCTATGACAGACACGTTCTCAGGGCTTAAACCTTCAACGGCGTGGGCTACAAGGTACATGATGCCGGAGACCTGATCTTTGTCGAGCTTTGTCAGCGGGGACAGTTTCACGAACACCGAAGCCGTCGCCGGCCTGGCCTTCTGGATGAAGAGGCTGTTCTCTGGCAGGACTATATGTACGCGGGCTGACTGGACACCGTGTATGTTCTGGATAGTGCGGGCCAGCTCGCCCTGAAGCGCGCGTATGTAGTTGACCCGGCGTTCGAAATCGGTGGCGCCGATGGACACGCTGTCCATGACCTCGTAACCCACAGTGCCGCCCCTGGGCAGGCCCTTTCCGGCCAGCCCGATGCGGGTGATATCCGCTTCCTTAGCCGGTACAAGGATGGTGGTGCCCCCGTCAGCGAGAGAGTACGGGGTTTTCTGCTCGTTCAGGTACTCAATGATGGATGAGGCGTCGTCGGGATCCAGGTTGCGGTAAAGCACGGCAAAAGACGGCCCTGAAACAGCGAGCACGACGAATATCACCGCTGCCAGAACCACCACCGCGACTGCAGCAATGACAATAACGCGATTGCCACCAAGCCCGTCCCAGATTTGCTTGAGACGGGAAAGCGAAACGCTGCTCATCGGTAGAATACACCCCCGGCCAGATTACCGATGACTTTGTTTAAACTTGCATTCTCATGATTTCCTGGTATGACTCGACGATCTTGTTGCGCACCTGCACCGCCAGTTGCAGCGCGAGCTGCGCCTTCTCGACGGCGATCACGGCTTCGTGGATGTCGGCGATCTCGCCTGTGGCCAGCTTGCGGGAGGCGGCAAGAGCATCCTTCTGGATAGACTCAAGCTGGCTTATCGCCTTTTCGAAGATGTCAGCGAACTCCTGGCCCCTCACCGCCTCCCCGGCCTTTTTCCACAACGCGGATTGAGAGACCCCTGCTATCTGCAACCTAAAACCTCCCTCCCACCTAGCCTCGTCCGATTTCAAGCGCCTTCTGGACCATGCGCTTGAAGGTGTTGATCGCGGTCACGTTGGCCTCGTATGCCCGGCTCGCTGATATCATATCGACCATCTCGATGACCGGATCCACGTTCGGGTATTCCACGAACCCTTCTTCGTCCGCATCCGGGTGACCCGGCTCGTACTTCCTCTTGCCCGGCGATGTATCCTCGACCACCCCGACCGCGCGAACCCCGGCTCCTGTCCCTGCGATCGGGAGGCGACTCATGAGCCATGCAAAGGAGGTCGCCCGACTGCGCTCCGCCAGTACCACCGACTTCTTCCTGTAAGGCGCGTCGCCTTTGCCCCTGGTGGTGTTCACATTAGCGAGGTTGTCTGCGATTACGTCCAGGCGGAGCCTCTGTGCGGTCAGACCGGACGCACTGGTATCCAGGCTACCGAAGAACTTCAACGTCATCTCCTCCCGTCTGTGATCACCGTTCTGAGCTGAGCAAAGTATGCGGACAGCTGGTTTGTAAGCATCTCGTAATAAAGGCCGTTCTTGGCAAGTTCCGCCATCTCCCGTTCTATGTCCACGCTGTTTCCGTCCGCCCGGACGCTGCTTCTGTCCAGCACTTTTCTTGGCTCTGCTGACGGTGAGACAGCGGCCACGTGCCGAGGGTGAGTAGCTGCCAGACGGATAGCTCTTTCACCTTCTCGGGCGAGCGCAGATACAAACTCCAGATCCCGCCTTTTGTAACCCGGAGTGTCGGCATTGGCAATATTCGATGCGATGAGGTCGTGCCGCCACTTGGACCACGCGATCCCCTTCTCCAGCATCCGCATGGTCTTGGTGGTGATGTCCATCTGGTTCACCTCCGCAAAAAATCCACCCGCCATACGGCTGAACTACCAGGCGGGTGAACAACATTTCCCTCCGGCAACCCAGCCGTCCTGGCCCTTTTCTGGGCTTTAGACCTGTAGGCTTTGCGTCCCCACTTTTCAGTGGGTTTGCTTTTGTCACGGGTTATTCACTTTAGTGAACCTCAATTTCGACAGTGTTTGAGAAAATCCTTCTTTTCCTGAATAAATTTTTCCAAAAAAGTTAAAAGGGACGGTCTTTAATCTCACCGTCCCATAAACTACCTGCATTACCTCAGTTTCCTGAGTTCTTCGAGCAACCGGTCGTTGAGCACCTTGATGTATGTGCCCTTCATACCCAGGGATTTGGATTCGATGACGCCGGCGCTCTCGAACTTCCGGAGCGCGTTCACGATCACCGATCGGGTGATCCCTACCCGGTCCGCCACCTTGGAAGCGACAAGAAAGCCCTCCGAGCCGCGCAGCTCGTCAAGTATGTGCTGGATGGCCTCAAGTTCGGAGTAAGAGAGGGTACCGATGGCCACCTGTACCGCCGCCTTCTTTCTGGCTTCGTCCTCCAGCATGTCGGCTTTTGACCGCAGGATCTCCATGCCCACTACTGTAGCCCCATATTCAGCCAGGAGCAGGTCTTCCACATTGAACTGCCGTTCAAAACGCGCAAGGATGAGCGTGCCCAGCCGCTCGCCGCCTCCGATAATCGGCACGATGGTCGTGATCTTGCCCTCAATCATGCACTGCTTGAGATCGGCAAACAGGCAGCGCCTGCCTTCCTGCGGGATGTTGGCCGAGGTATGGTCGATCCTCAGTAGTTTTTCGTTAAAGTCCTCGGGAAATGCCTTCTTGTCAAGCACCTCTGTGATCAACACTTCACATTCGAACTCGTCAAGCAGCGCGTGCCCGAGGATCTTCCCTCTCCGGTCCAGCACATAAACGTTGGCCTTTATCACCTCACTCAGCACTCTTGCCATCTCGTGAAAATCCACCGGCAGCCCGGCCGAAGTCTGCAAGAGCCTGTTTACCCTTCTGGTCTTCTCCAGCAATTTGTCCATAGGTACGTCCCCCTTACCCGGCTACAAGATGTATCTGCTGAGATCCACGTCTGACCATATACCTTCCATGCGCGCCTTCACGTAATCCCTATCGATCTTTATCGTCCTGCCGCGCATCTCAGGTGCTTCAAATGAGATCTCTTCAAGCAGCCTCTCCATGATAGTGTGCAGGCGTCTTGCGCCTATGTTCTCCGTCTGCTCGTTGACCGTTACTGCAACCCGTGCTATTTCGTCGACTGCGTCTTGTGTAAACTCAACGATCACCCCTTCGGTACCAAGAAGCGCCTGGTACTGTTTGATCAGCGCACCCTCGGGCTCTACGAGGATGCGTTTGAAGTCCTCTCTGCCCAGCGCGTCTAGCTCCACGCGGATAGGGAACCTCCCCTGAAGCTCAGGGATCAGGTCTGAGGGCTTGCTCACATGAAAGGCGCCGGCGGATATAAAAAGGATGTGGTCGGTCTTGACAGGCCCGTATTTCGTGTTTACCGTGGACCCTTCGACGATGGGAAGGATATCGCGCTGGACTCCTTCTCGAGAGACGTCCGGTCCGAATCCCTTCTCCCTCCCAGCGATCTTGTCTATCTCGTCGATGAATATGATGCCCGTCTCTTCCGCGCGGGTAATCGCCTCGGAGACCACCGCGTCCATGTCCACCATCTTGGCCGCCTCTTCGGCGGTAAGGATCTTCCTCGCTTCTCTTACCGGTACCTTTCGCTTCTTCTTGCGTTTGGGCATCATAGGACCGAGCAGGTCCTGGATGTTGATGCCCATCTCTTCCACTCCTGCACCAGAAAATACCTCTATGGTAGGGACCGCCGCATCTTCCACCTCAACCTCGACGATGGTATCCTCGAGCGCTCCTTTCGCAAGCTTGACACGGATTTCTTCTCGGAGCTTTCCCGCCTCCTCTAACCGGCGCTGATACTCGGCCTTGTCCATCTCCTCAATGTCTTCGCCCCTGCCGAATATCATCTCAAAAGGGTTTTTCGGTGGCTGGGGTTTCTTAGGGAGCGGAGCTAAGATCTCAAGCAGCCTTCCCTCGGCATTCACCTTTGCGCGCGCTTGTACCTTTTCCATTTTCTCTGCCTTGACCATGCGGATAGCCGTTTCCACCAAGTCCCGTACCATGGACTCCACGTCCCGGCCCACGTAACCCACTTCCGTAAACTTGGTTGCCTCCACCTTCGTGAAAGGTGCATCCACCAGCTTTGCAAGTCTCCGGGCGATCTCGGTCTTGCCCACCCCGGTTGGCCCGATCATCAGTATGTTCTTGGGGTGCACCTCTTCCTTCAGGTGCCCCTTAAGGAGCCTTCTGCGGTATCGGTTCCTGAGAGCGATCGCCACAGCCCTTTTGGCCTTTTCCTGACCGACGATATAGCGGTCAAGTTCCTCTACGATCTCTCTTGGCGTCAAGTCTTCTCTCGCCATCTATAGTTCCTCCACGCTTATCTCCGAGTTGGTATAGACGCATATGGAAGAGGCGATGCCTAAAGAGGCACGAACCACTTCGGCAGGAGACATCTCCGTGTGCTGCACAAGCGCTCTTGCAGCGGCTAGCGCGTAGGGACCTCCCGAGCCTATGGCTGCAACACCGTCATCCGGCTCTATTACTTCACCGCTCCCTGATATGATGAACATGCACTCTGCATCAACTACGAGGAGCAGTGCCTCAAGACGTCTCAATACCTTGTCCGTCCTCCATTCCCTCGCGAGCGCTACCGCCGCCCGTCTGAGACTGCCGCGCGCCTCAGTGAGCCTCTCCTCGAACCGTTCAAACAACGTAAATGCATCGGCCACGCCCCCGGCGAACCCCGCGAGCACCTTGCCGCCGAACAACCTCCTTATTTTCTTCGCACCGTGCTTGATAATGGTTTTCTCGGCCAGCGTCACCTGGCCGTCCCCGGCGATGGCGGCGCGTTCGCCCCGTTTCACCGCCACGATGGTAGTCGCCTGAAACATGTGCTCTCACGCCCTCGGATGAGTGTTCATGTAGACTTCGCGAAGCCTCTTTTTCGTAACGTGTGTGTAGATCTGGGTTGTGGACACCGACGCGTGCCCGAGCATCTCCTGAACTGACCGTAGATCCGCTCCCGCCTCCAGAAGATGCGTGGCGAAGCTGTGGCGAATGCTATGAGGGCTCAAACCGTCCCTGGCGCACGCCTCTCTCACATAACGGTGGAACAGGCCCCGGATCCCCCTGACCGAGAGGCGCCCGCCCCTCCAGTTAAGGAACAACGCTGGTTCGTTGCCCCTGCGCTTCTTCAAGAGCTTCGGCCTTGACATCTCCAAGTATCGGCCCAGGGCGTCCAGGGCACGGCTGCCCACCGGTACGAAACGTTCCTTCCTGCCCTTTCCCACGACCCTGCAAAACCCCAAAGAGTAGTCTACGTCGAATACGTTCATCCCCGAGAGTTCCGAGATCCTGACCCCGGTCGCATACATGAGTTCCAGCACTGCCCTGTCCCTCACGCCGAGTACCGTATCGGGCGAGGGAAGCGACAGAAGCGTATCAATCTCATTTTGATACATAAAGGAAGGGAGTCTGATCTCCCTCTTGGGCGATTGCAACTGTGCAGCCGGGTTTGTCTGGAGGCGGCCTTCTCTCTGGAGGAATGCCATGAAACGGCGTAGGCACGAGAGTTTGCGGGCGACCGTTGCCCGGGCGAGTTTCCTGTCGTGCAGGGCACCCAGGTATTCGGAAACAACGGCTTGGTCTACATCGGTAAGGCGCGTCGCGCGTTCTGTTAAGAACTCCGTGAATTGTCGAAGGTCATGGGTATATGCTATCACGGTGTTAAAGGATAGCCCTTTTTCTCCTACCAAGTGGGTTATGAAATCTTCAACTGCCTCGTCGATGCCCATAAGACCACGTCACCTGCGTACCGTTCCGTTCATCACCCACATATACTACCACATTCACAATCTATCTGCAATAGCTAAATTCGCAATTTTCACCATTTTGTCAGCTGACTGCAATGCCCGGAGCACCATGGCCTTGCGCCTTTCCTTCCGGTCCTTTAACTCCACGCGGGGAAGCAGGCCAAACGACGCGTTCATGGGCTGGAACTTGACCGGATCTGCAGAAGTGATGTACCGGATGAGCCCATGCAGCATCATCCCGGGCTCGGCTCGCACGAGCGGCTCCCCCAGCGCGTACCTGGCCGCATTCACTCCCGCCAAAAGGCCCGTAGCCGCGGACTCCATGTAGCCTTCCACGCCAGTAAGCTGACCTGCCAGGAACAATCCGGGGTTTCCGGAGAACTCGAGCGTGTCAGAAAGCACGGCAGGGCTGCACACGTAGGTGTTGCGGTGCATCACCCCGTACCGGAGAAACTCCGCGCGTGAGAGTGCGGGCACCATACGGAACACGCGTCTTTGCTCAGACCATTTAAGGCTCGTCTGGCAGCCTACTAGGTTCAGCATGCTACCTTCGCTGTCTTCCCGCCTGAGCTGCAGCACCGCATAGGGTCGCCTGCCCGTTTTCGGGTCGACGATGCCCACGGGCTTTAAGGGGCCATACCGTAGCGCATGAAACCCGCGCATGGCAATTCTCTCCACAGGCAGGCAGCCTTCGAAATAGGCGGGGGTGTCAAACGCATGGCGAGGCGCCTGTTCGGCTTTAACAAGCGCCTCCCAGAACGCCCTGTATTCCGCGCTGTTCATCGGGCAGTTCAGGTAGTCCTCTCCGCCTTTGCCGTACCGGGAGCCCCAGAAGGCGCGTGAGAAGTCCACGCTGGATGCATCCACTATGGGGGATGATGCATCATAAAAGTGCAGGTAGCGGCTTTTCGTCAGCCGGCTTAAAGAGTCTGCCAGCGCATCTGACGTGAGCGGACCGGTCGCTATGATCAGGGGTCTTTCGGCCGGAACCTCGCGTACTTCCTGCCGCACCACCGTAATCAGCGGGTGAGCCAGGATACAGCGGGTCACGTGCTCAGAGAACGCGTCCCTTTCGACGGCAAGCGCTTGTCCTGCAGGCAGCGCGTGTTCGCGCGCAATGCGGACAAGGAGCCCACCGAGTATCTCCATTTCGCGCTTGAGCACGCCGGAAGCGGTATCAAGCGCCGCAGAGCCCAGCGAGTTGCTGCACACCAGCTCCGCCAGATCTCCGGTGCGGTGAGCAGGGGTCGCAGTGCCAGGTCTCATCTCATAAAGTACCACGCGCACCCCTAGCCGGGCAGCCTGCCACGCCGCCTCAGCACCGGCCAGACCCCCTCCGATCACGTGTACCTCGCGTTCCACGAGCTCACTCTCCTTCTATTGCCTCTTCGCGCTTGCATGTATCCGACGAGCACACGTAGCGCGCGCCTTTCCTTTTTGAGCGCCTGACAGTCATGAATGCTCCGCACTCAGGGCACGCCTTCTTAGTCGGCTCGTACCAGCTGACGAAGGTGCACTCGGGATAGCCGCTGCAACCCCACATCTTCCTTCGTGTCCGGGTCCTCCTCTCCACAATCTCTTTGCCGCATACAGGGCACGCCACCCCGGTCCTGAAAAGCATAGGTTTGGTGAACCTGCACTCGGGGAACCTGGGACACGCGAGGAACTTGCCGAAACGGCCCGTCTTTACCACCATCTGCGTGCCGCACTTGTCACAGTACTCGTCCGCCAGCTCCTCCGGCAGTTCCACCTTTTCGATCAGCCGGTCCGCCTTCTCCACGCTGGATTTAAAGGGCCCATAGAACTCAGAGACCACCTCTTGCCACCTGGCCTCGCCGTCTTCCACCATGTCCAGCTTTTCTTCCAAGCTGGCGGTAAACTCCACGTCTATGACATCCTGAAAATGTTCCCTGAGCAGGTCAATGACCAAGCAACCGAGCTCGGTGGGATGGAGTCTTCTATCCTTTCTCACCACGTAGCCCCTTGACAACAGCGTATCGATGACGGGCGCGTAAGTGCTGGGTCTGCCAATCCCTTTCTCCTCGAGCGCGCGAACCAGCGTCGCCTCGGTATACCTCGGAGGAGGCTGGGTGAAGTGCTGCTTCTTGGTGAGCCGGAGCAGCCTGAGCTGTTCTCCCTCGCACAGCTCGGGCAGCTGCGTGTCCTCCTCCTTACCGTTTTCTTCTTCCCTGCCTTCCTGGTACAAGGCGGTGTACCCCGGAAATCTTAGCACGGAGCCATTGGCCCTGAATATGTACTCCCCCGCGCTAATGTCTACTGTGACGGTATCGTACACTGCCGCCTGCATCTGGCTCGCCACAAACCGTGCCCATATGAGCGCGTACAACTTCGCTTGATCGGGTTTTAAGTGCCTTGCGACCTGTTCCGGGGTCCTCAACACAGAAGTGGGCCTGATCGCCTCGTGCGCTTCCTGAGCCCTCTTGGACTTTGGCCCCATGACGCCGGGGCCCACGTATTCAGCTCCGAACCGGCTCTTTATGTATTCCCGCGCCTCCGCGCGGGCGCCCTCTGAGGTGCGGGTAGAATCGGTACGGATATAGGTGATGAGGCCCACTACTCCCTCCGGACCGATGTCGAGTCCCTCATAGAGCTGCTGAGCGGCAGCCATGGTGCGCTTTACGCTGAACCCTAGTTTCCTCGCGGCGTCCTGCTGCATGGTGGACGTCGTGAACGGTGGATACGGGTTTTTCTTCCGCTCCTTTTTGTTTACCGAACACACGACGAACGGGCTGGCCTTGGCGCCCGCAACGACGGCTTCTGCCTCGCGTTCATTTGAAAGCTCAGCCTTCTCTCCGCGTTTGCCTATGAACCTGGCAGCAAACTTCTCTTCGCCGCCGTCTTTCTTATCAAGTAACGCAGTGACGCTCCAGTACTCCTCAAGTATAAACCGGTTAATCTCGTCCTCCCTGTCACAAACAAGCCGCAGCGCGACCGACTGTACCCTGCCTGCGGAGAGCCCCTTTTTCACCTTTCTCCACAGCAGCGGGCTGAGCTCATAACCCACCAGCCTGTCCAGAATCCTCCTTGCCTGTTGTGCGTTGACCAGGTTCCAGTCGATCTTGCGCGGATTCTTCACTGCCCGAGCAACCACGTCCTTTGTGATCTCGTTAAACTCCACCCTGCATGAGGACTCAGGGTCGAGGTTCAGCGTGTGGATGAGGTGCCATGCGATGGCCTCGCCTTCCCTATCAGGGTCAGTAGCGATGTACACGCAGGACGCCTTGCCCGCGGCAGCGCGGAGTTCCTTCAGCATCTCGCCTTTGCCGCGGATGGTGATGTACCGGGGTTCAAAGCCGTGTTCCACGTCAATGCCCAGCTTGCTCCTAGGCAGGTCCCGGACGTGACCCATGGAGGCCTTGACGGAGTAACGGCCTCCCAGGTACTTTGAAATGGTACGGGCCTTGGCCGGAGACTCAACTACGATCATGGGTTTTGCCAAAGAGCTACACCTCCTGCGCTTCGTGGCTGCCAACCAGGCGGGCAGGAGTCTCTTTCGTCCTGCTCACTACGATTATTCCCGCAAGTATCATAGACATGCCCACAAGCTGCACCGGATCGAGCGTTTCACTGTACAGGAGAAACGCCAATATGGAAGCGACCACGGGTTCGACGGTGGCCACGATGGCCGCCTTCGACGCTTCCGCAAGCGCCACGCCTTTTGCAAAGCAAATAAACGCCAGCGTGCCGGGGAACAGCGCGGCGACAATCAGCAGCGCCCACACTGCCGGGGTGTAACCTGAAAACAGGCTTCCCCCAGTGAGACCGTGTACGATGCCTAGCACTGGCGTTCCGAACACCGCCGCCCACACCAGCAGGGTAACAGGATGATACCTGGCGGAGATGGGCTTTAGCGCCACCGTATAGGCAGCATAAAAGAACCCGGATAACAGACCTGTTAGAAGACCGGTATAGGATACTGCCATGGAAGCGCGGTACACGCCAGTTACCATGCAAAGTCCCACCATCACCAGGCCCAGGGCGGTCATCTTGCGTCCCGTCAGAGGTTCTGAAAATAGGACCCTTGACAGAATAGTGACAAACACTGGAGCGGTATAGTTCAAAAGTACCGCTATCGCCACGTTGGTGACCGTGAGCGTGTATAGAAACAGCGGTTGCGCCAGACCGAACGACAACAGTCCAATCAGAAGAAATCGCGGCACGTCCCGACGGTCCACCTGGAGCAGCCGGCGGTTTGTCAGCCACGCTCCGGCGGCCAGAGCCGGGAGAAGTACAGTCCCTCTCATGAACGTGATTTCGGTGGCCGCAAGACCCCGCGCCGCGAGTTCCTTCACGAATATTCCGGTTGTACCCCATATAGATCCTGCAAGAAATATGTAAATGTATCCTGCCACGTCTTGTCGCATCCTTTCAGCCACCATGTAAACAACACAAACGGAGCAGCCGTACCGCCCCCTCCGTGAATCTTACCACGGAACATGAGCACTTGCAAGCATTCCCCAGCCGGCCGGGAAAACTGAGGGACCCCCGCCGGCCGGGGGTCCCGCAAATCCTACCGTTCCCTTATTCCGCCATCGCTTTCCTGAACTCCTCTGTAATCTTCGGCACAACTTGAAACAGGTCCCCCACAATACCGTATGTGGCCACCTGGAAGATGGGAGCATCGGGGTTCTTGTTTATAGCAACGATGATATCGGAGGACTGCATGCCGGCCAGGTGCTGTATGGCGCCGCTGATCCCGACTGCGATGTATACCTTGGGGCACACCGTTTTACCCGTCTGCCCCACCTGGTGTGAATAGGGGATCCACCCAGCGTCCACCGCAGCGCGGGATGCACCCACAGCGCCTCCGAGCGTTCTGGCAAGTTCCTCTATTAGCGAGAAGTGCTTCGGGTCGCCCAGCCCACGGCCTCCTGACACGATGATGTCGGCGTCCTCCAGGTTCACCACTTCGCCCGCTTCCTCGATGAATTCGTCTATCTTCACTCGCATCCGCAGCGCATCCACATCCACCCGCACCTGGCGCACCTCAGCCACTCGGCGCGCATCCGGCGCCGCCCGCTTCATCACCTTGGGCCTTACCGTGGCCATTTGAGGCTTTGTATACCTGCACCGGATAGTGGCCATGATATTACCGCCGAACGCGGGGCGGGTCTGAAGCAGGAGCTTGCTCTCCGGGTCGATGGACAGCCCAGTGCAGTCCGCGGTCAATCCCGTCTTCAACCGTGCAGCGATGCGAGGCGCAAGCGACCTCCCAGTACTGGTAGCGCCAAACAGCACTATGTCCGGCTTTTCCTCCCTGATCAGCCTGGCGAATACATCAGCATAGGGGTCATCCGAAAACATCGCGAGGCTTGGGTGGTCCGCCACATACACAATGTCTGCGCCCGAAGCGGCAAGTTCAGGCACGCGCGACGATAGGTCGCTGCCGAGCAACACCGCTGCCAGTGGCTGTCCCAGTGCCTCGGCAAGTTTTCTCCCCTCGCCCAGGAGCTCGTGCACCACGCCCGCGATCCTGCCCCCGCGTTGTTCCGCGAAGACCCACACGCCGCTTGCCTCTTTTTCCTCTTTCTGCACTGGCTCATCGTTTCTCTCTATGACTATGGCGCCCGCAGGACAGGCATCCACACAGGCGCTGCACATGTTACACCCTTCCCCTATCACAGCGATGCCGTTGCTCATGGACACGACGCCGAAGGGGCAGGCATCCACGCATGCTTCACAACCGACGCACTCACTTTCAATGACTCTGATATCAGCCATTCCCTACCCCTCCCTAGATGACTCTTGCCGCTTTCAGTCGTTCCACCAGGGTCCTGGCCTGCTGTTCCACGTCTCCATCCAGCATCTCGCCTTTTGCCCGGACCTCGGGGGTGAAGATCCTTATCACTTCTGTGGGCGAACCGTCAAGCCCTGTACGTGTCTGGTCTACTCCCAGGTCGGAGGCTCCCAGCACGCGAATCTCCGTCCTCTTGGCCCGCATAATGCCCTTAAGTGACGGTAGTCTGGGCTGGTTGATGTCCTTTACCACCGTGATTAGAGCGGGCAACATGGTAGTCGCCACCTCAATCCCGCCCTCGACCATGCGTTCCACTACTATCCGGCTGTCGTCTATCTGCCTGATCTTCTTCACGTAGGTGATATGGGGAATGTCCAGTTCCTCAGCGATCCCGGGTCCCACCTGGGCGGTATCCCCATCGATGGCCTGCTTGCCGCATATGATCAGGTCCGCCCCGCCGAGAAACCTGATCCCGGAAGCCAGTGTGTAAGATGTGGCGAGCGTGTCTGACCCAGCGAATGCCCTGTCGCTTAAGAGATATGCCTCGTCCGCCCCCATCGCGATGGCTTCCTTCAGGCTTTCCTTGACCTGAGGCGGTCCCATGGAGATCACGGTGACCGTGCCGCCGTAGGTTTCCTTCAGCCTGATCCCTTCTTCGATGGCGTACGTATCGAAGGGATTGATGATGCTCGGTACCCCCTCGCGTATGAGAGTGTTGGTTTTGGGATCGATTTTCACCTCGGTGGTGTCCGGAACTTGTTTGATACAGACGATTACCTTCACGAAAGTTCCCCCTTTGGTTTCACAGGTCAATTATCATGTGTTCGCCGGGCTTGCCGAGTCGCAGCAAAACCTTCATCTCCTGTATGATATCCGGACCGTACTTGGCCAGGAAGTAGGTAATGTTCAGTTTACGTTCCTGGAGGCACCCGTCGGGGAAGAGGCTGTTTTGCAACCTCTCAAAATGGGTTTTTGCCCTTTTTTCCAGTTCGGCAAAAGCGCGGATTACCCTTGTTTCAAACCAGTCGATCTCGCTGGCGATCCTTTCCATGTTCCGGAGGTGCAGGTCTGAAAGCCCAAGTTCCGCCATAAGAGGTCCGAGGTCCTCGTATGTAGCCCTCAGCGTCTGTCGCAGCGCGCAGAGCCTCTCCGTCACAGAAAGCGCTCTTCCCGATCTGATGAACCGTGTGAACGCCTCCTTTATACCGTACGGAATGTCCGAATCCAAAACCCCGTACTTCTCCATGTATCGCGCCAGGGCGGGTTCTACAAGCGTCACGGAGCACCTGGGGTAAATCACACCCCTTTGCAACCCCAAGAGTTCATAAATGCCTCCGAGCTGGGCCAGATACCTAAGCTCCGATGGTCCCGACACATATACCGCCGTGGGCAAGAGATAGTCCTGAACCAGCGGTCTTGAAAGCGCGTTGGTACCCAGAAGACCAGGCGAGCGCTCTGCCTCCGCAACAAGGTGTACTGCCAGAGCCCTGTAGCCGCCGGATGATACCACTTGCCCGTCGTAATGCTCAAGGCTCTGCCTTCCATCATCGGTCATCAAAAAGGCCAGCACCGCATTTTCTTTCTTATGGACCCCCGGCACATACCCCCTGGCCGATAGCAGAGCAGAGGTCTTCGAAAGCGCGTCGCTCACTGCTTTTGCCTGGCAAAGCAGCGCGCGGAACACGGGGAGCGATTCGGCCCTGAGCTCTTCCAGCATAGGGTCAAGCATCACAAGCCCCGTTTCGCGCGTCAAGTCTGCCATCATCCTGGCAAACGCAAACGCGAGGGTCCCGTCCGAATACGCCCGGTGCACTGTCGCTTGCACCTGGGACAGATACCGGGCGCCCCGAAGATGCTGTATAAGACCATCCACTGCCGGCGCAGCCAGCAATGCAGGGAGCATTCCCGAAGGCATCGCTCTTTCCGGCGCTTCGGCGCGGAGCGACACGTTTTCGCCGCCTTCGCCCGGGACATGGCAGGCGCTCATCTCAGACCAGTCGTCATCTTCGCTCGCCACCCAGAACACGGGTACTGCCCGGTATCCCTCGCCAGACAGCCAGTCCGCGAGCGCAACGGCGGTGAGCGCCTTGTACACCGTATAGAGCGGGCCGGTAAAAAGCCCCGCCTGCTGTCCAGTGACCACCGCCACAGTACCGTCTTCCGCCAGTTGCGCGGCTGCACGCTCTGCCAGTCCGTCCGCTCCTATTTCTCTCTGAAAGCGTACAAGCGCCCGGGAAACCGCAGCTCGGTGCCGGATCTGCCGCTCTCCCGCCCTGCGTGCGACAGCAAGCAGATGTTCGGGACAGGGCAGCCCCTCCGAAAAGAACTGCCCGAGGCACCCATCAAGGTATGCCTTTGTAAAATCTCGGGGTGGAATACGAAACTGCCTCGCGCGCACTGTCTCATCTCCCTCGATAACGTTAACTTGTTCAACAATGCGCGCGGAAAAACCTTTCCGGGCGGGGAAGACAGCCCTCCCCACCCGGCCATCTTCATTCCGAAAGCATCGCTTCCATGATAGCCCTGATGTCAGCAGTGAGTATGAAGTCTGCCGCAGCGGCAAGATTGGTGTCCGCCCGGTCATTGACAGCCACAACCGTACGGGCGAGCGTGATCGCCGCGTTGTGGCCTGGTGAGCCATCGATACCGAACGCGATGTAAAGTGAGGGCGCGATCTTTTTGCCGGTGAAGGCATCCACCATTCGCTCGGGGGGCAAAAGCCCTGCCTGCACCGCTTCCTTGCTCCCGGCCACCACAGCGCCCATCCGCCGGGCCAGCGCGTTCAGCAGCTCAAAACCCTCCTGGCCGATGGACGGGCCGCCCGACAGGATGATATCGGCTTCCTCGAGCACGGGTACATAACCTAAACCCGATTCCTGGCGCATCACTTCCGGCCCGGCAGCGGGCTCCACGTCCAGGAGTCTAGGAACTGAGGTCAAGGCCATGGCCCTTGCCGGCAATAGCGCACCTTTTTGCAGCGTGGCCAGCACGGGCGAGGATTGCGCCTGTACCCGTACGTGATACCTCCCAAGAAAGATGGGACGCACCACTTCCACGCTGTCCTTGCCATACACTGGCTGAAGCGATGTCACGCCCGAAAAAAAGCTCACCTTAAGCAGGGCTGCTGTCTGCGCCAGGAGGTCACGCGTGTAGTCCCTGTCCGGCGCGAGCACCGCTCCGGGTTTTTCATCCCGTATGGCGGCGGCGAGAACCCGCGCGTCTCCTCCAGGGATCACCAGCACCTGATCCGGACCACTCTCAGGGAGCGCGTCCTGATCGAATATGACAGCCGCAGCACTCCTGCCCCACTCGTCCGCCAGGTAACGCGCGGTACCCGCCGCCTCGATATCACCCCCCGGGGCCAGATACCACACACCGCCGCCCTTCTGAATCCCTTCCACACCTTCATACACGAGGGCCCCAGCCGCGCACGCGCTCACGCATACCCCGCAGTCCAAGCAGCTCTCGGCGATGGTGACCACGTTGTCCACCAGTTCGAGGGCGAAGAACGGGCATACAACCACGCAATCGCCGCAACCGTTGCATTTGTCCTTTACCACGCTGGGTATGGGCATTCAGATCGCCCCCCTTTCCCTGAGCTGAGCCCTCAGCATCTGCACCATCTGAGCCGGCGACCCCTCGAGCACCTGGCGGACCCTGCCCTTGAACTCATTGGTACCAATCGCTCGGAGATCAATCTCACTCCTTGGCGCATCGATGCGTACCACTTCAAGAGGGGTTTTCATCGCCCGCCTTATGCCGAGGGGAGATGGGCTCTTCGGGCTCCCCGCGGCGGGGTGTACCGTCACCACCACCGGCAACCGGGCCGAGCCCGACATCTCTCTGCCATCTTCCAGCGAGCGGAATGTGACCAGGTCCCCGTCACGCCACAGCTTCACGCACCTCGGCAACAGAGCGTAGCCGAGCATGGCAGCGACCATCGGTCCCACGGCCCCGCTTCCCCCCTCAGGCGATCTGTACCCGAAAAACACCATTTCAGGCTTTACGCTTTTCAACACTTCCACCAGCACACTGGATACGACCAGGGGGTCCATCCTGTCCGCTTCCGGTGATTCGCATTCGATGCGCACAAGCCTCGTGGCGCCCACCGCAGCAGCCTGCCTGAGCACGCTCTCATCCGCAGCATCTGTCCATGATACGGCCACGATCTCGTCAGCGGACAGCTGCGAAGCGAAGTCAATCCCGAGCCGCTCGGTAACAGGCAGCTGCCTCGCCGCGGCCGAAGTGTCGATCTCGCCCCGGCTGGATGAGAAGTAGGTATCGAAAACCTCCCACGCCGGTTTTATGCAAACACACACCTTCATGCTCATTTCCCCGCCTTCAGAAGGTCGCGTGCGATCACCAGCCGCTGTATCTCATTGGTACCTTCATAGATCTTCAGTATCCTCGCGTCACGGTACATACGCTCCACCGGGTGCTCGGCCATATACCCGGTTCCGCCGTGTATCTGAACGGCCTTGTCCACAACACGGCACGCCATTTCGCTGGCAAACATCTTCACCATAGCAGCTTCCCTGGACACCCTCTCGCCCCGGTCCGCTTTGTAGGCCGCGTGATAGGTCATGAGCCTTGCAGCGTGGATCTCCGTGGCCATCTCAGCGAGCATCCACTGGATCGCCTGTTGTTCGCCAATGGGTTTGCCGAACTGCACTCTCTGATTGGCCCACTGGATGCTCATCTCTAGCGCCTTCTGTGCCGCGCCTACCGCTCCGGCTGCAAGCCCGATCCGTCCCATATCCAGAGCCTTCATAGCAGTGACGAATCCGAGCCCCGGTTTTCCGAGCAGGTTTTCTGCCGGCACCACGCAGTCTTCAAAAATCAACTCGGAGGTGTAAGAGCCGTGAAGGCCCATCTTCTTGTCCACCTTGCCCACCCGGTACCCCGGGAAGGTGTTCTCAACTATGAATGCGGAGATCCCTCCCCGTGCCCCGAGCGTCTTGTCGGTAACCGCGAACACTACGACGACGTTGGCGATGGGCCCGTTGGTGATCCACATCTTGCTGCCGTTCAGGATATAATTGTCCCCCTCCCGCCTGGCCGTGGTCTCGATCGCCGCTGCGTCCGAACCCGCGTTGGGTTCGGTCAGCGCAAACGCGCCGATCATCTCGCCGCGGGCCATTGGGGGAATGTACTTCTGTTTCTGCGCTGGTGTGCCATCCAAGTATATGGACATCCCCGCAATACCGGTATGCGCGCCGATCAGGTTGCCGAACGCCGCGTTGGCCGCACCCAGTTCTTCCAACGCCACTACATAGCCCAGTTCTCCCATACCTACGCCGTCGTACTCCTCCGGGAATGGCAGGCCAAAGAACCCCATGTCCTTCATCTCTTCCACGATCTCGTCGGGGATTTTGTCTTCTTCTTCTACCTGCATAGAGATGGGCAAAAGCCTCTTTTCAACGAACTCCCGCACAGTCTTTCGAAGCATTTCAATTTCTTCAGGCAGAGTGAAGTCCATCCGTTTTCTTCCCTCCCTCAAACCTTACTTGCCTTTGAACTGGGGTCTTCTCTTGCCAAGGAATGCCCTTATGCCTTCCTGCGCATCTTCGGTCTGGAATACCTCGATGAACGTCTCCCCCTCGAGCGCAAGCGCAGACCTCAGATCCATGCCCAAGCCATCGAATACTACTTTTTTTATGGCCGCGATGGCTAAAGGCGCTTGCATGGACAACCGGCGGGCGATGTTCTTTGCAGTCGCCATAAGCTCGTTGTCCGGCACGACCTTGTTCACCAGACCGTATCTTAATGCGTCCTGGCTCTTTATCTGGTCGCCAGTGAGCAAAAGCTCCATCGCCCGGGTCTTACCCACCAATCTCGGCAGGCGCTGGGTGCCGCCCCACCCCGGAATGATACCGAGGTTGATCTCAGGCTGTCCCATCTTGGCGCTGTCGGCCATGATCCGGAAGTCGCACGCCATGGCCAGCTCCATCCCGCCACCCAGGCACAATCCGTTTATGGCGGCGATGACGGGCTTTTTGAGTAGCTCTATGGCAGTGAACGTCTCCTGGCCAGCCTTTATAAGCTCAAGTCCCTTCTCCATATCCAGGGTAGTGAACTGGCCGATATCGGCGCCGGCGATGAAGATGTAATTGCCTGCGCCGGTGAAAATTATCGCTCTTACCTCGTCGTCCTGTTCCAGTTCGGTAAGGGCCTGCCGGATCTCGGCAATCGCCTCCGCGTTCAGCGCATTCGCCGGCGGACGGTTGATGGTGATCACCGCAATACGGGCCTCTTTCTCTACGATAATCGTGTTGTATGCCACGAGTGGTCCCTCCCAGGTTTAGTACTCGTAAAAGCCCCGCTTGGTCTTTTCGCCCAAAAGCCCCCTGCCGACGAGATCGACGAGCACTTTGGGTACGCTGAAGACCTCGGGTCTCTTTGCAGAAAGCGCCTCGAGCCGCTCCTTCACTGTATCAAGCCCGACCGAGTCGGCCCACGCGAACGGTCCCTTGTCATAACCCGCGCCCGCCAGCATGGCGATATCTATGTCCTTCATGGAGGATATGCCCTCTTCAAGAAGCCTGCACGCCTCCACGAACCCGGCCAGCCTGAACCGGTCGATCAGTTCCTGTCTTTGCGTCTCATCCATGCGCAGATCCCTCCTTGCACCGTGTAATTCAAAGGGTCCCGGGCCTTGCTTTTAGCCCGTATACTTGTAGAAACCTTCGCCCGACTTCACCCCGAGCTTCCCGGACTTCACAAGGTCAATTAGGCTCTGCGTCGGGGCAAACCGTGCGCCGTAGGCGTCGTGCAGCGTGCGCGCCACGTCGAGCACGATGTCAAGCCCCAGCGTGTCGGACAGCGTGAACGGTCCCATTGGCACACCGCCGCCTGACTTGATCACGGCATCGATCTCCTCGGGCGACGCCTTGGTCTCCTCCTGGAACGCGAGCGCCTCGCCCATGGCAGCCATCAGCACCCTGTTGACCAGGAAACCTGGACACTCCTTGACCCGGACAGGCAGCTTACGCAACTCAGTGGCGAAGTCGACCAGTGTATCCATGGTCTCCTCGCTTGTCTGCTTGCCCTGTATCACCTCGACCAGTTTCATGTAACTGGCCGGGTAGAAAAAGTGCAGTCCCGCCACACGCTCGGGTCTTTTTGTCGCCTCGCCCATTTCTGTGATGGAAAGTGCGGAGGTATTTGAGGCGAATATGGTTGTGGATGGGCACACCCTGTCCAGTTCAGCGAAGAGCTGTTTCTTGAGCGCCATCTTTTCAGGGATAGCCTCGATCACAAGATCTACGTCCTTGAACTCCTCGAAACCGGTTGTCGGGATCACCAGCGCCATCTTCTCCTCCATCTCACGCTGCGTCATCTTGCCGCGGTCGACCCTTCTTTGATAGATCTGCTGGATTTTTGACATGCCCCGATCCACAAACTCCTGGTCGATGTCTTTCAGCACCACCGGAAGCCCGCTCCATGATACCACCTGAGCGATCTCTGCTCCCATGGTGCCTGCACCGACCACCGCAACCTTGAAGATATACATGGCTATCCTCCTCTCTTAGCGTCTTTCCAGAATAATGGTTCCTCCCTGGCCACCACCGACACACAGTGTGGCCAGACCGAGCTTTACGTCCCTCCGCCTCATCTCGTACACCAGGGTGTTGATCAGCCGGAGCCCTGTGGCGCCTATGGGGTGGCCGAGCGCGATGCCCCCGCCGTTCACATTGGTGATCGATACGTCAAATCCCATTTCCCTCTGGCACGCGATGACCTGGGCGGCGAACGCCTCGTTGATCTCGATGAGCTGTATATCCGCCAGCGTAAGTCCTGCCCTGTCCAGTGCCTTCTTGGTGGAGTACACGGGACCTATACCCATGATGCTGGGGTCGCATCCCGCGTAGGCGTATGCCCTGATCCACGCAAGAGGTGTAATACCGCGCTTTTTCGCCGCCTCTTCGCTCATTAGCACGACCGCGGCCGCGCCGTCGTTGAGCGCGCACGCGTTCGCCACGGTGACCGTGCCGCCCTCCTTAAATACGGGCGGCAGCATGGCAAGCCGCTCCATCGAAAGGCCCGCCACAGGAGGCTCGTCCTTGGTGATCACCTCGGCTGGGCCTTTCTTTTGGGGCAACTCTACCGGCACGATCTCATCCTTGAACTTGCCCATACGCTGCGCCATGAAAGCTTTGCGGTGTGACTCCACCGCCCAGGCGTCCTGCTCCTCCCTGCTGATCCCGTATTTCTCCACCAGGTTCTCCGCTGTCAACCCCATGATGAGCCCTGTATAAGGGTCAGTAAGGCCGTTCCACAGTACGTCCTCAAACACGGCGTGCCGCAACCTCAGGCCCCACCGCGCCCCGTATACCTCGTACGGAGCAAAACTCATGACCTCCGTGCCGCCGGCAAGGACCACCTCTCCGTCGCCGGCTTGGATCGCTTGAATCGCTGACGTTACAGCCTGGAAACCTCCCGCGCAGTTTCTCTGAACGGAGAATGCCGGTATCTC
Organism: Bacillota bacterium; assembly: GCA_040755615.1. Taxonomy (GTDB): domain Bacteria; phylum Bacillota; class Sulfobacillia; order DUSP01; family DYEP01; genus DYEP01. Next base: position 38,904 of record JBFMAL010000013.1, read on the forward strand.
GTAGGGGAAGCCTGAGTACAGACTGACGAGTCGGGCGATGTTTGCCTCTTTCATCGGGTGCCCGCCCGACGCGAATACCACTTCGTCCAGTTCTTCAGGTGAGATACCAGCCCTCGCCACCGCTTCCTTCGCCACGTACGTGCCGAGTTTGGCAGGGCTTACGTCGCGGTAGACACCTCCGAAATTACCCACCGGAGTCCTGCAGGCGCTCACAATGCAAACCTCTTTCAAAGCAGTTCCTCCTTTCGAAGTCTTGAGACAGGGGACTCGTTCTGCGAGTAGACTAGACAGCTTCCGGGTATAACCTCCTTACCCATCTCCCAGAGCATGTCCATGACTTTTAACCTGATTTCCGTTTCGGGAACACCCGCCTCCCGGAGGCTCTGCTCCAGCCGCCTTGCTTCCCGGAGGCCCATGACCGGGACAAAGCCCCTGAGCGCCTCCAGCACCAATTCGACCAGGTGGGTGCAACCCGTGCTCCCTCCAACGAGCTCGGTGACCTCTCGGGCGGACCCGTGCCTCACCTTGAGGCCCACCAGCCTTTCCACCTTGCGGATGGCCTGTGCACACAGTTTGCCATAGGGGGCCTTACCTACTGTGGCGTACGCTGATACTACCTGCCCCTCGGTGGATACCACCAGCTGCACGTCCAGGATGTGCTCGTCATCCTTCATGTGGGCGTTTAGCAGAAAGCACCCGTTGTTCAGCTCTTTTCCTGTAATGATCTTGGTTCTGGATAACAGCATCGCTCACGCCTCCGACGCCGTCTACTGCGCGGCTTTCTTATTCTCTTCCTCCGCCAGGACCCGCCGCAGGATCTTTCCGACCATCGTCTTTGGCAGGTCGGACCGAAACTCCACCATCTTTGGCACCTTATACTTCGCCAGCCGGGTCCTGCAAAACTCCACGATTTCCTCCTCCGTAGCAGTCTCTCCTTCCTTGAGCACAACGAACGCCTTGACGGTCTCGCCCCTGTAAGCGTCTTTCACGCCGATGGCTGCCGCCTCGCGCACTTTGGGGTGCTCGTACAGCACTTCCTCGATCTCCCGCGGGTAGATGTTGAAGCCTCCGGCGATGATCATCTCTTTTTTCCGATCCACGATGAAGAAGTACCCTTCTTCGTCTACGCGGGCGATATCGCCTGTGTACAGCCAACCGTCTCGAAGCGCCAGCTCGGATTCTTCGGGCATGTTCCAGTAACCAGCCATCACCTGCGGACCGCGCACCACCATCTCGCCCACTTCACCTACGTCCAAAGGGCGGGTACCGCTGTCAAGATCCACCACCCACGCCTCCGTATTGGGGAACGGCAGACCAATAGAGCCCGGTTTCCTCTTGCCGTAGATGGGGTTGCAGTGTGTGACGGGAGACGCCTCGGTGAGCCCGTATCCTTCCACCAGTCTGCCGCCGGTCAGCGCCTCGAACTTCTCCTGCACCTCAACGGGCAACGGCGCTGCCCCGCTTATGCACGCCCTGATAGACCTCACATCGTATTTCCCCACATCCGGGTGGTTGTTCACCGCCACGTACATCGTGGGAGCGCCGGGGAACAGGGTCGGCTTGTACATGTTTATGCTCTTTAAAACGTCTAAAATCATAAATCGCGGATGGATGACCAAAGTGCCTGCGATGGCCACTGCGAAGTTGAGTGCCACAGTCATGCCGTACACGTGGAAAAATGGCAGCGCAGCAAGAAGCGTCTCACCGCCCTCCTTACAGTCCACGAGCCACTCCCTGACCTGGCAGACATTGGATACCAGGTTCCTGTGGGTGAGCATGGCGCCCTTTGAGGTGCCTGTGGTTCCCCCAGTGTACTGAAGCAGCGCGAGGTCATCCGGCTTCACTTCGACGGGAGCGAACGCGCCAGCATCGCGCAACAGCTTGTTAAACCAGAATATATTGGGACCGGGCGGAATCCGGACCGCGTGTCCCTCCCTTTTCGCTTTGATGGGGTAAAGAAAGTTCAGCGGGAACGGAAGGTAATCCTTAATGCCGGTAAATACTAGGGAACTAAGATCTGTCTCGGCCAGCACGTTCTTGATCCGCGGGTAGAGCGCGTCAAGCGCTACGAGCACTCTGGCACCCGAGTCCTTCATCTGGTGTGCAAGCTCGCGCTCAACGTACAGGGGGTTGGTCATGACTGCCACCGCGCCCGCCTTGAGCGTGCCGTAATACGCGATAACGCACTGCGGGCAGTTCGGAAGCATGATGGCCACCCTGTCTCCCTTCTTCACACCGAGCATCTGAATGGCCGCTGCGAAGCGGTCCGCGGCCTCTTTCAACTGCTGGTAGTTGATCTTGCCGCCGTAGAAGATGGTGGCCGTCCTTTCCGGATATCGCCTGGCCGTTTCGTCAAGCAGGGAATACAGCGGGACCTCGGGGATCTGGATGACCGGACTTACGCCTTCCGGGTAGTTGTCCAGCCATGGCTTTCTTCGGAGTTCAAGCACTTGGATACCCCTCCCTTTCTTGTAGTGTTTTGTCCTTTCCGGCCCCTACCTCTGCGCTAAAGCAAAAAGCGTGCCTTATGTTCAAGCACGCCCAAGCAGGCTCTGATAATTCAATTGCGGACAGTGTGTCCTGTCTTCCGGACACTTGTGTCCAGGATTTCGCACACTACGTGATGCCCAGCTTGCGCAGCCGCTCGTAGAACCTGGATCGGCTCATGCCGAGCAGCCTGGCCGCGTGGCTACGGTTCCCCCCCGTCTCTCTCAGGGCCTGCATGATCGCAGAGCGCTCCGCGCTTTCCATCGTCTGCTGAAAGCTCAGACCTTCCGGCCTCTCCTTCTTCCCTTTTTGCAGGTGAGCTGGAAGGTGTGAAACGAGCAGCACCTCTCCCGGGTCAAGGTTCATCGCCCGTTCGATCACGTTCTCAAGTTCCCTGACGTTTCCAGGCCAATCGTAGGCCTGGAGCACGGCCAGCGCGTCCGGTGAGATGCCCTTAACCGCCCGCCCGGTGATCTGGTTGTGTTTTTCCACGAAGCAGTGGGCGAGCGGGAGCACGTCCTCTTTTCTCTCCCGGAGCGGCGGGATCTGGAGGCACACCACGTTCAGGCGATAAAACAGGTCCTCTCTGAACCTGCCTTCTCGCACCAGCTGCGCCAGGTCCCTGTTGGACGCCGCGATAACCCTGACGTCCACCGGGATCACCTGGGTACCTCCCACCCTCTCTATCTCCCTGTCCTGGAGCACACGCAGCAGCTTCGCCTGGAGCTCCACAGGCATATCCCCGATCTCGTCGAGGAATATGGTACCGCCGTCAGCCAATTCAAACTTGCCGGGTTTTCCTCCTTTCAACGCCCCGGTGAACGCACCCTCCGCATATCCGAAGAACTCGGACTCAAGTAGACTCTCGGGAATGGCAGCGCAGTTAATCTTAATGAACGGTTTGAGCCTGCGCATGGATGCGTTATGGATCGCCTGAGCGAACAGCTCCTTGCCGGTACCTGTTTCCCCCAGGATCAGCACATTGGACGAACCCCTTGCGGCCTGCAGCGCCATCTTCTTCAGTCGCATCACCTCAACGCTGGAGCTGACGATGTGGTCGAAGGTGAACTTCGCCCCGGTGACTTTCGATAGTTCCTCGCGGTAGTACGCGACCTGGTTTTCCAGGCTCTCAAGTCTTCTTACCATCTCCTTCAGTTCCTCAAGCCCTCTGAAGGTGATCTTGCCTACCGCGCCTACCACGCGTCCTTCCTCGATGATGGGGAGCCTCGATACCAGGAACCTGTGACCCCGTATAACCTGCACCTGGGCGATCTCAGCCACCCCGGTCTTCGCTACGATATGCAGCCGGCTGTTATCTATTACGTCTTGGATGGGCTTACCAACAAGCATTTCTGGCTGGGTGTTCAGGAATTCGCAAATAGCTCGGTTTACCATGGTGATTATGCCTTCCTGATCAACAACGATGATCCCATCATAAGCCAGCGCGAGGATGTTCTCCATGGTCCTCTGCAGCTTCTTAACGCTCGCCAGCTCCTGAGCCACCTTCTCATATTCTGTAACATCGCTAAAGATGCTGGTCGCTCCGATTATCCGGCCCTCGAGCACTATCGGCGTGCAGTTAGATACCACCGTGCAGTTGCCCATTTTGTGCTTTCGCCCGATCTCGGCGGTACCTGTCTTCAGCACGTTTATCAGATTGCTCTCGGGCAGCACGCTCTGGATATGCATGCCTAGCGCCCACTGGGCGGATATGCCGAGGATCCTTTCGGCAGCGGGGTTGAAGGTTGTGACCTCTCCCTGGGCGTTGATAGCGATCACGCCGTTGTGCATCGAATCTACCACCGTGCCCAGTTCGGTGGACAAAAGGTCGTTCTGCGTGAGTAGGGCACGGATCACATCGGCCTTTGTCAGCATGCCCACTGCCTGGCCAGACTCGCTCGTCACAACAGCCTGGCCCACGTGGATGTGTCTTACGTGTTCGGTGACCACGGACATGCTCATGTCGGGCGGTACCGTTACGACATCCTGCTTCATGAGGGCATACACGGGCTCATCGAGAGAACAGCCTTCGAGCAAGCCCGCAAATAGCCGCGACTTGGTGAAGATCCCGATCACCTTGTGCTCCTCGTCCACAACAGGCGCCGCTTCAAGGTTGGTCAGTTGAAACAGCTCCACCGCTTCCCTCAGGCTCTGATCAGGCCTTAAGAATGCGCCCTTGGACATAAACTCCTTGACAAGCATGCGCATCCCTCGCAATGTTTGGTTCTTTTTGAGAATTCTACTATTTGCGCTCCGGTTCCTTTAGTCACTGCCACGGCAAGACGACGACACAGTCTGGTGGCCGGTTGATGTTGTTGATGTAATAAGAAAAGACATGGGGGGGCAAGAGGACTAAAGCGGCCATACCGGGGCAGAATTAATGAATGATGGAGGTGGTCGGTTTGACACATACAACTGTGCTGAGAGCGAAAATTGACAATCTCAGAGAGAAACTACAGAGCATCGAAGACGAGTGCAAGTTTAAGTCCAAGGACGAGGTGGATGAGATCAGTTCGAGGCTGGATGACGTGCTCGTAAGGCTTACTGCTATCCAGCACGAGAACCTGGAGTGAGCCAATGCTTTCACACCTGCATAGGAGCGACGTGGACGAACGCGTCCCGGTGGATGGGGCACGCACCGTGTACTAGCAGCGCGTCAAGGTGCTCCTTCGTTCCGTAGCCCTTGTTGCGCTCAAATCCGTACTCGGGGTACCAGCTGGCGTACCTTTCCATGTACCTGTCACGGGTCACCTTTGCGAGAATGGACGCAGCAGCGATGGATAGACTCCTTGAGTCCCCTTTTACTACGCAGACCGAAGGTATCCGAAAAGGCGGGGACGACTTGCCGTCGACCAGTACGGCCTCGGGCTCTGGCGACAGCTTTGATACTGCGGACAGCATGGCGCGATAGCTCGCCTGGACGATGTTAACCTTGTTTATTGTATGAACCCCGACGAGCCTGACAGAATAGGCGACGGCTTCCCGTATGATCCGGTCGAACAGCTCCTCCCGTCGTTTGACGGAAAGCTGTTTTGAGTCGTTAAGTCCCGGTATCAGGGCACCCGGTCGCAGGATGACCGCAGCTGCGCATACCGGGCCCGCCAGCGGGCCCCTGCCCGCTTCATCCACACCCGCGATCAGAAAGTAACCGCGCTGGGCCAGTATGCGCTCGTAGTACGTCATACCTAGGAGACGGCTTCTCTCTCTTGCCCTTCTTTCGAGCTCCCTTGCGATATCTTTCACGGCCTTTCGGCTATCAAGCCGCAGAGCAGCAGCAGTCTCCTCGTAACGCTCTTCCGGAAGCCCGTCTACATACGCCTTGATCTCTGACACACTCATCTGCTCAAGTTCCACTGTCGGTCTCTTCCTCCGGCATCTCGAGGGTAAAGGTACCGAGCTTGCCCGCACGGAAGTCGTGGATCACGGCTCTTGCGCTCTTTTCCGGATCCACCCTGTCTCCCGGCAGCAAGTAACCGCGAGAACGCCCCACCGATTCGAGCGTGTATCCGCCGTACGTGCGGGCGAGGCTTTCCGGCGACCTCTGCCTCAGGTACGCAAGCAACAACTCTGCCACCTCTTCGACGTCGTAGACGTCTTCCGGCAGAAGTCCGGCAATTGCCAGGTGGTACCGAGTTTCCGCCGAGCCGATCTTGGGCCGCAGGATCCCGGGCAGGTCAAGCAGCATCGCTCCCCCGGGCAGCCTTATCCACTGGAGGCCACGGGTCACCCCCACCTTCATGCCTGTAGGCGCCTTTCGCCTCCGCGCCAGCCGGTTGATAATGGAGGACTTCCCGACGTTGGGTATTCCCACCACCATCACGCGGAGCCCGTGCCGTATAACCCGCTCAAGCTCCGAAAGCCCCTCCCCGGAGTTCCCGTCTGACGCGATCGCCTCTTCGCCGGCGCGTGCAAGCGCCGAAAGCCACAATTGCGTAGCCTCCGGGTCAGCCAGGTCCTTGCGGTTCAGTATGATCACGCGTCGTTTTGAACTGGTCCACTTTGCGAGATCCGGGTTTCTGCTGGACCGGGGAATCCGGGCATCGCACACCTCTGCTACGAGGTCCACGTGCGCGATGAGCCGGCGTATTGTGTGCTTTCCCTTTTCCATATGCCCGGGGTAGTACTGCTTCATTGACGAAAACCCACCTGCCGTCTTCAATACCTGCATCCTCGGACCGAACCGATGCTACCCCCGTCCTTCCGGTATTCCGCACCGGTCAAGCGCGAAAATCTGTCTTCGGTTTCTCCTCATCCTCCCGCACCTATCATCTGTATCCTTGGAAGCGGCCAGAAGATCAAAAACGCCCGGCCCTTCACCATCTCAAGCGAGACTGGGCCAAAACTCCTGCTGTCCTCGCTGTTGCCCCTGTTGTCTCCCATAACGAACACGTGCCCCTCAGGGACCTCAACCGGTGGCAGGTCCCCGAAAAACGTCGTTGTGAGGTAATCTTCCTTGAGCGGGTTTCCGTCGACAAACACCCTGCCCATGCGTATCTCAACCTGTTGCCCCGGGCCCGCGATCACCCGCTTTATAAAATCCCGGTCAGGTTGCCTCGGGTACCTGAACACGATGATTTCTCCCTGACGTGGCGGCCTGATCCTATATACCACCTTGTTAATAAGCAGCCGCTCCCCGTCGTGCAGCGTGGGTTCCATTGAAAAGCCCTGAACCTCAATGGATTCCACCAGAAAGGACCTGATGAAAAAAGTGAGGATAAGCGCGATGATAAGAGTTTCGGCCGCTTCTTTCGCGATGCTCCAAAGGCCCTTGGCTGACATATAACTCCCCCCGCGGATGGCAAAAAGGGACTGGCACCCAGTCCCTCCTATCTCACCTCTTTTCCTTGATCCGGGCCGCTTTGCCTGTAAGCTGCCTCATGTAGTATAGCTTGGCCCTTCTTACCCGGCCCTTTCTCACAACCTCCACTTTGTCCACGCGCGGAGAATTCAGAGGAAAGGTGCGCTCAATGCCCACTCCGTAAGACACCCGGCGTACAGTAAACGTCTCGGAGAGTCCGCCGCCCTTCTTTGCGATTACTACGCCCTCAAAAACCTGTATGCGCTCGCGCCCGCCTTCCACAACCTTCACGTGTACTCGCACCGTGTCTCCAGGCGAGAACTCTGGTCTATCCTGTTTGATGTATGCGCCTTCAACTGATTTCACTAGATCCACTGTCCCAGCCTCCTTCTTTCAGTATCTCCTGGAGCAACCCCTGATCCTCCGGCGTTAACCTTGCTCTTTTCAAAAGGTCCGGGCGCTGCATGACGGTCCTTTTCAGCGCCTGCTTCCTTCGCCACTTCCGGATCAGCTCATGATGGCCCGACAAAAGCACCTCGGGGACTACCATCCCCTCGAATTCTCTGGGCCGCGTATACTGAGGGCCTTCCAGAAGCCCGTCTGCAAACGAGTCCTGTAACGATGAACGCTCCTTGCCCAAGACCCCGGGTATGAGGCGTACGACCGCGTCAACCACCACCATTGCTGGGATTTCACCGCCGGTGAGTACGTAATCTCCTATGGATATCTCCCGGTCGACGGCGGATCTCACGCGCTCGTCCACACCTTCGTAGTGGCCGCAGATCAGTACAAGATGCGGCAGGCCCGAGAGATACACGGCAATCTCCTGTCTGAACACCTCGCCCTGCGGGCACAGTAGGATCCGGAACCCGCCGTCCGGCAGGGACCGGAGGGCACCCATGATAGGCTCCACCTTCATCACCATGCCAGGTCCGCCACCGTAGGGCACGTCATCCGTCACCCGGTGCTTGTCGAGGGCAAAGTCTCTTATGTTATGGACGTTCAGCTTGATCAACCCGGCGTCCCTGGCCCTGCCCACAATGCTGAAGTCCAGGGGACCCTGGAACATCTCGGGGAACAAGGTTAAGATATCGATCCTCATTCGACCAACCCCGGAAGAAGATACACCGTCATAGTCCCGTTCTCACTGTCTACCTTCCTTACTACTTCCCGGGTTGCAGGAAGTAACAGTTGCTTGCCATCCGGCCTTTGGACCACGTAAACGTCATTGGCCGGCAGTTTCAGCACGTCAACCACCACACCTAACGTTTCTCCGTCAGTAGTGACGACCTCGAGCCCTACTAAGTCGAATATCCAGTAGCTCCCCTCGGGTAGAACCGGCAGCTCGTCTCTTCGTACCAGCACTTCAGCACCACGCAGCATTTCGGCCGTGTCCCGGCTGTCTATGCCCGTGAGTTTCAGGATCACCATGCCTTTGTGCCAGCGCGCGCTCTCGACATCATACGCCATCCGGCCGGCTGGGCCGGAAAGCATTACGCGTGAAAGCAGCGAGTACCTCTCCGGAAAGTCCGAAAGCGGAATCATCCGCACATCTCCACGCGTCCCGTGAGGCGCTGTGATCTTCCCGACAGCCACAAGCGGCAGTCTCACCCTGGGATCTCCACCATCACTCTCTTGCCTTCTCTGGCTCCCGCCGCCTTGGCCACCACCCTGATGGCCTTGACTATCCTTCCCTGCTTACCGATGATCTTCCCTATATCGTCGGGGGCTACCCGTACCTCGCAGGTAAGCATGTCCCCGTCCTCATGCACTGATACCTGTACCTGCTCAGGGTGTTCCACGAGCGATTTGGCCAGGAGTTCAACGAGTTCACGCAAAGAGCTTCACCCCATTACTGCCTTCCGTTTTTCGCCTCGGCGAACTTTTTCATAATACCCAGTCTGGAAAACAGTGCCCTCACTGTATCAGAGGGTTGCGCGCCCTTGGCCAGCCAGTCCAGGGCACGTTCCTCCTTCACTTGCAACACGCTTGGGTCAGCCGCGGGATTGTAATATCCGATTTCCTCGATGAACCTACCGTCCCTCGGGAACCTGGAGTCCGCCACGACCAACCTGTAGAAAGGACTCTTCTTCGCTCCGATTCTCTTCAACCTGATCTTAACTGCCAATACCTGCCCGCCTGTGTCCCGGAAAACGCTCTCAGCCTGCAGGCTGAGAGTTCCTTCCCCCGCCGGTTTTCGCGGGGCACCTTCGCTCGGTGCCTGGAACCAGGCTACTCACCTCCTTCTCGTTTGTCACATAAAAGGAAACCTGCCCTTTTTCAGGTTCTTTTCCACCGAAGACAGTTGCTTCATCATCTTCGTGATCTCGCCGTACTGACGTAGTAATCTGTTTACATCCTGAACCCGAGTACCGCTCCCGGCGGCGATACGTTTGCGCCTTGAGCCGTTGATGATTGCGGGGTTCTCCCTCTCCTGCCTTGTCATGGAGTTGATGATCGCCTCTATGCGTATGAGCTCCTTCGGGTCAACATCAACTTTTGAAAGGGCCCGGTTTCCGGAGAACCCAGGGAGCATGCTGAGGATCTGATCTAACGGACCCATTCTCTTGATCTGTTTGAGCTGTTCGAGGAAATCCTCGAGCGTGAACTGCTGTTTTCTGATCTTCTGCTCCATTTTGCGCGCCTGTTCCGCGTTGAATGTCTCTTCGGCACGCTCAATGAGCGTGAGCACGTCCCCCATGCCGAGGATCCGGCCCGCCATCCTATCGGGGTAAAACGGCTCCAGTGCTTCAAGTTTTTCCCCCACGCCCACGTACTTCACCGGGCGCCCAGTCACCGCCCTGAGCGACAGAGCTGCGCCACCGCGCGCATCGCCGTCCAGCTTGGTCAGGATCACCCCGTCGATCCCCAGTTGCTCGGAGAATGCCTGCGCCAGGTTAACCGCATCCTGACCGGTCATGGCATCGCAGACTAACAACACTTCTTTCGGGTTCACCGCCTGTTTTAACCGCCTAAGCTCGTCCATTAGCGCCTCGTCCACGTGCAAGCGGCCTGCGGTGTCCACGATCAGCGTGTCCTTTCCCAGCCTGCGCGCCTCCACTACGGCTTCCCGGGCGATGGCCACCGGGTCTTTGGCGACCCCTACCCCGTACGTCGGGATGCCCGCTTTCTCTCCTACACGGGCGAGCTGCTCCTGCGCTGCGGGACGGTACGTATCGCATGCGGCGAGCATCACGCTCCTGCCCGACTTTCGAAGATTGAGCCCGAGCTTGGCTGCGGTGGTAGTCTTACCTGAGCCCTGCAGCCCCACTAGTATGATCACAGCCGGCGGGTTACCGGAGAGGTTGAGCCCGCTCTTGGTCGAACCCATAAGCCGAGTCAGTTCTTCGTACACGATCTTCACTACCTGCTGTCCCGGCGTGAGGCTGGCCATCACTTCATGGCCGACCGCGCGCTCCCTCACCTTCTTTATGAAGTCACGCACGACGTGAAAGTTGACGTCAGCCTCAAGCAAACTGAGACGGACCTCCCGCAGCGCGCGGTCCACGTCCGCCTCGGTCAGCTTGCCCATGCCGCGGAGCCTCTTAAACGTGTCTGCAAGCCTTGAGGCTAGGTTCGAAAACATGTCAATCTCCCTTCAGAATGTCCAAGACGATCTGCCTCGCCTCGGTGACGATATCAGGGCGGTGCTCGCGTTCGGCTACAGAGAGCATCGCGTGTAGCCTCTCCAGCTCACGCCGCTCGCTCACAAATCGCTGAACCAGCCCGAGCCTGGATTCGTACTTCTCCAACGCCCTCTCCCCTCTTTTCACAATGTCAGCCACTCCGGCTCTGCTTATTCCCTCATTTTCCGCAATTTCACTGAGAGAGAAGTCGTCTTCATAGTAATGCTTCAGGATCGCGCGCTGGCGCCGGGTCAAAAGTTCTCCGTAGGTATCAAGCAGCATCGACATCCGCCATCTCTTGTCCACGCGGATACCTCCCCGGGTGTCAAGTACAAATACTTAGCACCTCCCCTATTCTAATCACTGCAAATGATCATGTCAACAAGAGATTTCATTGTATAAGAGACTGGGAAAACGCGTACGGCTCGAAATACAAGAGATCTTCAAGTTTCTCCCCAAGACCGACCAGCTTTACCGGCAAGCCCATCTTGTGCGCGATGGCTAGCACCACGCCGCCCTTGGCCGTGCCGTCCATCTTGGTGAGCACTATTCCTGTAATATTCAGCATCTGCTTGAACACCTCGGCCTGTGCTAAACCGTTCTGCCCGGTCGTGGCGTCGAGCACTAGCAGCGTTTCGTGGGGAGCACCGGGGACCTCTCTTTCAACCACCCGGCGGACCTTCCGAAGTTCCTCCATCAGGTTGGTTTTGGTATGAAGTCTACCCGCAGTGTCAGCGATAACCAGGTCCGCGCCCCGGTGGCGGGCTGCGGAGATCGCGTCAAACACGACGGCTGCCGGGTCTGCCCCTTCGCGGTGGCGCACACAGTCCACCCCCGCTCTCTTCGCCCATATCTCAAGTTGCTCCCCTGCCGCCGCCCTGAAGGTGTCGGCAGCTGCAAGCAGCGGTTTCCTTCCTTCCGTCCGGAAAAGGTGCGCCATCTTGCCGGCGCTGGTGGTCTTACCCGTGCCGTTAACACCCACTACAAGTATAACTGCGAGCGCGTCAGCAGGAAGTTCAATTTTCCAGGGTCGCTGGCTGAGAAGCCCCGCTATTTCTTCGCGCACCAGTTCCTTTAGGTTTATCCCTTGTTTTGCTCGTTTCCTAAGCCTCTCGACGAGCGCCTCTGTGGTCTCGTAGCCAACGTCCGACAGTATCAGCGCTTCTTCAAGGTCCAGAAGGAACGAAGGGTCAAGCGCCTGCCTTCCGGTGAACACGCCAGATATGGCCTCTCTAGTTCTGGACAGCCCTTCCAAAAGCCTTGAAAAATAGTTTTGCGCCATCTTCCTACACCGCCTGCTCCGATAATCTCACTGACACGATCCGCGATGTACCGCCAGCTTCCAGCGTAATACCATACAGCACGTCAGCCGCACTCATTGTCCCTCTCTGGTGCGTCACCACAAGGAACTGTGTCTTTTGGGCGTAGTGCCGTAAGAGCCTGGTGAACCTTTCAATGTTCGCCTCGTCAAGCGCCGCCTCGATTTCGTCAAGAATCACAAAGGGGCTGGGCCTCACCTCAAGCAGCGAAAAGAGCAGCGCGATGGCGGTTAGTGCTCTTTCTCCGCCTGACAGAAGCGACAATTCCTGCAGCTTTCGGCCCGCAGGTTGCGCCCGGACATCCACCCCGCTGTTCAACGGATCGCCCGGGTCAGTCAGTACTAGTTCTGCATTACCGCCCTCAAAAAGCAGCCTGAAGATCCGGGTAAAATGTGAGTTCACCTCGTCGAATCCTCTCTGGAACAGTTTTTTGATTTGGCCGTCCATTTCGCGTATGATTCTCTGCAGATCAGCGGCGGCCTCGTGCAGGTCCGCGTACTGTGCCCGAAGAAACCTAAGCCGCTCCGTACGTCTATTGAGCTCGGCGGGAGCGCCCAAGTTCACCGGCCCCAGCGCCTCCGCCTGGGATCGGAGTCGAGCGATCTCCTCCTGCGCCTCTTCTTCAGTCTGCACCTCGATGCATGAGAGTTCCTGCGTGTCTGACTGGCTAAGTCTCGGAGAGATCGCCACAAGCTGCGCCCGCAAGGTCGCCTCCTCGATCTCCAGCCGGTGTATCTCGTCAACAGCGCGCTGCCGCTGCCTGGCCAGCGCATCGTGCGACCGGCGGGCTGATTCCCGCTCAGCTACAGCCCGCTTAAGCGCCGCTTCCGCTTCCTCAGCCTCTGCGCGGAGGGTGTCTACTAAGACTGCTGTATCCGCTTTCTCTCGCCGGCACGCCTCGGCGCGTTCGTACAGCTCCGCCAGCCGTTCCTGGCTCCGCTTTAACAGCTCCCGTTTGCGTGAAGCCTGAGCAGCCCATGCCTCCATCGCACGTCTTGTCTTTTCGAGATGCTCTTCCAGAGAACGCCTGCGCTCCGTGGCCGTTGCCAGTGCTACTTTCTTCTCGGTGAGCAGGGCGGCGACTTGCTCTCGCCTGGACTCCGACTCCGCAAGCGCTTCGGTAAGCGTGCGCACAGTCTCCCGGAGCCTGGACTCTTCCGCTTGTAGTTGTTCCTTTTTCTGCTCGAGTTCACGCAATCTCCCGGGCCTTTGCGTCTCCGCTTCGTTTATGCGGGCAATCTCGGCACGGAGGTCCTCGACTTCCTGGCGGCGCCTATCCCGCTCTGCACCGGTTGCGTTCAGGTTGGCAGAAAGCGCTGATATCCGCCGCCCGAGCTCCGCCAACCTGGACTCGAGTGAAGATACACCTGCTGAGGCTTGGGCTTCTGCGCGCATGTACGTTTCCCGCTCATCTGAAATCTGCTGGATCTCTTCGCCCAGCCGCTTTATCCTCGCGCGGAGCTCCCTTATCTCGTTCGCCCTTGAGATAAAACCCGCTTGTATCCGGGCGGTGCTCCCTCCTGTCATGGATCCGCCCGGCCATACCACGTCACCGTCTAGGGTGACAACCTTGACTGACAGATCGCATGCGCGCGCCACGCGTAGCGCCGCCTCTATGTTCTGGCACACGATCACCCGGCCTAGCGCGAACCGGGCCGCCAGTTCCACTTCGGGTTCATACTTCACCAAGTCCACCGCAACCCCTATCACTCCCTGCATGCCGAGAGCAGCTCTCTCCCGGTGAGAGAGAGTTCCGGGCTTTATGAGGTCAAGCGGCAGGAAGGTGGCCCGGCCCATCTTGTGCCTTTTCATGAGCTCAATGGCCGCCCGTGCGTCCTCTTGCGTACGCACTACCACGTTCTGCGCCTGGTAGCCCAGGGCGGCCTCAATCGCCTGTTCGAGGGGGGGCCTCACATTGAGGAGCCGGACGAGAGGACCGAGTACGCCGTTTCTGAGTTCAGGGTCTCGTGCAGCGGCTACGAGCAGTCCCCTTGGCCCCTGAGCAAACCCCTCGAGGCGGTCTTCCATTTCCTGTAGCACAGTCAGCCTGGCTGCCGCCGCTTCATAATGGCGCTGCCTCTCGTAGAGCTGCTTTTGCTTCTCCGCGCCCTCGGCCCGGAGCCTGTCCACTTCTGCCCTCTGCGCCTCGAGCCGCGCGGATACGGTCTGTGCCTCTGCCTGATGCGCCAGGAGCTCCTGCGTATCCCTGTCAATTTCCGAAGATAGCATTTGGAGCACCCGCTGCCCCTCGTCGATCCTGTCGGCGATCCGCATGCTTTCCCGCAATTTGCCCTCGCCCTCGCTGATCGTGGACGACAGCGCGTTCTTCACCGCTGCCTGCTCGTTAAGCAGGTCTAATAGCTCCGCCTTGGCCTCGTCAAGCATTGCTGCCGTATCCTTTGCCTTCGCCTGCATCTTCTCATGTTCCTCATCCAGCGCATTCACTTCCCGCGCGATTGCGTGTTCCAATACCGAGATCGCGGCACAGGACTTCTCCTCCTCTTTTAACCGGTTCCCCGCCGATTCGAGGTCCGCGTCAAGCTGCCCAAGCTCTTGAGACACCCCTGCTATCTCATCCCGCAGGGACCCTGCTCTTTCGCTGAGCGAGTCTTCCAGGTCGGAAAGCCTGCCGAGCCGGGCAGAAGCCCCCGACAGCTTGTCCTTCAACACGCGGAGCGCAGCTTCCTGAGCGTCTACCGACTGCTCCGCCAGTTCCAAGGTGCCCGAAACCTCTTGTATCTTCTGGTCCTTTGCGATCAGGCTTTCTCTCAGCCGCGAGATGGTGTCCGCAAGACCCGCGAGCGACTCACGGAGCGCGTGTGCCTGCCGCCAGAGCGACCAGGTCTCGAGCAGCCTTATCCGCCGTTCAAGAGACAGGTACCGCTCAGTAAGCTCAGCCTGGGCAGACAATTCCGGCAGCTCGGACTCAAATTCTGCTATAAGGTCTGACACGCGTTCCATGTCCCTTGCGGTGTGTTCCATCTTGCGTGATGCTTCAAGCTTTCTCTTGCGGTACTTGGTGATGCCGGCCGCTTCCTCAATGAGCGCCCTGCGCTCCTCGGGCTTCTGAGAGAGAATCTCCTCCACGCGACCCTGGCCAATGATGGAGTAACCCTCCCGGCCGATACCCGTATCCCAAAACATCTCTAGTACATCTTTCAGCCTGCACGAAGCCCGGTTTATCGTATATGTACTGGTGCCGTCGCGCAGCACGCGCCGACTGACGACCACGTCTTGGTAATCTACAGGCAGGTACCCGGACGAGTTGTCCAGGTGCAGCGTGACCTCAGCCATCGACAGCGCTCGTTTCTTCTCCGTACCGGAGAATATCACGTCCTCCATGCGGGAACCCCGGAGAGAGCGGGGGTTCTGCTCACCCAACACCCATCTCACCGCGTCCACCAGGTTCGATTTGCCCGAGCCGTTGGGGCCTACGATCGCGGTAATGCCCGGTCCCAGTTCCATCCTAATCCTGTCAGCAAACGACTTGAACCCCTGTAGCTCCAACGCCTTAAGGTACATCTGCAAAGCCCCCCAAAGTCCAACAAAAAACCTGTCCATCATCAGATAAACAGGTTTTTCCCGATGATCTTTAGATTATTGCGCTTTTAGTTTTCTCTCATCTCGGTTCTACGATAAATCTTATCGCAGTTCTCTCTTCTCCGTCTATAGCTATTTCGGAAAAAGCGGGTATACAGACCAGGTCGATACCATTTGGAGCTACAAATCCGCGAGTGATGGCAATAGCTTTAACCGCCTGGTTCACCGCCCCTGCGCCCACCGCCTGTACTTCAACAAACCCCCTCTCTCTGAGTACGGCTGCGAGGGCTCCTGCCACGGACTTGGGGTTGGAGTTGGTTGCCACCTTGAGCACTTCCACTGCTTCGACCTCCCTGTGTATTTACCAGCTTAAATACCACTATATACACTCATTCGGCACTTCCCTGAAAATTCCTCCTCTTCCAATCATGACTTTTCGCGGTATGAGGCCTGACATTTACATGGTTTATGTAAAGGGAATCCAACCGGTGCTTCAAATTCCTTCTCATGTATTGCTTCGCGGCAATGGGAGTTGATCATTTGGAAGTACTCGACCGCATGGCTGCTCTCATCAGGGAGAATCCATCCATTACGGTGCGCGAAATCGCGGCGCGGCTTGGATACTCAGAAGAGAGGTCAGTGTATTACTGGTTGGAGAAGGCAAGGTACTATGGGATTCGCAGCTTTCGGAGAGCAGTGCTGACTGGACAGTACAGGCCCCATCACTTCAAGGGATACGTTTCGGAAGACGGGGTCGAAGCGGTAACGGTCAGGGTGGCGCGCGGACTTACCGCACAGAATACGCCGCAGTTCACCGGTGAAAAGCTGATCCTTGGGCCCGGAGTGGCACAGGGCAGCTTTGCGGTGCGGCTTCAGTCAGACGTACCCGATAAGGGGTTTTTGCGGGGAGACGTTCTGGTCGCCGACCCGTCTTCAGTGCCTTTGCCCGGAGAGTTGGTCCTCAGGGGGCGAGCAGGCAGGTTCGACCTGGTAGCCTATAATCCTTCAGATACCGCCGCGTTCGTCGCCCGCGTCATTCGCCTGATCCGCAGCTTCTAGCCTTTCCAGCGCGTCTCGTGCTGCCGCTTGCTCCGACTGCTTTTTGCTCCGCCCTTCACCGGTGCCCAGTACCTGACCCTTGTACACCGCAGCCGATCGGAAAGTCCTGTCATGGGCAGGCCCCCAGCTGTCAAGCAGCACGTACTCCACTTCCTCCTTGTATTTCCGCTGAAATATCTCCTGGAGCGCAGTCTTGTAGTCGGTGGACTCAACCCTTCCAAAGGGTACGCAATATGTGACTACAGACCTGGCCGCATCAAGGCCCCCGTCGAGGTACAGCGCCCCAAGAAGCGCCTCAAACAAATCGGAAAGCACCGACGGCAACTCCCGGATGCCAGCTTGCTCCTCGCCTTTTCCTACAAGCGCCGCGTCACCCAGGCCCAGCTTCCTTGCTGCGGCGGCGATGGTGTCCTCCCGCACGAGCTGGGCCCGGGTCCGGGTGAGCCAGCCTTCCTCGGCGTCAGGGTAGCGGCGGTACAGCTCCTCGGCAACCAGGAGTGAAAGAACCGCGTCGCCCAAAAACTCCAATCGCTGGTACGATGGGCCGTGCTGCCTTCCTTTCTGATTGAAGTACGAACGGTGCGTCAGGGCGCTCCGAAGCAGCGCCGGGTCTTTCACCCGCACGCGCGCCCTGGCAAGCCTCGCTGCGACGATCTTCACTCCGCAGTCGCGAGGGTTGTCGGTAGTCACGGTTCAAACCTCCTGAATAAAAGGACCGCGTTCTGTCCCCCGAAACCAAAGGAGTTGGACATGGCCACCCGGACGTTCATGTCCCTGGCCACGTTGGGCACGTAGTCCAGATCGCATTCCGGGTCGGGCTCCTCGTAATTGATGGTAGGAGGTACACGCCCGTTGGTAATGGCCAGCACGCACACGGCAGCCTCCAGAGCACCGGCGGCCCCCAGCAGGTGCCCTGTGACAGACTTCGTGGAGCTTACCGCAAGCTTGTAAGCGTGTTCGCCGAATACCTGTCGGATGGCTTGGGTCTCCGTCGCATCGTTCGCAGGCGTCGAAGTGCCGTGCGCGTTGATGTAGTCCACCTCTTCCGGCGCGACACCCGCGGAGTCAAGCGCCATTTGCATGGCACGCCTGGCTCCTTCCCCGTCAGGCGAAGGTGCAGTAATATGATATGCGTCGGCCGTGAGGCCGTAGCCAGCCAGCTCGGCATATATCCGGGCTCCGCGCCGCTGTGCGTGCCCGGCTTCCTCCAGGATGAGTGAGGCTGCGCCTTCGCCCATAACAAACCCGTCCCTGCCCCGATCAAACGGTCTTGAGGCGCGCTCGGGTTCATGGTTTCTGGTGGACAGAGCCTTCATTGATGCAAAGCCGGCGACTGCGAGCGGTACAAATGCCGCTTCGCTCCCTCCCACGATCATCACGTCGGCCACGCCCTCTCTGATGTATCTCATACCCTCTCCCACCGCGTTACTCGAGGCAGCGCACGCGGTGATCAGCGTGGTGTTGGGGCCACGTGCACCAAAACGTATGGCCACGTTTCCCGCAGCCATATTAGCGATCATCATGGGAATGAAGAACGGGCTCACCCGAGACGGACCCTTATCAAACAACACGGAAAACTGGCTGCTGAGTGTTTCCATACCCCCGATCCCCGTTCCCAGGCAAACGCCTGCCCGGTCTCCCAGTTCCTTATCCGACAGACCCGCGTCGGTCAGCGCAAGCGCGCTGGCTGCCACGGCCATCTGCGAGAATCTATCCATCCTTTTGGCGTCGCGTTTGTCCATGTACTTTTCGGGCTCAAAATCTACTTCCGCTCCAATTTTTACCTCATACTCCGACGCGTCGAACCGGGTGATGCGCCTCACTCCAGATTCTCCTCTGACAATCCTCTGAAATACCTGTTCACACCCGTCCCCAAGCGGCGTAATAAGCCCGATTCCGGTCACAACCACTCGTCTCATGCGATGAATCCTCCATTAACCAGAAAGTCCCCCAGCCTTGTCTGAGGGACTTCCGATTTTCCGTTTTCGCCTACTTCGTTCGCTCTCGGATGTATTCAACCACATCCGCCACTGTATTGATCTTCTCAGCGTCCTCGTCCGGGATCTCGAGGCCGAATTCCTCCTCCAAAGCCATGATCAGCTCGACAATGTCCAGGGAGTCCGCCCCCAGATCGTTTATGAAGGTGGAGTCCAGGCTAATCTCATCCTCGTCATCGATGCTGAGCTGCTCGGCTATTATCTCACGTACCTTTTGGAAGATTGGGTCCTTACCCGCCATCCCCTTCACCTCCTTCTTCCCGCCCAGTTCAGTCACACGTAAGCCAGTCCCCCATCAACCCCGATAACCTGGCCAGTTATGTACCTCGACAGGTCTGACACCAAGAACAGCACAGCGTCGGCCACTTCTTCAGGGTTGCCCTCACGCTTTAATGCGGTAGCAGCGATCATCCGGTCACGCGCCTCTTGTGGCAGCTCCTTCGTCATATCAGTTGCGATGAGCCCCGGAGCCACAGCGTTCACGCGGATGCCCCGGCTGCCCACCTCATGTGCCAGACTCCTCGTCAAGCCGAGCAAGCCCGCCTTCGCGGCGGCGTAGTTGCACTGCCCCGCGTTGCCGGTGAGCGCCACAACCGAGCTGATGTTCACAATACTGCCTGATTTCTTCTTTAACATCAGCCTTATGGCTTCACGGCAACAGAGAAACGCTCCCGTGAGGTTGGTGGAAATGACAGCGTTCCAGTCACTCTCCTTCATCCGGAGAACCAGTCTGTCCAGTGTGACTCCTGCGTTGTTTACAAGAATATCTACGGTTCCCAGTTCGGAGACTGCCGTGTGAAATAAACGGGCGACCTCGTCCTCCCTGGAAATGTCGGCCTGAACCAGTACGGCTTTACCCCCGAGTCTCTCCACCTCGGCCTGCGTCTCTCGGGCCGAGGCCTCATTCCCCCTGTAGTTCAGGCAGACGGCAGCCCCCTCCCGGGCCAGGGCTAGAGCCACAGCTCTGCCTATTCCCCTGGAAGCACCGGTAATTACTGCCGTCTTCGCGTCTAGTAACATCTTAGCAGACCTCCTGCAGGGAATCAAGCGTCTCGCCAAGCGTCCGGGCGTTCTCCACCCTGAGCACCTGCGCTTTTGCATGGATCCGCTTCATAAACCCGGAGAGCACGGTGCCCGCCCCCACTTCGACAAAACGTTCCACGCCCCACGCCACGAGCAGCCTCATGGACTCCTCCCACAGCACGGGGCTCCACAACTGGCGGGCGAGAAGAACTCTGATGCGGGATGCGTCCGTCTCGAATGCGGCAGTAACGTTGCTGACGAAGGCGACGGTGGGGTCCCTCAGTTCCACCTCCGCCAGGCGTGCAGCAAACTGCTCACCGCACTGCGCCATGAGTTCAGAGTGAAAAGGCGCGCTCACCGGCAACATCACGGTACGCTTGGCACCGTACTGGCGTGCTATTTTCGCTGCGCGCTCCAGCGCCGCGAAATGCCCGGTAAGCACCACCTGGCCCGGGCAGTTGAAGTTGGCGCACGATAGTATCTCGCCTCCCCGGGCTTCTTCACAGACCTGCCTGACGGCATCCCGGTCGAGCCCCACCACGGCAAGCATCCCGCCTGTACCTACGGGTGCTGCGGCCTGCATCAGGATCCCCCTGTCCCTCACTAGGCGGAGCCCTTCAGCGAAGTCCAGCGCGCCTGCAGCCACCAGCGCGGGGTACTCTCCGAGGCTTAGCCCTGCCGTGAACTGGCAGTGTATGCCGCGGGCCGCGAGGATCCTCTGAGCCCCCACACTCACGGCGAACAGCGCCGGCTGCGCGTTGGCAGTGAGGGTGAGCTCCTCCTCGGGGCCGTGCAAGCATAGCTTTGTCAGCGAAAACCTGAGTATGTCATCTGCTTCTTCCATGGTACGGGCGAACTCATCGTACTGCATGAGCTCAGAGCCCATTCCCACGTATTGCGATCCCTGACCCGGAAACAGAAACGCAGTCTTCATCAGTGGTCCACCGGATAGGCCGTTACCGCCAACGTACCGGGGCCGGTGTGCGTGCCTATCACCGCTCCCAGACTCGTAATGTACATTTCCTCAACCTGAAAATTCTTTTTCACTTCACCAGCGAGTTCTGCAGCCGCCTCGGCAGCCACCGAATGGACTACCGCTGTCTTGATCTTTCCGCCCGCCCCGATCCTCTCGCGCAAAAGCTCGACCAGTCTCGGGATCACCTTATTCTTCCCCCGCACCTTATCAAAACTCGTCACGTAGCCATCTTCCAGTGTGAGTATGGGTTTGAAGTTCAAAAGCGATCCTAGCAGGTGCTGGGCTTTCCCGATGCGCCCGTTCCGGTGCAGGTAATCAAGAGTATCTACGGCAAAGAATACTTTGGCCTTGGCGATGGTCTTCTCCACCAGGGCACAGATTTCATCAAGCGACTCTCCTCTTTTTGCAGCCTTCGCCGCCTCTATGGCGATTAGGCCGAACACCATCGACGCGCCCTTTGAGTCCACAACCCTGATGTCCATCTCCGGTAACATGTCCCTCGCTGAAACGGCGGAATTGTAGGTCCCGGATAGTTTGGATGAAATATGGATGGATAATACCCCGTCGTAGTCCTTTGCGGCCTTGTACACCTCGAGGAAATCCCCGGGCGAAGGCTGCGATGTTGTCGGATTGTGCCGCGACTTAGTCAGCATCTCGAAAAACTCCTGCGGCGTCAGGTCAACTCCGTCCTTGTAGACGTCCTCGCCGAAATGGACGTAAAGCGGAACCACCGCGATGTCCAGTTCCCGGGCTACTTCCGGGGGAATGTCGGCCGTGCTGTCAGTAACGATCTTCACTCTTGCCATCCTTTCCGCACCCTCCTTTTTATATTCCCCACCTGATTAAAGCAGCGCCCCAGCTCAGACCCGCTCCGAATGCGACCAGCATCACCATGTCCCCTTCGGCGAGCCTGCCTTGCTCGAGAGCCTCTGATAAAGCCACCGGCACAGACGCCGATGACATGTTCCCGTACCTCTCCACGTTCACCATAACTCTTGACTCCTCGATCCCAAGCCGTCTCCTCGCCGATTCAATAATGCGAAGATTGGCCTGGTGTGGTACAAACAGATCGATATCTCCCGGCGTGTACCCGGTACCGTCAAGCGCCGCCAGGGCCGCCTCGCCCATCGCTTTCACGGCGAATTCAAATACCCGGTTGCCGTTCATATGGATGTAGTGGAGCCCGTCTCTCACAGTCGTCCGACTGGCGGGAAGCCGTGAACCGCCTGCAGGCAATTTCAGCAGGTCTGCTCCCCAGCCATCCGAACCCAGCGCCGTCTTGATGATGCCCATCTCGGATCTCGCGGGCCGGAGTACCGCCGCACCCGCACCATCGCCGAAAAGAATACAGGTGGACCGGTCCGACCAGTTTGTGATGCGGGAAAGACACTCAGCCCCGATCACCAGCACGTTGTTACATGTGTTTGTAGCGATATACTGCGATGCTACCGAAAGTCCAAAGATGAAACCTGAACAAGCCGCTTCGATATCGAACGCCACCGCCCGCCGGGCACCGAGTTCTCGCTGCACGAGTGAAGCCGTGCTCGGGAATAGCATATCAGGTGTGACTGTCGCGCATATGATCATGTCAATGTCCGAGGGGTCAAGCCCCCCATTGCGAAGCGCCCGCCTGGAAGCGCGTACCGCCAGGTCGCTCGTGGCATCTTCGTCTGCAGCGATCCGCCGTTCCCTGATCCCAGTCCTTGTCAGTATCCACTCATCAGTCGTGTCAACCATCTTCTCCAGATCATAATTGGTGAGCACCTTTGAACCCAACGCCACGCCGAGCGCGGCGATTCCAGCTCGTCTCAATCTCAACACCATCCTAGGGACGCTCCAAGTATCTTTCCAGTTCACCGACCAGGTCAGATTCGACGAATTTTCGCGCCACAAATATCCCGTTGGTTATGGCTTTGGCGTCAGAGCTGCCGTGGCACTTCACTGACACCCTGTCAAGACCCAAGAGGATCGCGCCTCCATACTCCGAGTAGTCGAGCCTCGCTTTTACCCTCCCAAAGGCCCGACGGAGCATCAGGGCGGCTATCTTATCCCTGAATGACCTGGTGATTTCCTCCTTTATCATGCCGAAAAGCGCTTTGGCCATACCTTCGGTGTGCTTCAGTACCACGTTGCCCGTGAACCCGTCGGTGACGATCACGTCCACCTCGCCGCCGGAGATGTCCCTTCCCTCCACGTTTCCGCAGAACCCGGGCAGAGAGGACAAGAGTTCCAGCGCCTGCCTGGTTACCTCCGTGCCTTTTCTGTCCTCCTGTCCCACATTCAAAAGTCCCACAGAAGGGTTCTTCCTCCCCAGCACCTTCTCAGCATACAAAGAGCCCATCACACCGAACTGATATAGGTTGAGCGGTTTGACATCCGTGTTGGCGCCTACATCAAGCAGCACCGTTCCTTGCCTGGCAGTGGGCATGACCACTGCGAGGGCGGGCCTGTCGATCCCCTTCTTCCTGCCCAGCAGCAAAAGGCCCCCGGCCAGTAACGCGCCCGTGCTTCCGGCTGAGACGACCGCATCTCCCTCCATCTGCCTGACCATTGTATAGCACACAGATAGCGAGGACTGGCGCTTTTTGCGGACCGCCACAGCTGGAGGCTCGTCGGCTGCGATCACCTCCGGAGCGTGCACCACACTCAGGTTACCAGGCACGCCATCCGGCAGCTCGGCCATAATCCGGTCTTCCTGTCCCACCAGTACGATCTCGGTGTCAACGAGAAGACGCGCGGCAGCCAGGGCGCCCCGGACCACCGCCTCCGGAGCGTTGTCTCCACCCATGGCGTCTACAACGATTCTCACAGGCTACCCTCTCCTTCAGGTGGTACTGCCAAAACCACAAATTTGCCGCGAAACACCTGCTCTTCGCCACTCGTGGTGCTTACCAACACCACATGCTTGTTGCCCTTCTTTCTGATCACTTCCGCCCTGGCGACCAGCCGCTCCCCGAGCCTTGCGGGCCGGATGAATTTGACGTTGGCGAGGCTCGCCTGGACGACATCTGCATCCACCACGGCAGCGGCAAGACAGTCCGCCTGTGCGAACAAAAACTGGCTCCGGGCGTACCCGCTCTTGTCAAACAGCATATCCCGGCGGATCTCAAGGAGCGACGCAGCTCTTTTGCCTAAAGTAAGTTCGAGCAGCTCGCCCACCATCTCCGCGGACGCCATGGACCTCACCGCCCTGAGCCCGGACTCCGCCATGCTCCTGACCCGTTCCCTGAGCTCTGGGATCCGAAGGGCCATCCTGTCAAGCCTCACAGTCTGAACACTAACGTTAAAGTGCGCGGCCAGCGCCTCGTCGGTCATAAAAGGGGCCTCTGCCAGTTTGGCCGCGAGCGCTTCTCGTCGCGACATCTTGTTTCGTCGTATACCGCCTCTCGTCGACCTTTCCTGCATATTCACCGCCCCTCTTTGTGACCTGGTATTAATATGTGGTATTACCATAAGTATATTACATCTGTGAAAAGATGTCAAGTCTAACTCGGGGCTGTTGTGATCGTGCTGTGATATTGTCACCTTGAAAAAAGTCTGTGAAAATGTCACCTATGAACAAGGTGATGGTGACATTGTCGCAGTCTGAATTGAATAAGGCCTTTGTTTTGCAACGGGTAGTAGATGGCCACCTTACCATCCGGGAAGCGGCTTTAGTTCTCGGGCTCAGTGAACGCCACACCAAACGCTTAAAGAAGAAATTCATTGCGCATGGTGCTGCGGGGTTAGCTCACGGCAACCGTGACCGTAAACCGGCCCACGCGATTCCAAATGACGTCCGGGAGAAAGTCCTGCAT
>JBFMAL010000014.1:0-62821 GCA_040755615.1 Bacillota bacterium
TTTCGCTGCGGGATACGGCGCGGGTCAACGCCGTTTACCGGGGGGTCATCAACCTGGTGGCCATTCAGGGAGCCAAGGATTTCCAGGCCGACGACGCGATCGAATTTCACGCGCTGGACGACCACCACATTTTCCCGCGCGCTTTCTTGGCGTCGGTGAAAGACGCTGAAGGTAAAAGTAAGTACCAAAACCCGGACATCAATACGGTGCTTAACCGGACGCTGATTTCCCAGGCCACCAACCGCCGGATCAGCCGGATGAAGCCGAGCGATTACCTGGCCAAGTTGGTCCTGCTGGAAAGGAAGCAAGAAATTATGGCTACCCATCTGATTGACGAAGCGGCGCTGGTGGCGATGGAACGCGATGATTACGAAGGCTTTTTACTGGCGCGGGAGAAGCGGATTATGGCGGCGTTGGCGGCCTATCTGATACTTTAATCTGGGGAGGAAACGCAGTGCCGGCACGGGTGATGCGCCAGAACGAGGCGATCAAAGAGGTTTTCCCGCAAGATTCAGGAGAAAGTGGCCCGCGAAAAGGAAAAGATGTTCAGGCACATCGATGACGAAACCCCTTCCTGGATTGCGTGGGCCTTGAAACCGGTTGCGGGTATATCCTTTGACATGCAGCGCCGCCGGGATAATAATCTGGGTGAGGGCGGCGAAAGCCGCGCCGCTTTTAATTTCTGGTTTTTTCTGTCCCAAGAATGGATACTGGTTAACGATGTGGTTTTAGAGCCCAAGCCGGACGAATTCATTCAGTTAGACTACGTCTTAATCGGGCCGCCAGGGATTTACCTGATAGAAACCAAAGCCTGGGAAGGTGCTTTCACAGGGTATAAAGATAACTGGCGGCGGAAGGAAGGCGGTTCGTGGGTGCGGTGTGAGAGTCCTACGAAGCAAAATCAGCGCCACCGGCGCCTTCTTAAGCACTGGTTGGAGAATACGCTGGGCGACACTATACCGGCCGAAATAGAGGCGTGGCTTTTCCGGTGGTGCTTTTCACGAGGGCGAAGTGGCTCAGGGTCGAGGAATTTTCCATGCCGGTATTCGAAAGCGGCATGGCTCTGGCCTGGCACATCCGCCGGCAGGGAAAAAACACGGTGCTTCGCCCGGAACAGGTAGAGGCCATAGCCGGAGCCCTGATCGGTGCCGTGCTGCTCAGCGGTCAGGGAACACCGTCCGGGACACGGGATATTGCGCCTGAAGGTGCGGCCGCAAACGGAAATCCTTGCGGTTGCCGCACCGAAACCGGTAAGACCAGGAACGGCCGCTCTTATGTTAAGGTTTACCGAAAAGGGAGGACGCCGAAGAGGTACACCGGAACTATAAAGCAGCGGGGAAAGATCCGGGTCCGCTTAAGCCGGATCGTTAGGTGCATGGTTCTTCTACTTTACGGATGGGACGTCGGGCCGGAAAGCACCCGGATGAAGAATTAGTTTAAGGAAGGCGGAGCTGCGTTTTTACCCGGTTATACCGAAGATATGGAGCAGGCGGAGAGCCTCTACTGCGACTGGCCGGAGACGGCGGAGATCCAGGTGCGGGACGTAATGGGAAAATTAGAGGGACACCATACCAAATTACTGTTTCTGAGACCTGCACTACAAGGCCCAGTTGCGTATTTCACTTTGCTGTCGGCGCAGGGGTTGTCAGAAGAGCCCCCGTACGACCGCAAAAACGGAAGGCTTGCAGAATTCGGTATGGTGTTCCCAGTTATGCCACAAACTCACTCAAGCAAAGGAGGGATGGGGACGGGACCGGAAGCACTGCGCGCGTTGCGGCTGAGGCGCCTATTCTGGTTCGTGGTGCAGGACCGGAGCCGCTGCAGCCCGCCGGAGGACGTGTCGACCACCCGCTTGCTCTCCCCGTGGGAGTGCCCGGTCCGGGTGGTGTTGTGGCGCTTTCTGGCGTCGTGTGCAGCTGTGGCGGGCCTGCTGAGGCTTGTGCCACGCGCGGTTGCGCTGTTGCCCGGCCGGCGGGCGGGTGCTGGCCGTGCGTGGGCGGCAGGAGGTTGCTGCTCGCCTTTTCCCATGGGGAACTATGGAAGTACGGGATGATCTCGGTGATCAGGACGGAGAAGTTGGCAAGCGCTTTGGTGTGCTCACGGCCGTTGACGGTCTCGACCTGGAAGTTCAGCCGGGAGAGCTCTTTGGGTTTCTTGGCCCGAACGGGGCGGGTATTCATCGGAGGTTACGACGTCCAGAGCGAGCCTGTGTGGGCCAAGGCCCTGCTCGGCTACGTGCCCGACGAGCCCCTGCTCGCGCGAGTTCTTGACCTTCATCGCCAACCTGTACCGGGCGGACGGTCGCCCCAGGGAGGAGCGGATTTCCGAACTATTCAACCTGGCGGACGGCGCCGACGACCTGATCCAGTCTTACTCGCGGGGGATGAGGCAGAAGATTGCGGTGGCGGGAGCCCTGGTGCACCATCCGCGGGTGCTCATCCTGGACGAACCCACCTCGGGCCCGTACCCGCGCAGCGCCCGCGTCCTCAAGGATATACTGCGGGCGCTCGCCGCGAGGGGGGGTGGCCGTGTTTATGTCTACCCACGTCCTGGAGATCGCCGAGCGCATGTGCACCCGGGTGGGCATCATCGACTGCGGCCGCCTCATCGCCTGTGGGACCACGGATGAGCTGCGGGCCCAGGCCAGGGAGGCATCGGTCACCCTGGAGGATATCTTCCTCAAGCTCACGGGAGGCACCGAGTACAAGGAAGTGGTCCGCCTGCTGGGGGAGGAGGCCGCCTCGTGAGCCGGCTCCTTGCGTGGAAGTTGCGGCTGTTCTGGCGTCCCCTGGTCCGCCGATCCCGGGCGGCGGCGGTCAGCCTTATCCTCGCTTTGCTTAGCCCGGCGTTGAGTTGAGTGGGGCGGTGTTTGTGGGGGCGAGGTGGGTATTCGCCTGGGTGGCCCGGGGTACGCTGGGGATGCCTCCCCAAGTCGCCGCTACGTTCGCGGGCATGGAGAGCCTCTTGCTGTCGGGCGTGTACCTGCTGGGCCTGGCCCTGTGCTTCTTCACCGCCTTCGGGACGGCCTTCGTGACCATGTACTCGTCTTCGGATCTGCCGCTCCTTTTTTGTGCTCCCCTCACGGTGAGGCAGATCTTCGCTATTAATAAACCGTGTTTACGCCAGAGATTTCTGGCCTTGACCAGTGTAGTCAGATTAGGCAAAGGACTGTTGAAGTCCAGACCACAGAACCAACCACAGATACCCTGCATGCAAGGGCAATTCCGTGAACAGGCGGTTCTCGGAAGGTCAAGGGAGATCAAGAATGGTGCGTTCGAGAAGGTTCGTAGAAGCAGACGTCTCGACATAGAGGCCCATTCTGAGAAATAGTGGTGAAGCCACAACGGCTCAGGAAAGGGCTGAGAATCTTCCGGTACAATACCCGAATACTTAATCGTTGTGAAACCAGTCAACCTTGGCCGACCGCCGGATGCGTGTGGGACGGCCGGCGGAGATTATCTCCGCCCCCTATCCCGATTGCAGACCAGAGGTGATACATGCGTATACCGTACCACTCATCGCCATCCCGATTTCTATACCCCACGTTCAAGCCAGAGGTTGCCCCAACAGTAACCTGAGACCAGTCAGGATCGCGCGGTGCAGCCCACCGTCACCTGAAATGTTCAGCGAGACGCGGACTTTGCTTCTTATGCTTTATACCTGGTCCCAGTTCCTTATCTTCGCGTCAGCGTGCGGTTACTACCCCAAAACCCGATCTCACCCGCTTGCGACTTGGTTCTGATTGTTGGGAATGCACCAGTACATGTAGAAGTATCACCTCTTTCCACGCAGCATGGCAGGATTTCTCGAGATATCCGTGGAAACACCTTTAGGGCGTTTCTGGTTTTCAGAAACGGGAGGAGGAACACGACGACCTCGCCACTGGCTCTTGCCTACCCTCCTCAGCCTTTCAATTCGAACATACAAATGACAGTAAATCTACTTTATTTCTCTGTTTAAGCTCTTGTGCAGTCCTGTGCAGTTCCTGCTAAATTGCATTTTTGTGTCTAGCCGTGTTATAGTAATATAGTCCGAGGTGACATGCACGCGTGAACAGGGTCGCAGAAAAACTTAAACTGAACAACCTGTCTATAAAGACGTTTTTTCTTTTGTGGGCATTTTGGGTAATACTGGCAGGCAGGCTTGAGTGGCAGTCTGCTTCAGTGGGTGCGCTCGTTGCTTTTGGCGTTACGCTGTTGAACCTGGACCTCGCGCTAAAGAGAGGCGAGGCGATGCCCTTTGGTCTTGGAAAACTGCTTGGATGGGTGAGATACGCAGGCAGGCTTTTGGTTGAAGTGCTGCGCGCTAATTGGCAGGTAGCAATGATCCTTCTCAGGCGAAAGGTTGACATATCCCCCTGCCTCGTGAGGTATAAGACTGGTTTAAAGACCGATCTTGCCAAGGTGATACTGGCTACAAGCATAACGCTGACGCCCGGCACGCTGACGGTGGAAGTGGAAGGCGACAGGTTCCTCGTGCACACGCTGACGGAGGAAGGCGCCAGGGAAGTGGCCAGGTGGGTGTTAGAAGAAAAGCTCGTAGAGATGGAAAGGGAGGTCTAGGGCATTGCTTAGGACGTGGTTTCTCCTGGTGAGTGTGGCCCTTGCGTTGCTCGCTTTCTTATCGTTCTACCGGGCTGTAATAGGTCCGACGCCCGCCGATCGCATCATCGCCATTAACGTCATCGGCACAAAGACCGTGGTGATTTTGGCGATGATGGGGTTTGTGTACGAGGAAGAGTGGATGTTTGTGGACGTGGCGCTGGTATATGCGCTCATTTCCTTCGTCGCTACCGTGGGTGTGGCCAAGTACTTTAGAAAAGGAAGACTTTCATGAGCCTATCGCTTGTAAGAGACGGGTTGGCAGCAGTCTCGGTGACCGCGGGCTTGTTCTTCTTCGCCGTGGGTACCCTTGGCCTTTTGCGCCTTCCCGATGTAATGACGAGAATGCACGCCACGACCAAGTGTGACACCCTGGGAGCGGGGCTCATTCTCTTTGGGGTGGCGCTGGGCATGGGCTGGACCGTAGCCACCGTGAAGGTAATGCTTATCGTGGTATTCATATGGATCACCAACCCTACTGCATCCCATCTCCTGGCCTGGGCCCTGTACAAATCGGGAGTGCCCATGCATCTTTACAGGAGCTTTGACGCAGACGAGGAGGAATCCAGATGACGGGTCCCTTAAGTCCGCTTCTTCTGCTGTTCCTTGTGGTGAGCGCCATCGCGGTCGCCAGGACAAAGGACCTTATCAGCGCCGTTATCATCTTTGCTGCGTACAGTCTTGTGATGGCCATCATCTGGCAACAGCTCCAGGCGCCGGATATCGCCATAACGGAAGCGGCCATCGGTGCGGGAGTCACGACGCTTCTGTTTCTCGCCGCCATCTCCCGGACGAGGAGGTTTGAGGAATGAGGGGACGGCTCGCCCTGCTATTGGTCCTGTTCATCGGCTATGCCCTTATCCTCACCGTGGCTGAGATGCCTCTTTTCGGGGAGCCGGGTAACCCCGCTGATAACATGGTATCCCACCGGTACCTGGAATCGAGCGTACAGGATACGGGGGCAGTGAACGTGGTGGCGGCCATCATACTGGATTACCGTGCATACGATACGCTGGGTGAAGCCACGGTGCTCTTCACTGCCATCTCAGCCACCACCGCGGCCATTGTCGCCGCGAAGAGCCGAGGTCAAAAAACATGAACGACATGGTGGTACAGATAATAACGCGGATCCTGATACCGTTCATCGAGGTGTTCGCTGTGTACGTGATCTTTCACGGCCACATCTCGCCCGGCGGCAGTTTCTCAGGAGGCGCCATACTGGGGGCTAGTTTCGTCCTGGCCACGCTGGTGTTCGGGACCGCCCGTTTTAACAGGAAGTTCGGCCACATGGTATCGCAGCTGGTGGAGAGCGTGGGCGGCTCCTGGTATATACTGGTAGGGCTTTTTGGGATCCTGGCAGGCGCAAATTTCCTGACAAACAAGCTGGCGGGCTTTGGTATGGGCAGGCCTGGATACCTTTTTTCCGCCGGCGCCATACCGGTTATTACTATTGGACTTGGGCTCAAGGTCGGATCTACAATGGTAACGTTGTTCCACGGGCTGATCGAGGAGGAAGAGAACCATGGGGATCATTGACATACTCTATGATAACTTTCACTATCTCGTGGCTTGCCTCTTGTTCCTGATCGGATTTCACACCATGCTCACTCACTCGAACCTGATTAAGAAGATCATGGGCATGAACATTATGGATACAGCGGTGTTTTTGTTGTTCATCTCCTCCGGTTTCGTACGGGGAGGCAAGGCACCGATCGTGGGACCGGGGACCGAGGGACCGTACGTGAACCCCATACCGTCGGCGCTGATCCTGACGGGGATAGTCATCGCCGTGAGCATCACGGCGTTCGCGCTGTCTCTTATTGTCACGTTGTACAAGCAATACGGGACATTGGACGCGGACAAGATCGCGGAGCTCAGGACCAAGGAGAGGTGACAGTTTTGCTTCATCTTCCCGTTTTGGCAGTGGTCATATCCTTACTGGGCGCATACCTCATACCCCTTATATATCACTTTCGGCGGAACCTGGCTTCCGTGGTCGCCGTGGGTATCTCAGGACTTGCTCTTTGCTTTTCTGCAGCCACAGCGGTATACGTTAGCCGCTACGGCGCGTTCAGCTATCTTCTGGGTATGTGGTCCATACCGTGGGGAATAGAGGTTTACGTGGATCGGATGTCGGCATTCATGATGCTGGTCATCTCTTCAATCACGTTCTTGGTGATGCTGTACGCGATGGAAGACGTGCGGCACGAGCTCACCGAGGCGCCGAGGAAATGGTACTGGACGCTGAACCTTCTGCTCCTTGCGTCGATGATGGGCGTTGTCATGGCCGGCGACCTGTTCAACCTGTTTGTGTTCGTGGAGATCTCGTCCATCGCCGCTTGCGGTACGATCTCAGTGAAGGGCGACAGGAGGGCGGTGGAGGCCACCTTCAGGTACCTGGTGCTTTCCACGCTCGGATCCGGGGCGCTGCTACTGTCCATCGCCCTGCTTTACATGGTCACGGGCAACCTAAACATGACCTATATTTCCGGGGAAATCCAGAAGGCCGCGTTCCTTTACCCCAAGAACCTGTACGCCGCGCTCACTTTCATGGTAGTTGGCTTCGGTGTGAAATCGGCGCTGTTTCCGCTGCACAGCTGGCTGCCGGACGCGCACTCGGCCGCGCCCGCGCCGTCATCAGCCGTGCTCTCAGGGCTCGTAGTGAAGATATATATCTTCGCGCTGTTTCAGGTGCTGTCCCGGGTGTTCGGCCCTGTCATCGCAGGCATTCCGGTGGAGACCGTCGTGTTGCTCATGGCCACGATGGCGGTGGTGCTCGGCTCCGTGCTCGCCATGGGGCAAA
The DNA here is from genome assembly GCA_040755615.1 of Bacillota bacterium. GTDB lineage: Bacteria > Bacillota > Sulfobacillia > DUSP01 > DYEP01 > DYEP01. Next base: position 7,405 of record JBFMAL010000014.1, read on the forward strand.
AAGAGCTCAAGCGCATGCTCGCTTACTCCACCGTGGCACAGGTCGGGTACGTGTTCATGGGGCTGGCGCTGGGCGCGGACAGGGCGGTCGCCGGGGGCATGATGCATATCCTCACGCACGCCCTGATGAAGTCGTCACTATTTTTGGCCGCGGGCTCCGTGCTGTATAAGACCGGGAAGAAGAACATCACTGACCTGGCGGGGCTCGGGCCGCGCATGCCGGTAACCATGGGAGTGTTCAGCCTGGCGGCGGCCTCCATGATCGGCGTGCCGCTGCTCGGAGGGTTCGTGAGCAAGTGGTACCTGGCGCTCGGTGCGACGGATGCGGGGAAATCCTTTTACGCCCTGATCATCATTGTGTCGAGTTTCCTGACAGCCCTGTACTTTTTGCCGCCGGTGATCTCCGCGTTCTTCGGCAAACAGCCGGATGACTCAGTCGGTAAAGGAATAGACGAGGCACCCGCGGTGATGCTGGTACCTATGGTGATCTTAAGCATTGCCCTGTTAGGCGTGGGGCTTTTCCCCTCGTTGGTCCTTGGGCTTTTGGGCTATAGAGGCTAACCTTTTTAAGTACGGAGGCGTTAAGACATCATGATCAGCCAGGATATAGTCTTTTCGTGGCTCCCTGTATTGGCGGTCATTGTACCTCTCGTCGGTACACTCGTTATTTATATGGTGGAATACCGTTCGTGGAGACTTAGAAATGCTTTGTCGGTGGTGACCGCTGCCATTACGCTCATCGTCGTCTTGGACATGTACCCGGCTATAAGGGCGGGTAAGATCATCGAGGCCAATTTCCCGCGGATCATACCCCCTTTGGGGATGTCTTTCCGCGTGGACCCGCTGGGCTTTTTGCTTGCAGTAACCACCGCCTTCATCTGGCTTATGGTGACGCTTTACTCGCTCGAGTACATGAGCCACGAACACCACAAGAACAGGTACTACCCCTTCCTTATACTGACGCTCTCGGGCTGCCTGGGAGTGGTGCTGACCGGAGACCTGTTCAGCCTGTTTGTGTTCTTTGAACTTATGTCCCTGACTGCGTTTGTGCTTGTAATACACGAGGAGACGCCCGAAGCCATGAGGGCCGGCTTCAAGTACCTGGTCATGACCATCGTGGGTTCGCTCGCGCTGTTCTTTGCTATAGTGGTAACTTACGAACTTGCAGGTACTTTGAAGTTCTCCCCGAACGGGTTCTTCTTTGACACGTCGCTTCTTTCGTTCCTTGGATTCCTCGGGTATATCGTGGGATTCGGAGTGAAGGCGGGCATGGTGCCGCTTCACGTGTGGCTGCCCGACGCGCACCCCGTGGCGCCGTCTCCGGCCAGCGCGCTGCTTTCAGGACTCATGATCAAGACGGGCGCCTACGGGCTTTTGCGGGTCATATACAACGTCTACGGTGCCGACCTCATACAGGCGATGGGCTGGTACAACATACTGATATGGGCTGCGGCGATCACCATCTTTCTCGGTTCCGCAGTCGCCATCGTACAGGACGATATTAAGCGGCGGCTCGCGTACTCAAGCATCGGGCAGATGGGCTACATCCTCCTTGGCATGGGGCTGTTTACACAGAGCGCCCTCGTAGGTGACATTTTTCACATCTTCTCGCACGCGTTCATGAAGTCTACCCTGTTTTTGTGCGCCGGAGCCATCATCTACAAGACGGGGCTCAGAAAGATCAAGGACCTGGCAGGCATCGGGAAGAAAATGCCCATCACCATGGGCGCGTTCACCACCGCCGCCATGGCGATGATCGGCATACCGCCCCTGAACGGCTTTATATCCAAGTGGAACCTGTCTTTAGGCGCGCTTCAGGCGGGAAAGCCCTTTTTCGTATTCCTTCTGCTGGTGTCTTCGCTCATGAACATGATCTATTACGCGCCCATCATCATCACGGCGTTCATGTCGGGAGATCACATCAATGACGACCACGCCGAGCACGAGACGGACAAAAAGCGGAGGCTGTTTGGGGAAGTGCCGCCCGCCATGCTGATCCCTATGGTCATACTGGCGCTGGGGTGCCTGGTGTTCGACCTGTTCCCTGAGAACCTACCGCTGTACCTGGCGACGCTTTCGGCGAGGTTGCTGTTTAGATAACCGGGCAGGTGATTTCGTTGGCAGCTGGGCCATCATATACAGTTGAACAGGCAGTGGTAATCGAGGCGACAAGCGCGCTGCCGCTCCTTGCTGTGGTCGTGCCTATGCTTGGCGCCGTCGCGCTGGTGTGGGCGGCCAGGCGTTCGGAGAAGGCTCGGAATGCTGTGGCGGTGCTTTCAAGTCTCCTGGCTGCGCTCTTTGTGTTCGCCATGGCGCCGTTTGTCAAAGAGGGCACCGTCGTGTTCAGCATCGGGAGTTTCATGGGATACCCGATCGGCTTCCGGGTGGACGGGTTCGCGTTTATCGTGTCGGCGCTCGCTTCTTTCGTGTGGTGCGCCGCCACGCTGTTTTCCGTTGAGTACATGGAGCATGAGCACGCTCGCTCCAGATACTACCTTTTTCTCCTGGTCACTTTAGGATGCACGCTGGGCGTGTTCATGGCACGGGATCTTCTGACGCTGTTTTTGTTCTTTGAGCTCATGACCTTCTCTTCATATATCCTCGTCATCCACGAGCAGAACGCCGAGTCGTTCGCCGCAGGAGACGTCTACCTTTACATGGGCGTGTTCGGAGGGCTGGCGCTGCTGTTTGGCATCATGCTCCTGTATTATTACGCAGGCACGGTCGAGCTCTCGCCAATGCTTGACAAGATACTCCGCGGCGGAGGCAACCCGTACTTCCTCGCAGTGCTGTTCGCGCTCGGCTTTGGCACCAAGGCGGGCATGATGCCTCTTCACATCTGGCTGCCCAAGGCGCACCCTGTGGCGCCGTCGCCAGCCAGCGCGCTGCTTTCGGGCATACTCATAAAGGCCGGCGCGTACGGGCTGACCCGGTGCCTTCTTCTGATCTTCACGTCCGCCCACGGCGATGACCTGGCGCTTCGGGTCTCATCCATGCTGGGTTATGCGGTGCTGTGGATCGGGCAGGTGACCATGCTGCTTGCGGCGCTCATGGCGCTGCTTCAGACGAACGTAAAGAGGATCCTCGCTTACAGCAGTGTGAGCCAGATGGGATACATCCTAACCGCCCTCGGGATCGCCGGTTACCTGGGTCACGAGGGCGCCATGGGTTTTGGCGCGGCGCTTTACCACATGGTGAACCACGGGCTGTTCAAGGCCACTGCGTTTATGGCGGTGGGTTCCATGTACATCCGCACACATGAACTTGACCTCCGAAAGCTCGGGGGGCTTTATCGCAGGTTCCCGTTTACGTCGGCGATATATGTGTGTGCGTTCCTGGCCATCACGGGATTTCCCGGACTGAACGGTTTTGCGTCAAAGACGCTGATCCACCACGCAATAGTTGAGGCGGAACACGTCACGCACAACCACATGCTGCTTTACGCTGAACGGGTGTTTACGCTCACGTCCGCTCTCACCGCCTGCTATTTCATCAAGCTGGGGACTGCGTTTTTCGGCCCGGAGAGAGGGCACGCTCCGCACGGCAGCGAGTCCTGGTCAACCCGGATCGCCCTGGGCGCGCTGGCACTGGTCATGCTCGCCATCGGCATATTCCCAGAGTACCTGCTGGAACGCTGGGTGGTGCCCACAGCCGCTTCTTTCGGGCTCACCGGGCACGCGCTGTCCGAACTGGCCCACGCCCACTTCTTCGAATGGGAGAGCATACAGCATGTGCTCATCCCTCTGGGCGCGGCGGTGATGCTGTTTGTTTTCGGAACGCGCTTTAGGCTATTTGAAATCAAGCCTCCGGTATGGCTCAGCGTGGAGTACCTGGTGTACCGACCGCTCGTGCAGCTGGGCGGGCTGGCCTGCCAGGTGCTGGGCGTCAGGTGCAATGCGGGCGTGTTGTGGGCGTACGATGAAGCGGGAAGGCTGTCGCACGCTATAACCCGCCACGTGGTGGGTCTTGACACCGCCATCGAGTCAGGTTACCAGAGGGTGGCGGCGGATTCGCGGGCGCTGATCAGTGGCGCGACCACCCTCGACCAGGGTATTGACGGCACGTATGACTCCGTAGGACGGCAGGCGAAGGACCTGGCGAGCGTGACCGGACAGTTTGACCGCTCCCTGAACATAGGATACGAGCGTACAGCGGAGGTGTCAAAGGGATTGGTGACAGGCGCCACGTCCCTTGACCGGTCCATCAGCGCGGGTTATGAAAAGGGGGCGGAGGCGTCAAGAAGCGCTGTGAGGGGCGCTGCGGACGCTGAGGCTTCGAGCGAGTCGAAGCGGCCTTCACAGCCTCTCTGGTCCGCGTGGAACCTGAACTTCGCCGCGCTGCTTTTAGCCGGAGTGCTCATGATAGTATTTATGATATTCTTGCTTTATGGCAAGGCTTGATTGTCTGAGCGTGAAGAAAGAGCGTGTTTTGGGGCACACTCTAAGGTAGATTCCCGTGATTTACTTTGGAGGTGTGCCAGATCATGAAGAAAGCAGCGCTGGCGCTGCTCGTCTTGTGCGCGGCCGCAGCATTTTCCGGCTGTCCTTTCAGGCGTGCGCCCGCAGTGAAAGCCGACCGGACGGTGGAGACCGACGTGGTGGTTGTAGGTGGGGGCGCTGCGGGGCTTGCAGCGGCTATTGAAGCAGTGGACAACGGCGCCCGGGTGATCCTGGTGGAGAAAACTGCGGCGCTCGGTGGCACTACGCTCAGGGCAGGCGGGGGCATCGATGCGGCCGAGTCGCCCGTGCAGAAGCAGCAGAACGTGAATTACCCGGTAAGCCAGTACGAAGAAGACGTATTCCGATATGGCGAAGAAAAGGCAAACCGCGAGCTCACGGCCATCCTTGCCAGGGACTCGGCCTCGGCGATAGAATGGCTGATGTCGCTCGGGATGCCGCTCGTCCTGGCAGACCCGGAGCGCTACCCGTCAAGGCACAGGGTGCCTGAGGGCAGCTTCGGGGCTGAGCTCATAAAGCTCTTGGCTTCGGTCGCTGCTGACAAGGGTGTCAACGTGCGCACCGAGGAGCGCGCCACCGACATCATCCAGGATTCAAAGGGCGTGGTTACCGGCGTCAAGACCATAGGGAAGGACGGGAAAACCACTTATTTCAAGGCGAAGGCCACGGTGATTGCCACCGGAGGGTTCGGCGCTGACGCAAGCCTCATAGAACGCTTCGCTAAAGACTGGGCAGGGATCAGGACCAACCTGGTCGCCCCGTCTTCTACTGGAGACGGCATCCGCATGGCGGAGGCGATAGGCGCGGATCTCACCCACATGCAATATATCCAGGGGTTTCCTACGGTGACTGAAAAGGGTGCCACGCTGCGCGGACTTGAGCCTGCAGGCGCCATCTTGGTGAACCGGTCGGGCGAGCGTTTTGTGAACGAGACAGCCAAAGGCGTGACAGTCGCTGCGGCCATGCTCAGGCAGGAAGGTAAGACCGCGTTCTTGCTGATGGACGGAAAGTTCGCGAATCAAGCTGCAGTGAAGACCGCCAGGGATCAGGGCGTGCTGCTGGAAGCGGAGACGCTTGATGAGCTGGCGGGCAAGATGAACGTGGACGCGGCCAGGCTGAAAGCCGCTGTGGACGAGTATAACAGAGGGCAGGAGACGGGAAATGACAGGTTCGGAAGGAGCACGTTCCCTGCAAGGCTTGAGGACGCGCCCTGGCTCGCGGTACAGGTGTTTCCTGCGGCATATGCGACTCTGGGCGGGGTAAGGGTCAACCAGGACGCGCAGGCGCTAAAGAACGCAAGGCCCATAAGCGGCCTCTTCGCTGCGGGCGAAGTGGTCGGCGGTATCTTCGGCGCAGATAAGTTCGGCGTTTCCACCACCACGGCCGCCATCGTGTTCGGCCGGCTGGCGGGAAGGAACGCCGCCCGTGCGAAGTGACTGGGAGGGACGGTCCCGGGCGGGCCGTCCCGTTACCCTGGATGCCGTCCTCATTTTCCTTTTGCTTTCCGTGGCTGCCAGCCTTCTGCTGGTGCAAAAGCTCGCGTCAAGCAGTGGGACAAGCCAGTTCTTGGTCGTTGAGTGCGGCACCGCCCAGGTATATAATACCCCGTGGGATGATAAGGGTGTTTACACGTTCTCCGGCCCCCTGGGCGAGAGCCGTTTGGAGCTGACGGAAGCCGGAGCGAGGATGGTGAGTTCACCGTGCCCGGACAAGATCTGCATAGAAATGGGCATAATCGACAGGCCCGGCCAGGCGGTGGTGTGCATTCCAAACCGCATCGTGATAAGGGTCTCGCGAGGCAGAGAATGAGCACGTTCAAACTGGTGTATCTCGCGGTGCTGACCAGTCTGGCCCTGGGACTTCACGCCTTTGAGGCGTACTTGCCCGTGCCATATCTGTTCCCCGGGGCAAAACTCGGCCTTGCCAACATCGTCGCGCTCTATACCCTCGCCAGCATAGGGCTTTCCGAGGCGTTGCTCGTGAACGTACTGAGGTCCGTGCTCGGAGGGATGGTCAGCGGCACCTTCCTGAACATCGGCTTCTTTTTGAGCTTCTCCGGGGCGGTCACGTCCATCCTCGTCATGGGGCTGCTGCAGAAGGCCGCTCGCGGCGCGCTGAGCCTTATGGGGGTGAGCATTGCAGGTGCGGTCACCCACAACGTGACGCAGCTTCTCGTCGCATCGCTGATCCTGCGGCACGCCGGGCTGTTCTTCTACCTCCCTTATCTTTTGTTCTTCGCCATACCCACAGGGATGTTCGTCGGATTTGTTGCAGGCAAATTGAAGGATATTGGTGCTAGACTGGTGAATAGTCTCACATAGCACAAAGCGGTTCATACACAAAATGCCAGTATTTTTCTGCACGGAGGGCAGTGGAGACCTTAAGGAGGGAAAGCCGTGTCAACCGGAGGGGTTAAGTACAACTTCAAAGAGATCGTAAGACTGGCTGTCATCCTGGCGATTTTTGCTGGCGTGGCAGCTGCGGCCCTGACCTGGACAAACCAGAAGACGGCAGGTGTCATCGAAGAGAGGCAGCAACAGCAGCTGGCCAGGACGCTCCAGGTGGTGCTGCCGGACGCGGAGCAGTTCGTAGAAGTCGAGAAGGAAGGCGCCAAGTTTTATGTTGGCAAGAAGGCCGGCAAGGACGTAGGTGTGGTGATCCAGGCGGAAGGCACGGGTTACGGCGGGCCGGTCAAGTTGCTGGTAGGAGTCACAATGGAAGGCAGGATAGTGGCGGTCGCCATCACCGACCTGCTTGAGACCCCCGGCATCGGCACGAAGGTCAACGACGCCTCATTTCTCGGTCAGTTCGTAGGCAAGAACACCGGGGACCCGGTCACCCTGGGTCAGGACATAAATGCGGTATCGGGCGCAACCATTTCCTCAAGGGCTGTCGCATCGGCTGTGAAGAACGCTCTGACTCGTTTCGGTGTGGCGTTCCTCGGCCAGGAAGCGCCGCAGGATGACGTCATCGACATAACAAAGCTGGCCGACGGCACATACCTCGGCGAGGGCCAGGGATTCCAGTCCAAGATCAAGGTGGCGGTCAAGGTCGAGGGCGGTCGCATTGTTGACATCGACATCCTCTCGCACGGTGATACGCCCGGCATATCAGACCACGCGTTCAATACGGTACCCGAAGCGATCATAGCCAAACAGTCGGTGGAAGTGGACGCGGCTTCAGGCGCCACGTTCTCCAGCATGGGGATTATGGAAGCGGTAAAGAACGCGCTGGCCTCCGAGCCCACAGCGGGACCCGTGCCTGCGGAGCCCAAAGAACCGGAAAAGCCCGCGATAGATATAAGCAAGTTGAAGGACGGCAGGTATGAAGGCGAAGCGAAGGGATTTGTGAGCACTGTGCGGGTGGCGGTGACGGTCTCGGGCGGCAAGATCACCGCTGTCGAGGTGCTCTCGCATGGAGATACCCAGGGTATCGCGGATAACGCCATATCCAAAATCCCCGGGGCCATCGTAGCCAGCCAGAGCATAGACGTGGACGTGGTATCGGGCGCCACTGGAACGAGCAAGGGCATCATCGAAGCGGTCAGGGCAGCGCTTATGGCAGAACCGAAGACCGCAGATAACCCTGCACCCCCGCCCGGACCCAGCGGCTACAAGGACGGCACGTACGAAGGCGAAGGCAAGGGCTACGGCGGCATTATCCGCGTGAGTGTGACCGTCTCGGGAGGCAAGATTACCCGGGTCGAAGTGCTCGCCCACTCGGATACACCGGGCATCTCAGATAAGGCCATAGAGCAGATCCCCGCAGCGATCGTCAGCGCACAGAGCGCGGACGTGGATGCTGTTTCGGGTGCGACGCTCACGAGCAAAGGCATAAAGGACGCAGTGGTTGACGCGCTCAGCAAAGCGAAATAGACAAAGGCCGAAACCCGGGGGTGTGGGGTGCAGGACCTCACGCCCCCTTTTTGCAGGATATTGAAGAGTCAGGTAGAAGTTGTGTTAACTGTCATCTCCAGGAGCTGTAGCGCATGAACAGGCCTGAATTGCAAAAAGCTGCACATATCCTGACATTTGTATCTCTCCTCACAGGCGCGCAGGGGTTCGTCGCGGACTGCGGCGGCAGGGTGCTGGCTTCCGCAGGCGGGTATGACCGGACCTCGTTACCTCCGGACCACCCCGCGCGTTCTGTGCTCGGCTCGGACAGCGTGTACATGATACCCGACGAGTCAAGATCCGTTTTTGCGGTGTATTTCCCGGTACTTTCGGCAGGCGAATGCCTCGGGGTGCTGGGGCTGGAAACCGAGTGCAAAGAGACGGGGGAAAGGCTGGCCAGGGCGGGCCAGTCCATCCAAGCACTGGCAGACATGATGAGGACGGGGCCGGGCGGATCCCAGCACGCCTTCGTCCCGGAAGGACCACTGGTACAGGCGGTCATCGAGATGCTGGACGAGCCAGTGGCTGTGATAGACGCCACAGGAAGGCTCACCCACCTGAACCAGGCCGGGATTTCCCTGTTCGGGCGCGGTGCAATAGGGGAGTGGTTTGAGGACAGGTTCCCGGGCTCGGGGTTTACCGCCGCCTGGGCAAGGCTGAGGGGAGAGGGCAAATCCTTTGTCAACGTGGACCTGGATTTGCCTGAGGGGGAATACAGGGCTACCCTCAGAGCGGCGAGGTCGGGTCCACGCACGGTAGGCGTAGTGCTTACCGTACGGCCCGACAGCAGAGAGCCGGGAAGTCCGGGCTGGCGCTTTACGTTTGACGAGATCAAGGGGACGAGCCCTGCCATCCGGAAAGCCAAAGAGATGGCCCGGAAGGTCGCGTCCACCGACTCCACGGTGCTGCTTTTAGGCGAGAGTGGGACGGGGAAGGAACTGTTCGCCCGCGCTATCCACGGTCACTCGTTCCGCGCGTCAAAGCCATTCGTCGCCATAAACTGTGCTGCCATCCCCGAGAGCCTGCTTGAGAGCGAACTTTTTGGCTACGAGGGAGGCGCATTCACGGGGGCGAGGCCCGGAGGCAAGCCGGGCAAGTTCGAGGTGGCCAACGGGGGAACGGTATTCCTCGATGAGATAGGCGACATGCCTTTGGTGCTCCAGGCCAAGCTCCTGCGCGTGCTGCAGGACAAGGAAGTGGAGCGCGTTGGCGGTATCAGGCCCGTGAGCGTGGATGTGCGGGTAATTTCGGCTAGCCACAAGGACCTCGAGGAACTTGTCATGAAGGGCGCGTTCAGGGAGGACCTCTACTACCGCCTGGCAGTGATCCCGCTTCATATACCGGCGCTGCGCGAACGCAAGGAAGACCTGTATCTTCTGCTCGAACATTATCTCAGAAGGTACAGGACCCTGTACTCAAAAACGCCCAAGCGGCTTTCATCCGAGGTGCTGAAGGTGCTGTTCGATTACGACTGGCCGGGGAATGTGAGAGAATTGGAAAACACCGTGGAATATATCGTTAACATGGAGTCGGGCGACCTGGTTACCTTGGACAGCCTTCCGCCCAGGTTCGCAAGGCTCATCGCGCGGGAGACGACCGGGGATCCGGGGATGAGCATAGAGAGTGCTGAGGCGGATGCCATACGACGCGCGCTTGAGATTTACGGTACGTCCGCCAGAGGGAAGGAGAAGGCGGCCAGGGCCCTGGGTATCCATAGGGCAACGCTCTACCGCAAACTGAAGAAACTGGGAATAGACGCCTGACCCGTGTCGCAAGGCCGCGACGCATCTGCACATAGATGGTACGGGTCTTGCTAAAGCAGTTGACATGAAGAAGGGAAACAAAAAGTGTACGTAGACCTGTCAGAACTGGAAGCGCTGAGATTAGGCGCCACCGTGCTGGGTTCGGGGGGAGGAGGGGACACTTATCTCTCCTACCTGCTAGCGCGAGAGGCGGTAAAAAAGCACGGGCCGGTAAGACTTCTGCAGGTACACGAGTTGCCTGATGACGCGCTGGTCATTCCCACAGCCATGATGGGTTCCCCCATGATCATGAACGAGAGGGTACCCTCCGGGAAGGAAGCGCTCACCTCGCTGCGTACCGTGGAGAAGCAGCTGGGGCGGCAGGCGCTGGCTACAATGCCTATCGAAGCAGGGGGACTGAACGCCTTCACAGCGCTGACTGCTGCCGCTCGGGGCGGCCTGCCCGTGGTGGACGGGGACGGGATGGGCCGGGCGTTCCCCGAGCTGCAGATGTGCACGTTTCACGTGTACGGTGTGGCGGGTTCACCCGTGGCAGTCACCTCTGAACAGGGGCACAGCGTCGTCATCGAGTCCGCTGAAAACCCGATGCTTGAGCGTCTGGCGCGAGCGACGGTGGCCGGCATGGGAGGCGTGGGATACATCGCCGCGTATCCAATGAGCGGCAAACAGGTGAAGGAAGCATCGGTGGCGGGCACCCTGTCGTTGGGCATCCGCATAGGGCAGGCGCTGCTGTCCGCCGAGCGAAAGAGGTCCCACCCAGCTGGCGCGCTGCTTGACGCATTTGCCCAGTCCACTTACGGTCAGGGCATGGTGCTGCTCGAGGGCCGGGTGACGGCGTTGGAGAGGCAGCGCGCAAGAAGGGTGACTGTGGAAGGCCACGAGTCCTACGCCCGGCAGACGCTGGAGGTGGAGTTCCGCTACGAGAACCTCATCGCCCGCTTGGACGGCAGGGTGGTGTCTACCGTACCCGAACTCATTGTGTTCTTGCACTACGAGACTGGCATGCCGCTGCTTACCGAAGAGCTCAGGCCGGGCATGAGAGTGATCTGCCTGTCCGTACCTACCCCGGAGATCACCGTTACCGAGGAAGCGCTGGCCGTCTTCGGTCCGAAAGCGTTCGGGTATGATTGCGAGTTCAGGTCTGCAAGGAAGGACGGTTGGCGATGAGCGGCTACAGGCTGGGGATGGACGTGGGAGGCACCAACACCGACGCCGTGGTCATGGACCGGGATATGAACATCCTGGGCGCTGCCAAGTATCCCACCACGCCCGATATCGCCACAGGCATCTTTGAGAGCATGGACCGCGCGCTCTCCCAGTCGTCAGTGGCCCCGGGGGAGATAGAGCGCGTGATGGTAGGGACCACCCAGTGCCTTGATGCGCTGGAGCAGCGAAAACGCCTGGCGCGGGTGGGCGCCATCAGGATCGGACTGCCGTGCTCCGCCGAGGTACCTCCCTTCATTGACTGGCCCGAGGACCTGAAAGCGGCGTGCGAGGGGGGCTGGGCGGTCGTGGGCGGCGGTTTTGAATATGACGGCAGGCCCATGGCTGACCTGGACGAGGCAGCGCTTGGTCGGGCGCTCTCTGAGTTCAAGCGGAAGGGCGTCGAGTCCATCGCCATTACCTGCGTGTTCTCTCCGGTGGCGACCGCGCACGAGCGCCGGGCAGCCGAGATGGTGAAACGAGCGTTCGGCCCAGATTTCCCCGTCACGCTGTCCCACGAGATCGGGAGCATGGGGCTGATCGAAAGGGAGAACTCGGCCCTTTTGAATGCGACGCTTGTGAAAGTGGCGGACCTGGCGGCAGGAGGTCTGAAGAGAGCCCTGCTTGAGAGGGGAATCGTGGCCTCCTGCTACTTCGCGCAAAACGACGGATCCGCCATGTCGCTGTCATGCGCGACAAAGTACCCTGTGCTTACCATCGGGTCCGGTGCTGCCAACAGCATCAAGGGCGCAGGCTTTCTAAGCGGGCTTCGGGACTGCATCGTGATAGACGTAGGTGGTACTTCCACGTACGTAGGTGTGCTTGTGAAAGGTTGTCTGCGAGAGTCCGTCGGGGCGACCAGGATCGCCGGAGTGCGAACCAACTTCCGCATCCCGGACGTAGTATCGCTGAACCTCGGGGGAGGCAGTGTGGTGGCAAAAGATGGTGGGCGCGCCAGGATCCTCGAGGACAGCGTGGGCTACGAGCTGACACGGAGCGCGCTCGCCTGGGGCGGAGACACGTTTACTCTGACAGACGCCGCGCTGGCCTTGGGGAAGCTCGGCGTGAAAGACCCCGCGTGCGACAGGCGTCGCCTGGATGGCATCGACACCACGCTCTGCCGGAAGGCACTGGCGCTGGTGCAGAAGCGGGTGGAGGACGCCATCGAGCTGGTGCGCGAGGGCAACCAGCATGCCGTCGCCGTGCTGGTCGGTGGTGCCAGTGACATGCTGCCCGAATACCTTTCAGGCGTAAGCGAGGTGTACCGTCCCCCCCACCGCGAGTATGCCAACGCCGTCGGTGCCGCAATTGCCAGGGTGAGCGGCCAGGTGGACAGATTATGGGTATATGGCGAGTCCGAGAGGGAAGAAACGCTTCGCATCGTAGTGGCCAAAGCCGTGGAGCAGGCCATCAGGGCCGGCGCTGCGCCCGGCACCGTGAATGTGGCGGAAATAGAGGAGACGCCGCTTTCATACCTGTCGGAGGATGCGGTACGAGTCAAGGTAAAGGCATGGGGCGAACCCTCTTAAAACCTCTCACTTAAGTCGCAAATGGCGACAGAAAAGTCGCATTTCCTCGCGAGCCGCGCATACGAAAGACTCCCTTTTGTGCTGCTGCCCCCGCAGAACTCCTGCACTGTGAGGCCTCGTAATCCTGGCATATATTTTGCTAGTCATTTGACTAACCGTCATTAGCGGGAGGTGGTTGCTGCGAAAGAGTGAGCGGCTAAGATCCCATAAAGGCAAGCATTTACAAGGGAGGGACATGTCTTGAGCAATCGTTCTCATGACAGCTATGGTGACTATGCGGTAGTTCAGGTCCCCAGGGACCAATTGAAGAGCGCATTTGGCTTGTTCCTGGTGTACACCGGCGTGCTGGTATGTATCGCGGTGATCTGGGGCGGCGGCGCGCTCGGGAACGGGTTGACCTTTTACGACATGGTGAAAGCGTCGGTACTGGGTTCGTTGATCCTTGGAGTCATTGGCTTTTTTACCGCCAAAATTGGCGGGCATACCAGGGCATCCACTTATGTCATCCTGCGGCATTCCTTCGGCCGGATCGGTTCGATGTGGGCAGGCGCCGCAGTATCAGGGATCGCCTGCGGGATCGGCTGGTTCTTCATTCAAGCATGGCTGTTCGGCACGGTGTTCTCCACCATTGCGAAGGAGCTTTGGGGAAGCGTACCTTTCTGGGCCTCCGCCCCTGCCGCGTCGCTCTGGGGCGCTGTGCTCATGACGTTGAGCGCGGCCTTCGGGTACAAGGGTATCGCATTCTTAAGCTACCTTGCCGTGCCGCTGTTTCTCATCGCGCTGGGCGGCGGCTCCTACGCGGCCATTACCGAGGCGGGCGGGTTCTCCGCGGCACTAGTCGCGCAGCCGGCCAATCCCATGCCCTTCGCGGGCGCAGTCACCGCAGTGGTGGGCATGTATATCGCAGGCGCCACCATTACCTCTGACATCTCCAGGTATTCAGAAAAGCCCAATGACGGCGGCTGGGCCTGGTTCTGGCAGGTCGTGCTGTTGCAGCCCGTGCTGATGCTGGCGGGCGGTACGCTCACATTGCTCACCCCGGCGTCTGATGTGGCGCAGGCCATGGCACACCTCGGGATAGGGCTGGGCGCTCTCGTGCTTATCGTATTTGGCCAGTGGACCACAAACGACAACAACCTATACAATGGCGCCCTTGCCTTCGCCAATACCTTCAGGGTGAAGAAGGCCACCATCACCATTATCATGGGCTTTATCGGCGCTGTGCTCGCGTCCATGACGGCCGCGGGGTTTTTCGGGACTGATCCGTTTATCAAGTTCCTCACCCAGCTCGGACGCTTTCTGCCGCCTATTGCCGGCGTGCTGCTGGCAGACTTCTACGTGTTCAAACCGTACAAGCTGGGCAAGAAGGACGCGGACGAGCGCTATGCCTTCGGGCCAGGCACCCGTTACTCGAGATACAACGTGGCGGGAATGGCCGCGTGGGTCCTCGCGGGCCTGCTCGCACCGTCAATACCTGGCATCGTGGCCCTGAACTCTGTGCTTCTTGGCTTCGTCCTCTATCTGGTCATCGCATGGGGCGCGTCAGCCATGAATTTGAAGTATGAGGTGGGGACCTGGATCGAAGGCGAGGACGGATTCTAAACCGAAAAGGAGGGAAGTTGTATGACTGCATCCTTGGAGTCATTTAAGAAACAGGTACACGTAGTGACGCTCGTCTTAGGCCTTGCCGCGCTGGTCGTGGCGCAGATGGCGGACACGTCAAAGGCGGCCGGCCTGTACACAGCTATTTCACTTGGTCCTGTAGCGGCCGGCCTTATCACCATCTACAGGCACAAGGTATCGCCCGGCACGGACAAGTCCGTCGCGAAAATCGTGGTGGAGTGCGCGTGGGTGGACTTAAGCTTCGGTCTTGGGTTTTTGATGATGCTGCCTTCCAGCTACTATGCTGTCCAGTCTCCCGTTTCGGCCCTGCTGGGCATTGATGCGGTGATAATGGCAGCGTACGGCCTTTACGTGCTCATTAACCTGAGCAAGATGGGCTTTTCTCTAACGCCCTGAGCCCGTACGCGAAGACGGTGGCCCTGCTAAACGCGGGGCCACGTTACCGAAAATCCACTGGGAGGGGTGAAGAATGGAACTGTCCGAAGCGATATATGGACGGCGCAGCGTGCGCTCGTACCTACCTGAAGAGGTGCCGCGGGAGGTACTCGACACGCTAATCGATGCGGGCAGATGGGCGCCCAGCGCCGGTTGCGCCCAACCCTGGGCGTTTGTGGTGGTGGACGAGCCCGAGCGGATAAAGAGGCTGAAGAGCATCGCCCCGGGTATGTTCAGCGAGCCCGCGTTTGTGATAGCCGTGTGTGCTGACAGACAGGCGGCGGTCCAGCGCATGGGGCCCCAGGGAGAAATCCTGGCACTCATGGACGTGTGTATGGCAGCACAAAACATATCGCTAGCCGCGCACGCGGCGGGACTCGGTACCTGCATCATCAGGTCCTTTCACCAGAAAGCAGCAGCCGTGCTGCTTGGCTGTCCCGATGGGGTGGTGCCCGAACTGCTCATCGCGGGAGGCCGTGCGGACCGGATCCCCAGGGCGCCAAATAGGCGCGCGCTGGATCAGATCAGACACTTTAACAGGTGGGGACAGAAATGAAGGCAGAGACGAAACAGGAGCTAGGGCAGCTGTTGTGTTACATGGCGTCAAGCGCCAGGGGGCTACTCGATGAGCCTGCTTCATACGGCCCGTTCAGGCTCATTGACGCCGTATCAAGGCTCATCGGGAGCCTTGAGACCGAAGGCGTATCTGACCCGGAACTTGCCCGGATCAGGACGCTCATAGATGAGCAGAAATACCTGGTGATGACCGACATCCATACATTTACCGAAATGCTGGACGCAGTGGTCATCGAACTTGCCACCTGGCTTGACGGTAAATGAGAGGAGGATACCCTGTTGGTTCGAGAAATTGGAGTCCGAGAGATCGAGGATATCGCCACCGGCGCCGCGGTGCTCGGGACCGGGGGCGGGGGCGACCCTCACGTAGGTAAGCTTATGGCGCTTCAGGCGGTCACAGAGTGCGGTCCGGTCAAGCTGATAGACCTCGATGACGTACCTGACGACGCGCTGCTCATGCCTTTGGCCATGATGGGAGCGCCTACTGTGCTGGTGGAGAAAATCCCGAACGGGGCGGAGTTCCCTGCCGCCTACGACGCACTAAAGAACTACCTCGGCAAAGATGTCTACGCCACCATGCCAATCGAGGCAGGAGGCGTGAATTCTATGATCCCCCTTGCTTCAGCGGCAAGGCTGGGCATACCCGTGGTTGATGCGGACGGCATGGGCAGGGCCTTTCCTGAACTGCAGATGGTGACGTTTCACTTGTGCGGTGTGAAGGCGACCCCTATGGTGATGACAGATGAAAAGGGCAACACGCTGCTTTTGAATACTGTCAACAACAACTGGACTGAAGCCATCGCGCGCGCAGCGACGGTCGTCATGGGTGGAAGCGCCATGATCGCCATCTATCCCATGACCGGCGCCCAGGCCAAAGCAGGCGGGATCCGGCGGGTTGTAACCTTATGCCAGCGCATAGGTGAGGTGATCAGGGAGGCAAAGATACAAAGGCGTGACCCTGTGTCGGCAGTGCTCGAGGTGACCGGGGGTTTTGAGCTGTTCAAGGGGAAGATTACCGACGTATCACGAAGGACGGTGGGAGGTTTCGCCCGCGGAGAAGCGACCTTCGAGGGTATGGATGGGTATAAGGGCAGGACCATGAAAGTGGAGTTCCAGAACGAAAACCTCATCGCAACGTGCGACGGCGAGGTATGGGCGTCTGTGCCTGATCTCATTACTGTGCTGGACGCCGAGACGGCAAGGCCGATCACTACTGAAGGTCTCCGTTATGGCTACCGAGCGGTGATCATCGGCATACCGTGCGACTCCAAGTGGCGGTCGCCGGCCGGCATCGCTACGGTCGGACCCAGGTACTTCGGCTACGACGTGGACTACGTACCGGTGGAGCAGCGCCTGGCGGAGAGAGGGGGTGCGTTGAGGTGATATACAGGCTTGGTATAGACGTGGGCGGCACCAACACGGACGCAGTCATACTGGACGAGGCAAACGTTCCAGTCGCCAAGGCCAAGACACCTACAACAGAGGACGTTACCTCCGGTATCCTGAAGGTGCTCGATCTGGTGCTTGAACCGGGAAACGTGGACGTTGCGCAGATTAAGTACGCGATGCTGGGGACTACTCACTGCACCAACGCGATCGTGGAGAGAAAAAGGCTCTGCAGGGTGGCGGTGATCAGGCTCGGCGCCCCCGCCACTTTGGCCATCAAACCGCTGACCGGGTGGCCCGAGGACTTAAAAGCGGCCATCGGCGACATGCGGTTCGTGGTTGGCGGCGGGCATGAGTTCGACGGCAGGCGCATCGCTCCTGTTGATGAGCAGGAGCTACGGCGCATCTGTGGACAGGTCAAGGGGAGAGCCGAAGCAGTAGCGGTAACGTCCGTGTTCTCCCCGGTCAACACTGAAGACGAAAAGCTGGCGGCGGAGATCATCCGCTCCGAGCTCGGGGACATCCCAGTTTCGCTCTCACACGAGATCGGCAGCATCGGTTTGCTGGAGCGCGAGAACGCCACCGTGCTGAATGCCGCGGTGGTGCGGGTGGCCAGGTCCATTGCTGAAGCTTTTGATAAGGCGCTGAAGGACCGCGGCATATCTGCGCGCATGTATTTTGGGCAGAACGACGGTACGCTGATGAGCGTGGATTACGCAGTGCGCTACCCAATTCTCACTGTGGCGTGCGGACCCACCAACAGCATAAGGGGCGCAGCGTTCCTTTCGGGTTACAGGGATGCGCTTGTGGTCGACGTGGGCGGCACCACAACAGACGTAGGGGTGCTCGCCAACCGGTTTCCCAGGGAGTCGTCGGTAGCCGTGGAGATCGGCGGCATAAGAACAAACTTCCGCATGCCTGACCTC
Organism: Bacillota bacterium; assembly: GCA_040755615.1. Classification (GTDB taxonomy): domain Bacteria; phylum Bacillota; class Sulfobacillia; order DUSP01; family DYEP01; genus DYEP01. The sequence goes on from JBFMAL010000014.1 coordinate 25,195, forward strand.
ATATCCATCGGCCTCGGCGGAGGAACGATTGTAAGGGCGGATGGCGGTAACATCAGGATCGGCCCTGACAGCGTGGGGTACAGGTTGACCCGTGAGGCGCTGGTGTTCGGCGGGACCACGCTGACTGCAACCGACGTAGCGGTGAAATTGGGCATTGCTGCCATCGGTGATGTAAGAAGGCTTGGCAGCGTCACGTCCGGGTTTGCCGAAGAAGCACACCGGCAGATGGTTAAAATGATGGAGGACGTGATCGATCGCATGAAGACCAGCCCCGAACCCTGCCCAGTCATTGTGGTGGGCGGCGGGAGCATCCTTGTTCCCGACAAGCTTTGTGGGGCTAGTGAAGTGGTGCGTCCGGCTCATTTCGAGGTGGCCAATGCCATTGGCGCCGCCATCGCCCAGGTAAGCGGTGAGATAGAAAGGGTGTTCTCCCTGGAGAACTTGGGCCGCGAGGAAGCGCTCAGGCAGGCCAAAGAAATGGCTGTACAGGAAGCGATAAAGGCGGGCGCCGACCCCTCCAGCATCGAGATCGTGGAAGTGGACGACGTGCCCCTGGCTTACCTTCCTGGCAACGCCACAAGGATAAGAGTGAAGGCTGCGGGAAAGCTCGCGGGATAAACAGACGGTATGCACGAGCCGGGTTTGAAGGCCCGGCTCTTTCTGTTCTGCAGGTGCAAGAATTACCTGAGCCTTCAACCGCTCCCTCAGACCGCTGACCCAAGCTCCGGGGCACACATTTCAATGTACAGGATATCCGGAGACTCGTGCCGTACCTCATAGACTCAAAGCGCATGCAGGGCTGTCTTTTCTGCTTTCACCTTGCGTGGCCGGTTCAAGCCTGACTGGCAAGGACGCCAGTCCTCCAGTCTGGAGCTGGCCGCGCAAGGGCGTCTACCAGCATCGCTGAAGTCTCGCTCATCCCATGCCTTCCATGTCATCTAGCCCCTTGCACAGGGCGGGGACGGTGGCGCAACGCCTGCTCGCTCCGCTGGTACGCTAAGTCAGTTGCGTTTGGTTTTCAAAGCTCAGACATGACTGAAAGCCCATCGGCTCCTGGAGAGATGTCCAAGATTATGCTGAACGGGCTAAAAGAGCAGCTCTGTGCATTGAGGATGGCACCGAAGACGCCATGGCGGTCATGACCTTTGGGAGAGGTGTCATAAGCGTGTGAGGATCACCCACGGGGGGAGCGTCTCAACCAGGAGATTCGGTCGCAGGGAACGGGTGATACGGACATTTTTGACGAAGACTCTGCTTTAAGGCTCATTGGGGCTGTGCTAAAGGAAACTGTGGAAGAACGCTTTCGGGGAAAACGCCGGCGTAGCCTTTCCCGCATAACCGGACTTGACTCCCGGCAAAGTACATGGAAAGTCTAAGTCTTTGTGAAAGGAGAAAATGACGATGTGGCTTAACCTTCACGTTGCTGTGACTTTACCGGCATTCTTACCTTTTCCCGCTTCAATAATACTGCATTTACAAGCTGCACTGAGGAGTCTGGCGCAGACTTGAGCAACATGCAAAAAGACCCAGGAAAGTAAAGGAGAATGCGCAGGACCGTTGACGAACGTGCTGGGAATGAAGTATGATTGAATTACTATGGGCCATAGTAATCATTCGCGGTCTGAGCCTAAGGAAGGCGGGTAGTGAAGGTTGAAAAAGCCTGTGGTCCCTGATTTCAAACCGCAAAAAGAGGGGCTGCGCCGGGTACTCGGTGACCTGGAGGCGTGTGTCATGGAGATTGTGTGGCAGATGGGCGAGTGTTCCGTGAGGGACGTTTACGAACGGCTGCCGCTTGATAAGGAACTCGCTTACACCACGGTGATGACTGTGATGTCGCGCCTTTCTGACAAGGGTTTGCTTATCAGGCGGCCCAAAGGCAAAGCCTACATCTACGCACCAGCGATGGGAAGGGAGCAGTACCTGGAGAAAGTAGTCGGAGAAGTGATGGATTCGCTGCTTTTGACCCACAGGGATAAAGTGATCTCGCATTTTTTAGACCGGCTGGGTGAGGCTGACGAAAAGACTCTTGCTGAACTTGAGGAAATCATCAGGAAAAAGCGGGGGCAGTGACTGTGACCTTGCTTGAGTCTTTCCTTGCACCATATGTCATTTATCTATTGCTGGCCGGCGCGCTTTCGTTCGGGGTGGCTGCAGGTTTTGAGAGGCTTTTCTCCCCCGGCCCCAGGACCCGGGTGTGGCTGTACGCGGGCGCCCTTACTCTTCCCTTCGTCACCTACATCAGCTATCTCATCCACGTAGCGAATACATGCCGGGTATACGGAACGGGCACCGGGCTACTCATCTGTGTGCTGGCTGCCCGGTACTGGTTACCCCTCGGGGGAGTCACTTGTCTTCTCTTTTCCGGGTATGTTCTCGTCCAGTGGCGCCGGCTAAGACCCCTGAAGCGCGGCACGGCGGCATGGGCTGACCCACAGGCACACGCGCGGGTACAGATGCTGCTTGGACGCCTCGGTCTGTGCAGGGAGCCGGAAGTATTCCTCCTTGATACGATATACCCGCTGGCGTACGTGAAGGGATTCAGGAGGCCTGTGATATACCTCTCGCGCGGGCTTGTGGAGATCCTCGATGACCAGGAGCTGCAGGCGGTACTCGCCCACGAGGCAGCTCACATAGCCGGGGGCGACAACGCACTGAACCTGGTGCTGTTGTTTAGGGAACTGGCGTTCTTCTCTCCGTTTGCTCACCTGGCGTATGCAGCCTTCAGCCAGGCAAAGGAGGAGGCGGCCGATGCGCTCGCTGCATCGCGCACAGGACTTCAGGATGCGCTCGCCTCGGCCATCGTCAGGGTAACTAAGAGGACGGACGGGCTCAGGCGCTGCGCCCGTATGCACCTTGCTGAGAGTCACCTGGTGAGGCCAGCCGGACCGCTAGCACGGGTCAGGTACCTGCTTGATGATGGCGCCCGGCATCGCTCCCGCTATATCTGCCTGGTGCTGCCTGCATTTGCACTCACGGTTGTTTTGTTGTCAGTGCTCTGCTAGTATAGGTTTACCCGAAACTACTACAGTTTGTAGCACATGGAGGGGAAACGACAGGGATGGGCTTTTTTTCCTTGGCATTTAAGAACCTACTGCGACACAGGATTCGCTCACTTCTCACGGTGCTGGCCATCGCGGCCGGTATCTTCATGCTTTACAGCTTTCTGTCCTTCAACAAGGGTTACCAGGCAGGCTTGCGCAGGGAACTCGGCAACATGGGAGCCCACATGCTGGCCATCGCCAAAGGGTGCCCCTATGAAGCCACAGCGATGATCGTTCACGGCGGCACCATCACGGATTACTTGACACAGGAGGATCTTTTGCGGATCCGGGAGATGCCTGGCGTCGCCAGGGCGGTAGGCATGTTCATGAATCAAAAGCCACTTGAGCACGGCAAGGTGACGGTGATATACGGCGTGGACGAGGAGGTATTCGCCTTAAAGCCCTGGTGGGTGGTGCGAGGCGACAGGCGGCTTGCGGAGGATAGCGTTATCCTGCCTGTGGACATGGCGGAAAGGCTTGACGTCACGCTGGGGGATGCGCTGACCATCCCTGGCATAGACAGGGAGTTTCGGGTCGTCGGCCTGCTTGAGCGTACCGGCTCCCAGGATGACCAGTTCGTGTACATGTCTCTTTCGACTGCTCAGCAAATCTTTGACGCGGAGGACAGGCTCACGTCCATCGCCATACAAGTTGAAGACTTAGCCAGGATCCAGGATGTGGTACGGCAGGTGGAGTCGCTGCCTGACGTTCAGGCCGTTACCATGACGCAGGTGCTCGGGACGGTGGAGACACTGATGACCCAGGCGCAGGCCATGGTTACTACCATCGTCGTCGTCGCCATATTTATAAGCGCCATCGGGGTACTGAACACCATTTTAATGTCGGTGTTTGAGCGCACACGGGAGATAGGGATGATGAAGGCCGTGGGGTGTTCGGCTGCGGACATCTTCGCGCTCGTCTGGATCGAGAGCATGCTGCTTTCACTGGCCGGCGGGGCGCTCGGAGTCGCGGGGGCAATCGGCGGAGGCAGGCTCCTTGAGGGAGCCGCCCGGGCGCTTCTGCCCTTTGTGCCGGCCGGGAGCCTGATCGGCGCAGACTGGCGCATCGCCGCCGTGAGCATTGCCTTGTCCATACTCCTTGGGATCGTGGCGGGTGCGTTTCCGGCCTATCGCGCCTCCGTGCTAAGTCCGATGGAAGCTATAAGGAGTGAGTGATATGAAGCCTCTGATCCTATGCGAGAAGATGAGCAAGTACTACAGGCGGGGCAGCGAAGTTGTGCGCGCCTTGCACGAGGTAGACCTGCGCGTGGACGAGGGTGAGTTTCTTTCGGTGGTTGGCCCTTCGGGTTCCGGGAAGACAACCCTATTAAACCTGATCGGATGCCTTGACACCCCATCCTCAGGCAGCTACGTATTCGATGGAAAGCAGACAGCCGGGCTTACCGATAGAGCGCTCGGGCACATCAGGAGGCAGGGCATCGGTTTTGTATTCCAACAGTTCTTCCTGCTGCCCACGCTCACCGTGAGGGAAAACGTCGAGCTTCCGCTCATGTTCGGGAGAGAGCGCGCTCGATCCCGCGTGGATGAAGTATTGGATATGGTCGGTCTCGGGCATAGGAAGCGGCATTTGCCCCGGGAGCTAAGCGGGGGTGAAATGCAGAGGGTGGCCATAGCACGGGCCCTGGTGAACAACCCGAGACTGCTCTTAGCTGATGAGCCAACTGGAAATCTGGACTCTGCCAACGCAGATATGGTGATGGCTCTGTTTAAGCAGCTGAACGCAGGGGGCATTACTCTGATCATGGTCACTCACAACAGTGAGCTCGCCCGACAGGCGGGGCGTACCATCACGATACGTGACGGAAAGATAAGTGAGGTGTAAAGCATGGGGAAGAGAGTAATTGTTTTTGTGTTTCTGTTTGTAGCGTTTGCGGGGTACTTCTTTTTCCGTGGCCTGCTTTCTCCGAAAGAGGTGTTCGGAGCGGAGGCGCCGCCGGGCGCCCGGACGGTACGGATCAGTGAGATCCTCGCTAATCCCACAGCATATTCAGGTCAGACCCTGGTCGTTGACGGCAAGATTTCCCTGACCTGCGGCAGCGGTTGCTGGTTCTACATGGTGTCAGCCGATGGTAGTGAAGGGATCCTGGTTGATCTGGCACCCGCAGGCCTCACCGTACCGAGGAGAATCAACGCTTCGGTGCGCGTGTATGGTGGAGTGCGGGTTGAAGGAAATAGAGTGTTGCTTGAAGGTTTGCGCGTGGAGTTTCTCTAGCAGTATACCCTCCCTCCATACAACACCCGCCCGAACTCGGGGCGGGCCTCTTTTTTTGTGAGGAGGGTTTGCCTTGCTCTTGTGGAAGAATACAGCGGAGGCGGGATGCCGGAATGATAGACGTGATACATAGGGCGCTTTCTGCGGGAAAGACCCTCAGGATCATATACATTGATGAAGATGGCCAGATCTCCGATCGTAGGATCCGCGTATCGTCGCTTCGGACAAAGAAGGACGGAAAAGAGATCGTGATGGCGCACGACCTGGCCCTCGGTGCCATCCGCAGTTTTCACATTGACCGCATCCTTGCGGCAGAGATCGATTGACAGAAGGTGATCGGGCTTGAAGCAACAGCTGAGCGCGGGCGGGGTGGTGTTCACCGGTTCCGGCGATAGCGTACGCCTGCTCATGATAGAGGATCGCTGGGGAAGATGGAGTTTTCCCAAGGGGCATGTTGAGCAGGGCGAGACGCTGATCCAGGCAGCTTTAAGGGAGGTCGAAGAAGAGACTGGGATTACAGGCGTCGTGCTCGCCGAACTGGGGGACGTGCAGTACTACTTCTGGGATGGACCGGACCTTATCAAAAAGCGCGCCGTCTACTTTCTTATCAAAGCGGAGTCCGAGAACATCATCCCGCAGACAGAAGAGATACATGATGCAGCCTGGGTTCCGCTTGATGAGGTGTCCAAGAAGAAGGGATATGACGACAATAGGGTCATAATCGAGCGAGCCCGGGCGGCCCTCTCTGAACAGTAGTTTCTGTGTTCCGGGAGCCGGCGCGATGGTGGCCCATAGGCCCTTCATGGCAACATAGATGGCATTATGCCCTATATGCCTTACACTATGCGCCGGGAGAAGTAATCTAGCTTCTGGAGGTTGTCTTATGGAAGAGGCAATTTGCGCGGTGAACTTGACGCGAGATTTCCGGACAGTGAGAGCACTGGATAACCTCTGCCTTTCTGTACCGCAGGGGATCGTGTTTGGTTTTCTGGGGCCTAACGGTTCCGGCAAGACAACGACAATAAGGCTTTTGCTGGGGCTGCTCGAGCCTACGAGCGGCGGTGCCTCTGTACTGGGCTTTGACGTCTGCAAAAAGGCTGACGAAGTCCGCAAGAGATGCGGCGCGCTGCTTGAACACTCCGGACTTTACGAACGGCTGAGCGCCTTGGATAACCTCGAGTTCTACGGGCGCGTCTGGCAGATACCCGCCCCGGAGCGACGGGCGCGCATCAAAGAGCTGCTTCAACACCTTGACCTGTGGGATCGTAGGAAAGAGGTTGTCGCCACCTGGAGCCGGGGCATGAAGCAAAAGCTCGCCATAGCGCGCGCGCTTTTGCACCGACCTTCCCTGTTGTTCCTTGATGAACCTTCTGCAGGACTCGATCCGGTGGCTGCCTCTGCCCTGCGAGAGGATATTGGAAAACTCGTGAAAAGCGAAGGCGTCACTGTGTTTCTGACAACACTCACAACCTGGCAGAAGCCGAGAAAATGTGTGCCCAGGTAGGTGTGATCCGTAACGGCAAACTGCTGGCCGTGGGGCATCCGGACGAACTGCGTACTAGAGCCAGCGGTCCCAGAGCCGAGGTTGTGGGCAGGGGTATCACTGACCACATAGTCGAAAGGGTGATGAAGCTCGACAACGTGAGGGCCGCTTTAGTACAAAACGGAAGGCTCCTCGTGGATTACCGGGGAGCGGCCGGTATCCCCGCTCTCATCAGATTGCTCGTCCAGGAAGGGGTTGAGGTGGAGGAAGTGCGGAAAGGCGCCGCCAGCCTCGAAGAGGCGTTCCTTGGACTTATGGAGGCGGAAGCATGATCACTGACATACTGACAATCGCGTGGAAGGAATGGAAGGAGATCTTTAGCCAGAGAGGGCGCCTGGGGGGCGTCCGGGCCATCCTCATATTCGTCGCGGTATTCGGAGTGTTCCAGCCGTGGCAGTTCGGCAGGTCGTGGGTGGAATCCCCCTCAGGCCTGGCTATGTGGGCGTGGGTCCCACTCTTTCTGGTGATGGGCGTTATCGCTGACTCCTTCGCGGGCGAGCGGGAACGTCACACGCTCGAAACTCTGCTGGCCAGCCGGTTGTCGGACCGGGCGATTCTCTTAGGCAAGATAGCGGCAGCTGTCGGGTATGCCTTAAGCGTCACGCTCCTCAGCCTTGCTGCAGGACTGGTTACGGTTAATGTCGCCCACGGACGCGGCGAGATCCTGATGTACTCACCGGCCACTGCCGGAGGTATACTGACCGTGGGCTTTCTTGGAGCCCTGCTCGCCGCAGCCATAGGAGTACTCGTATCCCTCCGCGCTCCGACAGTACGATATGCCCAGCAGACGCTGAGCATCGGCATGCTGGTCCTTGTATTCGGTACGGCATTTGGGCTTCAGGCGCTCCCTGCGGAGTGGAGAGCCGGCATCAGCAGGTTCCTCACCTCGGCAGGTCCCACCAGGGTCCTGGTCTTTGCCCTGTTTGTCGTGGCGCTTGTCGACTTTGCCACTCTGCTCATCGCCATGGCGCGGTTCCGGAGGTCCCGCTTGATCCTTGATTGAGACACCGCAACCGTATGGTGTACCCGCATTGGAGGGCATCACGACAGTGCGCCGGTGTGGGGACCGACATGAACCGTTGCGCCTCTAGCTCTGCAGAATCAGGCAAAGGCAGTTCGTCACGTACCATCCGCCCTCTGGCGGGTGGCTTGTCTTGTTCGCCCAGCATGTTTGCTGAGCCGATGGGTTGAAAGAAACCCTGTCACCTAAGGCAAGAGCGTCGCTGGTAACGGCGAGGTCTGAAGGAAGCCGAAGGAGGAGCATGGAATGTGGTGCAAGCGAACCGGGGTTGGCTCTCCAGGCGGGTAACCTTGCAAGAAGTGGGAAAGCCCAAAAGCTGGATAACCTGGGGAGTTGGAACGGACGGGTTCATGTTCAGGCAGGCAAACTTAACTGGGGAAGCCCTGCACCATCCGAGATGAAACTTGGTAAGTTCGAACAAGCTGAGAGGCAAGGGAGAAAAGAAGTGGTGCAGGGTGGCAGACGAGTCCGTAGTAGTTATGAACCTGCAGCCGATGAAAGCCGGCAACGGCCCGGATGGGAAAACTGAAGGGACAGCATCCTAGAGGTGCTGAGCCATGGGAGCCAAAAGCTTCTCTGGTTGCGAAGGGATGAAGGTAAACCGAAGCGTACAACCGCGAATTGAACGAGCATGGGAGAAGACGAGCAAGCTAGGGCCTCCGTCCGCTCAGCAGATGCTAGATTGCCCAAGAGCTACAGACGCCGCACCGACTCCGAGAAGAGACTGGGGCTATGTGAGGAAGAGACGCAGGGAGTACAGCGAGATAATTTACCTAACCTTGAACGATATGAGGTTGGCATCTTGCATTGCTATTATGAACGTTAGCGACTGAGGTTTACCACGAGCCGTGTACCAGGCCCGTACGCACGGTTCTGTGAGAGGGACAGCGCTAGGCTGATCATCTTAGCGCTGCCCTACTCGATTCTCCTCCAGGGCGGAGGCCTCTCCACTTCTCCGAGCAGTGCGCCGGGATTGTGGACGAACTCGCACACGTCCTCCCAAACCACAGGCTCCAGCCTGTCGGCCCCGATGGGCTTCGCAACGCAGGGAGTGGCGAAGTCCCGGTTGACGTTCTTGTTGCCCATACACCTGTAGTATCGGTAAGACTTATAGTGCTGTCTGTCACCGACGTAAGGTGAGCCGCAGTGGGTGCACTTGATGAGCCCCCGTAAGAGTTAGGTCTGCTCGGCGTTGCGAGTGGTTTCTTTCTTGTTCCGTGCTCGCAATTGTTCGGCCTTGCGCCAGACCTCTTCCTTCACGATGGCAGTGACCCCGATGGTAAGCACCTCACCGGTCCCTCTATGATACTGGTACTGCCCTATGTAAACAGGGTCGCGCAGGATCTGGATTACCCCGCTTGCCCGCCACCGCCATGCCTGCTCTGTATTTCGCTGGGTGCCTTTGAAGTGAGCCGTCACGGGCACTCCCTCTGCGTTCAGCAAGTCGGCTATGGGGGCCGAGGCCATTCCGCCTGTGTAAAGGTGGAATATGCGCGTGACGATTTCTGCCTCCCGGGGCTCGACCTCCAGGCGCCCGTCCTCGCCGACCCGGTACCCGAGAGGGGGCGGGCCGTCTGGCCACTTCCCCTCCCGCACGGTAGGGGGTGCGGAATATCGGGTGGATCAGCAGCCCGGCGCTGCCCGCCTCCAGAAAGAAATCGACCACCACCCGGCCCGAGAAAGTCAGCACCCGAGCACCAGCGGCTCCGGGATCGACCCAGAGCCAGGCCGGCTCAGTGGTAAGCGGCTCTAGGGGTACCCACCCAGCGGCGGCCGCTTCGGCCGGGTCGCGGTACCGTCACCCGGTAGGTCGATGCGGTCGCCGACCACGCCCCGGGCCAGCGGGCGGCCAGAGCCGCCCAGCCAGCCCAAACACCAGGATGATGGCGAGAGCAAAGAGCCCGAGCCGCCTCACCTTCTTTACCGACGCATCCCGGGCGACCGAGTTCGTTTGCTTTGCATGACTCCCCGGGCTTGGTAAACCAAGCTCTTGATGAACTCGTCACGGTTTGGGCTCGCGGTACCATCGTAGTAGAGCGCGACGATGGGAATCCCCAGGTCACGCCGGAGGGCGGTGAGCTGCGCCTCCACCATCGACCCGGGCATGCAGTTGAACGGAGCGACGAAGATGACTCCGTCGGCGGCCCCGGACCGGGCCAGGGCCACCGCCCGCCCGACGGTCATGGGGGGCTCGCCGCCGTAGTGGGCGGAGACGTAGTGCCGGGAGAGCTCCCTCAGCTCTTCGGGGCTGGGCTCGTGCACCACTCCCCGAGCAGCGGCGGCGATGCGGGCCTCTTCCCGCTGGGCCAGCCGGTGAATGGCTCCGTAGCCCAGCCGCTTCACCAGGAGACCAAGCTCCGGGCCGTCCCGGTAGTGGCTGGCGGCTTCCTCCTGGTTTACGTAGGCGCTGAAGGAGAAAAGCTCGGTCACTGGCGACAAGAGGACCTCTCCCCCGGCCGCCTCCACCCGGGCCACCACGTCCTGGTTGGAGCGGGTGTCCAGCCGGACGTAAAACTCCCCGCCCACCACCACCCGCGGCCGCGGCTCGGCGGACCGGGGGACGGCGGCGAAGTGCTCGGCCGCCCGGGCCACCAGCTTTTCAAAAGGCTCCAGGTGGGTGCCGGACACCAGCGCCGGCGCGCTCACCCGGAAGCGGCGCAGAAGGTCCAAAAGCTCCGTGGCGTAGCGGTCGAAGAGCGCCTGGGCGGTGCCCGGCTCCAGCTCGTAGGGTCGCGTGGCCAGCAGGAGCTTGTAAAGCGCGTCCATGGCCATAAGACCGTCGTACAGCCCCACCACGAACCCAAAGCCGAGGGCCCGGATGGTTTCCTCCAGGCGCAGCCACAGCACCCGTCCAGCTCCATAGCCGGCCCGGTTGAGCAAGAGCGCTTGGGTCGGCGCGTACATGCCGTAACGGCAAGGCCCGCAGGCCCAGCCCTGAAGGAAGGCGACGCGGTCGGGCTCGTGGCCGTCGTCCAAGTAGTCCAAAAAGTCCTGCATGTTCTGGATCAGGGGCAGGCATTCCTCGCCGTTCACGTACCGCTTGGCCAGGGAGAAAGCCGGGTCGGGGCTTCGGGGCAGCACTTCGGCCGCCAGGCCGTAGTTCTCGAACATGGCCACAAAGACCCGGGCGTGGTGCACCGGTTCCGCGACCAGGATGGTCCTCCCGTCCAGCTCGGAAAGGGCCAGGGGGCGGGACGAGATGACCTTAGGGGGCCGGTACGCCCGGCGGGAGCGGCAGGTGTTCTTGAAGGCCTCCAGCCGGGTTATCATCCCCGCCGGGGCGGTATGCTCGTCCATGGTCAGCCGGAGGCTCGGGCACACCATCCCTAAGTAGTGGCGGAGCATGGCCATGGGGCCGCACTTGAAAGGATCCTGGAGCACTGCGTGGATAAGGGGCAGGCCGGTCCGGTCGGCCCGCCGGTTGAGGTAACGGACGATGAAGGCCGCCGATAAAATTCTCTGCCCCTGTGCCGGGTAAATGTGGTGGACCTTTTGCAAAAACTCCCCGAACTCCCGGTCGAACTCCTGCCGGGAGCCCAAGAGCCGGGGACCCACCCGACCTTCGTACCAGCCCTTGGCGTAGGCCAGAAGGTAGTCCTGGGGCATGGCGATGATGCCGGCCTGGCGGGCGTACTCCAGTGACCGCTTGGCGACGTACCGGTCGTAGGTGGTGTAAGACCGACCCAGCATCACGCAGGCGATGGTATCCTCCCGGACCAGCGCCGGGAGTTCTTCCAGCACCCGGATGGCCTCCTTCTCCAAGGCCAGATGGAAACGCTCAAGCTCCCGGTAACCGGCCTCGACCGCCCGCTGGAGGCGCTCGTCGGTGAAAGCCTTGCCGAGCAGCCGCTGTGCCACCGGCCGGAGCTGGCGTGAAATCACCCTCGGGCCGCGGCGGTAGTTGAGCTGGGCGTAAAGCACGCGCTCGGGCGGGGGGGCAAGTGCCCCCGTCACCGTCCCCCGCACCGTCTGCAGAAGCGGGCAGCTGAACCCCTTGAGCCAGCTCCGGGCCCAGGGCAGGGACTCCAGGTCTACCACCTCAGGGAGGAAGATCGCGTCCAAGTCTTTTTCCAAAAGCTCTCGGTAATGCCCCACCAGGACCTCCATGGGGCAGCACATCTCCGCGTCCAGGTAGCGCTTGCCGTCTTGCAGATGGCGGTCGGAGCTCTCCGAGGAGAGGACCACCGTCGCCCCGAGCTCGGCGAAGAAGGCTGCCCAGAAGGGGTAGAGGTCGTAAAAGAGCCCCGCCTGGGCCAGCCCCACCGTGGGGCCTCCCTCGGCCCGCGGCACCTGGTAGAAGAGCTCCTGCCGCCGGGAGCCAAGCTCGGGAAGGTCGGCGTACTTGAGGCTCCGCTTTTCCTCAAGCCCCGAGTAACGGCCGCACCGGTCACCGTAGATGACTGCCTTGCCGTCGGTGAACCGGACCAGGTCCAGGGTGCAGTGGTGCTCGTGCTCGCAGCGGGCCTGGCACCGGCGCTTTTCAACCTGGAACTGGTTCAACCGGTCCAGGCCGGGGAAACGGTAATCCGCCTGGCGCCCCTCCTGGTGAAACCGCCGGGCCATGAGCGCCGCGCCCAGCGCCCCGCTGAGCTCTGGGGACGGCGGGACGGTGACCTCCTTGCCCAGCTCGTGGGCGAAGGCACTGGCCAGGGCGTGGTTTCTGGCGGTGGCTCCGGTGAAGACCACCCGCCCGTCGATGGATCGGTTCTCGGCGGTCTTGCGGAGGTAGTTGCGGGCTGAGGAGTAGGCCAGGCTGGCCAGCTGGGAGCTGAGCGGCAGCCCCTGCGAGGCGGCTGCAGCCAGCGCAGACTGGGAAAGCAGGGTGCAGGTGTCGCCGAGGTCTATGGCGTACTCGGCCTCAAAGGCCCGGTCTGAGAACTCGCCCTTGATGGAGATGCCCAAAAGCTCCGCCAGGTTCTCCAAGAAGGTTCCGGTACCCGCGGCGCAGACCGGGTTCATGTTGTAGTCGTGCAAGGTGCCGTTGTCGAGCTGGAGGAACTTGGAGTCCTCGCCCCCGATTTCGATGATGGACAGCCGCTCGGTGTCCCCGCAGAGGTACCTGACGCCTTCCGCCTGGCAGGAGATCTCGTCCACGGCGTACTCCGCCTCGAGCATCCTTTGCGAGAGAAACCTCCCTGACCCCGTGGTGCAGGCCACCATCGACGAGTCCCCAACCAGCTCACCGTACCTTGACCGGACCTCCTTCATGAGCTCGAGCACCTGCAGCGCCGGCCGCCCGGCGGTAGGCAGGTACACCCCGCCGATGTAGTTGCCCCGGCGATCCAAAAGCACGCACTTGGTCGAGACCGACCCGCAGTCCACCCCGAGGTAGACCGTGCTGGTGTCCAGATCCCGGCTTCCCTCGGCCAAGTCGGGCAGGTAGCGCACCTTGCCCGGATCCAGGGAGGGCAGGCGGTGGTCCGGCACGTACTTTCTTCGCAGCACCGCCTCAAAATTAAGCCCGTCGAGGCGGACGGGTTTGCCCCGCCGGGCCGCTCCCAGGGCCGCCAGGAACTCGTGGCCGGGCGGGACCTCCAGCCGCACCCCGTTGGCGCACTGGCCGAGGTACCACAGCACCGCCAGGTTGTTGGCCACGCCCCCCACCACCAGTACCCGATCGAGGGTGGCCAGGCGGTTCTGGGCCACGCTGTGGGCCACCATCTCGGCCAGGGCCCGCGCCAGTCCCGCGGACACCGCGGCCTGGGTGGCGCCCTCGTTGATGGCGTGGGTCATGTCCGACTTGGCGAAGATGGCGCACCGGCCGGAAATCCTGACCGGCCCGTCGGCCTTCAGGGCGAGCTCGGCCAGCTCCCGGTCGTCAAACCCCATCCGGGTGGCCTGCTGGTACCAAAAGGCCCCGCTTCCCGCGGCGCATTGGCCGTTACGGTTGAAGAAGACGGGGCGGCCGTCCTCCCCGAGCTCGAGGTAGTACATATTCTCGTGGCCGAGCGACAAGACCCCCCGGGCGCTCAGGCCAGAGCTCTCCATCCCCGCCACCAGCGACTCGAGCTCCAACACCGGCTCAAGACCAATCTCCCTGGCCAAGAGGTGAGCATTGGCGCCGGTCACTCCGAGCAGCACCCTCTCCCGCGCCGAAAGCCCGCTGAGTAGCTCGACCAGGCAGTCCCGGGCCGCCTCGAGCGGCCGGCCGGCCGTGGGCACCCGCGCCCGCCGGACTTGGCCACCCTCCACCAGCACCCCCTTGACCGCGAAAGTCCCCATATCCAGACCCACCCGCGGCTCCGCGGCATCCACTTTCATCACCCCAAGCTGCTATTTTGCCCGGTCCGGCCCTGGGCCACCTCCCTGGCCGGACTTTACACGCTTACTATTTCCCGCCACCGACCCGCTACCCTTCCCGGCAGACCGGCCCCCGGCTCGCGCGTACCAGCTAGCGGACTTTTGCTCAGCTGCGGATGGCCCTCAGCCAGTAAGGTGCATAAGCTGCCGACCCCACCAGGGTCAACGGGGTGCCGGGGGGGGAGATCAAGACTCACCAGCACCCCCAGCTGACCGGCCAGCAACACCCTGCCCTCTCCCGCTCCCGGCAGGCCCACCTCGCTCAGCACGGCGGTGGATATCCAGGCAAAGCCCTCCACCCGGTTACAGGGGTTGGAGCGGGGTTCGGCTGACACCACGGCCCGGTAGACAGCGCACACGTACCCCTCGGGATGGCGTCCCAAAACCAGGCCGGCCCCGCCCCGAAGCGCCACACGAAGGCGGGCCTCACGGATGGCCTCGTACGTCCGGTTGGCTGAAAGGGATGCGTTGGCCTTCACCTTCGTCCCGTCCAGCGCCACCACACCCACCTTCACGAGGCCGGCTTCGGCGCATAGCCTCAGCACCTGCACGAACAGCTCCTCCAGTTCCTTCTCGTTCTCCTGACGGAAGCGGGCGATGGTGCTGTGGTCGGGGCCCGATTGGCCGTGATTACCCGGAAGGCTATGTCACGGTGGCACAGCCACTCGATCCTCCCATGCAGTAGGCGTAAAGCAGAAGAGTGACTATCATGGACGGGTCGTAGGCCGCCCGCCCCCAGCCGTCCTGCCGGTACTTGGCGTAGAACCTCGAAAGATCCATCTGTTTGACTGCATCGATGATAAACCACACGAGGTTGTCCTGAGGCAGCCAGTCGCGCAGGCAAGGCGGCATCACGTACATCTGCTCCCGATCAACCGGATGGAAGTTGTAGGCCATGATACCACCCAGGGGAAGGTACACCATAAACTAGCATTTATATTCTCCAAAGCTGTCAGCCATTCCTCCCCCCCGGGTTTGTGCAACAGGCTCCCAATCTGCCTGTAAATAGCGGTCTGGGTTCGAGCGGCAGCAGTGTGCTTTTCGGTCGACTGAGCCAATCGCTGTTCGGCCTGACTCCGGCGCTCAGGAGCCTTGATGTAGCGCTGCAGTTGTCTCTGCTCCACCTCGCTGAACCGTACCTGTCGCCAGCGCTCACTTGCCCGCCGCAGCACCGCAAAAACCAACTTCAGACATTACTATTCAGCCCGTCCTGGCAAGAACCAGTAGGACACTTCTTCTGCCCCCCGGGAAATTCGTCCTTCCCGAAGTGTGGGTGGCGAGCAACGGCCCAGCCATGCGTGGGGAGACTTGCAGCGTTCGTCCACGGCGGAGAGACCATGGCCGGTTCAGGGGGCGCGGGTCTTGGCGAGGATTCCGGATTGCATCTTTGGCCCCAACGGTTCAGGCAAGACAACGACAATAAGGCTTTTGCTGGGGCTGCTCGAGCCTACGAGCGGCGGTGCCTCTGTACTGGGCTTTGACGTCTGCAAAAAGGCTGACGAAGTCCGCAAGAGATGCGGCGCGCTGCTTGAACACTCCGGACTTTACGAACGGCTGAGCGCCTTGGATAACCTCGAGTTCTACGGGCGCGTCTGGCAGATACCCGCCCCGGAGCGACGGGCGCGCATCAAAGAGCTGCTTCAACACCTTGACCTGTGGGATCGTAGGAAAGAGGTTGTCGCCACCTGGAGCCGGGGCATGAAGCAAAAGCTCGCCATAGCGCGCGCGCTTTTGCACCGACCTTCCCTGTTGTTCCTTGATGAACCTTCTGCAGGACTCGATCCGGTGGCTGCCTCTGCCCTGCGAGAGGATATTGGAAAACTCGTGAAAAGCGAAGGCGTCACTGTGTTTCTGACAACACTCACAACCTGGCAGAAGCCGAGAAAATGTGTGCCCAGGTAGGTGTGATCCGTAACGGCAAACTGCTGGCCGTGGGGCATCCGGACGAACTGCGTACTAGAGCCAGCGGTCCCAGAGCCGAGGTTGTGGGCAGGGGTATCACTGACCACATAGTCGAAAGGGTGATGAAGCTCGACAACGTGAGGGCCGCTTTAGTACAAAACGGAAGGCTCCTCGTGGATTACCGGGGAGCGGCCGGTATCCCCGCTCTCATCAGATTGCTCGTCCAGGAAGGGGTTGAGGTGGAGGAAGTGCGGAAAGGCGCCGCCAGCCTCGAAGAGGCGTTCCTTGGACTTATGGAGGCGGAAGCATGATCACTGACATACTGACAATCGCGTGGAAGGAATGGAAGGAGATCTTTAGCCAGAGAGGGCGCCTGGGGGGCGTCCGGGCCATCCTCATATTCGTCGCGGTATTCGGAGTGTTCCAGCCGTGGCAGTTCGGCAGGTCGTGGGTGGAATCCCCCTCAGGCCTGGCTATGTGGGCGTGGGTCCCACTCTTTCTGGTGATGGGCGTTATCGCTGACTCCTTCGCGGGCGAGCGGGAACGTCACACGCTCGAAACTCTGCTGGCCAGCCGGTTGTCGGACCGGGCGATTCTCTTAGGCAAGATAGCGGCAGCTGTCGGGTATGCCTTAAGCGTCACGCTCCTCAGCCTTGCTGCAGGACTGGTTACGGTTAATGTCGCCCACGGACGCGGCGAGATCCTGATGTACTCACCGGCCACTGCCGGAGGTATACTGACCGTGGGCTTTCTTGGAGCCCTGCTCGCCGCAGCCATAGGAGTACTCGTATCCCTCCGCGCTCCGACAGTACGATATGCCCAGCAGACGCTGAGCATCGGCATGCTGGTCCTTGTATTCGGTACGGCATTTGGGCTTCAGGAGCTCCCTGCGGAGTGGAGAGCCGGCATCAGCAGGTTCCTCACCTCGGCAGGTCCCACCAGGGTCCTGGTCTTTGCCCTGTCTGTCGTGGCGCTTGTCGAGTTTGTGGCGCGGTTCCATCCTTGATTGAGACACCGCAACCGTATGGTGTACCCGCATTGGAGGGCATCACGACAGTGCGCTGGTGTGGGGACTGACATGAACCGTTGCGCCTCAAGCTCTGCAGAATCAGGCAAAGGCAGTTCGTCTCTGGCGGGTGGCTTGTCTTTTCTTAGCAGTTCAGGTATTGACTTAAAACATTGATGTTTGGGCGTCGTACAGGCCATTGTGCACCAAGCCCTTTCGTATTTGCGATTTTCCTTGCGCACCTTGGTGTGACAGGTGGACGCAGAACTATGGAACTACTTTCCGCATAGTGGAGGATTCTGCAAATTGGAGTCGAATGAGGTATACGTAGCGGAGAGTATTGAACCTGGTTTTCGCAACACTGTTTACGAGCGAAGGTGAAAAGGAAGTGGAGGTCATCAGGCATTCCTGCGTGGGCAGGAAGGGAGTTGGCGAAGAAGCCGAATTGCTAAGACAGATGGAGGAGGTGAGAAGCAAACTACACGGGCTGGCTGAAAAGGAGCACACGGATCTGCTGGATGACAAATATCAGGAGCTGTCAGCGGAATTCGATCGACTCATGAACAGGTATTTCTCTATCACCACCCGGTAGGTACAAAAGCGAAAAGGTACTCGGTTAGGCCCGAATCCACTTCGGGTCTTTTGATTTGGTGTCGACACATCACCGGCGTGGTTTGCTGTCGCTTGTGACCCCGGCACGACCTGCTTGCGGTATATCAACAGGTTTCACGCAAAAGCAGGTAAGAGCAGCGCAACAGTCGTACTACCATATATAGTCGTGGTTGAGGCGACCGAACGTCATTCAGAACGTGACAGAGGTCATGCGCGGGCGCTTGACGCCACACGCAAATACACGATGACCATACCGGCAATGCCGATGGAGGCAGCAAAAGGGCGCAGTCAGATACAGCGGGCTACAGGAGAAGGCTCACCTGCAAGCGCCCGGAAGCACATGATGCAGCAGATTCAGAACGTTAGGCGAAGAATCCCCGACGGCATGTAACGAGCGTCTTCGGGTACAAAAGGGGAGGACAGTCTTTGAATGTAGCAAACGAAATGGTCCGCATCCTGGGAAAGGACAGGGTACTTGACACCGAAGAGGACCGCTTGGCGTATGCCTTCGACGGTACCATGCTGACCGGGGTGCCCGATGTGGTCGTGTTCCCGCGCTGCACCGAGCAGGTGCAACAAGTCCTGTGCTTTGCAAACAGGGAGGGCGTACCCGTTTACCCCCGGGGCGCGGGCACAGGCTTAAGTGGGGGCTCCATTCCGGATGGCGGCATTGCCATGGTCATGATAGATATGGATAAGATCCTCGAGATCGACAGGGAGAATCTCCTGTGCGTCGTGGAGCCGGGCGTGGTCACGGAAACGCTTCAGAAGGCCGCCGAAGCGATGGGCCTGTTTTACCCTCCGGATCCGGGCAGCCTGAAGGCCTGCACGATAGGCGGGAACATCGCGGAGAACGCGGGCGGTCCGAGGGCGTTGAAATATGGGGTGACAGGGGATTACGTATTGGGGCTTTCTGTAGTGACGCCGGATGGCGGGTTTGTCCGAACGGGCGGCCGCACAGTGAAGAACGTCACGGGCTTTGATCTCACCAGTCTCCTTGTGGGATCCGAAGGCATGCTGGGAGTGGTAACCCGCGCGATCCTGAAACTTTTGCCGCACCCGGAGGCGGCAAGGACTGCCCTCGCCTCTTTCTCCAGTGTGGAGTCGGCTGCCGAGGCGGTATCGGAGATCATTTCGCGCGGCATCATCCCCACGGCGCTCGAGCTCATGGACGACGTGACCATCCGCTGCGTCGAAAACTACGTGAAGATGGGCCTGCCGCTTGACGCAGGGGCCATCTTGCTTATCGAGGTGGACGGGCCGCGCTGTCTTGTCGATGAGCAGATCGTAAAGGTCGCATCGGCGTGCGAGGATGCACGCGCCACCCGGATCGAAGTCGCGAGGGATGAAGATGAGCGCGACAAGCTATGGAAGGCGAGGCGGTCAGTATCAGCTGCGGTCGTCCAGCTGAATCCCACCAAAATCTCGGAGGACGCCACCGTTCCAAGGAGCAAGGTGGCGCAGCTGGTGAGGCGTCTAAAGCAGATCGCCAGGGAATATGATGTGAAGATGGCTGTGTTTGGCCACGCGGGCGACGGCAACCTGCACCCCAACATCCTGGCCAACCGAAGAGACCCCGAGGAGATGAAGCGGGTGGAGGAAGCTGTAGGTGCGCTGTTTGAGGCCGCGCTTGAACTCGGCGGTACCCTGTCGGGCGAGCACGGTATCGGGCTCATGAAGGCGCGCTACCTCCAGAAAGAAGCAGGAGAGACGGGGATCCAGATGATGAGGGCGATAAAGCGGGCCCTCGACCCGAACAACATACTGAACCCCGGCAAGATGCTGTGGGGTTAGACGCATGGAGAAACTAACAGACCTGAAGACACAGATTGATAGATGCAGCAAGTGCGGGAACTGCCAGTCCGTCTGCCCACTTTACGCCGTGGAAAAGAGAGAGACGCACGTGGCGAGGGGGAAGATCTTTCTGCTCGACCGGCTCACAGATGGTCAGACCAGGTGGACGAAGAGACTCCAAGAGGTTATGTCCACATGCCTGCTCTGCCGCACGTGCGTGACAAACTGCCCGAACGAGGTCCAGGCCGAACGGCTGATCCGGGCTGCAAGGGAGGAGGCCGGCAGCACGCTTGGCTTGTCCTTCTGGAAGAAGAGCGCATTCCATTTCCTCCTGACGAGCGGAGGAAGGCTCAACCTGCTTGCGAGGCTGCTTTGGGTATACGAGCGAAGCGGAATCCAGAAACTGGTGAGGTCAAGCGGGCTTCTGGGACAGCTTCCATGGGGGCTTGCGGAGAAGGAGAGCGCGCTGCCGCGCGCTGCTTCAAGAGCGTTCTCGAGCCAGGTTCCCCAGGTGGTGACGGCGCACACCCCGCGGATGCGCGTCGCCTACTTTTACGGATGCATGACCAATCACGCCTACACGGGCACTGGGCATAGCACCGTACGAGTACTCACACAAAACGGTGCGAGCGTGGTCCTGCCGCGCCAGCTGTGCTGCGGGCTTCCAGCGTTGGCCTCAGGGGACAGGGGCACTGCAGAAAGGCTGGCGCGGGAAAACATCCGGCTGCTTAGCCAGACGCCTTTTGATTACGTCGTTACTGACTGTGCAAGCTGCGGCTCCATGCTGAAAGAATATGGGGAACTGCTCGGGGACGGAGCCGCGGTTCCGTTTTCGGCCAAAGTGAAAGACGTCACCGAACTGCTAGCGGGTCCCCTGGGCTTTACGCCGGGTCCTGTCCCGTTCAGGGCGAAGATCACCTACCATGACCCCTGCCATCTGAAAAGGTACCAGGGGATATACACTCAGCCGAGGGCGCTGCTTTCGGCAGTCCAGGGGATTTCGTTCACCGAGATGAAGCACGCGGACGCCTGCTGCGGTTCGGCAGGTTCGTTTAATATCACTCACTACAGGCTCTCCACGGCAGTAGGCGGGCAAAAAGCTGCGAACGTGATGAAGTCGGGCGCGGAATCAGTGGCTACGGGCTGTCCTGCCTGCCGGTTGCAGATTGAGCGCTGCCTGAAAGCCGCCGGCTCACGTATTTCCGTGCTGCACACGGTAGACGTGCTCGCGAGTACTTACGGGGAGGTGTGAATGTGACGGACCTTTCGCGCATGGAGTTCTGCATGCTGGCGCTTTCGTTTCACGCGCCCACGCTCGAGGATGTGGAGACGGAGACGCGCGATGCAGTACGGCGCTCTATCCCTGCGACGGTCCCGGCGGGGCGCGTGGCAGTAGCGGTAGGCAGCAGGGGGATCAGAGACATCGCCCGCATATGCCGGACCGCAATATCTACCCTTCGGGAACTGGGTTTTTCCCCCTTCATTGTGCCTGCCATGGGGAGTCATGGGGGCGCCACTGCGGAAGGGCAAAAGGCAACGCTTGCGTCGCTCGGGATCACGGAAGAAGCGATGGGCTGCCCCGTAGTGTCCTCTCAAGATGTGGTGTTACTCGGGGAAACGGATGAGGGGCTCCCCGTGTACTGCGACAGGGCTGCCGCCGAAGCTACCGGGATCGTAGTCATCAACAGGATCAAACCCCACACCAGCTTCAGCGGTCCGATTGAGAGCGGCCTTACAAAGATGCTGGCTGTAGGTCTTGGGAAACAAGCGGGCGCGCGCGCGATCCACCAGTACGGGCCAGAGGGGCTGGCCACCCACATCCCCGCAGTGGCCAAAAGGATCATCGAGAAGATACCAGTGCTGATGGGCCTTGGCATTATCGAGAACGCACTCGAGGAGACCGCCGCGGTGGTCGGCGTTAGAGGGGACAAAATCATCACAGACGAGCCTGATCTTTTGCTGAGGGCAAAGAGCCTGATGCCCCGCCTGCCTTTTGAATGGTGTGATGTGCTGGTGGTGGAAGAAATGGGGAAGGATATTAGCGGGGTAGGAATGGATCCCGCGATCACCGGGAGGATGGGGATCCAGGGCATGAAGGATCCTGGATGGCCTCGGGTTTCACGACTGGTAGTGCTGGGTCTGACCGAGGCGACCCACGGCAACGCTCATGGCGTGGGCGCTGCTGACTTTGTTACCGAAAGGCTGAAGAATGCGATTGACATCGCTGTCACTTACAGAAACTCGCTCACAGCAGGATTTCCAGAAAAGGCGAAGATCCCCCTGACCGCAAAAAACGACAGGGAAGCCATATTGTTCGCGCTCGCTACCTGCGGGCGGCCCGTGTCCCACGACACCGCCAGGGTGGTGGTAATAAAGAATACGCTGAGCGTGCGATACGTACTGGCGACGCGCCCGCTGTGGGAAGAGGTGAAGGGGCTGGACTGGGTGAGGCGTGTCAGCGGGTGGTCGTGTCTTCGTTTTACGCCGTCCGGTGAACTCGAAAGCGGACTGCCCCATGGGGGGAGCCCGCAGGCCTGATCGGGTCATATAGTTGTTCTATTTAAAAAGGACTTTTCTGTGAAACAACGAACATTAAAGCGTAGTTATTACTTAAAGACCGCAAGATGCTCACCAAATAGTCATAAAGGACTGGTCGGTTTGGAGCGGCTGTTCCCTGTATTGTTACGGATCGCAGGCCGAAAGTGCGTAGTGGTAGGAGGCGGAGAGGTCGCGTTAAGGAAGATACGTTCCCTGCTTCAGCATGCTGCCTCACTCGTGGTTGTCAGCCCGCACGCGATCTCCGGTGTATTGCAGCTGCATAACAAAGGAGCAATAGAGTACCGGCAGAAGCGATATGACCCCGCTGATCTCGAAGGCGCGTTCCTGGTCATTGCCGCCACATCTCAATGCGAGGTAAACAGCGCAGTGGCCCGGGACTGCGAAAGGCTTGGCATACCCGTAAACGTGGTGGACGACCCTGATAACTGCTCCTTCTTTGTGCCGGCTGTGCTGAGACGCGGCTCACTCAGCATCAGCGTGTCCACAGACGGGAAGAGCCCGATGTTTTCCCGCTGCATGCGGGAGGAACTTGAGAAGCGTTATCCGCCTGAATATGGCGATTTTGTTGATTTTTTAGGAGAGATCAGGGCCTGGGTAATGCGTGAGATCAAGGATCCGCAAAAGAAGGCGCTGACGCTGCGGCAACTAGTAGATGAACAGGTCATGGATCTGTTGCACCAGGGTCAGTTTGACCAGGCAAAGGAGTACGTCCGGAATGTATATATTCGTTGTAGGAGCGAATCATAGAACGGCCCCACTTGAGGTCCGGGAGAAGTTTTCATTCACAGAAAGTACTATGGGCGAAGCGCTGAAGACGCTGAGGTCCTTCCCGGCCGTTGAAGGATGTGTGATCCTCACTACGTGCAACCGCACAGAGATATACGCCGCGTCCCGCGATCCCGACGAAGGCCTGAGCGCCATCTGGGAGTACCTATCAAAACGGTCCGGGATGGACGTGTTTGAGGTAAAGAACTATACCTACTCCCATGCGTTGTATGACACAATCCGCCACCTGTTTCGGGTTGCTTCGGGGCTTGACTCCATGATCCTCGGGGAGCCGCAGATCCTGGGCCAGGTCAGGGATGCCTACGAGTGTGCTCTCACAAACGGCGTGACGAACAGTGTGATCAATACGTTGTTTCAACAAGCACTGGCAGTGGGGAAGAAGGTACGCACCGAAACTGGCATCGACAGGAACGCGGTATCGGTAAGTTCTGCGGCGGTCGAACTGGTCAAGCAGCGTTTTGGAGACCTGGGCAGCAGGTCCATCCTTATCGTGGGAGCGGGCAAGATGAGCGAGCTGACTGTACAGTGCCTGGTGGACGGAGGCGCGTCAGGCGTGATCGTATCAAACCGCTCATATGAAAAAGCGCAACGGATGGCCTCCCGGTTTGGCGGTGCCGCGGTGAGGTTTGACAGGCTTTACGAGTACATGCAGCGGGCGGATATCGTTATAAGTTGCACCGCCGCCTCACATTACGTTGTCAAGCTGGACGACTTCGCTCCCATGATGGAAGCAAGAAAGAAAGACATCTTCCTCATCGATATCGCGGTCCCAAGGGACATCGATCCCCGGATCGGAGATCTCCCGGGCGTCACGCTATGCGATATAGACGACTTGAAGAACGTAATCGATGCTAATCTGGCTGAACGGAAAAAGGCTGCCGTGGCTGCGGAAGCCATTGTCGAAGCCCAGTTGCATGAGTTTGTTAGGTGGCTGGGAACGCAGTTCGTGGTCCCTACCATCAGCGCGCTTCGGGCGAAAGCGGAGGAGATCACGGCAGTGGAGCTGAAGCGGGCAATGGACCGGCTCGGCAAGCTTTCTGACCGCGAGATAAAGGTGATATGTAAGCTTGCGAATTCCATCGCGAACCAGCTGCTTCATGACCCCATCACCCGGCTTAAGGCATATGCGGTCACGCCCCAGGGCCACCTTTATACAGAGGTGTTCCAGAACCTCTTTGGTCTTGAAGTGGAGGGGCAGCGGAGCCTGCAGCCCACTGCCGGTACGGTGAAGATGGAGGCTGAGAAATGAGCCAGGAAATAGTGGTGGGGACCAGGCAGAGCATGCTTGCGCTCTGGCAGGCTCGCTGGGTGGTGGAGCGGCTCGGGAGCCTGTATCCCGGGGTACGGTTCCCGATAAAGACCATTAGGACCCAAGGGGATAAGATCCTCGACGTGGCGCTTGCGAAGATCGGGGACAAGGGGCTATTCACAAAAGAGCTTGAGTACGCGATCCTCCAGGGTGAAGTGCGTATGGCGGTGCACAGCATGAAAGACCTGCCGACGGCCATACCGTCCGAGCTGACGCTTGCAGCGGTATGCGAAAGAGAATACCCGGGCGACGTGCTGGTGTGTCCGAGCGGACTGACGCTTGACAAGCTGCCGCCGGGCGCGCGAGTGGGTACGAGCAGCCTGCGGCGCGCTGCGCAGCTGCTCCACTACAGACCGGACCTGCAGATAGTCAGTATCAGGGGAAACGTGAACACGCGGCTTTCGAAGATAGAAGAACAGCGGCTCGACGCGGTGGTGCTGGCGTACGCGGGGATGGCACGACTCGGCCTTGCCGACAGGATCACCGAGCGCATTCCATTTGAGATCTGCTTGCCCGCAGTAGGGCAGGGCTCCATCGGGGTTGAGGCCAAGAAATCCGACGAAGCGCTACTTTCTATGCTCCAAGCCATTGATCATGAGCCCACGCGGGCCGCTATTACCGCAGAACGCGCTTTCTTACGAAGGCTTGAGGGCGGCTGCCAGGTGCCCATCGCCGCGTACGCCGCGTGCGAAGACGGACGGGTACGGCTTTCGGGGCTTGTAGCAAGCCTCGACGGGCGAGAGATGATACGCCACTCGGCGGAAGGCCTCGCAGCCGACGCGCAGCGCATAGGCATCGCGCTCGCTGAAAGCATGCTCGAGATGGGAGCGGGGCGGTTGCTGAGAGCCGCTTCACGGGAGGCGTTCAAATAATGAAGAAGGGCATCGTGTACCTGATAGGAGCAGGGCCCGGCGATCCCGGGCTGATCACTGTAAAGGGGCTTTCGTGCCTTCAAAGGGCAGACGTAGTGGTATACGACCGGCTCGCGTCCCCGAGGCTCCTGGCCCTGGCGAGTCCAGACGCGGAGTTGATCTACGTGGGCAAGTCGCCCGGGAAACACGCGATGCGCCAGGCGGAGATCAACCGCCTGCTGGTGGAGCTTGCCCGGCAGGGCAGGGTAGTCGCCAGATTGAAAGGGGGAGACCCCTTTGTGTTTGGGCGGGGAGGCGAAGAGGCCCAGGAGCTGGCGGAAAATGGTATCGATTTCGAGGTTGTCCCCGGTATCAGCTCGGCCCTGGCCGCACCTGCCTACGCCGGGATACCCGTAACCCACAGGCGTCTTACGTCCACTCTGGCTATCATCACCGGTAACGAAGACCCGGCCAAAGAAGACACGGACATCGCGTGGGAGAAAATCGCGACAGGCGCAGGCACGCTCGTGTTCCTCATGGGTATGTCTAACCTTACCCATATATGTGAAAAGCTCGTCCGGCATGGCCGGCCGGAGCATACCCCGGTGGCGCTTGTCCGCTGGGGGACGCGCCCTGAGCAGCAGACGCTAGTGGGGACTCTCCGCGACATCGCCGCGAGGGCAGAAGAAACCGGCTTCGCCAACCCTGCAGTAATAGTCGTAGGAGAAGTGGTCGGAATGAGGGACAAGCTTATGTGGTTTGAAAGAAGACCCCTGTTTGGCAAGAGGATCGTTGTCACACGGTCAAGGGAACAGGCAAGCGCGCTCTCCCGGGCCATCGAAGAACTGGGCGGGGAGGCATGGGAGTTTCCCGTCATCAAGATCACGGCTCCTCAGGATTGGGGCCCTGTTGACGCTGCCATTGAAGCGCTCGGCACCTTTGACTGGGTTATCTTCACCAGCGTGAACGGGGTGAGATACTTTTTTGAAAGGCTGCGGCACAGAAAGAGGGATGTGAGGGATTTAAAGGGCACGAACATTTGCGCGATAGGCCCGAAAACGAAAGAGGCGCTGGAGCAGTACGGACTGATCGTGGAATACGTGCCCGAAGAGTTCAGGGCAGAACGGCTCGCGGAAGGCCTTGCAGACAGGGTCAGGGGTCAGCGCGTGCTGCTTGCGAGGGCGGATATCGCAAGGGACGTGTTGCCACAGTTGCTTACTGCAGCGGGAGCGGACGTTACGGCGGTATCCGCTTACAGCACTGTGCTTGAAGACAGATGCGCACCTCTTCTGTTGCAAATGCTGTCAGAGAAGAGGATCCACGCGGTGACGTTCACCAGCTCTTCAACCGTGCGGAACTTCCTGCGCGCTCTCGAGTCGGAAGACCCGTCCAGGCTGCTCCAGGGTGTGGTGCTCTCAAGCATCGGCCCCGTTACAAGCGGCACGCTGAGGGAAGCGGGTCTTTGGGTGGACGTGGAGGCGGCCGAGTACACCATAGACGGGCTAGTGCGCGCAATGGCGGACTACTTTGATGCAAAGCGGAGGCGCCTATGATCAGCCTTACGAAACTCCTGTGCGATAAGGATTACTTCGGAGATACGCTTCGGTACAGCAGCCATGCGCGGGGTCAGCTGCACGGCACCACGGCGGGGCACGGTCCAGTAGTAGTGTGGAACGTTACCCGCACTTGTAATCTCCGGTGCATCCACTGCTACGCGAACTCGGATGACGCACGCCCCGGGGGCGAGCTGGACACTGCAGAAGCGAAGAGGTTCATCGAACAACTCGCTGAGTTCTCGGTACCGGTGATCCTGTTTTCAGGAGGCGAGCCACTGATGAGGCATGACTTCATGGAGCTTCTAACGCATGCGCGCAAGATGGGTATCCGGTGCACCATATCGACAAACGGGACAAAGATCACAAGGAGCGTCGCGAATGCGCTGAAAGAGGCGGATGTAAGTTATGTCGGGATAAGCCTTGACGGCATCGGCGACAAGAACGACAGGTTCCGCGGACGTAAAGGCGCGTTTGACATGGCGCTCCAGGGTATCCGCAATTGCCTCGAAGCTGGTCAGAGAGTGGGGCTCCGCTTTACACTGAACAGGCACAACTACGAGGAACTCGGGGACATTCTGGACCTGGTTGAGGCCGAAGGCATACCCAGGGTGTGCTTTTACCACCTGGTGTACTCAGGCCGCGGGAGCAGCATGGTAGACCAGGACATAAGCCACGCCGAGACCCGGAAAGCGCTTGACCTTATTATTGAGCGCACTGTGGATTTCCATAAGAGGGGCCTTGACAAGGAGGTCCTCACCGTTGACAACCACGCCGACGGTGTGTATGTGTACCTGAAGCTGTTGAAGCAGGACCCGGAGCGCGCAAAAGAGGTGCTTTCGCTGCTTGAGAGGAACGGAGGCAACAGGAGCGGTATTGCAATCGGGGCAGTGGATTGGTACGGAAACGTACACCCCGATCAGTTTACTCAAAACCACACGTTTGGCAACGTGCGGGAGCGTAAGTTCGGGGATATCTGGACCGATATGAGCCACCCCGTGCTTGCGGGGCTCAAGGACAGAAAAGCACTACTTCGTGGCAGGTGCGCCTCGTGCAGGTGGCTTTCTGTATGTAACGGTAACTTCAGGGCGCGCGCGGAGGCGGTGACGGGGGATTTCTGGGAATCAGACCCCGCGTGCTACCTCACGGATGAAGAGATAGGTGTCAGTTGACGAAGGGAGGGGCGGCGATGTCGTTTCCTACAGTTAGACTGCGCAGGTTGCGAATGAGCGAACCGTTGAGGAGGATGGTCCGGGAAGCCCGCCTCTGTACGGACAGCCTGATACAACCCTTTTTTGTAACCCATGGTGAGGGAGTAAGAAAACCTGTACAGTCCATGCCGGGCGTTTTTAACCTATCCGTAGATCAGCTCGTTGATGAGGCAAGAGAAGCCGCAGCTCTCGGTATACCCGCTGTGCTCCTGTTTGGCATACCCGCTGTGAAGGACGAAGTGGGCAGCGAAGCGTATGCTGACGACGGCATCGTGCAGCAAGCGGTCAGGGCCCTAAAGCGGGCGCTGCCCGAGCTGGTCATAGCAACTGACGTATGTCTTTGCGAGTATACCAGTCACGGTCACTGTGGTCTGGTCAGGGACGGTAAGGTATTGAACGATCCGACCCTTGAGCTTTTGGCTGCGACTGCGCTATCACATGTGAAAGCCGGTGCGGACATTGTAGCGCCGTCTGATATGATGGACGGGCGGGTCGGGGCCATCCGTCGGGCGCTGGACAGCGAAGGTTTCAGCGACACGCCCATCATGTCGTATGCTGTGAAGTATGCGTCTGCGTATTACGGCCCGTTCCGGGACGCGGCGGGATCGGCGCCACGGTTTGGCGACAGGCGGTCACACCAGATGGACCCGGCGAACGCCAGCGAAGCGCTGCGCGAGGTGGAGCTCGACCTCAAGGAGGGCGCAGATATCGTCATAGTAAAGCCCGCCCTGGCATATATGGACATCATCCACAGGGTACGGGATACCTTTCGCTGCCCTACAGCCGCGTACAACGTGAGCGGGGAATATGCGATGATGAAGGCTGCTGCGGAAAGAGGGTGGATCGACGAACAGCGGGTCGTGCTTGAAACCCTCACAGGGCTTGTCCGCGCCGGTGCGGATATGATCATCACGTACTACGCAAAGGAAGTCGCCAGGTGGTTGAAGGAGGACTGATCGGTGCTTGTATCCTGGAATACCACAAACGCGTGCAACCTGTACTGCAAACACTGTTATCGCGACTCAGGGGCGGTAGCGGAGCACGAGCTCAGCACGGAGGAAGGCAAGGCGCTCATTGACCAGATCGCCAAGGCCGGTTTTAAGATCATGATATTCAGCGGCGGTGAGCCGCTGTTGCGGCCGGACATCGTAGAACTGGTAATGCACGCCCGGGCCCGAGGGCTCCGCCCCGTTTTCGGCACGAACGGCACCCTTATCACGCTCGAGCTGGCGTCCAAACTGAAGCAGGCGGGCGTCATGGGGATGGGTATCAGCCTGGACAGCGTGGTTCCGGAAAAACACGACGAGTTCAGGTCAACACCTGGCGCGTGGCAGGGTGCCGTGGACGGGATGCGGAACTGCCGTGAGGCGGGGCTTCCCTTTCAGGTGCATACCACCGTCATGGATTGGAACTACGACGAGGTGGAGGCCCTGACCGACTTGACGGTGCGTGAAGGCGGCGTTGCACACCATGTGTTTTTCCTCGTGCCTACCGGCCGTGCTGTGAACATAGAGTCCGGGTCGCTCCGCCCGCGCCAGTATGAAGCGCTGCTTCGCAGGATTTTAAAGAAACAAAGAGAAGTGGACATCGAACTTAAGCCTACCTGCGCTCCGCAGTTCATGCGCATAGCCAGCCAGATGGGCATGAACCTGCGCTTTGCCAGAGGGTGCCTGGCCGGCACAGGGTACTGCATCATAAGCCCCAAAGGCGATGTCCAGCCGTGCGCCTATCTCGATATCCCGCTTGGTAACGTGAGGGAGATCCCTTTCTCCAAGATATGGGCAGAGAACGAGGTGCTGCAGGAACTCAGGACACTTGAGTACAAAGGCGGCTGCGGTAGCTGCGAGTACAAGCAGGTCTGTGGCGGCTGCAGGGCGCGCGCCTATTTCTACCACGGAGATTACATGGCGGAGGAACCGTGGTGTCTGTACCACGGGCGAGAGGGTTTGTAAGCATGGAGATTGATGCGCTGGACAGAGAACTCCTGAACCTGCTTCAGACGGAATTCCCAGTAGCGAGCCGGCCATACATGATGCTGGCGGAGCGCCTGTGCACTTCTGAGGAGGATATTATGCAGAGGCTCCGCCGGCTCAGCGGGTTGGGTGTGATCCGCCGGATCGGCGGTGTGTTCGATTCAAGAGCGCTCGGGTACCTGGGCACTTTATGCGCGATGAAGGTGCCCGCCGACAAGATCGAGGAAGTTGCAGCGGTTGTAAACGGGTACCCTGGGGTTACCCACAACTACCTGCGCGATCACGATTACAACATGTGGTTCACGGTACTCGCTGAGTCAGAGCAGCGGATCCGCAGTATCCTCGATGAGATCCGCCGGGCAACCGGCATAGATGACTTGATGGATTTGCCAGCAAGAAGAGTATTCAAGATAAAGGTGACGTTTGATGCAGAAGCCTAGTTCCCTTTCAGAACAGGACAGACAGCTGGTCCGCGAGATGCAGGAGAACCTGCCGCTGGTCAGCCGTCCGTTTCTTGAAATCGCCCAGCGTCTGGGGATTTCAGAAGAGGAGGTTATCGGCAGGGTGCAGGAGTTTCTCCGGGATGGCATCCTGCGCCGCTTCGGCGCGACGTTAAGGCACTGGCGAGTGGGGTATGCCGCTAACGTGATGGTAGTGTGGCGCGTTCCGGAAGACAGGTTAGAGGAGGTCGGACTGCAGATGGCGGGTGCCCCCGAGGTGAGCCATTGTTACGAAAGACCCGCCCGCGCGGGCTGGCCGTATAATCTCTACACCATGTTACACGGCAAATCCAGGCAGGAGTGCGAGGCGATCACCGCGCGGTTGGCCCGGGAGTCCGGCATTTCCGAATACAGGATGCTCTTTAGCGTACGGGAACTGAAGAAAAGCAGCATGCGGTATTTTGATGAGGAGGAGGGGCGGTCCAATCATGGGTTGCGTACGGGACAGGTCAAAGACCTTATTTGAAGAGGCGAAGAGATACATACCGGGCGGCGTAAATAGCCCCGTCCGCGCGTTCAAGTCAGTCGAGATGGATCCCCCTTTTATCAAAAGGGGTTTGGGCTCAAAGATATTTGACGAGGACGGGAACGAGTACATAGACTACGTGGGTTCATGGGGCCCCCTTATACTCGGCCACCTTCACCCTGAAGTGGTATCAGCGCTGTCTGACTGCCTTGAACGGGGCACGAGTTTTGGTGCGCCTACGGACCTTGAAGTCGAGCTGGCAAAGCGTATTGTGGACGCGGTGCCCTCTGTGGAGATGGTCCGCATGGTGAATTCGGGCACAGAGGCGACCATGAGCGCGCTGCGGCTGGCAAGAGGGTACACGAAGCGCGACAGGATCGTGAAGTTCGAGGGTAGCTACCACGGGCACGCAGACTTCCTGCTGATCAAGGCGGGCTCAGGGGCGCTGACGCTCGGGGTGCCGACAAGCCCCGGCGTGCCGGCGAGCACAGCGGAGAACACCATAACCGCGCCGTACAACGATCTTGATACGCTAAGAAAGATATTCTCACAAGAAGGCGAGAACATTGCAGCTGTCATCGTAGAACCCGTAGCAGGCAACATGGGAGTGGTACCGCCGCTTCCAGGGTTTCTTGAGGGACTCAGGGAGATCACGCGAGAGTACGGCAGCCTGCTGATTTTTGATGAAGTGATGACCGGCTTCAGAGTGGCCTATGGAGGCGCGCAGGCGTTGTATGGGATAGACCCGGATCTCACATGCTTTGGAAAAGTCATAGGCGGCGGACTTCCGGTTGGTGCCTACGGCGGCAAGAGGCGGATCATGGAAATGGTCGCGCCGTCAGGCCCTGTATATCAGGCCGGTACGCTCTCTGGCAACCCGCTGGCTGTCACGGCAGGCCTCGCTACCTTGAACGTGCTTTCGCGGCCCGGAGTCTATGAACAGCTTGAGCAGACATCTGCAAGGCTCGCGCGGGGGCTTGAGGAAGCGGCGCGCGAGGCCGGGGCGCCGGTGAGCTTCAACCGTGTAGGCTCTATGCTGTGTGTGTTCTTCACCTCGAAGCAAGTCATCGACTACGGTACGGCCAGCACGTCGGATACGGCAGCATTCACGCGTTTCTTCAAGTCCATGCTAGACGCTGGCATCTACCTTGCGCCGTCCCAGTTTGAGGCCGCCTTCGTTTCGCTGGCCCACACGACGGAGGATATTGACCGGACAGTGGAAGCTGCGAAATCAGCGTTTAAGGCCGCCTTTCAGTGAGCATCACTCGGGTACCCTTGCACTGTGCGCGGGTACTTTGCTCAACCTCTTTGATCAACTGACACGCAGCTTATGGAGGGCGGGGAACAGCCTGAGCGCCCGGCGTAAAGAATGACGGTTTTGCTGTCAGGCCCTCGATGGCAGTATATATCCTCCGGGCTGTTCCGGGTGGAAGGACTGCACGCTTGAATCTACTATAACGCCTTTCACGGTGTTTTTCTTACTAAACCCGTTCTTTATACGTTCGAGCACCCGTTCCGCCTTTTCCATACTGAGGCCTGCTAGATTTAAAAGATGTACCAGGCTGGACACGCACTTTAAGTAGATGCGCCGGTAGTAGTGCCTGGCAGGGAGCACCCATTCCTGGTAAGGGCATTCCGGCAGGTACTCCCCCCTGTACAGCGAGATGGCCTTTCGATAGAGGTCGCTAACACACAGCAAAAAAAGATTCGTGCCTTATGGCACTCACCCAAATTCCGCCACGACGAAACTTCTTTTATGCTGGTAACGATAAGTAATAAGGGGATATAAGGAACCAGTATCTGGTTGTGCGAGGTGAATTCCCCTTTGGCGAGAAAGAAACGGCGCAATACTCCAGGTTTTGTTAACGATTATCGCCATGAGGAAGCGCAACGGAAAAACAATCCTCCTGCGGGGGTAGCGCCTACTTATGAAGCCCGTGAGCGAGCAAGAAACAAGTACTCGTATGATCCCCAATTTTTACCGGCACGACATTGATTAGACTGACCGCCTTATTCTGGCTTATTCTGGGAGACAGCCTCTTAGCGATGAACTCGCTTCTGCTAAAAGAGGGCCTGGGCGGAAAGGTCCAGATGATTTACCTCGATTCGCCTCATGGTATCAAGTACTCCTCCAATTTTCAGCCCCGCCTGGATAAACGGGATGTTAAAGACATAGATATGACCTTACCCATGAGCCGGAGCAAATAAAGGCCTACGGAGACATGCGGAAACAGGGTATCCACTCTTACCTAACCTATTTGCGCGACCGCTTACTCCTAGCCCGTGAGTTGTTGACTGAAAGCGGCAGTGTATTTGTACAAATTAGTGATGAAACGTCCACCATGTTCGGGAATTAAAGGATGAGGTGTTTGGGGTTGGAAATGTCTGTGGTTTAGTAACGTTGTGTGCCTGGCAGCTGTGTGGCCTTGAGGGTTAAAGTCCCGCCGAACCGGACCTGCACGGGATTCGTAGCCAAAGGTGGTGGTTGCCACCGGGCGCAGACTTAATGTCTATGCAAGGCAGGGCGTCCATCGTGAGGTGGAGTCTGAAGGGCTTGAGGCGAAACTTCGGGCCGCAATCGAGGCGGAAGCCGTGATGAACTCGTCGGCCCAGAATGGGCGGACACCGACCCCGCAGCGTGAGGGGGAAGGAAATATGCAGGTCTCCCATTCGTCACAAGGTGTGTGGAGGCGGCACGAAGGGGAAGGCTGCACAGTGACCCAGGGAGGTCTCACATCGTTTTTCTACAGAGGGGGGTGTACGGCGCCCCGTTAACAAACGCCAATTCGTTCCCAGGAGGTGCCCCCTCGGAGCGGAGCCAAGAACAAGAGGCACCGGGGAAGTAAGGCCGGGATATAAGGGTGAGACCGAAGTTTCCGCCGAAGCGGTGTGAGAAGTCGGACCGGATGAATAGTAGTGAAGAACTGGCGAAGAGCAAAAACGCCGGGACTGCTCTTTAAAAGGGCAGCACTTCAGTTTCCCAAAAGGAACTGAAGGAGGTGAAGGCATCCGGCTTTACCACGAACCTTAAGCGGCCCTTGAAGCCTGAGAGCAGGGCACATATGGACAGATAGTTCCCTTAGTGAAAAACCTGCTGTATGTGGACTGAGGATACAGGCCGGGGACAGAACAAAGGTGACCAGGAGGCGAACCAGGATTGAGTAAGAAGAAGCATCACTCCCTCATCGACAAAATCTACACCCAAGAACCTGAGAAGGGGCTGGGGCAAGTATTACCGTAAAGCCCATGTTAAGCGTCTGTTCTGGCGCCTGGATATATGGATAAGGCTCAGACTTTATTTCTTTATCACCGGGCGTTGGCGCAGCCTGGCCTGGATGGAATACCCCAGCCAGAGGCTCTACGGGGAGTTTAAATTGGACTCTTTACGCTGATACCTGGTATGGCCGCAAAGGTTTCTTAATGGATAGTGGTGAAGGAAAGCCGTGTACGGGAAAACCGTACGCACGGTTTAATCGAGGGGGTCCCAGGGAGGGCTTGTTACTGCCCGAGCTGGTCCTACTCTACAGCGCTAGTGGATGCGACCGATCCGCACTGCGAAACCGCCGTTCAACCGGCGAAGGGCCTGCGGACACGAAGGGGAAGTGGACTTACTGTTACCCTTTTTGAATTTTGCCCTTTCCGGTTGAAGAAGGGAAAAAAGGGGAACATGGAGAAGAAAACGTGTGCCGGTTAGTTTTCAAAGTGTAGGCTTGCACACTCTTTTTCCCTGTGATTTGCACGGTGAATTGGCTTAGTTTTTGTCTCGATGTGCAAAGGTTTACATGTTGTTTGGCCTAGCCTTTCGCACATTAGCAGATTGGGCTGTTGCTCTCCGAACGGTAAAGAGAAAGTGGGCCGGTTTTTTACCGGCCCATGACTTAAGTCAGAGATCTTATAGCTTCTTCGTCAAGATGTTTTAGGCTTTTCTGGTAGCCGTAGATAGGGCTTGTGGAAAGCGAGGTTGTTGATTAGGCGAGGCCAACCGCGACTGTCCGTGGCAATGGCTTCTACTGCCGATTCCGTGAATACGGGATACTTTGCCCCAGCCAAGCCCATATGGTGTTCAAGATAAGCCTTGACTTCGTCCTTAGACATTGGAGCCATCTTGTACCGCATGATAAGCCTTTAACTGAGAGGCTGGTGGTGGTTGATGGCCATTTTTATAGCCAGGTGGGGCAGACCGCAGATACGGCAGAGCGGGGAAGAAGGATTAACAGAAGGGAGTACTTTGGTGTTGCTCAATAAACCCTTGTTATGGGAAAGAGGCCTTGCTCAACAGAGAGGGGATTAGATGTACTGGTGTGCTGTAAAGGCCAAGCCCCAAAAAGAAGACTTTGCCGCCTCTCAGCTGCAGCACAAAGGCTTTGAGATCTTTTTACCGAAGATCGAAGTAACCAGAAAAAGGGGCAGCAAGAGCTTAAAGCTGCTGGAACCCCTCTTCCCCGGCTACCTGTTTGTCCGGCTGCTCCTGGAGCCGCTGGTTATCCAGCAGGTGAACTGGACACCGGGCGTAAAGTATCTCATCTGCGCTGGAAACACCCCGGTTCCGGTACCCGAAGAAGCCATAACTCTGATCCGTCAGCGCCTTAACCCCCAGGGGTATATTGTGCCGGGAATCCAAGCGCAGTTTCCGCCCGGCACCCGGATAGCAGTGCGCTTTGGCCCCTTTGCCGGGCTGGTGGGGATAGTGGAACGCCCTGCAGCAAAGCAGTCCCGCGTCCGGGTCCTGCTTAAGCTGCTTCAGCGGCAGATCCCTATCGAGCTGGAAGCCGTTCATCTGGAGAGGCTAGAGCCGGCCCCTGGGGAATAATCCCAAGCAAGCTTTTGCCGTGCGGGATATTGGCTTAATTTCACTGCCCGAGCTGTGAAAGAAAGTTATAGTATAAATTGTTTATGAAATATAGCTATAACCATAAGCCTCATCAGGGGGATCGCTTTTTAAAAAAGGGATCTTCCCCGGCGGAGCTATGCCTTTAAGCAAGTCAAAGGAAAACGGGTATTAGAGCCTATCTTGAACCGGAAAGTAGGGTTTCAGAGAAACTGTCGGAACATAGTGCAAATTATTGTGGAAAGAGTGAGGGAGCTTGAATATTAACGCCCCTTACAGGGGCCGAGCTGCCGGACGGGAGGGATAACCGTTGAACATCAGCAGGCAGGGCATGGGACAGGCGGCGCTCCTGCTCATCGTGGGCACGGTGTTGAGTCGCATCTTCGGCTTTATCCGGGAAACTGCCATCGCCTACCAGTTCGGTGCCACCGCTCAGACCGACGCCTACCTGGTCGCCTCGGTCATCCCCATGGCCCTTTCCGGAATGGTGGCTGGCGCCGTCGCCGTCGCTTTCATCCCGGTCTTCACCGAGTACCGCCTTAAGGCCGGTGAAGGGGAAGCCTGGAGCATAGCCAGTGGCGTAATTAACCTGACGGCCCTCTCCCTGGTCGCCGGCGCCGTGCTCTATCTCCTGGCGGCGCCCTTCCTTGTTCCCCTGCTTGGTCCCGGCCTGGCGTCAGAGACCAAGGCGCTGGCGGTGCACCTCTCCCGGCTGCTTGCACCCGTTATCGTCTTTACCGGGCTGGTCGGGCTGGCCGCCGCGATATTGAATGCTTACCGGCACTTTACCTATCCGGCTTTTGCGGGCCTTTTGTATAACTTTGGCATGATTGGCGGCGCTTTGCTCCTCGGCGGCCTCATGGGCATTAGTGGACTGGTTGTTGGCACGGTGGTCGGGGCGGCCGCGCATCTTCTTGCCCTTTCTGTCTCCCTGGCCGGCAAGAAAACCTACTACCGGTTGACCCTGAAGGGCTTGAGCCACCCCGGCGTAAAGAAAATCGGCCTGCTGGTGCTCCCATTTATCGTGGGTTCCGCCGCCGGGCAAATTAACCTCCTCGTGAACCGCGTCCTGGCCTCCAGACTTGTCGAGGGCAGCATCTCCGCCCTCAATTTCGCGGAGCGGGTGATGCAATTGCCTTTGGGCATCTTTGCCGGGGCCGCCGCCACTGCCGCCTACCCGTTCCTGGCGGAGCAGGCGGCGGGTGAGAACGCTGATGAGCTGCGCCGCACCTTTTCCGATGGGCTGCGCATGCTCTGGTTTATCGTTTTCCCTCTTTCCGTAGGCCTGATGGTCTTGGGTGAGCCCATCATTCGTCTGCTCTTTGAACGGGGTGCCTTCGATGCCGCGGCCACCCAGATGACCGCCATCGCCTTGCTCTACTACTCCCTGGGCATCTTCGCCCACGCCGCCAACGCCCTGCTGGTGCGCGTTTACTTC
This sequence comes from Bacillota bacterium, assembly GCA_040755615.1. GTDB lineage: Bacteria > Bacillota > Sulfobacillia > DUSP01 > DYEP01 > DYEP01. The sequence goes on from JBFMAL010000014.1 coordinate 62,120, forward strand.
GCCCTGCAGGACACCGCCACCCCCGTCAAGCTGGGTCTTTTGGCCGTCGGCCTGAACATTGTGCTTAACCTCATCCTGGTGCGCTACCTGGCCCACGGCGGCCTGGCCCTAGCGAGCTCCATCGCCGCCACGGTGAACTGTGCCTTACTGGCTTTCTATCTGCGCCGCAGGCTTGGGCACCTGGACGGTAGGCGCATCCTGCGCGCCGCCGCCAAATTCGCCGCCGCGTCCCTGGTCATGGGAATGGCGGTGGCAGCCGCCTACAGCTACTCGGCGTCCTTCTTCAACGCCGCCCTCCTCACCCACCGGCTGCTGCAGGTGGGCGGCCTCATCCCCTTAGGCGGGGCGGTCTACCTCGGCGCCGCCGCCCTGCTTAGGACGGAGGAGCTGGCGAGGGTGATCAGGCGGGTGGGGGCGAAGCTGCTGCCTGCGCTGCTCCCCGGGAAATGAGCCGCCTTGTTTCTGAGCTGCCATGGCGAGGGTGAACTCTTTGAATCTGATGGGAGGTTGAATCCCATGAACACGCTTGACAAGCTATCCTGGCGGGCCAAGGTGGCCTGCCCTATGTGAGCTTCATCAAGATGGACATCGAAGGGATGGAACGGGAGGCCCTTAAGGGCGTCGCCCGTACACTCGCCGCCTGAAGCCCCGGCTGGCCCTTTGCACCTATCACCTGCCGGACGATCCGGAGGTGCTGCAAGT
>JBFMAL010000015.1:0-62041 GCA_040755615.1 Bacillota bacterium
CCAAGCAATTAACCGATATTTTAGCTACACCATCTCTAGCATCCAGCAATCACGATCAATGCTTCGTCATAGCCTTCGAATACATCACCGCTCTATACTACCCTCCAAAGCTACCCCTATGGGGTACACTTTTCGAGCGGACTCCTAGAAGGCCTTTCGTACGCATCGATATTACTTCCTTCCCACTTTTCCCATGGATGGCTGCACCTATGCTGAAATTCTTTTATCTGGCAAAACCCCGGACAGCATGGTGCCTCCCGGGTGCAAAAACTTCACCCGCGATAATCAAACTCTCGTGAGCACACGCCCCCAGTCAGAGCCTACCAAGCAGTCAGGTGGAATTAGCAGCTGGGTGTACTGAATATAATGAACAGAATTGGTTCTCCATATGGCAACAGCTGCAAGGAGGCGATGCCGGTGCCGGACACACAAACCACACCTGCAAGCCTCAGGCTACTATTGTGCTGGATGGGACTTTGCCTTTTTTTCGGTGGTTTTTTGTCCGCGGCAGCAAGAAGTAGAGCCAATCTGCGTGGACCTGCTGAAGAAAGCTTCATGAGGAGCACAGCTACGTTTCAGCACTCCATCGGGGGGTCATATCTGTCGCGGGGAAAAGCTGAACAGCTTCTAGATTCAGAAACACTCCTTGGCCTTGGAGTCGGAGGACCGGTAGACAGAAGCTCGCTCGAAACAGGCCACCACGCCAAGCACGTTACTACACAGGGCGCAGTTTTCGCTGCAAGATCTTACGGGATGGTACCTCAGGAGATCGATGGACTGGCGGGCCTTGCTTATACTGAACGTGCCTTGGGAGCTGCGGACATACCATTGACGCACCGCGTCATGAGGGGTGATACCCTGACTTCAATTGCGGAAAGATATGGGGTATCAGTAAAAAGTCTTGCGGAAGCTAACGGAATAACGCGACCTGATTATCTTGAACAGGGCAAAACACTCCTCATCCCGCTTACGTCCGTATCCGTCAGTAAGAACTCTGCGTCCTCACCAGGCTTAATCTGGCCGCTGTCCGGACCGATCACGTCTCCTTTTGGGATCCGGTGGGGAAAACTGCACGAGGGCATAGATATCGGTGGTGTGCTCGGCCAAAACGTGGTCTCCCCCAGGGACGGGGTTGTCGTCTTTTCAGGCTGGAAAGCCGGCTACGGTATCACCGTTGTCATCGAGCACGAGGGGAATGTCCGGACAGTGTACGCACACCTGTCAAGGACCCTGGTAAGCCAGGGAAAGCGCGTAGTGCAGGGCGAGATTATCGGGAAGGTCGGAACTACGGGGAATTCTACGGGACCTCATCTCCATTTTGAACTCCACGTCAATAACCAGCCCGTCAACCCTTTGAACTGGTTGCCCTAGGTAGCTGCACAAACTTGCTGCAGTGTCCGGCAGAAGGTATAAGAAAGGTGAGCAGAGGTAGAGGCCAAGAGAAAGAAATGAAGGAGGAAGGGCCACCTGCACCAAGCAGTAATGCAGAAGTCATTACCATAAATACGTACCCCTTGGTGAAGGTTATGGCAATCAGCTACTGGATTCCAGGCCGCTCGGCACCCAAAGGTAGAGCGTTGCGAGAGGACTGAGGAGCGTGAGATGCGGGCGGGAGTAAATGGGGGATCACGCAAGGTGTGGGGATTAATGCAGGGATTCTGTGGCACGGAGTTCTCCTACTGTATCATATCAGAGTTGTGCAGGGATCTTGACGTGAGCATGGTCAGGTGGATTAAGATGAGACTCCAAGAGTACCCGTTTATCCGGGTGTGAGAGGGCAGCCATGTGAGGCCCTCGAGTGTTCTCCCCCGGTATTAGCCGTGAAGGCGACCGAGGGATCTTGAACCCGGGGAAAACGTTGGCGTCACTCGAGCAGCTAACCTTTCCCGTCCGCCACGATCTCGCCGGGAATTCCTCCCGGCATTTGACTTTTAGTCAAACGTTCGCGAAGGAGATGGCATATCCTGGCATTTGCCTGCGTTTTTGGTTCTATATCCACTTTTCGGGCTCTGTGAGTCTCGCGGTTCCATCTATTTCCACGGTACTGCGCATAAATGACTATGACCGCCTTTCCGGCGGTCGTCTGTGGGCTTATGATGGAGCCGATGATGGGATTCGAACCCATGACCTGCTGATTACGAATCAGCCGCTCCACCACTGAGCTACATCGGCTTGAATTAAAAAAGCGCCAAATGACGCTAGTTGTGCTCTGGAATGGAGCGAGAGACGGGATTCGAACCCGCGACCTTCGGCTTGGGAAGCCGACATTCTACCGCTGAACTACTCTCGCATCCGTGTGCATTCGCGCGTTTTAATTATAGTACGAAACTTGCAGATAGTCAAAGGTGAGTTTTTTACGGTTCCGTGCCAAGATATAGTAGGTGAAAATAGTAGGTGAAAGCTCATTGCCCCACGGTGTATGCACACACATGCACAAAAAGTTCGACAGCAACTGAGTTTTGAATCTGCCCGCATTCTTTCAAGACGTATTTGACCAGCGACAGTTCCTTTGGCAATGCTAAACAGGCAGACCTTCACGAAGTACCAACTTTCCCTGAAGCGAGCTGAACACTCAGCTCCCGGGTTGCGCCGACCCTCGTGTCCTTTTCTAACCTGGAACACCCGGACTCAGATCTTTCGTCTGGGGCCGGGAAGCGCCGGGCCCCACCATTGCCGGAAGAACGGAGTGACGCCCGAACGCTTTTCTCGTACGAGAGCGTTGCAGTCCCGACGCTTCGCTCGGTAGCAAGCACATAGCCTGTATCCGGGATGCCGGGTACGTTGTGCCTGGCCATATCCCCTATGTATATGCCTATATATAGATTATTGCCACCGTGTATGTCAACGTCATCCAAAATGAGATTTCAAAGAGTGATATCTCCGTTTTCCTGTAAAGATGAATGGGTTCTGTGTTGCGCACCGACAGAAAAAGTTTCGCGGTTATTCTTCCTCTGGCGTAGTCTCCGGGTCAAGATCAGAGTTCAGCTCCAGCGCATCGGCAGGTCGTGGATGTAAGTAGGCGTATGCAGACTGCACGTAAGGACGTCCCTGGCATCAGATGTGTACCGGGTCCTGGGGTAGCGGGGCCTCTACATACCTGCGCGCAGATGACGCGAATGGATTTAGCCGTTGTAGGCAGGATACCATTTGAACGTGTGGAACTAGCATGAGTAGAATAGTCAAGGCAGGTGCTGTCAATGGGGAGAGGTGAAAGCCTTGAGGCGGCAAGAGCTGCCATACAGATAGCGCTCAGTAGGACCCGTGAGGAAGAGAGTGCGATCAAGGCGGAACTGGATGCCGCAGGCATCCGAGCAGCCGCGGCAGATATTGGCGGAGACTTCATGAATTCAGTCAAGGTAGCGGTTGAGCGGTCGCTCGTTGCAGCCAAGCGCGAAGGGGTTATTAAACCGGTTCATACTCATGAGGGCGCCGTTGCAGGCGCTGCCAGGGAGGCCATGACACAAATTCTTCCCAAGGCATTTGGACTGAACGTGGGGGGAAAGCTCGGGATCGCGCGCAAAAACGAGCACATCATCGTAGCGGTGTTCTTCGCTGTCGGCCTTGTGCACTTAAATGAGGTTGCCATCGGTCTCGGTCACAGGGCCATCCCCCTTGTTGATACAGAATGAACCCCTGGCGGCAGAGTTTTGGGTCTCCTCCCTCGAAAACAAAGAGCAAGCGACTGCAGTCCCAGATCTTGGATCTCTACCTTGAATCCGATAGTCTCAAGCCTCTTTTTGAGCCTTCTTGCAACCGCTTGCCGGTCTATCTGGTCGAAGTAGTCCGGCCCCAGGTCCTGATAACGTTCGCCAGTGCTCACGGCACCAGTGAGTAACCGACCTCCTTGCGCTTGCGCTACTTTTGTATCTACTGTACCACGACACTGTTTTCATGGTCGGTGGCGACGATGAATCGTCATGAGGGACTCCCCTGTCTTGATGGTGATCTAATCTGTACAAGAAGAGGACGGCCTTCCGCCCTCTCCATGGCGATACGCGCTTTTTAGTCTTGCAGCGCTTCGATCTAAAAGATATCCTGCAATCTTATGGTCTGAGCACGTTCTCTCCCGAGACTGATCAGGTGGACTGGACACCTGCATAGCTCGCCTATACGCTGAACGTAGTTCCTGGCGGCTTCCGGCAGATCTTCAAACCTCGTACACCCTGAGATATCGTCTTCCCAGCCTGGCAGGACCTCAAACACAGGTTCGCATTCCTGGAGGATCTTGAGACTCGCAGGGAAGTTTTGAAGAACCTTCCCGTTGTAGCGATACTCCCTGCATATTTTGACCTCTTTCAACCCTCCAAGCGTATCCAGCCTGGTGACAGCCAGGCCTGTCAGACCACTGACCCGGACTGCGTGCCGTATGATGGCTGTATCAAGCCATCCGCACCTTCTCGGTCTTCCTGTGGTGGTTCCATACTCATGTCCCTTTTCCCGGATCCAATCGCCCACTTCGTCAAAGAGTTCCGTGGGGAAAGGGCCGTCTCCCACTCTGGACGTGTACGCTTTTGCGACACCGATCACCTTGTCTATTTTGGTCGGACCCACGCCCGCGCCGATGCACGCACCACCGGCCACAGGGTGAGAAGAGGTAACGAACGGATATGTCCCGTGGTCGATATCAAGTAGAGTACCCTGAGCGCCTTCGAACAGCACATTCTCGCCGCGATCCAGCGCCTCATTGATCACTACTGACGTATCCGTTACGTATCTGGCGATCCTGGAGGCGTACTCCTTGAACTGCTCCAGCAGTTCCCGGGCGTCGGGGCATTCGACCCCGTACACCCTGCGCAGCATGGCGGACTTGTTGGCAACCGCTCGTTCAAGTAACTGAGTAAATTCGTCCCAGTCCAGAAGGTGGTGTACCCGTATCCCTGCCCTGGCGGACTTATCCATATATGCCGGGCCTATGCCTCTTCTCGTGGTCCCGATCTTGCCCTCGCCTCGTGACTCCTCTTCCGCTGCATCGAGCATCTTGTGATATGGAAACAGCAGTTGGGCCCTGTCGCTGATGAGGAGATTGTCACAGCTTTTGCCTCGGGACCTCAGGTAATCGATCTCTTTAATCAGTACTTCCGGGTCTAGTACAACGCCGTTGCCGATCACGCACACCTTGTCTTCATAAAGAATCCCCGAGGGAATCAGGTGCAGTTTGTACTCCTGCCCATCCACCACAACAGTGTGTCCTGCATTGCTGCCCCCCTGGTATCTCACTATCATGTTGGCCTGCATTGCAAGGTAATCCGTAACCTTGCCCTTACCTTCGTCGCCCCATTGTGCTCCTACCACAACTACTCCCGACAACTCAAACGGCCTCCCTTTATCGGACCCGCTTCAAGATTTGTCTTGCCACATGAACTCCGGATGCAGAAGCCTGTGCGAGTCCTCTTGTAATCCCGGCTCCGTCCCCCGCCACAAACAAATTCTTGATTCGCGTCTCAAGTTCCGAATTTACTTCAAGTCGTGACGAGTAAAACTTGACCTCAACCCCGTAAAGGAGTGTAGACCTGTTGTAAACGCCGGGGGCAATTTTATCGAGCGCCTCCAGCATCTCCAGTATATTAATGAGATGGCGGTACGGTAGCACCAAACTCAGATCGCCGGGAGTCGCCTCAGGCATAGTAGGCCTGACCATGCCCTTCTGGATCCGCTTTTCAGTCGACCTGCGCCCAGATAGGAGATCCCCGAGGCGCTGTACCAGTACGCCTCCACCCAGCATGTTGGCCAGGCTCGCAATATACTTGCCGTAAGCAATGGGTTCCTTGAACGGTTCCGTGAATGTCTTTGAGACTAGTATGGCAAAGTTAGTGTTCTCCGTCTTCTTGCCTTCGAAGCTATGTCCGTTGACCGTGATCAATCCTGCGTTGTTCTCCATCACTACCTCACCGTGAGGGCACATGCAGAAGGTCCGTATGGGGTCATCGAACGCCTTGGAATAGTAAATCAGCTTCGACTCATAGATAGGCTCAGTGAGGTGTTCCATTACCACGGCAGGTAGCTCAACCCTGACGCCGATGTCGACCGGGTTATTAGCCAGTTTTAAGTTCAGCTGCCTGGCCTGGCTGGTGAACCACTCGGCGCCCTCTCGTCCCGGCGCGGCCACAATATACCTGGCCCTGATTTCTTCACCCCGTGCCGTAACAACCGAAAGCGCCGTATCGTCTCTTGCCACTATGGTGGCTACAGGAGTTCTTGTTCGTACCTCCACCTTGCCCTCTAGGTAGTCGCGCATGTTCTTCAGGATCCTCGCGCAGTTTTCCGTACCCAGATGCCTGATCTGTGCCGGTACCAGGTCGAGTCCTGCGGTGGCAGCCTTTTTCTTAAGCTCTCTTATGACCGCCTCATCCGTTCCGTAGACTACGTTCGTAGCCCCAAACCTTACATATGTCCGGTCGACGTAAAATATCAAGTCATCCACCAGGTGCCTGGGTACATACTGGTGGAGAAAGCCGCCGAATTCGGATGTGAGCGTGACCTTGCCGTCACTGAAGGCACCAGCGCCACCCCACCCGCTCACCACAAAACAGGGAGAGCAGTGCAGGCAACCTGTGGCCCTCTCGACGCGCGGGCATACCCGCTTTTCTACCTCTTCACCCTTCTCCAGCATGACGACTTTCAGATCCGGTCGGTTGTCAACGAGTTCCAGGGCCGTAAAGATACCTGCAGGACCCGCACCGATTATAGCCACGTCATACACTGCCTGCTACCCTCCTTCCACCCTGCGGCGTTCGAGGGTGGCGAACCTTCCGCTCTCTTTCAGAAACGCCAGTTCAACAGTTCCTGTGGGGCCGTTCCGCTGTTTGGCGATAATAATCTCGGCGATGTTTCGCTTTTCCGACTCCCGGTTATAGTATTCGTCTCTGTAGATAAACGCAACCACATCAGCGTCCTGTTCTATGGCGCCTGATTCTCTCAGGTCGGAAAGCAGCGGGCGTTTATCCACCCTGGACTCCACCGCGCGGGACAGCTGCGAAGCAGCGATGATCGGGACCTTGAGTTCCCGTGCCAGTGCCTTTAAGGACCTTGAGATCTCGGAGATCTCCTGCTGGCGGCTTTCCACCCGCCCTTTCATTTGCATGAGCTGGAGATAGTCAATCACCACCAAACCCAGGTCATGCTCGGCCTTGATCCTCCTTGATTTCGCCCTCACCTCCATCACTGACAGGTTCGGCGTGTCATCAATGAAGACGGGGGCTTCGCTCAGCTGGCCGAATGCGCGGGAAAGACGGCCCCAGTCCCCCTCCTGCAGATATCCGGTGCGCAGTCTCTGGCTGTCCACACCTGCTTCCATACAGAGGAGTCTTTGAGCCATCTGCTCTTTGGACATCTCAAGGGAAAAGATCACTACAGGCACCCCTCGGAGCACGGCGGCGTTCCTTGCGATGTTAAGACACAACATGGTCTTTCCCATTGAAGGCCTGGCCGCGATCACGATCAGGTCCGACTTCTGCAAACCCGAGGTCAGCATGTCAATTTCCTTGAACCCTGTTGGAATGCCCGTGATTCCTTCCTTATTCGTATATATTGACTCAATATGCTCAAAAGCTTCAACCAGCACGTCCTTTATGGAGTGATAACCCTGGCTGCTTCGCCGCTTGGAAATGCGGAAGACCATCTGTTCGGCTTGATCAAGCACCTCTTCGGGTTCTTGCTGGGCTTCATAGCCCATCCGGACTATCTCGGTTCCGGCCGAAATGAGCCTTCTCAGTACGGCCTTTTCCTCCACGATGCGTGCATAGTACTCGATGTTGGCTGCCGTCGGCACCATATTTGCCAGTGCAGCGAGCGCCGGAATGTCGCCTACCGCCTCAATCTTGCCGAGCTGCCTCAGCCGTTCCGAGACCGTAATGAGGTCAACGGCCTCGCCGCGCTCAAATACGTCTACGATGGCATCAAAGATGATCCGGTGCGCCTCCCTGTAAAAATCATCTGCGCTCAGGATCTCACAGGCCTTTAAGATCGCTTCTTTTTCGATGAGCATCGACCCGAGGACAGACTGTTCCGCCTCAAGATTCTGCGGAGGTAGACGTTCGGTTGTGTTCACAAGTCAATCACCTCCGTCTGCCAGCAGGTGAGAGAGCGCCTCCTCGGCCGTGGCGACAAATACCAGATCGAGTCCTTGAGACTCCCCCGGAACATCCTTGGCGTTCTCTTTCGGAAGGATGACCTTCGACATCCCGGCCTGTCGTGCACCATATATCTTCTCAAACAGCCCGCCAACAGGCTTCACTTTCCCCTGGATCGAAATCTCACCGGTGACCGCAGCGTCCTGCCGGACCGGTTTGCCCTCTATAGCGCTGACTATCGCAGTCAAGATGGCAAGTCCGGCTGACGGTCCGTCGACTTCTCCACCGCCAACGACGTTAATATGGACGTCATAGGAGCTCAGGTCTTTACCGGTAATCTTCCGGAACACGGACGCAGCGTTAAAGACTGAGTCTTTGGCCATTGCGCCTGCAGCCTCGTTGAAACGAATTGTCCCCTTGCCCTGTTCCCTGGCGGGGAACGCTACCGCCTCGATCTCCAGCACCGAACCGATATACCCGTAAACACCAAGCCCGAAGGTCTTGCCCACCTCCGGGATGGGCTTTGCCTTCACATGGATAGCGGGGGAGTAACGCCCGCTGCTTAAGGCCTCCTCAAGATCAGCCATCTGTATGGTGACAGCGGTGTTCTTCCGCTTTAAGGAGCCATCCCGGTACAGCGCAACGCTGAACGCATCAGCCAGAATACCGATGGCTTTCCTTCCTTCGACGGTATACTCCGCGATCCTTGATGCCACGCCGGGTTCGAGATGTACGCCAAGCCTGGCCGCGGCCTGAGTAATAATAGCCTCTATATCCGCAGGTGACAGTGGCTCGAAGAAGACTTCGGCACATCTTGACCTGAGAGCAGGACTCACTTCACCGGGAGCCCTGGTGGTCGCGCCAATCAGTACAAAGTCCGCCGGCGCACCTTCCTCAAAGATCTTCTTGATGTATTTGGGTACGCTCGGGTCCGCGGGGTCATAATATGACGAATCATAGAACACCTTTTTGTCCTCAAGAACCTTCAGCAGCTTGTTCTGGAGCAGGGGTTCGATCTCAGCGATCTCGTCGATAAACAGCACTCCACCGTGGGCATCGGTCACCAGACCGAGTTTGGGCTCAGGCACGCTGCTCTCCGCAAGGTCTCTTTTCGCCCCCTGGTAAATCGGGTCATGGACTGAACCGAGCAAAGGATTTGTGACTTCCCGTGGATCCCATCTTAGGGTGGTGCCGTCCACCTCTACGAACGGCGCGTCCTTGCTGAAAGGGGTGAACGGCATCTTCTTCGCTTCCTTCAGCGCGAGCCGCGCCACTGTCGTCTTGCCCACTCCCGGCGGTCCGTACAGGATTACGTGTTGCGGGTAGGGAGTGGCCAGCTTCATAAGCAAGGACCGCACAGCCCTATCCTGCCCGACTACATGCGAGAGCTCCGACGGGCGCAAGAGCTCAACGACGGACCTGGCGACTTTCCTGCGGCCCAGCTTTTCAAGGAACGCCAGTTTCTTCAGGGTCTGCGCGTTCTCCGGGCCTGCATCCTCTTTCGTGATCTGCATCCTGATCTCCCGGATATACTCTTCGTGGCGCTCCTGCATCTTCTCCGCGACTTTCTTCTCGATGCTCTCTTCCACCGATTTACGGGCGATCAGGTTGGCGATTTCGTCCTGCAGTGCATCGAGGATCCGGTCAATGTCCCGTTTGGCGGGAAGCTGGTCGATGGTAGGGTCTTCATATACCAGTTTTTGCAGTGCCAGGACCTGTTCCTGTATGTTGCTCGAACGCAACCCGCTCAGTGCATCGAGCTTTCCCGCCTTCAGTACGAGCCGGTCGGGTCCGTGCAGGTTTGATAATAGGGAAAACAAGGCGGCGACTTGCCGCCGCTGCAGCTCCTCTGGAGATAACCTTTCCCGAACCGCGGGAGGAGCCGTCTTTATCACATGTTCCAGCAAGTTTTTCACCGGGTGTCTCCTCTCTCAGCCTGTATGTCTACATTCATCCTTACGGATACCTCGGGGTGCAGTTTGACAGTCACCTGATAAGTGCCAAGTGACTTGATGGGTTCTTCAAGTTCCACTTTCCGCTTGTCCACGGAAACCCCAAGGTCTCCCGCTATCTTCTCTGCAATGTCCTTAGCCGTAACCGAACCGAACAGCTTAGTGCCCTTACCTGCTGGTGCGCTTATGGTTAAGGTCTTGCCGTCGAGAATCCGGGCGGCCTTTTGAGCCTGGGCCAGCATGCGGTGCGCCCTGCCGGCTTCGGCATCCTTCTTGATCCTGAGATTCTTCATATTTCCCTCCGTCGCCTCTGCGGCCAGCCCCCTGGGGAAAAGAAAATTCCTGGCGTACCCCTCGGCGACGTCAGCAACCTCTCCGGCCTTACCGAGATTCCGCACGTCTTGCAAAAGAATGACCTTCACCGTCTCGCCCCTCCCAGTTTTCTATAGTCAAACAGCAGATCGAGCATCCCAAGGATAACCGCGGCTGTCTGCAACAGTGGGATAAACAGCACGTAGATGGATACGCCTACCTTCGCAAACTTCGGCCATTTGTACCTGGTCATGAAGTGATACCCGGCGGCAACGCCCTGGACGGTCAACCCGAGGGTAGCAAGCAAGTACATGTTAACAAATACCGTATTCACCCAGGCAATCCCGTGGCGCTCCTGGAACATGAGCCCTATGACTCCGGCCGCATACAGGCCCAGCAGGGCCTTGGGTAGCGTCCATTCGGAAAATGCAGGAAGCGGGTCCACCCTGTGTCCGAGCCGATTCAGCACCATCCTTAACACGCTGAAGTTTAAGAGCGAGTTCAAAAGCGCTCCTGCAACAAAGGCCGCGGGGAACACAAGTCGAAATGCGGCAAAGCTGGCCTCCAGCGTATCCCTGGTTTGTCTCACAATCTCTTCGTCTACGCCCCAACGTTCGTACATCTCGGAAACGGCTCTCACCGCTTCCAGCATTTCCTCCTGTATCTGAAACGGACTTACTCCAAGAAAGAGAAAACTGAGGGTGACCGACAGAACGGTGGTTAAAAGCAGCGCCACGGTGCCAAGCAGCAGCGTCTTGGTGGGGGAAAAGCGGTTCCTGATGCCGAACCCAAATGCAATGCCCACCAGCCCGAGTGTGGCCGTCATGATCACTGCCTGAAGCGGGCCGATGAACGCAGAAAGCACTGCACCGGTAACAAGCACGCTGAGCAACGCAGGCCGGGTTCCGTGCCTGAGTTCCATTAGGGCGATAGGAACCGGCAGAAGAAAGAACATGAGCATGCCTGCTACGGGCAGGTACGTGGCCGCAAGCGCGAGGACCACAGCGATCCCCGCAAGCAGCGCTCCTTCAACGAGGGGCTTGGTCCCAATGTATCGTGTCAAATCGAATCTCCCTTTCGCGTTGCGATGTAAGTGCGAAGAGCCGTTAGGTCACCATACCACTTCTCCAGCGAGTGTCCTGCTTCAAGGTTTGAACCCAGGGTCTTCTCGACCCCCTGATCCAGCCTGGCAAATCCGATTCCTAGCCTCCGCGAGAGCAGGTACACAATAACCAAGATGGTAGCCAGAGACTGACAGACCAGGTCTTCGCCACCCCGGTGCATGGCGCGAAAGAGACTGCCCACGCTGGATGCGAGTTCAGCTTTCAGCCAGTCAATTGCCCGAATGTTCTTGGCCACGTCCATATCCTGATTGCGGGATTGCACAGCACTGCCCCCCCCATCCGCCGCTCACCCGCTAGTATTTCAACGAGCCATCAACATAATCCTTCACACAAAAGGGGTCTCGCGCCGTGGCGAGACCCCGCTTGCACGACCGAACGCCTATTCCATGGTGAACGGCAACAGAGCCATTATCCTCGCCCTCTTGATCGCTACGGTCAGCTGCCTCTGGTGCCGGGCGCAGTTGCCGGATATTCGCCTGGGGAGGATCTTGCCTCGTTCAGTAATGTACCTTCTGAGCTTGCCGAAGTCCTTGTAATCTATAGTGTCGACCTTATCTACGCAAAAGTTGCAGACCTTCTTTTTGGGCCTGCGGCCGCGATCCCTTTTGGGCATCGTGTATCCTCCTATCTAAAAGGGAACTTCCTCCACATCTTCATCGTGCGCAGGACTTGGAGATTTTGAACCTCTCTCAAGAAACTTGACGCTGTCCGCTACTATCTCCCATGCACGCCTTTTTTGACCATCCTGGGTCTCATAGGACCTCACCTGGATGGACCCAGTCACAGCAACAAGCTGTCCTTTTGAAAGGTAGTTGGCGCACACTTCCGCGAGCTTACGCCACACCACTATATCAAGGAAATCGGTATCCCTCTGGCCTTGCTGGTTCTGGAAGGCCCTGTCCACCGCCAGAGTAAAGCTGGCGACAGGCGTCCCGTTTGGAGTGTAACGGAATTCGGGGTCACGTGTAAGCCGTCCGATCAGGATAGCCTGATTTAACAACGAAAAATCACCCCCGATGTTCTCACGCCTCTTCTTTGACAACCATATGCCTGATAACCTCGTCCGAGATCTTGAGAAGTCTCTCCAGTTCTCTTACTGTAGCGGCTTCTCCCGCGAACCGGAGCAAAACATAGAGTCCTTCCCTAAAGCCCTTGATCTCATAGGCCAGTCTTCTTTTGCCCCAGGGCTTTGAGCTCTCCACCGTACCGCCGTTACCCTGGACGATAGACTGAAACTTCTCCATCACTTCAGCAGTCTTCTCTTCATCCAGGTCCGGCCGCACAATGTACATGCACTCGTACGTCGTCACCGAACCACACCTCCTCCCTTTGGTCCTCTGGGCCCCGCATCTCAGCGGAGCAGGGGGCTAATGTATTATATCATCTATGTTTTGTAGATTCAAGCAGGTTGGAAAAGGTTTCCTATACAGCAAATCTGAAGTAGATCACGTCCCCGTCCCGGACTACATAATCACGCCCTTCCAGCCGGACCGCCCCGCTGTCCTTACACTTCTTCATTGAGCCGAGGCGTATAAGGTCGGCGGAGTCCACGACTTCCGCTCTTATAAACCCTTTTTCCATGTCGGAGTGTATCTTTCCGGCAGCCTCGGGAGCGGTGGTTCCTTGAGTGATCGCGTTTGCCCTTAGTTCTTTTTCGTTGAACGTGTAGAAAGTAATAAGACCGAGGACCCTGTACGAGGTCAACACCAGGTCGGGAATCCTGCTGGCGGGTAAACCCAGCTCTTCCCTGTACAAGCGCGCGTCTTCCGGATCAAGGGCGCTCAGGTCCGCTTCAAGTCGCGCGCATAGGGCAATGACTTCGGATGAGTTTGCCTTCGCGTACTCCAAGAGACGGGTAAGGTTTCCACTGGGCGACGAAAGCAGGTCCGATTCGGAAATGTTGGCGACGTATACCGTCTTTTTTGAAGTCAGCAGATCCCACTCCCTTGCGCGCCGGGCGAGTGGTTCGCCAAGCCGGCTCGCGGGAGTCCCGCTATTTAGGTATTCCATTATCTGTTGGATGTATGAAGCGTCACGGAGGGCGTCTTCTTCACGAGCCTTGATCCTGGGCAAGATCTTCGCAAGACGCCGCTCCAGAGCCTCAAGGTCGGCCAGGATCATCTCGGTCTCCACTATCTGCGCATCGCGCACAGGATCTATTGTCTGATCCACGTGCGCAACCGTCTCATCCTCGAAGCATCTCACAACGTGTATGAGAGAGTCGCATTCTCTGATATGAGATAGGAAGCGGTTTCCAAGGCCCTCCCCGCGGCTTGCGCCCCGCACAAGCCCTGCGATGTCAACAAACCTGCTGGTTGCAGGGGTGACCTTGGTGGGCTGGACGATCTCCGCCAAGGCCGTCAACCGGGAATCCGGGACCTGAATGAGCCCCTGGTTAGGTTCGACCGTGGTGAACGCATATTTGCCCACCTGGGCATGGCCGCGTGTTATGGCATTGAACAGGGTGGACTTGCCCGCGTTGGGTAATCCCACTATCCCGGAGGAGAGGCTCATCTAGCTCCCCCCTTGAAGCTTTTTTCTGATCTCTTCGGGGAAGTTGTCCGGAGTAAAGATCGACTTGATCCTTCGCTCCAGGCTGATCCGCGGCACCATTACGCGCCTGCCGCATACTATGCACCTCATGCCGATATCTATCCCCGTTCTTGTGACTTCCCAGTAGTGGTTCCCACAGGGGTGCGGTTTCTTCAGCTTAAGCACATCACCGACCCTGAACTGCGGTATGTTCACCATGGTCGCCAGTCCCTCTCTTTCTCCGCTTACCGATCTTCGTTTCCTCCGGAGGCACCAGCACCCGCCGTGGGTAAGGTATCTCTACCCCTGCCTCATCAAACGCCTGCTTTACTCGTTTTCTGATTTCCCGTTCCACCGACCACTGGTTCATCGGGGTGGTCTTGGCCCAGACGAGTATGGAGACCTCGGATCCTCCGAGTTTACTTACCCCGAGTACGCTGGGACCTTCTTTTATCGTATCCATCTCCCGGGCCATCTCGCGGCATACCTTCTCCAGGATTTCCAGTACTTGTTCCACATCTTCTTCGTACGCTACGCTTACCTCCACCAGCGCCCGCATGTTACCGCGGCTCCAATTGCTGGTAGTTGTGATAGAGCCGTTGGGTATGGTATGAAGCACGCCGCTTAGATCCCTGATCTTGGTGGAGCGCAATCCCATTTCTTCCACTGTTCCCGCCACCTGAGCCATCTCTACGTACTCGCCGATTGAGAACTGATCCTCAAACAGTAGGAAGAACCCCGTGATTACGTCCTTTACCAGGCTCTGCGCACCAAAGCCCACAGCCAGGCCGAGGATTCCGGCACCGGCGAGAAAAGACGTCGTATCCACCCCGAGAACGACCAACACTTGGAGGAGTGCTGCAAAATAAATGATATAGCGCAGGACGCTCTTACACAGCGTCGCCAGCGTGCGCAGCCGGTTGTCTTCAAAATCGCGCCTAGGTCGGAGGAACTTGTCGATAAGCGAAAATCCAACAGTCACTGCCATCCGGGCAATCAGGGTGATAAGAATAATCTTAAGGAGCGACCCGCCCCAGAAAATGAGGCGCTCCAATCGAAACAACTCCGCTGCAAATTCTCTCAGCACGTCACCGAAATTCAAGCGTTACTCTCCCTTCACCTATCCCACCGGTGGCAGCCGGAGACGCGGATCCCCCGCGCTTCAGTCAGCCTGCCCACCAGGTCCATGTCTTCCTCTCGTATCTTAAGCGACAGCCCGCATCCCGAGGAATACGTCGGCGGAGTGGGAATGAGTGTGACGGAAAGCCCCTCGGCCCTCAGGACTGTCTCGGCCAAGATCGCGTGGTGAGAAGAGTCAAACACCAGGATAAAGTATGCCATGAAATGCCCCCGTCTGTTCAACTAGGCCGGTACCGGGTACCAACCGAATCAGTTTGTAAAACGTGGTGAGGAAGTAGTGGGAAAGCTTTGATGAACCGATTTGCTGTGACAGCCAGTCCATTCCGGGGACTGTCACCAGTGAGGAAACCAGCCCCAGCAGGATCGCAATGATCAGTGCCTGTTTAGCAAATCCTGCCACCAGCCCGAGGGCAGAATTGGCCCAACCGACAGGCGTCCTGTCGATGCTCACGGTGACCAGGCCGGCCAGCACCGAGATGAGCATCCTTACAAGAATGAAGATTATCAAGAAAGCTGCGGCGATCACGATCAGATTTGCAACGGCGTAGGCCAGCATTTCGCCCCAAGTCTGGACGCCCGTGGCAAGAACACGTTTTAGGTCATTTTCGATAACGCCCGTAATTACCTGAGTGTAGGCGCGCGGGACACGAAGCACTGCCAGCTCTTCAAGGAAACTCTCAAGCCCGGTAACTTCTAATCTAGCTGACAAGAATTCCTGCGGTATGTGCAGATACCGGAGCAACCACTTGGAGACCTTGACGACCACTCCGTACCGGGAGTCCACCCAGACCGCGAGCGGTTTGGCACCTATAACGCCCGCAGCCAGCGCCCCAACCAGCGCTGCCATGCCAAGGATCAGCCTGACGAAGCCGCGACGTGCGCCGTCTACCGCTCCGACGCAAAGCAGTACAACAATGACGATATCAAGTATCGACATTCACAACACCTGCCCTAGAGGTTTCTGTTCGCCTCACCGCGACCCAGGATCAGAAGACCTGTGTGCATTCCTATGGCGGGAATGGCCGGATCCACAGGTGACCCGAGAAACCGGATTGCAGCAAGAATGCTGAAGCCTGCAACCGCTCCCGCCGCCAGGTAAAGCAGCATCTCGCGGCCCATGTCCTCGACATAAAGCGTGGACCGTTCCCGGAACAGCAGGAACCATACTTCCCCCACCACCCTTACCGCACCGAACACCAAGATGCTTTTCAGGACCACGTTGCCTGCCGGCAGCGCACGGTTTATCCATGCTGAAGCGATCAGGGCAGCAGCCACTGCAGAGACCCCGGATAATACCATGTACGTCACACGACGTTTCATCAGTCGAAATGCCCCTCCTGAGCATTAACTATACGGACCACTCCCTGCCCGTCGGCCCATGCCAGGCGGCCGTTTCGAAGGTCTGCGCTCACCGCGTCCCTTTCATACCACATCAGGTCGCCTGATGCCGAGTAGACCCGAACACCTCGTGTCGATGTTACCACCAGAAATTCTTCAGCCCATGAAAGGTCGGTCACGGTCCCCCAGACTGTACGTCGCCACATCTCGCGGCCCAGGTTGTCCACACAAATTACCTGTGTACTGTCGAACAGTTCGGGCCGGCCATAATACACTCTCTGACCGCCGACGGCGACCCCTCGGGCTCCGGCACACTGGCGCCTCCAAGCTATATTTCCGGCAAAATCCAGCGCGGTAATGCCTTTCCGGGTTAGTAACACTACACCCGTTGCCGATACCTTAACGTCAAGCGGGATGTCCCATAGCGGTACCTGCCATCTGCGCTTACCGTCCACATGAAGGCTGAGCTCATACACTGCAACCTTTTCGTCCAGATCCAGCGTACATGCGACAAATCTCCCGGAATCACCCGATGCATACAGAATGCACCCCGAGACGTCTGGTAATAACACCACGTTACCATTTACATCTGACAGTCCTACTGTTTCTTTCAATGAGCCGCCTTGCCTGACCAGTAAGATGGAATCATCAAGCGGATACACGTACTTGACGGCGGTGAAGTCCGCGCTCTGAGTGGGTCTTCGCAGGGATAGGACGCCGTTCTTCAACATCCACATAGCGTCCCCCACAAACCCGAAGTCCCTCACCTCGTCAAGTCCATCATACTCCATAGACCGCTCATTCCGCAACGATAGCCGGCCGTCTTCGCTCAGCACTCCGAGGATCGTTCCGCCTTCGTCCTGGTAGCGTATTTTAAGCCTGGGGGGTTGAATTACATCGCCCGCCCTGGAACCGGGGACACGGCCATGAAAAAACCAAATTGCCAGGACGAGCAAAATGACGATCCATGGGTACCTGGCGGGGCCCCTCCGGGGCTTCGGAGAAATGTACCCCGCTTCCGAGAGCTGAAGCTTCCCCTGCTGTACAACAGGATCCCTGCCTATCTGATACAAGGGCCTCACCGTCCCGGTAATTGGTCCTGTAAATATATTCCAGGCGGCGAGGTGTTTCCCTCTATTTTATTAAAAAATACGCCCCGTCGCTTCACCAGTTCTATTTCCGCTTTCTAACTATTCCGGTTAACCAGGCAAGGCACCCCAGGCGCTCTGAGTCCTGAGGGTCGAAAGGAGGCCTGTACCCGAGCTGGTATGCCTTCTTGATATACCGGACAGATTGATCGATCTTGCCGGTTTTCTTGCATACCGCAGCGAGGTTGTTATATGCCACGGCGTATTCTGGGTCTACTTCTATCGCCTTCCTGTAATACTCCTCGGCTTTCGCCCACTCTCCACGCTGAAAGTGCAAATTTCCCATATTCGAGTAAGCGGGAGCGAAACCCGGAGCCATGGTGATAACCTTGGAGAACATAAAATGCGCCTCGTCGTACGCTCCAATGTGTGCGTGGACCACACCGAGCTTGTTTAATGCTTCCGCGTCGTCAGGCTTCATCTCTGTGCACCGGGTGAACAGCGTCCTGGCAAGGTCCAGATCCTTGTCCGCCAGGGCCTTCTGCGCCTGCTCAAAGATCTCTCTGTATTCTCTGTTATCGCCGTTGTCTTCGTTCACGGTCATCCCCCGATTTGAGTTTTCGGAATATAACTTATGTATAAGTTGAAGATAATCCTTCATATGACTCCCCGCATAATCCCATCGCGCACTTCGTATACTCTTAAGGGTTTGGGGTTTTGAAGTCGGGGGGACTGAAGTGGTGGACCAGAGCAATCAAGTGGAAAGGCCTAAGCTGCTCCGCGTATCCATAAGCGACCCGCTGTGCGTGGAGCGCCTGGCTAACGGCGTGGCCGACCTCGTGACGGAATGCAGACGGGAGACGGCCGTGCTGCTGTGTATCGGCAGCGACCGTTCTACCGGCGATTCTCTCGGTCCCCTGGTGGGCAGCAACATGTCCAAAAGACCCATCGCAGGTCTTTACGTCCTTGGGACTTTAGATAATCCTGTGCACGCGGGCAACCTCTGCGAGGCGTTGGAACGGCTGAACTCGACGCGGCCAGACAGCTTGGTGATAGCGGTGGACGCATCCTTGGGCAAACTGGAGCAGGTGGGAACAGTGAGCCTGGGACGTGGAGCCCTGAAGCCGGGTGCAGGAGTAAACAAGGAACTCCCTCTGGTCGGACATATGTTTCTCACAGGGACAGTGAACGTGGGCGGGTTCATGGAATACATGGTGTTGCAGAACACGCGCCTTTCGACAGTGATGAAAATGGCCGAGGCGATCTCGGCCGCTTTGTACTTGGGTCTGACCAGGTCTGCCGCAAAACCCGAAGGCAGGTTTTGGTTAGCCGGGAAGGCGTGACTTGATCTCCTGTGATATTGACTCTGGAGTACGCCCTTCCGCGTTGATTACCGGCGCATTGGTCAGCCGAACGTCCATCTCGAGGAAGTCCTTGTCCATGCCTCCCACTACCACACAGTCCGCGGTGGTCCAGCTCTTGTCTTCCAGGTTCACCACGCGGTATCCTTCTTCCCTCAAGCGCGCCGCAACCGGGCCAAGCCCCGCCTCTACCGCCACAGTACGCAACACGTATCACCCCTTAAATAGTGTGGGCAGGTACGCTATGCGTTATCCGAAAAACCTGAGAGAATCTCCTTCACTTCTTCATCTGAAGTCTGGGTGAAATCGATATAGTACTGCCCGACGGAATAAAACAGCGTCGTATCTATGAGCGCGACGACCTCGTCCGCGACCTTTCTTAGCTTTTTCAGTGTATCGCTGGGGCCGACCGGTACAGCAACCACCAGCCGTGCTGGGTTCAGAGTTTTGGTCCAGTCAGCAGCCGCCAGCATGGTGTAGCCTGTCGCCACGCCGTCGTCCACAAGGATCGCTGTCCGGCCATTTAGACTGCCGGGCAGAGGAGCAGCCCCGTATTCTCGCGCGCGCCTTTGCATCTCCTGCATGGCGCGGCTCCGTTCTCTCTCGAGGTAGGCATCATCAGCTCCGGTAAGCCTGGCAAGCCTTTCGTCAACATACATGTTGCCGCCGGGTCCCACTGCCCCGATAGCCAGTTCTTCGTTGGCGGGCGCTCCAAGTTTCCTGGGGGTAACCAGGTACAGCTTACAGCTCAACGCTTTGGCCACCTGCGCGCCCACGACAAGGCCCCCTCTGGGAATAGCCAGTACCAGCGGGTTTTTCAGGTTAAGCGAGGCCAGCTTTTGTGCAAGGTGCGATCCGGCATCTACTCTGTCACGAAACACCTGGATCCCCCTTCGGTGCGATTACTCGTAAGCAGCCTGCAGCCACTGTAAACACTGCGGGTAGGTGACCGACGATCTCCCCGTCTGCCTGTATCGCCAGAGCGGTCTCCGATCTGATCTCTACCCGGGCCGCCTTGTACGTGCTGACTTTATTATGACTGATGTGCCTCCCTGAATATACCAGCGGAAGCATGGCCAGTGTCTCAGCCTTCGTAAGGTTGCCCGCTACGCAGATCCCGAATTCACCGTCGTCCGGTCTTGCATGGGGTACCATCTTCATGCCGGCAGCGTAGTAGGGCGTGTTCCCTATGGCCACAACCAGTATGCGTTCGCGTATTACATCCCCGTCAAGCGCGATCTCTACCGGAACCGGGTCATATCGACTGAGCATCTTAAGGACTCCGAGGATGTAAGTGAGTGGTCCACCGATCTTTCTCTCGCTGGAGTTTACCTCTTGCGCAACCTCCGCGTCAAACCCCACGCCCGATACGTTCAGAAAGTATCGGCCGTCAACCATGCCGAGGTCGATCACCCTGGTGCACCCAGACGAAATGAGTCTTACGGCCCGATGTGGAGAGAAGGGGATCCCGAGCGACCTGGCAAAGTCGTTCCCCTTACCCGCTGGAATGACGCCGAGGGCAGTCCCGGTACAGGCGAGTCCGTTGGCCACTTCATGTACCGTACCGTCCCCTCCTACCGCGACTACCAGGGGAATTCCTTCTTTGGCCGCAAGCCGCGCGATTTCCGTTGCGTGCATCGGTGCATCGGTAAAGACGTATCTTTCTTTGCAGATTTCCTGCACCGCCTTAAATGCCCTGAGTGCTCGTCCGCGTCCCGCTACCGGGTTTACCACATAGAGTGCTTCCACAGGCCTGTCTTCCTTTCCCGGTCCTGTGAGGTGGTTTGCGCAGCCAAAGACAAAAGACCCGTACTGAGATCGGGTCTTTACGAGTAGACGTCAGTCTTTCTTCTTTTCCGCCGGGCTCTCTCGTACCATGCTGCTTGTTCCCTGGAAAGTAGCGCCTTCAATCACCACGAGCGCTCCCACCTTGACATCGCCAAACAGCTTGCCTGTCTGCGTGATCTCGAGTTTGCCCTCTGCGGTTACATTCCCGCGGAGCGTGCCAGCGACTGTAACGTGCCGTGCCTTCACACTTGCTTCCACTGTAGCACCCTGGCCTATCACCAGATCCCCGGAGCTTTCGATTTCGCCGTTTACCTTTCCATCAATACGGACACCCGAAGATGAGATGATCGTACCCCGGAGTTCGGCGTCTTTACCGACTATCGTCTCTACTTTCTCAGGGTTGGCCACTGCTTTACCTTCCTTTCGCCCGAACATTGTTCCCCCCACCTATTGCCCAGGTTTGGCACCGCCGCAGGTCGCGAGCAGCTACTGCTCTGATGTCATGAACTGCTTGGGATTTACACGGATTCCGTTAACCCACACTTCGTAGTGTACGTGCGGGCCGGTGGTCCTTCCGGTCAGCCCGACGAGGGCGATCAATTGGCCCTTCTTGACCTTCTGGCCGACCTCCACCAGGTTCTTGGCGTTATGGCTGTACAACGTGGTATACCCGTAGCCGTGGTCAATCATTACCGTACGCCCGTAGGAGCTTTTGTATCCTGAGAAGATGACAATGCCATCCCCCGTAGCAAAAATGGGTGAACCATACGGCGCCGCCACATCAACTCCGTAATGATAATCATAGCCGGAGCCAAACGGGTTCCTCCTGTATCCAAAGCCCGAGCTGATATACCCGCTCGCGGGCCAGAGTGACGGGTATGCAGCAAGCATGGCTTGTCTCTCAACCAGAGCTTCTTTAAGCTGCACCAGGCTGTTCTGCTGTACGGGCAGCTGCTCCCTGATCTCCTGCAGTGTCCCGAGTATTCCTGTGGGTTTCGGACCAAGTTCGTTGTCCAGCTCGGTAAGGCTCAGCCCTCTGTCAGCGGACAAGTTCAGAATCCCTCTGGACGCAAGCCTGGTCCCCGCAATGCTCACGGCAGGGGTAGTAGACTTCGAGCTCCCTGGTTTCTCAGCTGTGAGCAAGTCCCTTACCTGTCTGTCCAGTTCCTGAATACGCTTCATGTCCTTAAGTAGTGCTGCCGCCTCTCGGGACAGGTACTCCATCTCAGTCCTCTGCTGCACAGTCACGACGCGGAGGTAATGAAGCTCGTCCATATTCTTTAGCATGCCAGAATAGGAGACGCCGAACCAGGTGAGCGCGGCGCTGAATACTATTGCAAAACAGAGCAGTGCCCGGAGCCACGACCAGCTCAGCCTGAAGACCCGCGTCCTGCCGTCTGAATGGGGGATCAACATGAGCGTAAAACTGCCCTTTCGGTGGTCCCGGTTCAACTGGCTACCCCCCCCTTGAAATACGATGTGTCCTCTCAGAAAGTCCTAACCGCGGGTAGTTTGAGCTTTCGGAAGACGCATCTCAGGTTTTTCTCGATTTCCCTAAACGGATGCATGCGAAATTCTACGTTTTTGTGTCTGTGCGGCTGTTACGGAGGGATAAATCGTGCTATCAGCACCGTCACCGCACTTTCGATGCGGGGTGGTGTTCATTCGTGCCGCTCAATTGTGGCTCCCATGCCCATTTCCGCGAGCTTTCGCACAACAAACTCTCCCACTTAGCCGTCCTCGAGTCATCTGCGCTGACCAAGCTCTGGGTGCTTGACCTTGATCCAGCCATACCGCTTCTTATGTCCTGCTACTCTTCCCTGGGTAGACCTGCTGATTAGGTCTCCAGCATCACCCAATGGGCGAGGACCCTCAGAAACGACAGGGTACTCGCTTCACTCTCCGGCTTTGCATTGGGACCTTCTACGACTTCATGGACCGCCTGTGGCAGGAACCTCTCAAAAGAGGCGACCCGAACGGCTGATCAAAGAGCGCTTTGCCCGTTGCTTCGTGGACCAGCCCATCTCCCTCGGGCTCATCGGTGACGGCACTTCACTCCGTGCCGCAACCAGTCCCTACGGAGTGAAGGTCTGTGACTGCCACAAACGGGGCATCTACCGCTGCTCATGCCCCCGGCGCCACCCAGACGCTGACGTCACGTGGGGTTGAATAGCTATCGCGAAGAGTTCTACTACCTCTACGAACTCGTCGCTTCAAACAGCCCCGCGGACCCCCCCTCTTCCTTTCCGTCGCTCAGGCTCCCCGCAACCACTCCGAGCTTGGCGTCATCGCGCTCGCGCAGCACAACCGAACAGTACACCTTCTAAAACCTCATCTTGATGAGCCTGGTTCCCTATGCCCTTTTCAAGAAGGAGCGCACTCGTTCATGAGCCTCGGTTCCTGACGACCTAGAGGGTCAGCATGACTCCTCAATCACATGCTTCGGCTTCTATTCCTTCGTCTTCCCAGGGAGTTTCTGGGTGTTTCCGAAAGCACTCATACAATGCCGGCCCCGAAAGGCGGCCTTAAACCCTTTCCGGTAGATCTGTATTTTTCAACTTCGTGGTCAAAATTTCCTTCAAGTATGTTCAATAATCTTGTCCGGATTGATCAGTTTTCCATTGCCTGCCTGATAGCCATCTTCTCTTCATCAGTAAGCACATACGTAGACTTACTGTTCTTCACTGGTTTTGCGTAAGCGCGGGACTCGTCCCTGCCGTAAAGGCTGCTTAAGACCACACCGTTCCCTTCCGCATCCAGGAAGGCTGCCGCGTAACTCAGGTCGCTGCCTGTATCGGGAAAGGCATTGTACCTGACAACAGCCACTTTGCTGATATTGCGTTTGCTCGCCTCCCGAAGGGCCGCCAGCTCCTGTGAAAGCCTGATGATCTCCTTCTCTGCAATCTCGAGCGATCTGCCCAGACGCAGCAGCATGCCTTCAAGATCCAGGTTGTCCCTGCCCTTCAGCAGCGTAGAGAACTTGCTACTCAAGCGGGACCATTTCCGCAGGCTGGCTGCCAGGAGCACGATGACGAGCAGATTGAACAAGGCGACAAAAGCCAGGATTTCAGCAAGGTAAACATCAACTAGTTCTGACAGGTTCATCAGGTCACTCCACCTTCGTGCATTATAGCTTGTCCAAAGAGATATGCGTAATTATCTGGTTCTTTCGTCGGCGATCTCCTGAAGTGCGGCCAGGAAATCATCGATTTCTTCGAGGGATGTAAAGTACCCCGGGCTGACTCTCACCGAGCCCCGCCCGGCGTTTCCCATCGCAGCGTGTACCCAAGGAGCACAGTGAAGCCCGGCGCGCACCGCGATGCTGTAGGCCTGATCCAGTATGTAAGCTACCTCCTGGGGCTCGATGCCGTCCAGGTTAAACGAGGCGGTACATACCCTTGGGGAGTCTGCTAAATGAACGCTGACTCCCTCTATTGATCTGAGCCCGCGTATAAGGCGGGCCGCGAGTTCCGTCTCGACTGCCGAGATCTTCTCCAGCCCCTTTTCGGTCAGGAAATCGAGCCCGGCTCCAAGGCCCACAATTCCCACACTGTTGACTGTTCCCGCCTCGTGCCTTTCGGGATAGGCTGTAGGCTGTCGTTCTTCTTCGGAGTGCGTCCCGGTGCCCCCTTCCATCAGCGGGGCCACGTCCAGGCCTTTTCTGATGTAGAGTCCGCCTGTTCCCGGTGGCCCAAGCAGACCCTTGTGTCCTGGAAACGCCAGCATGTCTATGCACATCTCGTTAACGTCTATGGGGATGTGACCGGCGGTCTGTGCTGCATCCACGAGGAACGCGATATCTAGTTCGCGCAGGAGCCGCCCCACTTCTTTGATAGGGTTTATCGTACCGGTCACGTTGCACGCATGAGTGAGTACTACGAGCCTGGTGTTTTTCTTGAGTGCGCGGCGAATATCTTCCGGGTCCACGCAGCCGCTCGCGGCTCCGGGGACGATGGTGATTTCCACTGCCCGCTCCTGCCTAAGCTTTGTAAGCGGCCGCGAGACAGCGTTATGCTCCATGTCCGAGGTGATTACATGGTCTCCCTCGCGCAGGTATCCCAAGATAGCCAGATTCAGCGCATGGGTGGCGTTGAGCGTGAATACCACGCGGTCGCTTTCCCGGACCCCAAAAAAGGTGGCCAGCTTTTCGCGAACCGCAAGCACTTTCCGGCCCGCTTCAATCGACATTGAGTGCCCGCCCCTGCCTGGGTTTGCAGCCCATTCTCTGAGGAAAGCCGCCATTGCTCGGGGCACACTATCCGGTTTTGGCCAGGATGTTGCGGCATTGTCGAGGTATATCAATTCTGTACCCTCCAGTGTTTCACGTGGAACAATTATTGTTTAAGGCAGATGATCTCCAGGATCCGGTCCAGATCTTCCAGCCCAAAGTAGTCTATTTCTATTATTCCCTTCTTCCTGCCCTGCTTTATCCTCACGTCCGTCGCCAGCACCCGACGCAGGCGCTCCTCAACCTCAGCAACATTAGGATCCATAACCGGGCGATCACGCCTCTTTGGTCTTCTGGATTTTTCCGAAACAGCACTTTCCGCCTCCCGGACACTCAACCCCTGCTTTACTATGCGGTCTGCCAGCTGCTGCCGGCGCTTTTCCTCTTCTATAGCAAGCAGCGCTCTAGCATGCCCGAAGCTCAGCTTGCCCTCTTCCACCAGCGCCTGCGTCCTCCTGTCCAGACTGAGCAGCCGCAGTACGTTGGCCACCTGCGACCGGCTCTTCCCGACGCGCTTGGCCAGCACCTCCTGGGTCAACCCAAACTCGGTGACCAGGCGGTGGTACGCCCTCGCCTCTTCCATTGGATTCAGGTCCTCTCTTTGTATATTCTCTATCAAGGAGACAACCGTAAGCTCTGCCTCCGACAGCTCCCTTATGACTGCGGGCACGGTCTTTAGGCCCGCCAGCCGCGCAGCTCGCCACCTGCGCTCCCCAGCCACCAGTTCGTAGCCGTCATCCCGCTGCCTTACAATGATAGGCTGCACCACCCCGTGCTCTCTGATAGAATCGGCCAGCTCTCTCAGCTTTTCCTCATCCCACCTCTGCCGGGGCTGTCGGGGATTAGGCCTGATGCTCTCTATGTCCAAATCACAGAGGGCGCCCTCCGGTGCCGCAGTCAGTTCAGGTATGATCGCGCCCAGTCCCTTACCCAGTCCTCTTTTCCCCACGTTCTATCACTTCCTTGGCCAATTCTCTGTACACCTCAGCCCCACGGGACCTTGCGTCATATCCCCCGATGGGCAGCCCGTGGCTCGGTGCCTCCGAGAGCCGGACATTTCTCGGAATAATGGTATTAAACACCTTCTCCCGAAAGTACTTTTTTACTTCCTCCACTACCTGTATCGAGAGGTTCGTCCTCCCGTCAAACATCGTGAGCACCACGCCTTCGATCTCGAGCGATGGGTTCAGGTGGCTCTGAACCAATCTTATGGTGTTCATGAGCTGCCCCAAACCTTCAAGCGCGTAGAACTCGCATTGTATTGGTACCAGCACCGAGTCGGCTGCAGTCAACGCGTTCACCGTCAGGAGCCCAAGGGAGGGCGGGCAGTCTATAAGGATATAACTGTAGCTGCCCCTGACAGGCTCGAGCGCCCGACGGAGTTTGCTTTCGCGAGACAACGCTGTGACAAGCTCGATCTCCGCTCCTGCCAGGTCGATGGTGGACGGCACGAGATCCAGGTTTGTAAAACCAGAAGGCGTGATCACCTCTTTCAGGGGTACCTGCTCGATCAGAGAGTGATATACGCTTTTTACGATCCGCCTTCTGCTGAGGCCCAGCCCGCTGGTGCAATTTCCCTGCGGATCCACGTCGACCACCAGCACCTTCTTACCCATCTCTCCTAAGTAGGCACTAAGGTTTACAGCCGTTGTGGTCTTCCCCACACCGCCCTTCTGGTTGGCTATGGCAATGACTTTGGACATACTTCATCCCCACCTGTCCATCGTGCATACCCTAACATTCTGCAATACGGGGCGCCTTCCTCCTGTCCTAACAAAAAACGGGGCAACAACCAGATAGAGGCGCCGCCCCCTTCCCTTTAAACATCCTGCTTAAGACACCCTCCCCTTCTTTGACTTCTTAGGCACCCTCACTGTTACGATAAACCAGTCATCGTCCTCACTCTCGGACCACTCCGCCTCCACACCTGTCTTCTGAAGCTCGCGCGCCACCTGCCGGAAGGCGTTCAAAAACAGCCTCAGGTCTTTGTAAACCGCCTTCCGCTTCTTCTTCGGGGGATGCGCGCAATCTTGCGCAGCAGCGAGCATGCCCTCCACGAGTTGCTCCGTTTGCTGCACCGTCAGGTTATCGGAGATTACCCTCTGAGCCGCGAGAAGCCTGTCTTCGCCTCTGTCAAGCCGCAAAAACTCGCGCGCGTGCCTTTCTGTGAGGCTCCCTTCAGACAGATATTTGAGTACCTCCGTGGGGAGTTTTAGCAACCTCAGCTTGTTGGCTATCGTGGACTGGCTCTTACCGAGCCTTCTGGCCAGGTCCTCCTGCGTAATTCCCATCTCTTCGAGCACCCTCTTGAGTCCCAGCGCCTCTTCTACTGGGTTCAGATTCTCCCTCTGCAGGTTTTCTACAAGCCCCACCAGTGCCGTCTCTTCGTCCCCCAGATCCCGAACCACAGCCGGTACCGAGTCAAGCCCAATCAGCCGCGCCGCTCGAACCCGCCGTTCTCCTGCTACCAGCTCAAAGCCGTTTTGCACACGCCTTACCACGACCGGCTGCAACAAACCGTGCTCTCTAATGGACGCAGCCAAGTTATGTATCTCTTCCTCCGAAAACTTGGTACGCGCCTGATACCGGCTGGAATGAATCTGAGCAAGCGGAATCATACTCACGCTCTCGCGGCGCGCTTTCTGCCCAAGAGGCCATTTCATCCAAGACCTGTCCATAACGGCTCACCGCCTTGTGCATCATCTCTTTCCAGAATTCGCCAGCTCGTCCGCGCCCTCCTTCTTGCCTCCACGCCCTAGCGGCCTCTTTGATGGAATACCCGGCTTCCTCGGATACAGGCCTGGAGTGCTCTTCACTTTGCTTAGACGAATCAGCGCTCTCGCCTCGCCCCCAGGAAGCGTATACCGCCTAATCTCGCCTATCGCACCGCCCAGACGCTCTACAGCCACCGCCGCTTCGGCGAGCTCTGCATCTGCCCCTGGCCCTTTGAAAAGGTAAACCGCCCCGCCGACTCGTACTACTGGAAGGGTGTATTCGGCCACAACCGCAACCTTGGCCACTGCCCTCGACAGCGCCGCGTCGAATCGTTCTCGGAGATTGCCTCTCCCGGCGTCCTCCGCTCTCTTCCATACCGCTTGCGCCGTAAGGCCAAGGGAGGCCAGGACCTCACCCAAAAACTCCACCTTGCGCCGCTCTGAATCCAGAAGCACCAGGCGGATGTCGGGTCTTACGATCAAGAGGGGTATTCCAGGAAGACCTCCTCCCGTACCCACGTCGATCACGAGCGATCCATACGGAATGTCGAAAAACCCGAGTATGGCGAGGGAATCGGCAAAATGCTTCTCCCACACCTCTTCCCGGCCGGTCACCCGGGTCAGGTTCTGGCGGCGGTTCTCCTCCTCCAGAGCCGCCCGGTACTTCTCGAGCAGGACATACATTTCGTGATTTATCCTGATTCCGTGCTCTGCCAGCCACCTGTATCCCCGTGGTTCGTTCATGCACGCCTTCCCCCGAGCCTGTGAAGCCCCACCAGCAGCACACTGATATCCGCTGAAGATACGCCCGAAATCCTCATGGCCTGACCTACCGTCTCGGGCCGGATGCGGGAGAGCTTCTCCCGTCCCTCCGTGGACAAGCCGTGGATCATCGCGTAATCCAGGTCCTGGGGAATACGCCGCGCCTCAAGTTTCCTGACGCGCTCCACTTCTTCCATCTGCTTGGTGATATAACCCTCATACTTCACTTCAGTTTCTACCTCGGTATAAGCTTCCTTATCGCTGATATCGAGTCCGGCGATGACTGCCAGCCTAGAATAGCTGACCTCAGGCCTCTTCAGGATCCCCAACAGCGTACTCTGGGTCTTAACTCGCGGGGTTCCCATCTCCTCGAGCCTTTCATCTATCTCGCTGCCTGGAACGACAGGCGCGGAAAGCGCCCTGCGGATCTGCTCCATCCTTTCCTGCTTCTTCTGAAACAGAGACCAGCGCTCATCTCCGACTAGTCCTACGGCCCTTCCGATAGGCGTAAGACGACGATCCGCACTCCCCTGCCGCAGAAGCAACCTGTATTCCGCCCGCGAAGTGAGCATGCGATAAGGCTCCTTCGTCCCCTTCAGCACTAGGTCATCAATCAGCACCCCGATGTAAGCCTCGTCCCTTCCAAGTACCAGCGGCTCTTTGCCCCTGACGGACAGTGCTGCATTAATCCCGGCGATAATGCCCTGGGCCGCAGCTTCCTCGTACCCTGACGTCCCGTTGATCTGCCCTGCACAGTAAAGTCCCCGGATGGTCTTACACTCCAGTGAGTGTCGCATCTGCGTCGGTATCACGTAGTCGTATTCTATGGCGTACCCCGGTCTCAGGATCTGGACGCGCTCCATCCCCTTAATCGACCTCAACATCTCAACCTGGACATCCTCGGGAAGGCTGGTCGACAGTCCTAGAACATACATTTCCGCTGTATCTCTACCTTCAGGCTCGAGGAAAACCTGGTGCGCCGTTTTTTCAGCAAACCTGACCACCTTGTCTTCGATGGATGGACAGTACCTGGGGCCCACACCCTCGATGACTCCTGAAAACAGCGGCGCCCTATGAAGGTTTGCTCGTATGATCTCGTGCGTCTTAGGGTTTGTATAGGTCAGGAAACACGGCATCTGGGGTCTGCCGTGCCGCGAGGGGATAAAAGAGAAGCCGTGGGGCGTATCCTCCCCGTACTGGGGTTCCATTTGTGATAGGTCCACCGACTTCCTGCTCACCCTGGGAGGCGTTCCCGTCTTGAACCTGCCCAGCTGAAGCCCGAGCGCCCTCAAGCAGTCGGACAACCCGGTCGCCGGCATCTGTCCATTGGGCCCGGAAGCGACGCTGTGCTCGCCCACTATGACCCGAGCGTTCAGGTATACGCCGGTTGTGAGCACTACAGCCCTGCAGGTATAATACATGCCTGTCGCCGTCTTTACACCGGTGACGGAACGGCCATCCGTCACCACCTCCGTGATCAACCCCTGCTTCAGATCAAGGCCGGGCTGTGACTCAAGCACTTGTCTCATGTTCCGGTAGTACTCACGCTTGTCGCACTGGGCGCGCAGTGCCCATACGGCAGGTCCCTTGCCTGTATTCAGCATCCGCATCTGGAGGTAGCTCTGATCGGTACATATCCCGATCTGGCCTCCCAGCGCATCCACCTCTCGCACCAGGTGTGCTTTCGCGGGCCCTCCCACAGACGGGTTGCACGGCATCATGGCTATATTGTCCAGGTTCACCGAGAACGCTAGAGTTTTCGCTCCCATCCGTGCAGCAGCGAGAGCCGCCTCGCACCCGGAGTGGCCCAGGCCGACGACTACAATATCGTACTCCCCTGCAACCCAGTTAATCGCGCCCATACCGTCTCACTTCCCTATGCAGAACCGCTCGAAAATCCGGTCAAGCACGTCCGCATCGACGGTCTCGCCGGTGATCTGCCCCAGGTGGACTATGGCTCGTCTCACGTTCATTCCCGCAAAATCCAAAGGCACGCCTCTTTCCACCTCTTCCAGCGCTTCGGTAATACTCTCTTTGGCTACCTTCAAAGCCTCAATGTGCCTTGCGTTCGTTACGTACACGCTTTCAAAGCCCGCCCCGCCCACCGCCAGTTCTAAAAGCACTTCCCGCAGCCGATCAAGGCCGATCTCCTCTGTCACAGAGATGCGGACTACCGGAAACGGGTAAGCCGCTTTCAGCTCTTCCACGGATACTTTCCCGAGGCCTCTATCGACCTTGTTTACCGCCACGATCACTGGCCTTCTGAGCGTTGCCGACAGGATGGCCCTGTCCTGGTCTGTGAGCCCCACAGAATCATCTACCACCACGATGACGACGTCGGCGGTAGAAAGCGCCTGCATGCTCCGTTGCACTCCCAGGCTTTCTACCAGGTCGTCCGTGTCCCTGATCCCTGCCGTATCGACTAGCACCATGGGGACTCCCTCAAGCTCCATGCATTCTTCCAGTGTATCCCGTGTCGTACCAGGGACATCGGTCACGATGGCCCGGTTGGTCCCCAGCATTGCGTTGAGCAGGGAGGACTTGCCCACGTTCGGCATGCCCACGATAGCCACCTTTATCCCCTCGCGCAGTATCCTTCCTCGTGACGAACTTTCAAGCAACCTGTCTAGGATGCCTAGCGTTTCCCTCAGTTTATGCTCGAGGTCCTCCTCCCGTAAATCCTCCACCTCGTCTTCAGGAAAGTCCACGACCGCCTCAACATGTGCGAGCACTTCGAGCAGCGACTCCCTGACTTTACCAAGCTGCCTCGACAGCAAGCCCTCGAGCTGGTACACAGCTGCCTTCATGCTCGCCTCAGATTCCGCAGCGATGATATCGGCCACTGCCTCTGCCTGGGCGAGATCGATACGGCCAGACAGAAACGCCCGGCGGGTGAACTCACCCGGCTCGGCGATGCGGGCGCCCGCCAGCACTAGCGCTTTCAGGCATCTTTTAGCAGCGACGGCGCCCCCGTGACAGCTGATTTCCACAACGTCCTGCTTGGTATAGCTTTTTGGCGCCTTCATATACCATGCCAGGGCTTCATCAATGACTTCGCGATCTCGGGGATCAATGACTTTACCATACGAGACCCGGTGATCCTCCAGTCTCCCCGTGAACACCCGGCGCGCCACGTTCAAAGCAGCGGCCCCGCTCACTCTCACCAGGGCGATACCCCCCCGGCCCAGGGGAGTAGATACCGCCGCAATCACATCGTCCTCCATTGCCTGTCCCCCCAAAAACCAAAAGCCCCAGCAATCAGGCAAATGCCTACATTGCCGGGCGCCTCCATCGAAAGACTCCTGTCACTTTGCGGGTTCGATAATCACTTTCCTGAATGGTTCCTCGCCCTCGCTGTGTGTTTTTACATACGGATCTGCCTGAAGCGTCAGATGAATGATTTTCCTTTCATGGGAGTTCATAGGCTCAAGCACTGCCCTGTACCCTGTTCTGCGCACCTTCTCTGCCGTGCGCACGGCGAGCCTCTCCAGCGACCGGCGTCGCCTCTCCCTGTAACCTTCTATGTCGAGGCTTACTTTTCTGCGATCATCGGATTTCCTGCTCATCGCCACGTTGACCAGGTACTGCAGCGCGTCCAGCGTCTGACCCCGTCTTCCGATAAGCACTCCGAGATCTCTCCCTGTAATCGAGCAATAGATGTATTCATCGTCTTCAGTCGTCTGCACTCGGCCGGCCAGTTTCATGCTGCGGCATATCTCGCTGACGAACTCCGCCACTTCCTCTTTCTTATCCTCTCTTACCGTTACCTTTACAACAGCGTCTTTAGTCCCTATCAGGCCGAACAATCCCTTTGACGCCTCTTCCACAACCGTCACGTCGACTCGCTCCCTTGGTACTCCAAGTTCCCTGAGCGCCAACTCGACGGCTTCTTCGACTGTACGAGCTCTCTTCTCAACAGACTTCATGAAGAAGCTTCTCCTTTCCGTACTTTGGGCCTAGGCGTCAGGTAGTGCTGCGCGATCCCCACCGCGTTGCTGACTACCCAGTACAGTGCCAGTCCTGCCGCGAACCGCAGGCTGATATACGTGATAAGGGCAGGCATGAAATAGAGCATGAAGTTCTGCGAACCCTCGGCCCCGGAGGACATCCCGGGAGTCGTAAGCCTGGTCTGAAGGTAAGTGGTTACGCCTGCCAGAACAGGCAGGATGTAAAATGGGTCGGGCTGACCCAGATGTGGGAGCCATAGAAAACTCGCAGGTCCGGTGTAGTTATAGTCGTATAGCACTCTAAAGAAGGCAATCAGAAACGGGAACTGTACCAGCAAGAGCAGGCACCCGGACAGGGGGTTAACCTTGTGTTTCTTCCAAAGCTCCATCATTTCCTTGTTCAGCCGTTCCGGGTTGTTTTTGTATTTCTTCTTTAGCTCCTCCTGTTCGGGGTTTAGCATCTGCATTTTCTGGGTCGCACGGGTTTGACTGACAGTCAAGGGCCACAGAATAATTCTGATGACGATAGTAAGAAGGATGATTGCCAGACCGTAACTATTGGTCAGTGCAAACCCCAGTTCCAGACCTTCTTTCATAAGGTCACTAAACCACGTGAGCAAGGCCAGCCCCCCTTAACTATATACGTTTCTACATATTTCCTCCAGTGACAACTCTTATTCCGTTTCTCCGCCCGGCACCGGGTCATAACCTCCTGGGTTCAGCGGATGACAGCGCAGCAACCGCCGAACCGCAAGGCCCCCTCCCTTTAACGCGCCGTACCGCTGTACAGCCTCCAGCGCATACGTCGAACATGAGGGGTAAAACCTGCACGTCCTTGGTTTCAAGGGAGAGATGTATCGCCTGTATCCTTCAATCATGAGGACTATAACCTTACTGACTACTGTCCCGCCTTTCATCTCGAAACACCCCTGCTCTCCCCAACAGATCCCTCAGCGATTTCTCAAGCTCCCTAAACTCCATCTTCATCGCACCGCGTCGGACAACGAATACCAGATCAACACCAGGCTTAACCCTCTTGCAGAGCACTCTTATCACTTCTCTAAATCTCCGCTTTTCCCTGTTCCGATCGACCGCGCTTCCTATTCGCCGGCTCACAGAAAAACCAACACGGCTGCCAGTTCCCTCCCTGTGCAAGACGTACACCACGGCAGCCCTGTTTGCGTATGATCTGCCTTTTTCGTAGACTTCGCGAAAATCGCGCCTCCTGGTCAGCCTGCGACTCTTCGGGAGCATGTTTGCACCAACTCCTCGTCGCAGAAAAAGGACCAGTGTCTTCCGGTCCTCATACGCTAACTCTTTTGCGCCCCTTGAGCCTGCGGGCCCGAAGCACCTTTCGACCAGACCTCGTGCTCATCCGTCTTAGGAATCCGTGAATGCTTTTATGTCTCCTTACTTTGGGCTGATAGGTGCGTTTCACTCTAAACCCCCCGCCAAATTAGATTCTGGTGAAAAAAGCAGTTTGCCGACTACTCCTCGGCAATTGACCCCTGACAATTCAATCATGGTTTGACGTTGCTATTTGCCCAATGGCCCCGCCTATCCAACAACGACAACCGGCCAGTCCCGCTACAGCGTCCCGTTGAGTCCATATCGCCTTTTCAGCTCGCTGATCGTTCCTTCCTGACCGGCTCGCCAGTGTTGCAATCCCCCAAACCAGGATTGGCGTTGGTATTCAGTTCAGCTCTGACTGCGTTTGCCTTTGTAAGGCAGGCTGACTTTAGGGCGCTTAAAAGCCGCAGTCGGTAGCGATACCTTCCGGCACCTGGCCGGTCCTGGGATAAGCAATTCGTGAAACCCATCATAACGTCATACCCGGCCACAAAGTGTTCCGCGCTTTCGGTCAGGCGCACTTTCTAGCCGAACTCAGTTTCTCGGTAGGGCTTGGCTGATGATCTGTTCTCCCAGGTCCAGAGTCTTCTCCAATCCACTGACCAGGCGTCCTTTTTCGTCCAGGGCAGTTTCAGCAACTTGCCTGGTGTTCTGGTGCAGCTGTTCTACTACTCTTCGGGCAGATGTCGTCCATTTCTCCGGTGATCCGTGGCATGCGCCGCTTCAGTACCCTGGCGATCTGAAGCACCCGTTTCTTGATACTGGTGCTTGAGTGCTGTTATGCCCAAGTAGGTTTCCGCGGAGGCGCAACATGATCCTTCACCTCCGCAGGAACTGAAGTCTTCACGTTGAACCATAACCATCATAGGGATTCCCTCCAGGCATTTTGTTTCATTCCTCGCATTAATTCGCCACGGAGACCGGAATCCCTTGATTTACCTGCGGTTTTAAGGATCCTAGTGGCTGACTTTTTCAGCACAATCTAGTTATCACCAAGAATTATATCCCAGCCGGAAATTCGCTGTCAACTGACATCCCTATCCCGCCTATCCCGGCCGGGGCTGAAGCCCCAACCCAGGCTTCAAGATCTTCTTTTATGCAGCTATTCGGTTCTCCGATTGCCTGTTCGCCGACAATTTGTCGCAGCCACATGCAGTAAATGCTGTAGCCGTCTCTGCTCTTTGCGGAAACCTCAAGTTTGCTATTCGCCCTCGCTCCCAGTAGGCGCGCCATGCGGTGTGCCCCGCCTGCAATCCACCTCGCCGCCAGCGTACGTCTCACCGGGCCTTCTATGGCCCAAAGGCGCTCTTCCTTCGGTAAGCCTCCCGGCCTGATCAGCCTTGAACGATGTGCCAAAGGTTTTTCTCAAGCCCCTTTACGTCCATCCTTAATGCTGGTGCACACCCTAGAGTTGGAACTCTCCTCAACAGCCGGTTGACTCCCCGGCCTTTTTCTCCCTCTCTATCTGGTCAAGACTTCTTAATCAGCAGATCACCTGCATGAATGCACGTTCGCCCTGACTCCAGAGGCACCGAGCCACAGTTGTTCAGCGGATCCGCCGGTACGCTAGCAGAAATCTTATTTTCGAAAACTTGTGTATGCCGGACTCGTCTTCAGCCCTCTTTCCCAGTTTACGGGCATCTTTTCTTCGGTTGCCAAGCAGTATTAGATCTGCTAATATAGAAGAGGTCCCCCTGTAGTCGCAGGGGACTTTGCGTCCTTTTAAGTTATTCACAGGTTGTGAATAACTGTGTGCATAACTTGTTGATGCCCTATAAGCCTTCAAGTAATAGCCTTGAGCACTATCTTTCTTGAGCTGTCGATTCCGCATTCACAAGAAGGAGCATCTTCATTCACAAAGGCACCGTTCCTCTGGGCGGTAAGTAAGGTTAAAAGGTCAGATCTTATCGTAGCACTCCTCCAGTTCAGTGTGTCTGCTCTTTCGACATACTCAATAGAACCTTGGCGGATCCTGTAGCTTACACCGCTGTTTTTGTTATGCAGTAGCCGATATTTATTCAACCTGGAGATTTAGGGGGCTATTTTCATGTCATCCGACCTGACTTCACTTTGGGCCAGAACCCTAAAGTCCATTGAAAAAGACCTCTCAAAACCCGGTTTCCAGACCTGGCTGAAGCACAGTCGGCCGTTGGCACTCTATGGCGATACCCTCATTATCGGTGTCCCCAACGATTTTGCTCGCGACTGGGTCGAGTCCAGGTATACCACCCTCCTGCAAAAAGAACTAAAGTCTGTCGCTGGACGAGAGATGGTGCTGAAATTTGTTATACCGCCGCCCGACCCGGATGCTTGCGAGCAGGCAGCAACCGTAGTGGATCTGCCCTTTGAAAACGGATCCACCCTTGCGCTTGGCCGTCCCCTTAACCCAAAGTATACGTTTGATACCTTTGTCGTCGGGCCTTCAAATCGATTCGCACACGCAGCCGCACTTGCAGTCGGAGAGGCCCCCGCCAAGGCCTACAACCCTCTTTTCATATACGGCGGCGTAGGTCTTGGGAAGACTCACTTGATGCAAGCGGTCGGCCACTTTGTGCTAGCGCACTCCCCGAAGATGCGTGTGGTTTACGTTTCGTCTGAGACATTTACAAACGAACTCATAAATGCCATCAGGGATCACAAGACCGTCGAGTTCCGAAATCGCTACAGAAACGTGGACGTCCTCCTCGTAGACGACATACAGTTCCTGGCCGGAAAGGAAACCACTCAGGAGGAGTTCTTCCACACCTTTGATGCGCTTCATGCTGCGTCCAAACAGATCGTTATCTCGAGCGATAGACCGCCGAGAGAAATTTCCACTCTGGAGGATCGCCTGCGCTCACGATTTGAATGGGGACTCATCTCAGATATTCAGCCGCCAGACCTTGAGACCCGTATAGCGATTCTGCGCAAGAAAGCGAAATTAGAAAACCTGGACATTCCACATGACGTCATACTCTTTATAGCGACGCAGTTTGAATCCAATATACGCGAACTGGAGGGCGCTCTCATCAGGATCGTAGCGGTTTCGTCTATGACGGACCAGCCCATTGACCTCGATTTGGCAAGCCGTGCGCTCAAAGATATGGTACCTCAGACTCGGTCGACCAAGGTCACCGTTGACCGGATACAGAAGGTTGTATCAGAACATTACGGCCTTCGCCTTGAAGATCTGAAAATAAAGAAAAGGACACGGGCACTGGCATTTCCTCGCCAGATCGCAATGTATCTGTGCAGGGAGCTTACCGACCTCTCGCTCTCTCAGATAGGCGAGGATTTCGGAAGAGATCATACCACCGTGATTCACGCTTGCGATAAGATCGCTGCAGATATGGCGGCAGACCCTGCCCTCGAGGCGACGATCAAACTTATAAAAGAGCAGATAAAGAACGGTACCTGATCGGGTCTTGCTCTTGTGGACATGCTGTTGGTATCCTCTGAAATCTCAGTGTATACTGAGTGGACAAGCCAGTGAAGATAGCCATGGTGTTAACAACGAAGCAAAGAATAGCTCACAGACTCACAACTTGTCAACAACCGTAACGCTGACATATGCTGGACTTTGAGGAGTAATCCACAAAATTCACATCCCCTACTACTACTGCTAAATTCTATGATCTTAATGATTTAGTAGAAAAAAACGGGAGGTCTCTTTCATGAACATTCAGCTTGCCCAATCTTCTTTGTTGTGGGGACTGAATATCGTATCCAAAGTTGTTCCATCCTCAAGTCCAATGCCTATCCTGACCGGGGTACTTATCGAAACCTGGAAAGGAGCAGCAAGGCTCACTGCAACGGACCTTGAATCAGCCGCGCAGTGTACCATTCCTGCGAGAATTATGCAAGAAGGGGCCGCGGTCCTACCCTTGAAGGTATTCAGTGAGCTTGTACGGAAACTCCCCCCGCATGAAATCACACTCTCACTCAGGGAAAACGAAATGGTGGCCATAACATGGGAAAAAGCCCAGTACAACCTTAACGGCTTTAGGCCCGACGAATTTCCCCGGATGATGATGGTCGATAGGGAGCGGGGAGTTGAAGTACCAGCAAAGACCCTCATCGAGATGATTAAGAGCACGGTATTTGCCGCTGCCTCATCCGAGGAGAGAAATATCTCACTGACAGGCGTATTGGTACAGATCAAGCAAGGCAAACTGACAATGGCGACATGCGACGGCATCCGTATCGCCTGCATATCCAGGGATATAGACTACGGCGACGAAGAGTGCGAGTTCATAGTGCCGGCTAAGGTCATGCACGAGGTGGCGCGTCTTGCTTCGGGTCTTGACGACACCGAAGTGAAGGTCTTCTTCACTGAAAACCAGGTGCTGTTCGATATCAACTCGGTCCTGCTTGCGTCACGCTTGATTGACGGGAGGTTCCCGAATTACCAGCAGATCATTCCGAATCATTGCTGTACCTCAATCACTCTTGATTCAAATGAGTTTTTTGCGGCGTGTGAAAGGGCCGCTCTGGTACCGAGGGAAGGCGCCAATTACATCAGGCTCCAGTTTTCTGAATCAGGTGTTGTCATCACGTCAGCTGCCTCTTCGGTAGGCACCGTCTACGAAGAGGTGCCTGGGGAGCTAACGGGAGAGCCCCTGGATATTTCATTCAACCCCAGGTTCCTGCTGGACGGCCTGAAAGTGGTGCTCGGCAAGCCTGTTGTTTTTGAGGGCACCGGACCTAGCAGCATTGCGCGGATTTCATCACCGGAGTTCCGGGATTTCTTTTACCTTGTGCTGCCGTTAAGGAGGTGAAACGTTGAAGAGCATCGAAATACATACGGATTGGATCACTCTTGAGGGCCTGCTCAAGTACGGCGGTGTAGTGCAGACCGGAGGGCAGGCCAAAGCATTGATCCAGTCAGGTATGGTGAAGTTAAACGGCTTCATCGAGACCCGGCGATCCAGGAAGGTCTACCCCGGAGATCGCGTTGAGACGGGAGACCTAGTGCTCGTGGTGGTAGGAGGCAGGGCGCTGGTTTGAAGATAGAAAAGCTGGTCCTGAAGGATTTCCGATGCTATTCATACCTTGAGTTCTCGCCTTCCGATTCTGTTACGGTTCTTTATGGTTCCAACGGTACAGGCAAGACCAGTATCCTCGAAGCCATCAGTTACCTCGCTACCACTCGTTCCCATAGGACGTCCAAAGACTCGGAACTAGTAAAATGGGGTGCGAGTGGCTTTGCTCTGTCCGCATTGGTAATAAAGCATGGGCGGAGATCGAGCATAGATATGCGTTATGCGGAAGGCCGGGGCCGCGAGATCACGCTAGACGGCACGTATGGAAAAAAGGCCGGAGAAATACTGGGAAAGTTGAACGCCGTGCGCTTTTCCCCGGAGGATCTGGATATTATCAAAGGAGGGCCTGCTCATAGGCGGCGGTTTTTAGACATGGAGATCAGCCAGATGGCTGAAGGCTACTATAGCACCCTCCTTCAGTACAATCGTGCCCTGCTGCAGCGAAACGCCGTGCTGAAGATGGATGCGTCCACCCGGACCCGCAGAGAATTACTTCCTGCGTGGGATCACCAGCTCATTCAGTTCGGGCTCAGGTTAATTTCCGAAAGGGTTTCCTTTATCAGAGAACTAGATGGACACGCTGCAGATATCCATCGCCGGATCAGCACAGGCAAGGAGCGCCTCGCGCTGCAATACTGCTGCAGTCTGGGTACGCCGCCGGGGGCAGATGTACCTGATGTGAGGCAGTATGAAGAAGCACTAAACTCAAGCACTGAAGAAGACCTCATCAAGAGATCGACATCAGTCGGTCCGCACCGGGACGATATCATGATTCTGACAAACGGGTACGATATAAGGACCTACGGCTCCCAGGGCCAACAGCGGACCGCGGCGATGGCCATCCGGATAGCCCAGGTCAACGTGGTGGAGAATTTCACTGGAGAAACGCCGGCGCTCCTGCTTGACGACGTAAGTTCTGAAATTGACGCATCTCGTCAGGAGATGCTGATGGACGAGCTTACCGATCGATGCCAGACTATCATTACGTGCACCGATCCCTCGGGGCTACATCTGGCACGCGGTCTGCAGAAGTTAGTATATGAAGTAGGTGGAGGCACAGTCCTCCTCAGAGAGGTTTCGTCATGCTCAAGTTAGATCGGGTTCTCGACTCCGTGCTCGAACAGGCCGGAATCAGGCACAGAGTCCAGGAATACAGAGCCATACTACTCTGGCCGGAGGTTGTCGGCAAAGCTCTCGCCAGGAAAACCCAGGCACGCTACGTTTCCAGCGGAACGCTCTTTGTAACTGTCTCGAGCTCCGCCTGGGCCAACCAGCTGCTCTTTCTAAGAGAGGGGATCCTTGCCGAATTCTCAAAGAGGCTTGGGCCGCAGGTGGTGACTGATATCAGGTTTTCCACCGGGCAGATCTCTTTTATTGAGGAAAATCCGGGGACAAGGCAAGTGAGGCCGGATAAACGGCGAACCGCTTTAAAAGCGGACATCAAAACACTTGAGCAGATGGACAGGAAGAGAAAGGCAGAGATGCTTTCACGTTCCGGGAGAACATGCGAGTGTTGCGGGATCCCGGTTGAGTCTGAACAGAGCTTATGCATGTTTTGTGAGAAAGAGATACAAGACTACGGGAACACTATCAAGCATTGGCTCCATGAATGCCCGTGGTACGATATATCCGACATTCCCGTACCAGGAGTGAGCAAAGAGGTATTCTCTTATCTGAAAAAGCAGGAAGTGAACTCATCTTTAGATAAGATTAGGGAATGTAATAAGAAAGGCGCGTCCGCACCAAGAGATGTGTTCCTTAAGTTGATTATGCTGATCCAGGGTAAAGAGCCCCGGGAGCTGACTGACGCGGATGTAAGAAGTGCTTTGGACCCGGAGCTCTATCAAATGTGGTTGACAGGTGGTGTACCATGATACTGCATGTCGGTGAAGATGTTACAGTCTCTCTTTTTGACGTCATTGCCATATTGGATATGAAGTCATTCAATGCATCCGCAGATAACAGAGAGTACCTCCAAGTTGCCATGGGGGAAGGGCGTGTCCTCGACATATCTGCGGGCACCCCGGAGTCTGTCGTTGTCACCCGGGACAAAGTGGTGATCTCGGCCGTGACCACCAGCACTTTAAGGAAAAGAGCGCAGAACTGGATGCGGCTACTGTAAACGGAGGTCGGTTCACGAATGGAACATACGGAACAACACCAGCCCGCCTACGATGAAACCCAGATTCAAGTCCTCGAAGGACTCGAAGCGGTCAGGCGCAGGCCTGGGATGTACATTGGTTCAACCGGACCCAGAGGACTCCACCATCTGGTGTATGAAGTGGTTGATAACAGTATCGACGAGGCCCTCGCCGGTGCCTGCACAGAAATCAGCGTCATCTTAAACGAGGACGGTTCAGTTACAGTAGCCGATAATGGGAGGGGTATCCCGGTTAAGACCCATGCCAAGGTAGGTCGTCCTGCAGTTGAGGTTGCACTTACGATGCTCCATGCAGGCAGTAAGTTTGGCGGAGGCGGTTACAAGGTGTCAGGAGGCCTTCACGGCGTAGGTGTATCTGTGGTTAACGCGCTGTCAGAATGGCTTGCGGTCGAGGTAAAAAGAGATGGAGGCATCTTCTACCAAAAATACGTACGGGGTACCCCTATCTCAGAGTTGAAAAGGGTCGGAACGACTGAATCCACAGGCACCAAAATCACGTTCCTCCCGGACAGGGAGATCTTCGAAGACATCACGTTTAACTACGATACAATCGCCCAGAGGCTCCGCGAGCTAGCGTT
Organism: Bacillota bacterium; assembly: GCA_040755615.1. Taxonomy (GTDB): domain Bacteria; phylum Bacillota; class Sulfobacillia; order DUSP01; family DYEP01; genus DYEP01. The sequence goes on from JBFMAL010000015.1 coordinate 41,466, forward strand.
CTTGACTCGCGGGATAAAGATCACCCTTAAAGATCAACGGGACAAGACGACACCGCGTGTCGTCTACCAGTACGACGGCGGCATCGTTGCCTTCGTTAAGCATTTGAATAAGAACAAGGATACAGTTCACCCTAAGCCCCTCTACCTCTGCACGAGAAGGGACGGCTGCGAGGTAGAAATGGCGATGCAGTATACACAGACCTATGTCGAGAATATATACTCCTTCGCCAACACCATCCGTACTCACGAGGGAGGTACCCACGAGTCCGGCATGAAGACCGCCCTGACCAGGGCAGTAAATGACTATGCCCGAAAAAACGGCCTACTCAAGGATAATGAGGCCAACCTGTCTGGCGAAGATATCCGGGAGGGCCTTACTGCGGTGCTGCACGTCAAACTGGAAAACCCCCAGTTTGAGGGCCAGACCAAGACGAAACTGGGGAACAGTGAGGTTGCGGGCATAGTGAATTCCGTAGTTGGCGAGGAAGTAAGCCGGTTTCTGGAGGAGAATCCCGCTGCTGCCAGGAAAATCGTAGAAAAAGCCATTGGAGCGGCAAGGGCACGAGAAGCGGCAAGAAAAGCCAGAGAGCTGACCAGGCGAAAAAACGCACTGGAGATCACGTCGCTGCCTGGAAAGCTCACAGATTGCATAGTCCGCGACCCCGCCATGGCTGAGCTTTTCATTGTAGAAGGAGATTCTGCAGGTGGTTCTGCGAAGCAGGGACGCGATCGACGTTTCCAGGCTATCCTCCCCCTCAGGGGAAAGATCTTGAACGTAGAGAAGGCAAGGCTGGATAAAATCCTGAACCACGAAGAAATTCGAACCCTTATCACTGCACTGGGCACAGGGATAGGTGATGATTTCGACCTGGAGAAGGCGCGTTACCACAAGGTCATTATCATGACAGACGCTGACGTCGACGGCGCTCACATCCGTACCCTTTTGCTCACATTCCTGTTCCGGTACATGCCTTCCCTTATAGAGGCAGGTTACGTGTATATCGCTCAGCCTCCCCTGTTTCTCGTAAAGAAAGGTAAGGAAGAGAAGTACCTGTACTCAGAGAACGAACTGGATGCATACCTCGAAAAAATAGGCAGGGACGGAGTGTCAGTTCAGAGATATAAGGGTCTTGGCGAAATGAACCCGGAGCAGCTGTGGGAAACAACTATGAACCCCGAGACACGAACACTGCTGCAGGTGACTATAGAGGATGCGGTCGAGGCAGACTCCATATTCACCGTACTCATGGGAGACAAAGTGGAGCCAAGGCGTGACTTTATACAGGCTCACGCGCATAAAGTAAGATTCCTGGATACCGTAGGATAATCCCGGAGGAGCGGGTGAAAAGATGAGGGATTTGCCAAGATGATGGAATGGACTCATGGAAAGATACTGAACGTGGATATATACGATGAGATGACGCGCTCTTACATGGATTATGCCATGAGCGTCATAGTCAGCAGGGCGCTGCCGGACGTACGGGACGGCCTAAAACCAGTTCATAGGCGTATTCTATGGGCGATGCATGAACTTGGCATGGGCCCGGACAAACCCCATAAAAAGTCTGCGAGGGTGGTAGGAGAGGTCCTGGGTAAGTACCACCCTCACGGAGACATGCCCGTCTATGATGCCGTGGTTAGGCTGGTACAGGACTTTTCCAGTAGGTACCCGCTGATAGACGGCCACGGCAACTTTGGCTCCGTTGACGGAGACGCGCCCGCCGCGATGAGATATACAGAGGTGAGGCTGGCGAAGATCGCTACCCAGATCCTGAGGGATATCGACAAGGAGACAGTAGACTTCACCCCGAACTTCGACGAGACGCTGGAAGAGCCGGTGGTATTGCCGTCAAGATTCCCCAATTTGATGGTAAACGGTTCATCAGGAATCGCTGTTGGTATGGCTACAAGCATTCCTCCCCACAACCTACCGGAAGTCATCGACGCAATAAAGGCGCTAATCGATAATCCGGAGCTGTCCGTAACGGATCTCATGCACTACATTAAAGGACCTGATTTTCCCACCGGCGGTCTTATACTCGGCAAGGATGGTATCCGGTGTGCGTATGAGACCGGCAAGGGCATTATTACTATGAGGGCCGTCGCCGCGATCGACACCACAAAAACAGGCAAGAACAGGATTGTTGTAACAGAACTGCCGTTCCAGGCAAACAAGGCCAAGCTCATCGAACACATCGCGGAACTGGTCAGGGACAAAAAGATAGAAGGTGTCAGCGACCTTAGGGACGAGACTGATCGCACCGGCCTTCGCATTGTGATCGAGGTGAAAAAAGACGCCAACGCCCTTGTGTTGCTGAACCAGCTTTACAGGCACACACCTATGCAGCAGAACTTCAGTATCATCATGCTTGCGCTGGTCAACGGTCAACCCAGGATCCTGAACTTAAAGTCCATCCTCTCCCACTATATAGACTATCAGAAGGACATCATCGTACGCAGGACCAAATACGAATTGGCGAAGGCAGAGGCGAGGGCACATATCCTCGAGGGGCTGCTCATTGCGCTAGCGAACCTGGACCGCGTGATAAAGCTGATCCGTTCCTCGAGCACAGTTGATGAAGCGAGAGACCGCCTTATGTCCGAGTTCAAGCTTTCGGAAAAACAGGCCCAAGCCATCTTAGACATGAGGCTGCAACGGCTCACCGCGCTCGAGCGCGAGAAGATCGACACCGAGCACAAAGAACTATTAAAGAGCATCGAATACCTTAAGGCGGTGCTGGCCAGCGAGAAGATGGTGCTGAACATAATAAAGCATGAATTAAGCGAAATACAGGAGAAGTTCGGGGACCGAAGGCGCACCCGCATCGTTCAGGATACGGCTGAACTGGACTCGGAGGATCTAATTGCAGACGAGGACGTAGTGGTCGCTCTCACACACAACGGCTACATCAAAAGATCTCCTGTCACTGCCTACCGCAGTCAGAAGCGGGGCGGCAGAGGATCCACCGGGATCCATACGCGTGCGGAAGATTTCGTAGAACACCTGTTTATCACAACCGCACACCATAATATGCTGTTCTTTACCAACAAAGGGAAAGTGTATCGCATTAAGGCGCATGAGATTCCCGAAATGGGGAGGCAGGCCAAGGGTACTGCGGTGGTCAACCTGTTGCCGTTGGACGCCGGCGAAGGCGTAACAGCGGTGATACCAGTGCGTGACTTCAATGCTGCCGAGTACCTTGTCATGGCTACTGCGAGGGGGCTTGTGAAGAAAACTCGCCTTGAGGAGTACCATTCCAGCAGGAAGTTCGGGCTTGTCGCCATAGACCTGCTAGAGGACGACGAGCTGATAGGGGTAAAGCTGACCGATGGGAACTCGGAGATCATGCTTATCACAGAAGACGCCCAGTGCATTCGATTTCACGAGTCTGAAGTAAGGCCAATGGGAAGAAACGCCCGTGGAGTCACTGGTATCCGGCTCTCCGAAGGTGACAGGGTAGTTGCTATGGAAATCGCACAAGAGGGCGCGGAGCTGCTTACGCTGTCGCGGGACGGGTATGGGAAGAGGACTCCAGTCAGCGAATACAGACCCACCAGCCGCAGCGGGAAGGGCATAAAAACAATGGACCTGACAAGGAGAGGGCGGGCCGACACCAAGATAGCCGGGGCCAAAGTGGTCAAGAATGGGGACGAAGTGATGATCATCAGCGCCGCCGGTTACATCATCCGGACAGCTGTCGAAGACATACGCACAGCCGGGAGAGGTACCAAGGGCGTCTTGACTATGAAGCTTGAGGAAGGCGACTCAGTAGTCTCAATGGCCCAGGTCAGCCACAGAGAGGACGATGAGTGAGTACCGAACACTGGATCATGCAGCGGATCTGATGATAGAGGCCTGGGGTACTGGCCTGGAGGATGCCTTCGGAGCAGCTGCAACGGCGCTGTCGGAGGTTGCCGGCACGCACGGTGATGGCGCGGTGAAGCAGGTCGTGCTTACCGCGCGCTCGCCAGACCTTGAAGGGCTGCTGGTAGAGTGGCTTAACGAAATCGTCTACTTGATCTCTGCCGAAAACGCTCATCTTGTCTCGGTCCGGGTGAACTGTATACAAAGAGAAGGCCAAGAGTGGTCATGCCGGGCTACTCTTCATCTCTCCAAGCAGTTATTCCGGACGAGAGAAATCAAGGCAGTGACTTGGCATAGTGCCCAGGTAGAGATATCAGAGAAGATTCTTGTCAGGTTTGTCCTGGATGTCTAGGGGGGTCCAGAAAGTGTCCAAACAGGTAGGCCCTCTCCTGCAGCGCGCTCCGTACCAGTACGAGCTGCCGGAGACGTACAAGAAGGGAATGCGAGTTCCCGGCATTCTGTGGGTCAATGAGGCTGCCGCCAGGTTGATAGCAGACGACCAGAGTCTTGACCAGGTGGCCAACGTGGCATGCCTTCCGGGTATCGTGGGCGCGTCTCATGCGATGCCTGATATCCATGCAGGATACGGGTTTCCCATCGGTGGAGTAGCCGCGTTCCGGACGGACTCTGGCGTTATCTCTCCAGGCGGCGTGGGCTATGATATAAACTGCGGTGTCCGGCTCATGAAAACGTCGCTCAGGGTGGAAGACGTGCGGCCCTGTATTGAGGAGCTAACGCGCCGGCTTCAGCGCGACGTACCGTCGGGCCTGGCGTCCGAGGGAGAGGTCTCATTATCCGCGGCAGACCTACGGGATGTGATGGTGCAAGGAGCGGGATGGGCCGTAAACAGGGGAATGGGCGAAACAGAAGACCTCGAGTTCTGTGAGGATCGGGGCGCGATGCAGGCTGCAGACCCGGATGCGATCAGCGAGCGGGCTGCCAAACGCGGGCGTAAGCAGCTTGGCACCCTGGGCTCGGGCAATCACTTCCTCGAGGTATGCTACGTTGACCGCGTGTACGACAATGGACTGGCCGAGGCGTTCGGTCTCCGGCATCACACCGTGTGCGTCATGATACACTCCGGTTCTCGCGGCTTTGGACATCAGGTCTGCACTGATTACATTTCTACAATGCTCAAAGCCATGGCAAAGCACGGCATTAATGTTCCAGACCGGCAGCTGGCGTGTGCGCCCTTTGACTCGGATGAAGGACAGCGGTATTATTCGGCCATGGCGTGCGCCGCCAACTTCGCCTGGGCCAATAGGCAGGTACTTGCCCATCTTGTAAGAGGAGTTATGTCTAGCGTGTTCCCCGGGATTACGGTAAGCACGGTCTATGACGTTGCCCACAATATCGCTAGAGTGGAAAAGCATGTTGTGGAAGGCCGGCCGCTTGAGCTCATCGTCCACCGTAAAGGTGCCACCAAGGCATTGGGACCGGCCAACTCTTCGCTGCCGGGCGCGTACTCCAGATATGGCCAGCCGATTCTGGTACCGGGAGATATGGGCAGATACTCATACGTGCTTGCGGGCACACTGAAGGCAGAAGAGGAGACCTTTGGCTCCACATGCCATGGGGCAGGCAGGCTCTTAAGCCGGGAAGCTGCGAAGAAGTCTGTGGACGGTTCAAGGCTCAGGGCAGTGCTCCTTGACAGGGGCATCTTTGTCCTCGGCACATCCAACGCGTCGTTAGCCGAGGAGGCGCCCGAGGCATACAAAGACGTCAGCGAGGTGGTTTCAGTAGTGGTGGATGCCGGCCTTGCCCGAACGGTCACAAGGCTTGTGCCCATGGGTGTTGTAAAGGGCTAGGAATTCTGGTAGAATACTGGCAAAGCGCGAGGAAGGGGAAGACCTTTCGGTTGAAGGCACAGAGAGCCGTCGAATGGTGCGAGGCGGTCCGGATCCGGAAGGGTTATCCGCCCTGGAGCGACCGGCAGAAGATGTCGGCGGCGGCTCCGATAACAGCCTTTAGAGCGGGTTTGAAAGATAACCAACAGGGGTGGCAACGCGGGAGCGCAACGGCCTCTCGTCCCCGGGGAATACCGGAGACGAGAGGCTTAGTTCTCCAAATTACAGGGTATAAGGTTGGAGAAAAAGAGAGAGGAGGAGCCAATTTGTGAACCCAAAAGAGTGGTACTGGGAGATGCAATGCGAGAAACTGGTAGATGTACTGAAATCAAAAAAGTTTAACGCGGAGTTTGTCAAGACTCGAGAGGAGGCCAGGGACAGGCTGCTGGAGTTGATTCCCCGGGAAGCCACCGTCGGATTTGGTGGATCTATGACAGTGTCACAGGTTGGCATTATTGAGGCGCTTGCGGAAAGGGGCAACGTGATCATCACCAAGAGAGGTAATCCATTGGACCCAGAGACGGTGGAGAGCAGACGCAAGGCGCTGCATGCCGATGTGTTCCTGTCCAGTGCAAACGCGCTGACCAGAAAGGGGCAGCTGGTTAATCTAGATGGCATGGGCAACCGTGTGGCATCCATGATCTTCGGCCCGAAAAACGTGTTTATCGTCTGCGGCTTGAACAAGATCGTCAATTCACTCGAGGAAGCATTTACAAGACTCAAAATGGCGGCTGTTATGAACTGCAGGCGGCTTGGAACCAATACTCCCTGCGTCCATACCGGGGAGTGCACAGACTGCAGGTCTCCGGAAAGGATCTGTAACGTGTACACCATTATCGAACGTAACCCCGGGCAAAACCAGATCACAGTGCTAATAGTAGGTGAGGAGCTGGGGTTTTAGCACGGAAGGCATCGGGGGCAGCGCAACTGGAGCACTTGGCCGAAATAGGGTATTTGCCCTTACAAAGGGCAAGGAGATCGCGATAACCGATGCCTCTGGTGAGCCCAGTGTCCCGCTGGCAATCGAATAGAGCTCTTGTGTAGGCACGGCAGGGAGCACCGCTTCGTGCCTTAGAAAATCAAATATAGGCAGAAATGCATACGTGGTGAATAAAGCAGGGTCCAACCGTATTATGGGTACATGTGTGCGGGAAAGCTTGAAGCCTGTCCCCAAACCTGGCCAGGCTGCGTCAGTAACCCACATGGGCAGTTCAGTCACGGTGCACATTTGCCAATCCCTGCTACCAGGAGAGGAGGCCTGCGATGGCTCCTGCTGTGAGAACAGGGTATCGCATGCGTGAACCCTGGGGAAGTCATAGTTGTAAGAGGCCAAAGAGCAGATAATTCGCAGGGGAGGTTTCCGGAGGCATCGAGAATGAACATACAACATATCCAGTTTCAGGAAAACCGGCTTACAATACTGGATCAAAGAAAGCTCCCGCTTGCTGTCGAGTTCATTACCTGTACCACGCCTGAGGAAGTGGCCGACGCCATCCGTACTCTGGCGGTAAGAGGTGCCCCAGCAATAGGCATAGCGGCAGCATACGGCATGGCGCTGGGGGCCTTATCAGGAAGGGATCCGAGGGAGGTCGCGGCGTTGCTTGGGAGTACTCGGCCGACGGCGGTGAATCTTTTCTGGGCAATAGACAGGATGTTGGCCGTGATCGAAACATCCGCTGGGGCAGGGGCTGCTGTGGAAGAGGCGATGAGAATACACCGAGAAGACGTGGCGATGAACGAACGAATCGGCGCGTTCGGTGCCGGTCTCCTAGAAGACGGGGCCGCAGTGCTCACGCACTGTAATGCCGGAGCGCTGGCCACCGGAGGTCACGGCACGGCCCTCGGCGTTATCCGGACGGCTGTGAAATTAGGGAAACGCCTGACCGTTTTCATTGACGAAACCAGGCCGTTGCTCCAGGGATCGAGGCTTACCGCTTGGGAGTTGCAACAGGAGAAGATCCCGTGCTACCTGATTACCGATAACATGGCGGGGCACTTCATGAAGCGACGCGAGATCGAAGCAGTGATCGTTGGCGCCGACCGGATCGCTGCCAACGGGGATACCGCGAACAAGATCGGGACCTATTCCCTCGCAATCCTGGCGAAGGAACACGGGATACCGTTTTATGTGGCTGCGCCGTCTACCAGCTTTGACCTCTCGCTCAATTCAGGCGAGTATATAATCATTGAAGAAAGGGATGGTGCAGAAGTCCGGGAGCTCGCCGGGGTCGCCACCGCCCCTTTGCAAATACCAACCAGAAATCCTGCGTTTGACGTGACATCCGCGTCCTATATAACGGCGATTATCACTGAAAGGGGAGTCATAAGGCCGCCGTACGACGTGAATATAAAACTTACCCTGTCAGGGGCAAAGGAGAGAATGCGTCATGCTTGACCTCAAGTTCATCCGGCAGAATCCCGAACTTGTAAAGGAAGCGTTCGTAAAGAAGGCGATGGACGGGCAGGAGGCGGTGGACAGGATCCTCGATCTTGACCAGGAACGACGCAGGATTCTTGTGCGTGCCGAGGAGTTGCGGGGCCTTAAGAACCGGGTCTCGGAACAGGTAGGGCGCATGAAAAAGACGAATGAAGACGCGCGAGATCTGGTGGAACAGATGAAAACCGTGTCGTCTGAGCTTAAGGAGCTCGAAACCAGGCTATCCGAAGTGGAGAGAGAACTTTCGGGACTTCTGCTCCTTGTGCCCAACTTACCCCATCCGTCCGCGCCTGTCGGTCCTGACGAGACGCATAATGTCGAAGTGAGACGGTGGGGAAAGCCACGGGAGTTTACCTTCGAGGCCAAAGCTCACTGGGACATCGGGACGGACCTTGGAATACTGGATTTTGAGAGAGCGACCAAGGTGACAGGCGCACGATTTACAGTGTTCAAAGGCCTCGGGGCCGCACTGGTCAGAGCCCTGATCACGTTTATGATAGACCTACATGTAAATGAACACGGCTACTCGGAGATATTGCCTCCCTTCATGGTGAGCAGGGAGTCGATGATCGGAACGGGACAGCTGCCTAAATTTGAAGAGGATGCATTTTCTCTAAAGAACGCGGATTATTTCCTTGTGCCTACGGCCGAGGTCCCGGTAACGAACCTGCATCGCAATGAGATCCTTCCTGGAGATATGCTGCCGATATACTACGTGGCATACACGCCGTGCTTCCGAGCCGAAGCAGGTTCACACGGGAGAGATACGCGTGGATTGGTCCGACAGCACCAGTTCGACAAGGTGGAAATGGTAAAGTTTACCCTTCCGGAAACCTCCTATCAGGAGCTGGAAAAACTCACCGATAACGCAGAAGATGTCTTAAGGAGGCTCGAGCTTCCATATAGGGTAATAGAAATGTGTACCGGTGACATGGGCTTTACGCAAACGAAGAAATATGATGTGGAAGTCTGGATGCCCAGCTACGGGCGGTATGTGGAAATATCGTCGTGTTCGAATTTTGAGGATTTCCAGGCGAGGCGGGCGAACATCCGCTTCAGAAGAGACTCATCAGCAAGACCTGAGTTTGTGCACACGCTGAACGGTTCAGGCCTGGCCGTGGGCAGGACATTTGCGTCCATACTCGAGAACTACCAGAACGAAGATGGTACAGTCTCGATACCTGAAGCTCTGAAGAAATACTTGCCCGGCGTAGAACTGATCGGCAGATCTCACAAAATACTATAAGTGTATAAGTGATAAATACGCGTAGACCCTGAGTATTGAATCAAATGTGGATATGAACTAGAATAGAAACAAGGAGTGTTTAAATAGAATCAGACTTGGAAAAAGGCAGGGTGGAACTGGCCGGAAACTGAATTGACAGCCCATGCGCTGTGTGATACATTCTTATTGCCGTTTCGAGGTCCGGAGGGGTGGCGGAGCGGTTGAACGCGGCGGTCTTGAAAACCGTTGTGGGTGTAAGCCCACCGTGGGTTCGAATCCCACCCCCTCCGCCATTGTAATTTGTCTGGCCATATGGTATAGTAGTATAGCATTTTGAAATGTCGGGAGGGGTGGCTGAGAGGCCGAAAGCAGCCGCCTGCTAAGCGGTTGAGGGGACTTAAAATCTCCTCCGTGGGTTCGAATCCCACCCCCTCCGCCATAGTGCGCGCCCGTAGCTCAGCCTGGATAGAGTGACGGACTACGAATCCGCAGGTCGCAGGTTCGAATCCTGCCGGGCGCGCCATGCTTGTACAGTCGATAAGGATAAATCATTATAGGAGATGTGCGCCCGTAGCTCAGGCGGACAGAGCAGAGGTTTCCTAAACCTCGTGCCGGGGGTTCGAGTCCTCCCGGGCGCACCATTTCTGAAAACCCATGGAAAGAGAAGCATACCTCAGGCTGGCGATAGAGCAGGCCAAACGGGCTCTTGTTCATGGTGACGTCCCGGTTGGTGCCGTACTGGTACGTGGTGGTCGAGTCATCGGCAGCGGCTTCAACCAGAAGGAATACAAAGGCGATCCCACAGCGCACGCAGAGATACTAGCGTTACGGGATGCGGCGGCCAGACTCGGGCGCTGGCGGCTGGATGATGCAGAACTTTACGTTACACTTGAGCCTTGCGCGATGTGCGCGGGAGCCGTCATACAGGCGAGGATACCGCGCGTCGTATTTGGCGCCTGGGATTCAAAAGGCGGAGCGTTGGGATCAGTACTGAATCTGGCAAGTATCCCGGCGTTGAATCACTCGGTAGATGTGATAGGTGGGATACTTGAGGATGAGTGCAGAAGCCTTCTCATGGAGTTTTTCCGTGAGCGACGGAGAGAATCCGGAGGGATGCCGGAGATGGCTGAACGGGCCCGTCTCGAAAACGGGTAGGCGGCGAAAACTGCCTCGTGGGTTCAAATCCCACTCCCTCCGCCACCAAGTTGATAAGCCATCAAGGCAATAGCTACGTGGAAGGGTGCCGGAGCGGCCGAACGGGCTCGCCTGGAGAGCGAGTAGACGGGCAAACACCTGTCTCGTGGGTTCAAATCCCACCCCTTCCGCCATTTTTGTTTTGAACATACGATTGGCCGTGCTAGACGGGGAGGTAGCGGTGCCCTGAACCCGCAATCCGCTATAGCGGGGTTGAACTCCTGGACTGAGGCATGCCGCCGTGGAGCTGGCTGCCGCAAGGGGCGAAGACGGCCGGGTCCCACGCAACGGGAATCCGTAAACCCCGCCAGGTCCGGAAGGAAGCAACGGTAAGCGGACACTCTCGTGTGCCGTGGAAACGCCTAGCCTGAGTTACCTGCGGTTGTATCGTCCGGGGTTTCATGTCAAAGCCGGGTGCACGGCCAAATACTATTCTGCCCCTCCGCGTGAGGGGCCTTCTTGCTAGTTGAAGGAAAGAAAACAACAAGGAGAGAATGAATCCTAAGAGGTGGGGCGGATGACATATACGGCTTTGTACAGAAAATGGAGGCCTCAAACCTTTGACGAAGTCGTAGGTCAGGAGCATATAGTTCGGACTTTAAAGAACGCATTGAAATCCGACAGGGTCTCCCATGCCTACCTTTTTTGCGGGCCAAGGGGTACGGGAAAGACTTCTTTAGCGAAAATCCTGGCCAAAGCGGTCAACTGCACGTCCCCGGACTCAGCCAAACCGTGCAACATGTGCCCCCAGTGCCATAGCATAACTAGGGGCGACACCATGGATGTACTGGAGATAGATGCAGCGTCAAACAGGGGCATAGATGAGATCCGGGATCTCAGGGAACGGGTCAAATTTGCCCCGGCCTACGGGAAGTACCGGGTTTATATCGTTGACGAAGTCCACATGCTCACCCCCGAGGCGTTCAATGCACTGCTGAAGACCCTGGAGGAACCGCCTAATCATGTCATCTTCATTCTTGCCACAACTGAAGCTCATAAGGTACCCCTGACAATAGTCTCCAGATGCCAGAGGCTTGATTTTGCGCCGGTCCCCACGGACAAGATTGTCAGGCACCTTCGCCGCGTTGCACAGGAGCAAAACATCCAGGCGGAGGACGCGGCACTGGTATCCATTGCCCGCTACGCGCAGGGATCAGTACGCGACGCGCTGGGGCTTTTTGACCAGAGCGCTGTTTTTGGGGAAGGTGTGGTTACGGCCGATCAGGTTGCGAATATACTGGGCTCGACGCCCATTGATACCTGTGAACAGATAATCGAAGCAATAGCCAGGCAGGATGCGCCCACCCTGCTCCGTCTCATACAGCGGGTAGTAGAAGAAGGCAAAGACCTAAAACTCCTCGTGAGAGACGTGTTGAGCTTGATGAGGGACGTCCTTGTGGCGATGATCGCGGGAGAAGACGTATCTGCAGAGACTGTACTTGTACCGAGCATCCGCCGTCTTGGCGATGTCTTATCAAAGACGTTTATCATCAGGGCGCTTGAAGTCCTTGCCGAGATCGAGAAAGAGTCCAGGCATGCGCAGAACCTGAGACTGCTGGTTGAGATGGGGATGGTAAAGCTGTGCCTCGACCAGAAGGAAGAACTAGTACAAGCAAGTACAGAAACTATCCAGGCCGACGCCCGGCTGGATGCAGAGCGCCTGTGGAACCGTCTCCTTGATAAAGTGAAGGCCGAGAAACGCCCGATAATACACGCGCGGCTGAGGGATGCTCGAAAGGTGTCGCTGGAGGACGGGGTCCTGACGGTCCTCTACCCCAGAGAAGCCGGTTTTCATTTGAACGAAATGAGAAAACACGAAAATACTTCTTATATAGAAGAGCGTTTGGAGAAATTAGCGGGCAGAAGGCTGAAAGTGGAATTCGCCTTGGAGGCCGTAAGGAACGCCGAAGAGGACAGGGCGAGCAACCCTGCCGGAGGGCCGAATGGCGAGCCGAGCTTGCTTGACAGGGCATTGAGACTATTCGGCGGAGAGATCCTGGAACTAGACAATGACGAGGAGGTTTTGTGATGAACAAGCACATGGGCGGATTCAACATGAATAAGATGATGAAACAGGTTCAGAAGATGCAGCAGGATATAGAGAAACTGCAGGAGGAGATCAGACAGAGAACGGTCACGGCATCATCGGGCGGAGGCATGGTTCAGGTTACAGTCGGGGGAGACCTGCAGGTCAAATCCCTGCATATACAACCTGATGCTATAGACCCTGACGATCCAGAGATGCTGTCTGACATGATTCTTGTTGCTGTAAACGAGGGGATCAGAAAAGCCCAGGAGATGCTTGAAGAAGAGATGAAAAAGCTCACCGGCGGGATGAACATTCCGAGCCTGTTCTGAGGTGTGCTATGCGGCATCCAGATCCTATTAACAGATTAATCAATGAGCTTACTAAGCTTCCTGGGGTGGGACCTAAGACAGCGCAGCGATTGGCATATCACCTGGTTTACAGGCCTGCCGGCGATGTGGCGGCCCTTGCTGCTGCGCTCGTCGACGCCAAGGAAAAGATGAAGTATTGTTCCGTATGCTTCAACTTGACCGATGTGGACCCCTGCATTATTTGCAGCGATAGGACCCGCGACAGAACCATCGTATGTGTCGTGGAAGACCCCAGGGATGTTGTCGCCATTGAAAAAGTGAGGGTGTTCCGGGGCTTATACCATGTCCTGCACGGAGCCATTTCGCCCATGGAAGGGATAGGTCCTGAAGCCCTGAGAATCAAGGAACTGTTCACGCGGCTGAAGGCTCCCGAAGTGGCCGAGGTCATACTGGCGACGAGCACCGATATTGAGGGAGAAGCGACTGCAATGTACCTGACGAGGCTTCTCAAAGAGTCAGGGCTCAAAATCACCAGGCTCGCCCGGGGACTACCTGTGGGCACGGAACTGGAGTATGCTGACGAGGTCACGTTGACCAGGGCTCTTGAAGGCAGAAGGGAATATTGAGCGCGCGGGACCGCGAAAGTGGTCGATTAGGGAATACATCCCAGATAACATGGTTATCCTTTTACTTAGAAAGGCAAGTCACGCCCAATCACACATTGGCGTAGAATGGGCTGTGGGGAGGATGACCATGAGAGTGGAGGAACTTATCCGGAGGTTTACCGGAGCCAAGAACAAGGCTCCGGATAAGACCGAGGAGTATGTGGCAGCAGTGAACCAGGCTTGGAGACAATTGCAGGTCGCCAGGGAATACTTTAACAACGTTTCCGACCCTGAACTGGTAGACCATGCGATTTACCGTATGCAGGCGGCTCAGCTTCATTACATTTACCTCCTTAAGAAGGCCAAAGAGCACCAAATCCGCATCCCGTTCCCGATGTAGGGTCATATCTGTTTGCCTCCGGCTATATAGTTAATGCAGGAGGTGCTTTGCTTTGGACTTGGGGCTGGTCTTTACCTACATCTTCGGGCTGCTTTTTCTTTATGCAGTAATCAGATTATTAATAATACCGGCTAAATACACAGTGGGGGTAATCTATCGAGCGGTACTGGGGGCTGCATCAATATGGATCTTCAACCTGGCACTTGGTTTTGCCGGCTTTTATTTGCCCATCAACCCTGTTACCGCCATCTGCGTAGGTTATCTGGGTTTTCCAGGCCTGGGACTTCTTTATATTGTTCAAAATATACTGTAAAACGCAGCGTTGCTTGACGCCCCCTTATGTGATTTGTTACACTATTTGGGGTGATTCAACCGGTCCAAGATAACCATTATATGGACAAGCCACGTGAATGAATATAGATGAATACTGAATACAGCAATAGAAAGCTTTTGACCGGGCAGGATGAAGCTGCCCGTTAGTGAGTTTGTGCATCCTAAGACAGTAACCAAAAATGCTTGCCCACAGGCCCTGTGCGGATTTCCTATGGGCAAACAAAGGGGGAACTGAAATGGCCAAACAGATGGAGATCCGGTGGCATGCTCGGGGGGGGCAAGGTGCGAAAACCGCTGCCGTATTGCTCGCAGAGGCTGCGTCCGAAGCGGGCAAGTTTATTCAAGGCTTCCCTGAGTACGGACCCGAACGCATGGGTGCCCCTATCCTCGCGTTCAACAGGATCAGTGATGAACCCATTCACGTCCACTGCCACGTCACGGAACCCGAGGTTGTTGTAGTACTGGACCCGACTCTCATCGGGAAAGCAGGGGTCACAGAGGGCCTGCCTGAAAACGGTGTGATTTTGGTCAATACCTCCAAGTCCCCGGCAGAGATCCGCAAACGTCTCAAGCTTGAAAAAGGCCGTGTCATGACTGTTGATGCCAGCGCGATCGCCATGGATACTATAGGCAGAGATATCCCCAATACGCCCATGATGGGTGCGTTGTTAAAGGCAACAGGCCTCATGCCCTTTGCGAAGTTTATGGCTTTGATGCGGAGTAACCTGGAACACAAGTTTAAGAGCAAGCCCGCGGTGATAGAGGGCAACCTGAAGGCCATCGAACGAGCTTACCAGGAGGTGCGGAGTGACGATGACAAATCCTGAGCAGAAGATAGGCGGAAGGAAAGAACTCGGGTGGAAAGAGCTCCCGATAGGTGGAGTTGTGCTGAACCCTGGCTCTGCGAAGGATTACGAAACGGGCGACTGGAGGTCGTTCAGACCTCTGTGGTCAAAGGAGAAATGTATTCAGTGCTTGAGGTGCTGGGTGTTCTGCCCTGACGCAGCCATTATTGTAGAGGACGGAAAGATGGTAGGCGTGGACTACAAGCACTGCAAGGGATGTGGAATTTGTCGCGCGGAATGTCCCGCAAAAGGGAATGCTTTCGAGATGGTAAATGAGGCAGACATAGAAGAGCACTGAAGAAGGAGGAGGTACGCAAATGGGCAAGAGAGTGGCCCTTACCGGGAACGAAGCGATTGCCTTGGGTATGCGACAAATTAACCCTGATGTTGTGGCCGCCTACCCCATTACTCCCCAGACTGACATAGTTCAGTACTTAGCTAGTTTTGTCAGTGACGGTCAGGTCAAGACTGAACTGGTGACTGTTGAAAGCGAACACAGCGCCATGAGTGCTACAATTGGCGCTGCGGCTGCTGGCGCGAGAGCAATGACCGCCACGTCTTCACAGGGGCTGGCGTTGATGTGGGAAGTAGTCTACATCGCGGCTTCCTTCAGGCTGCCCATCGTAATGCCTGTGGTAAACAGGGCTTTGTCGGGACCAATCAACATACACTGCGATCACAGTGATTCAATGGGAGCTCGCGATTCAGGATGGATACAGCTTTATTCGGAGAGCGCCCAGGAAGCATACGATAACCTCTTGCAGGCAGTGAGGATAGCGGAGGACAAGCGCGTACTCCTTCCGGTCATGGTTTGCCAGGATGGATTCATCACAAGTCATAGCATGGAAAACCTGGAGATACTCCAGGATGAAGAGGTGCGGACATTCATCGGCGAATACAAACCCGATTACACGCTACTTGACACAGAGCGCCCGGTTATGTACGGGCCGCTGGATTTGCAGAATTACTATTTCGAGCATAAGAAGCAACAGGCGGAGGCAATGAAGGCTGCGCTTCCGGTTATTCTCGAGGTGGCGGACGAGTACAAAAAACTCTCGGGCCGTGAATACAAGTTGTTTGAAGCGTACAGGATGGATGATGCGGAATACGCCGTAGTGATAATGGGATCTGCTGCAGGTACGACCCGGGTTGTGGTGGACGAGCTGCGCGCTGCCGGCGAAAAGGCGGGGCTTTTAAAACTCAGAGTGTTCCGGCCGTTCCCGTACAAAGCGCTTCAGGAGGTACTCGGGAAGGTGAAGGCCGTGGCTGTGATGGACAGGGCTGACTCCTTCAGCGGGTTCGGTGGTCCGGTTTTCACCGAAATCAGGGCTGGGCTGTATGACCTGGAGATCAGGCCGAAGATTTCCGGCTACATTTATGGCCTTGGAGGAAGAGACCTAGGGATAGAGGAAATAAGAAGAGTATTCAATGATATTAAAATTATAGCTCAGGGCGGAGACGCTGTAGAATTTGTTACGCACCTGGGCGTTAGAGAGTGAGGGATGGTCGATGTCTGTGAACCTCAAGGAGCTCTCAAAGAAGCCGGATATCCTTACTCCCGGACACCGTCTCTGTGCAGGTTGCGGGGCTCCGATTGCGGTAAGACAGCTTCTCTCTGCGCTGGATAACCCGGTGGTAATCGGGAATGCAACTGGATGCCTCGAAGTTTCTACTTCCATATTCCCGTACTCGGCGTGGAATTGCTCCTGGATCCACAGTGCATTTGAGAATGCGGCTGCTACCATATCAGGCGTGGAAGCCGCCTACAGGTCTCTGAAGAAGCAGGGAAAGGTTAAGGAAGATTTCAAGTTCATAGCCTTTGGCGGAGACGGGGGTACCTATGATATAGGCTTCCAGTCACTCTCTGGCGCGATGGAACGAGGGCATAACATGGTATATGTGTGCTATGACAATGGCGCTTACATGAACACCGGGGTGCAGAGATCAAGCGCCACACCGCTGGGTGCCGATACCACCACCTCTCCCGTCGGAGCAGTCGTTCCGGGGAAGCTGCAGCACAGAAAGGACCTCACAGCCATAATGGCGGCACACAACATACCTTATGTGGCTCAGGGTTCACCAAGCCACTTCACAGACCTCATCAAGAAGATGAAAAAAGCTCTGGCTGTGGAAGGGCCTGCTTTTATCAATGTGCTCGCTCCCTGCCCGCGAGGATGGAGAACCGAGACGTCAGAGACGATATCTCTCTTGAGGCTTGCTGTGGATACATGCTTCTGGCCACTGTATGAGGTGGAAAACGGCAAGTGGAATCTGACCTTCAGACCGAAGGAAAAGAAGCCTGTTGAGGAATGGCTGAAGCATCAGGGCAGGTTCAGACACCTGTTCAAACCCGAAAACCGTCACCTCATTGATGAATTCCAGCAGTACGTGGATAATAGCTGGGAGACTCTCCTGAAGCGGTGCGAGGTCTCCTGATGTTGAAAGGGATGGTGTCCTGTTGACAGTTCGAGTCAGATTCGCGCCCTCTCCTACAGGCTACCTCCATATAGGCGGGGCTAGAACAGCCTTGTTTAACTGGCTCTTCGCAAGGCATCACGTTGGGAAATTCATACTCAGGATAGAAGATACGGATGCTGAACGCACCGTAGAGGACTCGGTTTCTCAAATACTGGAGAGCTTTAAATGGCTTGGACTGGACTGGGACGAAGGCCCACTGGTAGGCGGGCCCTTTGGTCCCTATTTCCAGTCACAAAGGCGGGAGATTCACAGGGAATATGCAGACAGGCTGGTGCAGTCGGGTGCGGTATACCGGTGCTATTGTACACCGGAAGAGCTTGCAGCCAGAAGAGAGAAAGCGCGAAAAGAAGGACTGCCGCCTCGGTATGATGGCCGCTGCAGGCACCTGACCCGGGAAGAGATAGATGGATTTGAGCGGGAGGGAAGGCGCCCCGTGCTGAGGCTGCGAACACCTGATGATGGTGTAACAGTCGTCAGCGACCTGATTCACGGCGACGTTGCCTTTGATAACGTGGCGATAGGAGATTTTATAGTACTAAAATCCGACGGTATGCCCGTATACAACTTCGCCTGCGTCGTGGATGATCACCTTATGGGCATAAGTCATGTTATAAGGGCTGATGAGCATCTGTCGAATACACCGAGGCAGCTCATGCTTTATGATGCGCTCCGTCTTCCGGCGCCGAAATTTGCCCACGTCCCGATGATACTGGCTCCCGATAGAACAAAGCTAAGTAAAAGACACGGCGCCATCAGTGTAGGAGAATTCCAGGCTCAGGGGTACCTGCCGGAGGCGTTGCTGAACTACCTGGCACTCCTCGGCTGGTCGCCGGAAACAGGGTCCGAATTCATGGACAAGGACGAAATGATACGGCAGTTCTCCCTGGAACGGGTGTCAAAAACCCCAGCGATTTACGATATACAGAAAATAACATGGATGAACGGACACTATCTCCGGGAGATGGACCTTGACGTTATTGTTGAGCGTGCGCTGCCCTATTATCGCTCCATGGGCTTTCATGGCAGTTTGGCGGAGCTTAAGAAGATAGTAAGAGTGTTGAGAGACCGGGCGAAAACCTTGACTGAACTCGCTGAAACATCCAGTTACTTCATCTCTGGAGATTTTGATTATGACGAAAAAGGAGAAAAGAAGCATTTTGGGTCATCCGATGTAATACGGATCCTCCGGGCGGGACGCGAGGCACTTTCGGGAGTCTATGAGTTCGATCTGGAGAACACCGAGCGGGCATACAGGGAAGTAATCTACAGGCTTGCAATTCCGGGCGGTGCACTAATTCATCCCACCAGGCTGGCACTAACAGGGCGCACGGTAGGGCCGGGGCTATTTGATGTGATGGTCTTACTTGGGAAGGAAGAGACAATCCGACGACTGGATCGAGCCATTGAGTACCTTGAGAACCGATACGTGAACGCGGGTTGAGCCATTCTGAGCCAAAAAGCGGCACACTGCCGGTGGATGTCTTTCCAAGCACGTCTCGATGCCAATGAATCGATGTATACTATTAAAGGCCGTTTTAAAGGCCGTTCATTGAGGTTCAAAAGCAATACTGCACGTCTTGTTAATGACAAAGACTTTCTTGGCTTGCTTTCGGCTCAATGAAATATTTCCTCTCCTGGTGACATTTTCACAGACTTTTTTCAAGGTGACAATATCACAGCACGATCACAAGCGGACTTACGGCATCTTGCCCGTTGCTGTTTTGTGTGTTATAATTAGCCTTGCGTCTGAGAGACACAGAAACATCGTAGCGCCGGTTGGGGAGTGGTCTAGTGGTAGTGACGCCAGACTCTGGATCTGGTTGCGGTGGTTCGAATCCACCCTCCCCAGCCAAACAAAAGCACTTCCACGCTAGTTAATTGACCTGCCTGCTCCGGCGGGTTTTTAGCTGATTGTTGCCAATCGTTTGCCCATACGCTGAAAGGTTGCTATCATAAATAGATAAGCACGACGATAGTATGGTCCAAGCTTGGGGCGGGTACGACGGTTGGCTGCGATCCGGAACCAGTGGCGGGAGCGTGACAGTTAGAAAGATACCTGCGTTCAGCGAGTGATATTCTGGCCCAGGTTGCAGCCTGCCGGTTTTCCCGGCAAATAGAAGCAGGGAGGCGTGGCTATGGCTCAGGACAGGAACGATAGTTTCCTAGCAGGCTTATTAATTGGCGGTGTCTTAGGCGCGGTCCTCGGAATGCTTTTTGCTCCTCAGTCAGGAAAAGACACCAGGCACTATCTTTCGAAAAAACTTGAGGAAGCGAAAGAAGCAGCTGACAGAAGCGTGGAGATGACCGCTGAGAAGCTGGAGAGAGCAAGGCGGGAAGTAGATGAAGCTCTCACCAAGTTCAGGATTGCCCTGGATGAAAGAAAGAAGGCTCTTGAGGAAAGGTTTGCAAGTGTGAGCGAAAAATCTCAAGAAAAGGCCGTTGAACTCGAAGAAGCCGTGAACCAGGCTATTAGCGAGATAGAGCGTATGGACCTTGAAAGGTAACAAAAGTCTCTTCAATCAGTGGTTTTGAATCTTTACAACCCATTATCCATATAGTATAATCCTAGTTGCGCTAATAAAAAGGTTAGGCCCCATCGTCTAGAGGCCTAGGACGCCGCGCTCTCAATGCGGTAACAGGGGTTCGAATCCCCTTGGGGCTACCAACTCTTGTGCGACCTTGGGGGCGCACAGTTTTTTGTGGCGCAGACCGGAATAACAGTTGGGTTGCAGTAAATGGACAAGCAAAACCAACTTGACCGGGTACCAGAAATATGATAAAGTATGATCTGCCTGATGAGGGCGGAAACCTTGGTCCTTGAAAACTGAACAGTGAGAGAGGAAAGTTTCAGCCGGAAACGGCAAGAAGCGAAGAAGAGAAAGAGCCAGAGACAGGCTTCAGGTAAAGGTCTGCCGGCGTGAGAGCGCCGGTGGAGAGATATTTACGGAGAGTTTGATCCTGGCTCAGGACGAACGCTGGCGGCGTGCCTAAGACATGCAAGTCGAGCGGG